>NZ_CP047644.1:0-10000 GCF_009906915.1 Bacillus sp. AM1(2019)
ATGGAGAATATATTGGATCTTTGGAATCAAGCTCTAGCTCAAATTGAGAAAAAGCTAAGCAAACCGAGTTTCGAAACTTGGATGAAGTCGACGAAAGCCCATTCGCTGCAAGGAGATACCTTAACCATCACCGCTCCTAATGAATTTGCCAGAGACTGGCTGGAGTCCAGGTACTTACATCTCATTGCAGATACCATATATGAATTAACCGGGGAAGAATTGAGCGTCAAATTTGTCATTCCTCAAAATCAGGACGAAGAAGACTTTTTACCGAAACCGCAAGTGAAAAAAGCGGCAAAAGAGGAACCGTCTGATTTTCCCCAAAGCATGCTCAACCCGAAATATACATTCGACACATTCGTCATCGGATCGGGAAACCGATTCGCCCATGCAGCATCACTGGCTGTGGCGGAAGCACCCGCTAAAGCGTACAACCCTTTATTTATATACGGGGGAGTCGGCTTAGGAAAAACCCACTTAATGCACGCGATCGGCCATTATGTCATTGATCATAATCCTTCAGCCAAAGTGGTGTACCTGTCTTCTGAAAAATTCACAAATGAATTCATCAACTCAATCCGCGATAATAAAGCCGTTGATTTCCGCAACCGCTACCGGAACGTTGATGTACTTTTGATAGATGATATTCAATTTTTAGCCGGAAAAGAACAAACACAGGAAGAGTTTTTCCATACATTCAACACGCTTCATGAAGAAAGCAAACAAATCGTGATTTCCAGCGACAGACCGCCGAAAGAGATCCCGACCCTTGAAGACCGCCTGCGTTCGCGGTTCGAATGGGGATTGATTACGGATATCACACCGCCGGATCTGGAAACGCGGATTGCCATCCTGAGAAAGAAAGCGAAGGCGGAAGGCCTTGATATTCCGAACGAGGTCATGCTTTACATCGCAAATCAGATTGACAGCAACATCCGCGAACTGGAAGGGGCATTAATCCGGGTTGTCGCCTATTCATCCTTAATCAATAAAGACATTAACGCAGACCTGGCTGCAGAAGCATTGAAAGATATTATTCCGTCTTCAAAGCCGAAGGTCATTACGATAAAAGAGATTCAGCGGATCGTCGGACAGCAGTTCAACATTAAGCTTGAAGATTTCAAAGCGAAAAAGCGCACGAAATCCGTGGCGTTCCCAAGACAAATTGCGATGTATCTTTCAAGAGAAATGACGGATTCTTCTTTGCCTAAAATCGGGGAAGAATTTGGCGGGAGAGACCATACAACCGTCATTCACGCCCATGAAAAGATTTCAAAACTGCTGATTGATGACGAGCAGCTTCAGCAGCAGGTGAAAGAAATAAAAGAACTGCTTAAATAATAGTGTCCTCGGATGAATCGGGGAAAGTGTGAATAACTTTTTCATAGCCATACACAGTCTGTCCACATGTGGATAGGCTGTGTTTCCTGTCTTTTTCACAACTTATCCACAAATCCACAGGCCCTACTATTACTACTGCTATTTTTAAAATATATTAATTATATTATCCGTTAGGAGGATAAACATGAAATTTACGATTCAAAAAGATCGTTTAGTCGAAAGTGTACAAGACGTTCTAAAAGCCGTTTCATCCAGAACCACAATTCCCATTCTCACCGGTATTAAGATCGTCGCCTCAGATGAAGGAGTATCTTTCACAGGAAGTGACTCTGATATTTCAATCGAGTCATTCATTCCGAAAGAAGAAGATGATAAAGAAATCGTGACGATCGATCAGCCGGGAAGTATCGTGCTGCAAGCGCGTTTCTTCAGCGAAATCGTTAAAAAACTGCCGATGGCGACTGTTGAAATCGAAGTTCAAAATCAATATTTAACGATTATCCGTTCCGGAAAAGCCGAATTTAATTTAAACGGCCTTGATGCAGATGAATATCCGCATCTACCGCAAATCGAAGAGCATCACGCCATTCAGATTCCGACGGATCTTTTGAAAAACCTGATCCGCCAAACCGTGTTCGCTGTGTCCGCCTCAGAAACACGCCCTATCTTGACAGGTGTAAACTGGAAAGTTGAAAACGGTGAATTATTATGCACTGCCACGGATAGCCACCGACTCGCTTTAAGAAAGGCGAAGCTTGATATTCCGGAAGACAGCTCTTATAACGTGGTCATTCCCGGGAAAAGCTTAACCGAGCTGAGCAAAATTCTTGATGACAACCAAGAACTGGTTGATATCGTGATTACAGAAACCCAAGTTCTGTTCAAAGCGAAAAACGTATTGTTCTTCTCAAGATTGCTTGACGGAAACTATCCGGACACGACCAGCTTAATTCCGCAGGAAAGCAAAACGGAAATCGTCGTGAACACGAAGGAATTTTTACAGGCGATAGACCGTGCTTCTTTATTGGCGAGAGAAGGCCGCAACAACGTTGTAAAGCTTTCTGCCAAACCGGCGGATTCGCTTGAAATTTCATCAAATTCTCCGGAAATCGGAAAAGTGGTCGAAGCTGTGCTGGCTGACCGGATTGACGGCGAGGAATTAAATATTTCATTCAGTCCAAAATATATGATGGACGCACTGAAAGTACTTGAAGGAGCGGACATCCGTATCAGCTTTACGGGAGCGATGAGACCGTTTCTTATCCGTACGCCGAATGATGAAACCATCGTTCAGCTCATCCTTCCGGTCAGAACGTATTAATCAAACAGAATGTGCTGCCGGCTTAGTTCGGCAGCTTTTCTATTCATCAGCCGCTCCCTCAAGTTTTCCCTTTCCTTATTTCAGGATTTTTTAGTACAATTAGATATTAGTGATATTTGAAAGAGGTCGATATTTATGGCAAATCCGATTTCGATTGATACAGAAATGATTACGCTTGGCCAGTTTTTAAAATTAGCCGATGTAATTCAGTCCGGCGGCATGGCGAAATGGTTTCTGAGCGAGCATGAGGTGACTGTCAACAATGAACCTGACAATCGCCGCGGCAGAAAGCTTTACGTTGGAGACGTGGTCGCGATTGAAGGATTTGGTTCATTTCAAGTCGTCAATTAAAGCGGGTGACAGCGGTTGTATATCCAAAATTTAGAATTAACATCCTACCGTAATTATGAGCGCGCTGAGCTTCAATTCGAAAACAAGGTGAATGTGATCATCGGGGAAAATGCCCAAGGCAAAACCAATCTGATGGAAGCCATCTATGTCCTTTCGATGGCAAAATCACACCGCACCTCAAATGACAAAGAACTTATACGGTGGGACGAAGACTATGCTAAAATAGAAGGAAGAGTGATGAAGCGCAACGGGGACATCCCGATGCAGCTTGTCATCTCCAAAAAAGGTAAAAAGGGCAAGGTCAATCATATAGAGCAGCAAAAACTCAGTCAGTATGTCGGAGCGCTGAACACCATTATGTTTGCCCCTGAGGATTTAAATCTCGTCAAAGGAAGCCCTCAGGTGAGGAGGAGATTTCTCGATATGGAGATCGGGCAGGTTTCTGCCGTTTATCTGTATGATTTATCTCTTTATCAAAAAATCCTTTCACAGCGGAATCATTTTCTGAAACAGCTGCAAAGCCGGAAACAGACTGACCGGACTATGCTTGACGTTCTCACTGATCAGCTGATTGAAGCAGCCGCAAAAGTTGTCGCCAAACGTCTGCAGTTTACGGCACAGCTTGAAAAATGGGCGCAGCCGATCCATTCCGGCATTTCCCGGGGACTTGAAGAACTGGCGCTTAAGTATCACACGGCGCTTGATGTATCAGATCCCAAAGATTTGTCGAAAATAGGTAACAGCTACCAGGAGTCTTTTTCGAAATTAAAAGAAAAAGAAATAGAACGAGGCGTCACATTATTCGGACCGCATCGGGATGATGTCCTTTTTTATGTGAACGGACGCGATGTGCAGACGTACGGTTCACAGGGACAGCAGCGTACGACGGCTTTGTCTTTGAAGCTGGCCGAAATAGATTTGATTCATGAAGAAATCGGAGAATACCCCATTTTACTTTTGGATGATGTACTAAGCGAGCTGGATGATTACCGACAGTCCCATTTGCTTCATACGATCCAAGGCCGTGTGCAGACATTTGTCACCACGACAAGCGTGGATGGCATTGACCACGATACCTTACATCAAGCAGGAATGTTCCGTGTGGAAAACGGTACGTTAGTGAAGTGAAGAAATGAGGTGAGCGATTGTATATTCATTTAGGTGACGACTTTGTCGTTTCAACACGCGATATCGTCGGCATTTTTGACTGCAAGGTCAATGTATCGCCGATTGTTGAAGAATTTCTGGACAGACAGAAAGAAAAAGTAGTGCCGTCCGTAAACGGCACGCCAAAGTCTATCGTAGTCACGACTGAGAATATATATTACTCTCCCTTATCTTCCGGCACACTGAAGAAACGTGCGCAATTTATGTTAGAAATAGATTCTTAGCGGATCTTTACAATGAATATATCGTTTAAGAAAAGTGTAGGTGAATGTGCATGGCTATGGAACAGCAGCAAAATAGTTATGATGAGAATCAGATACAGGTATTAGAAGGTTTGGAAGCTGTTCGAAAGAGACCGGGGATGTACATCGGATCAACTAACAGCAAAGGCCTTCACCACTTGGTGTGGGAAATCGTCGATAACAGTATTGACGAGGCCCTGGCCGGTTATTGTACAGATATTAATATCGAGATTGAAAAAGATAACAGCATTACCGTTAAGGACAACGGGCGCGGAATTCCGGTCGGTATCCAGGAGAAGATGGGCCGCCCTGCGGTTGAAGTCATCATGACCGTTCTCCACGCCGGCGGTAAATTTGACGGAAGCGGATATAAAGTATCCGGCGGTCTTCACGGTGTAGGGGCGTCCGTCGTAAACGCCTTGTCGACTACTCTTGACGTTACGGTTCATCGTGACGGAAAAATCCACTATCAGGCGTACGAGCGCGGTGTGCCTGTGGCCGATCTTGAAGTGATCGGTGATACTGATAAGACCGGAACGATTACGCACTTCGTTCCGGATCCGGAAATCTTCAAAGAAACAACTGTATACGACTATGATCTGCTTTCAAACCGTGTCCGGGAATTGGCCTTCCTGACAAAAGGCGTAAACATCACGATTGAAGACAAACGTGAAGGACAAGAACGGAAAAACGAGTACCACTACGAAGGCGGAATCAAAAGCTATGTTGAGTACTTAAACCGTTCCAAAGAAGTCGTTCATGAAGAGCCGATTTATATCGAAGGCGAGAAAGACGGCATAACGGTTGAAGTTGCATTGCAATACAACGACAGCTATACAAGCAATATTTATTCTTTCACAAATAATATCAACACATACGAAGGCGGCACGCACGAAGCCGGATTTAAAACCGGTCTGACCCGTGTCATAAACGACTATGCAAGAAGAAAAGGGATTTTCAAAGAAAATGATCCGAATTTAAGCGGGGATGATGTGAGAGAAGGGCTGACTGCCATTATTTCAATTAAGCACCCTGATCCGCAATTCGAAGGGCAGACGAAAACCAAGCTCGGCAACTCTGAAGCGAGAACGATCACTGATACGCTGTTTTCTTCTGCGCTGGAAACATTCCTTCTTGAAAATCCGGATTCAGCCCGCAAAATCGTTGAAAAAGGTTTAATGGCCGCAAGAGCGCGGATGGCAGCGAAAAAAGCGCGGGAATTGACCCGCCGCAAAAGTGCGCTTGAGATTTCCAATCTGCCGGGCAAACTGGCGGACTGTTCTTCTAAAGATCCGAGCATTTCCGAGCTGTATATCGTAGAGGGTGACTCTGCGGGCGGATCAGCGAAACAGGGACGGGACCGTCATTTCCAAGCCATTCTGCCGCTGCGCGGTAAGATTCTGAACGTTGAGAAAGCCAGACTTGATAAGATTCTCTCAAACAATGAGGTCAGATCAATGATCACGGCCCTCGGAACAGGAATCGGAGAAGATTTTAATCTTGAAAAAGCGCGTTATCATAAAGTGGTCATCATGACGGATGCCGATGTTGACGGCGCCCACATCAGAACGCTTTTATTAACGTTCTTCTACAGATACATGCGGGAAATCATCGAAAACGGCTATGTCTACATTGCCCAGCCGCCGCTTTATAAAGTGCAGCAGGGAAAACGGGTGGAATACGCTTATAACGATAAGCAGCTTGATGAGCTGTTAAAAGAGCTTCCGCAATCGCCTAAGCCCGGCCTCCAGCGTTATAAAGGTCTTGGAGAAATGAACGCGACTCAGCTTTGGGAAACGACAATGGACCCTGCGACCAGAACGCTTCTGCAAGTCAATCTTGAAGATGCAATGGACGCTGACGAGACTTTTGAAATGCTGATGGGTGACAAAGTAGAACCGCGGAGAAACTTCATAGAAGCAAACGCCAGATACGTGAAAAATCTTGATATTTAACCAAGAAAGCCTTATTTTCGTTAAGAAATAAGGCTTTTTTCTCAAAGCGGCTTCTAAAGCCTCTGAAAACCCGCAAAACCCGTATATTCTACTAAATTAATGTGTATAAACACAAGTTTATTGATATAATGGAGAATAGTGAAATCGTATTGAAGATCATAATGGACAATCTACTCCCACATTATTTCATGTGATACTTCAGGGAGGTTTTTTTAATGAGTGAACAAAACACACCACAAGTACGTGAAGTCAATATCAGTCAGGAAATGCGGACATCCTTTCTGGACTATGCAATGAGCGTTATCGTATCCCGGGCGCTTCCGGATGTGCGTGACGGTCTGAAGCCGGTTCACAGACGGATTTTGTACGCAATGAATGATTTAGGCATGACCAGTGACAAACCATATAAAAAATCTGCCCGTATCGTCGGTGAAGTTATCGGTAAGTACCACCCGCACGGTGACTCAGCGGTTTACGAATCAATGGTCAGAATGGCGCAGGATTTTAACTACCGCTACATGCTTGTTGACGGACACGGCAACTTCGGTTCGGTTGACGGCGACTCAGCGGCCGCGATGCGTTACACAGAAGCGAGAATGTCAAAAATCGCAATGGAAATTCTGCGTGACATTACGAAAGACACGATTGACTATCAAGATAACTATGACGGTTCAGAAAGAGAGCCTGCCGTCATGCCTTCGAGATTTCCGAATCTGCTCGTAAACGGGGCTGCCGGTATTGCGGTCGGAATGGCGACAAACATTCCTCCGCATCAGCTTGGAGAAGTCATTGAAGGCGTGCTTGCCGTAAGTGAGAATCCTGAGATTACAAACCAGGAGCTGATGGAATACATCCCGGGCCCGGATTTTCCGACTGCTGGTCAGATTTTGGGCCGGAGCGGCATCCGCAAGGCATATGAATCCGGACGGGGATCAATCACAATCCGGGCTAAGGCTGAAATCGAAGAGACATCATCAGGAAAAGAAAGAATTATTGTTACGGAACTTCCTTATCAGGTGAACAAAGCGAGATTAATTGAAAAAATCGCAGATCTTGTCCGGGACAAAAAAATCGAAGGAATTACCGACCTGCGAGACGAATCCGACCGTAACGGAATGAGAATCGTCATTGAGATCCGCCGTGACGCCAATGCTCACGTCATTTTGAATAACCTGTACAAACAAACGGCCCTGCAGACGTCTTTCGGAATCAACCTGCTGGCGCTCGTTGACGGACAGCCGAAGGTGCTGAGCCTGAAACAATGTCTGGAGCATTATCTTGATCACCAAAAGGTTGTGATCCGGCGCAGAACGGCTTACGAACTCCGCAAAGCGGAAGCGAGAGCTCACATTCTGGAAGGTTTAAGAATCGCTCTCGATCATTTAGATGCCGTTATTTCTCTTATCCGCAGTTCCCAGACGGCTGAAATTGCGAGAACGGGTTTGATCGAACAATTCTCACTGACTGAAAAACAAGCGCAAGCCATTCTGGATATGCGCCTTCAGCGATTAACCGGTCTGGAGCGCGAAAAGATTGAAGAGGAATATCAATCACTTGTTGCGCTTATCGCCGAGCTGAAAGATATTTTAGCCAATGAAG
Organism: Bacillus sp. AM1(2019); assembly: GCF_009906915.1. Taxonomy (NCBI): domain Bacteria; kingdom Bacillati; phylum Bacillota; class Bacilli; order Caryophanales; family Bacillaceae; genus Bacillus; species Bacillus sp. AM1(2019). The sequence goes on from NZ_CP047644.1 coordinate 7,977, forward strand.
AAAGAGTTCTTGAGATCATCCGTGAAGAACTTAATGAAATCAAAGAGCGTTTCAATGATGAGAGACGCACTGAAATCGTGACGTCCGGTCTTGAAACAATTGAAGATGAAGATCTTATCGAGAGAGAAAACATCGTCATCACACTGACCCATAACGGCTATGTTAAACGTCTCCCGGCGTCCACATACCGCAGCCAAAAACGGGGCGGAAAAGGCGTACAGGGAATGGGAACGAATGAAGATGACTTTGTGGAACACTTAATTTCCACATCAACGCACGATACGATCCTGTTCTTCTCTAATAAAGGGAAGGTCTACCGTTCTAAAGGATATGAAATCCCTGAATACGGCCGTACGGCAAAAGGCATTCCGATTATTAACCTTCTGGAAGTTGAAAAAGGCGAATGGATTAATGCTATTATTCCGGTCAGCACGTTTGATGAGGAGCAATACCTCTTCTTTACGACCAAACAAGGGGTGTCGAAACGTACGGCACTGTCCCAGTTTGCGAATATACGGAATAACGGGCTGATCGCCCTGGGTCTCCGGGAAGACGATGAACTGATGGCCGTCCGCCTGACTGACGGCAAGAAACAAATCATCATCGGAACGAAGAACGGTTTGCTGATCCGTTTCCCTGAAGAAGATGTAAGACAAATGGGACGAACAGCTGCGGGTGTTAAAGGCATCACGCTGACAGACGATGATGTTGTGGTAGGCATGGAGATTCTTGAAGAAGACTCCCACGTCCTCATAGTGACAGAAAACGGCTACGGCAAACGCACACCGGCTTCAGAATACAGAGTTCAAAGCCGGGGCGGAAAAGGCCTTAAAACATGTAAAATCACTGACAGCAACGGTCCGTTAGTAACCGTGAAAGCAACAAAAGGCGAAGAGGACTTAATGATTATTACGGCAAGCGGCGTGTTAATCAGAATGGATATTAATGATATCTCCACTACAGGACGCGTAACAAAAGGCGTCCGTCTGATCCGCATGTCTGATCAAGAGCATGTAGCCACTGTGGCGCTTGTGGAAAAGAATGAAGAAGAGCAGCCGGAAGAAACGGAAGAAGTATAAACGTAAAAGCGCAGCTGTAACAGGCTGCGCTTTTACTATATAAAGAAATGAAAAAAAGCTTTGACACACAGTGATGATGCTGATATAATCATTTTTGTTGTCTTTTTAATAGAAAGGCAAGCCTAGCGAAAATATTTTTTAAAAAAGTATTGACCTAGCAAACTAAAAATGTTATGATTAAGAGGTCGCTTCGAGAGAAGTGAGAAAAGTTCTTTGAAAACTAAACAAGACAAAACGTACCTGTTAATTCAAAGTTTTAAATAAATCGCACAGCGATGTGCGTAGTCAGTCAAACTACTTTATCGGAGAGTTTGATCCTGGCTCAGGACGAACGCTGGCGGCGTGCCTAATACATGCAAGTCGAGCGGACAGATGGGAGCTTGCTCCCTGATGTTAGCGGCGGACGGGTGAGTAACACGTGGGTAACCTGCCTGTAAGACTGGGATAACTCCGGGAAACCGGGGCTAATACCGGATGGTTGTTTGAACCGCATGGTTCAGACATAAAAGGTGGCTTCGGCTACCACTTACAGATGGACCCGCGGCGCATTAGCTAGTTGGTGAGGTAACGGCTCACCAAGGCAACGATGCGTAGCCGACCTGAGAGGGTGATCGGCCACACTGGGACTGAGACACGGCCCAGACTCCTACGGGAGGCAGCAGTAGGGAATCTTCCGCAATGGACGAAAGTCTGACGGAGCAACGCCGCGTGAGTGATGAAGGTTTTCGGATCGTAAAGCTCTGTTGTTAGGGAAGAACAAGTGCCGTTCAAATAGGGCGGCACCTTGACGGTACCTAACCAGAAAGCCACGGCTAACTACGTGCCAGCAGCCGCGGTAATACGTAGGTGGCAAGCGTTGTCCGGAATTATTGGGCGTAAAGGGCTCGCAGGCGGTTTCTTAAGTCTGATGTGAAAGCCCCCGGCTCAACCGGGGAGGGTCATTGG
>NZ_CP047644.1:12500-32500 GCF_009906915.1 Bacillus sp. AM1(2019)
GCTGTGAAGCAAGACCGGAAGGACTTGTGGAGCGCTTAGAAGTGAGAATGCCGGTATGAGTAGCGAAAGAGGGGTGAGAATCCCCTCCACCGAATGCCTAAGGTTTCCTGAGGAAGGCTCGTCCGCTCAGGGTTAGTCGGGACCTAAGCCGAGGCCGAAAGGCGTAGGCGATGGATAACAGGTTGATATTCCTGTACCACCTCCTCACCATTTGAGCAATGGGGGGACGCAGGAGGATAGGGTAAGCGCGGTATTGGATATCCGCGTCCAAGCAGTTAGGCTGGGAAATAGGCAAATCCGTTTCCCGTGAAGGCTGAGCTGTGATGGCGAGCGAATTATAGTAGCGAAGTTCCTGATTCCACACTGCCAAGAAAAGCCTCTAGCGAGGTGAGAGGTGCCCGTACCGCAAACCGACACAGGTAGGCGAGGAGAGAATCCTAAGGTGATCGAGAGAACTCTCGTTAAGGAACTCGGCAAAATGACCCCGTAACTTCGGGAGAAGGGGTGCTCTGTTAGGGTGCAAGCCCGAGAGAGCCGCAGTGAATAGGCCCAGGCGACTGTTTAGCAAAAACACAGGTCTCTGCGAAGCCGTAAGGCGAAGTATAGGGGCTGACGCCTGCCCGGTGCTGGAAGGTTAAGAGGAGCGCTTAGCGTAAGCGAAGGTGCGAATTGAAGCCCCAGTAAACGGCGGCCGTAACTATAACGGTCCTAAGGTAGCGAAATTCCTTGTCGGGTAAGTTCCGACCCGCACGAAAGGCGCAACGATCTGGGCACTGTCTCAACGAGAGACTCGGTGAAATTATAGTACCTGTGAAGATGCAGGTTACCCGCGACAGGACGGAAAGACCCCGTGGAGCTTTACTGCAGCCTGATATTGAATGTTGGTACAGCTTGTACAGGATAGGTAGGAGCCTTGGAAACCGGAGCGCCAGCTTCGGTGGAGGCATCGGTGGGATACTACCCTGGCTGTATTGACCTTCTAACCCGCCGCCCTTATCGGGCGGGGAGACAGTGTCAGGTGGGCAGTTTGACTGGGGCGGTCGCCTCCTAAAAGGTAACGGAGGCGCCCAAAGGTTCCCTCAGAATGGTTGGAAATCATTCGCAGAGTGTAAAGGCACAAGGGAGCTTGACTGCGAGACCTACAAGTCGAGCAGGGACGAAAGTCGGGCTTAGTGATCCGGTGGTTCCGCATGGAAGGGCCATCGCTCAACGGATAAAAGCTACCCCGGGGATAACAGGCTTATCTCCCCCAAGAGTCCACATCGACGGGGAGGTTTGGCACCTCGATGTCGGCTCATCGCATCCTGGGGCTGTAGTCGGTCCCAAGGGTTGGGCTGTTCGCCCATTAAAGCGGTACGCGAGCTGGGTTCAGAACGTCGTGAGACAGTTCGGTCCCTATCCGTCGCGGGCGCAGGAAATTTGAGAGGAGCTGTCCTTAGTACGAGAGGACCGGGATGGACGCACCGCTGGTGTACCAGTTGTTCTGCCAAGGGCATCGCTGGGTAGCTATGTGCGGACGGGATAAGTGCTGAAAGCATCTAAGCATGAAGCCCCCCTCAAGATGAGATTTCCCATTCCGCAAGGAAGTAAGATCCCTGAAAGATGATCAGGTTGATAGGTCTGAGGTGGAAGTGTGGCGACACATGGAGCTGACAGATACTAATCGATCGAGGACTTAACCAATTTGAATGTATGCTTACTGTTATCTAGTTTTGAGAGAACACTCTCAATGGTTTGGTGGCGATAGCGAAGAGGTCACACCCGTTCCCATGCCGAACACGGAAGTTAAGCTCTTCAGCGCCGATGGTAGTCGGGGGTTTCCCCCTGTGAGAGTAGGACGCCGCCAAGCTATCATTACGGTAAAGGCAGCTCATCATGAGCTGCCTTTTTTGTTTATAAGTATTGCTTCAGGAAATTAGAAACGTAATACGGAAGTTTGCGTTCCGTGACCTCTAAGAACCGGCGGATCATTACATAATCATCACTGACATGCTGTGTCAGCAGTTCATACCACCACTCCGTTTCATATCTCGCAATCATCCCGATATTGTAGAGAACCAAATAATGAATAATCATTTCCGGAAGATGCAGGAAGTGATCACGCTGAGAGGGAATGTAATATTGGTTTTTCTCCAAGTGAAACAATAAATTTGGTGAAGACCAAGGTTCTCTGTCTATCGGGTCAGCCTCAAAAACCAAGTGGTTATGGTCTTTCCTCAGAAAAGACCACTTCAAATGATGGCTGATATATTCAGCAAAGCGGGAATCAGACATATTGTAATGAATCACCGCATGCTCAGGCACTGAAATAAGGTCATCTTTCAGCTCTACTCGGGTCAGCCAATTCTTTTTCTCTTGGAAGTAAAAGACAGTATGCAATTCAGGAATGGCTGTCAGCAATTTCTTCATCGTATACCGTTCCTCCTCAAGACCAGCTATTCCGAATAAGTGCTTCATTACATGAATACATAAGCCATTGCGCTGCACCTTCACTTCATCATCCCTAAAGGAGTAATTTTGCTTTTTGCGTTTCCGGGCAGTCACGCCATGCGCGAGTACTGAGGCATGGCTTGGGTAGCTTGGATCTGTGGTCAGAAGACAGGCTTTCAGCAATTGTGACATCCCGTAAAACAACAGAATAGGCTTAATTTCTAAAGGGGAAAGAGATGCCTGCTTATAAAAGGACTCGGCGTGTTTGATAAAGAATATGAAGCGCTCACTGTTCTTAAACGCATATCGTTTTGGTTCTTCCATGCCGCTTTCTGTATAGACTTTATTTAGAAATTTCTGGGAAGATTCTACGGAATAAAATAATGATAACTCTTTCCACTCATGATCTCTCATACGTATTTTTAAACCCTTTCCTTTATCTAAATATTTCAACTCTTTTTCGCTTCCTTGACATGCTGTTTTCTAGTTGATAATCTACATATAATATTTTGCCGAAAAGAGGGGGATTTACTAATGTGGGAAAGTAAATTTTCAAAAGAAGGCTTAACGTTCGATGATGTACTGCTCGTACCGGCTCAATCAGACGTACTTCCGCGTGATGTGGATTTATCTGTTGAACTGACAAAGACGTTAAAGCTTAATATTCCTGTCATCAGTGCGGGAATGGATACAGTAACAGAATCAGCTATGGCGATTGCGATGGCCAGACAGGGCGGCTTGGGCATTATCCATAAAAACATGTCCATCGAACAGCAGGCTGAACATGTTGACAAAGTCAAACGTTCTGAACGGGGCGTTATTACAAATCCCTTCTTTTTAACACCTGATCATCAAGTATTCGATGCGGAGCATTTGATGGGTAAATACAGAATTTCCGGTGTTCCGATTGTAGATAATAAAGACGATCAAAAGCTTGTCGGTATCATTACAAACCGTGATCTTCGCTTTATCTCTGATTATTCAATGAAAATCAGTGATGTCATGACAAAAGAAGAGCTGGTTACGGCTCCTGTGGGAACCACATTAGACGAAGCAGAAAAAATCTTACAGAAACATAAAATTGAAAAACTTCCGTTAGTGGATGACCAAAACAAATTAAAAGGTCTTATCACGATCAAAGATATTGAAAAGGTTATCGAATTCCCGAATTCATCTAAAGATGAACACGGACGCCTTATTGTCGGCGCTGCGGTAGGCGTGACAGGCGATACAATGACACGCGTCAGCAAGCTTGTTGAAGCGAATGTCGACGTTATCGTGGTTGATACGGCTCACGGACATTCCAGAGGCGTACTGAACACAGTTGCGAAAATCCGTGAAACATATCCTGAACTGAACATTATCGCGGGAAATGTTGCAACGGCTGAAGCGACAAAAGCTCTGATTGAAGCCGGAGCAAATATTGTCAAAGTGGGAATCGGACCTGGTTCTATCTGTACGACACGCGTCGTTGCAGGTGTAGGCGTACCGCAGATCACTGCCATTTATGATTGCGCCACTGAAGCGAGAAAACACGGCGCGACAATTATCGCAGACGGCGGTATTAAATTCTCAGGAGATATTACGAAAGCGTTGGCTTCAGGCGGACATGCCGTAATGCTCGGAAGCCTGCTTGCCGGTACTTCAGAAAGCCCGGGAGAGACTGAAATCTATCAAGGCAGAAGATTTAAAGTGTATCGCGGTATGGGATCTGTCGCTGCCATGGAAAAAGGCAGTAAAGACCGATATTTCCAAGAAGAAAATAAGAAATTCGTCCCTGAAGGTATCGAAGGACGGACTCCGTACAAAGGTCCTGTAGAAGAAACAGTGTATCAGCTTGTCGGCGGTCTTCGTTCAGGTATGGGATATTGCGGTTCAAAAGACTTGCGTGCTTTAAGAGAAGAGGCTCAATTCATCCGTATGACAGGTGCCGGTCTTCGCGAAAGTCATCCGCATGATGTCCAAATTACGAAAGAATCACCAAACTACACAATCTCATAATTGTTACAAATAAAAAACATTTGACAGGGTCGCTGACTCTGTCTATTTTTTTTATATCGAGTGTGATAAAATTTATACTGTTGTGTTTTGAATTTGAATATGTCCTTAACGGCTTAATTATAGATTTAAAATGAATGACGGAGGTCGTAAGATTGAACATCACGAAATGGAAACAGCTGTTGGTGTCATTAGTGGTACTGGCACTGGCCGCAACTTGCTTTGTTCCGATGTCTAAAGCGGAGGCAGCCGGCAATGACCCGATTGATGTCAACGCATCAGCTGCGATAATGATTGAGGCTTCATCGGGAAAAATTTTATACAGTAAAAATGCAGACAAAAGACTGCCGATTGCCAGCATGACAAAAATGATGACTGAATATCTGCTTCTGGAAGCCATTAAAGAAGGAAAAGTGAAATGGGATCAAACGTATACTCCTGATGATTATGTCTATGAAATTTCTCAAGACAACAGTTTATCAAACGTCCCCCTTCGAAAAGACGGCAAATACACGGTTAAAGAACTGTATCAGGCTATGGCGATTTACTCTGCCAACGGAGCCGCGATTGCAGTTGCCGAAATTCTTGCCGGAACTGAAACGAAATTTGTCGCTGAAATGAATGCGAAAGCCAAAGAATTAGGTATGACAAACTATGATTTTAAAAATGCCACAGGGCTTGTGAATGAAGACCTTCACGGCAAGCAGCCGCAAGGAGAAGGCGTTAAAGAAGAAAGTGAAGTTTCTGCTAAAGACATGGCGCTTCTTGCAGACCGCCTGATCACTGATTATCCGGAAGTTCTCAAAACAACAAGCATCGCTAAGACGAAATTCAGAGCCGGCACTGATGATGAAATGGACATGCCGAACTGGAACTTCATGTTAAAAGGTCTTGTTTCTGAATACCCTGGCGTTGACGGCTTAAAAACGGGTTCTACTGATTCTGCGGGATCTTGTTTTACAAGTACAGCACAGCGGAACGGAATGCGGGTCATCACCGTTGTATTAAACGCAAAAGGCAACCTGCATACCGGACGTTTTGATGAAACGAAAAAAATGCTCGATTACGCATTTAACAGCAATTTCTCAATGAAAGATCTTTACCCTGAAGGCTCTCAAGTAAAAGGGCACAAAACGATTGACGTTGAAAAAGGGAAAGACAAGCAAGTCGATATTGTTACTGACAAGGCGCTTTCTATTCCTGTGAAAAGCGGGGATGAAAAGAACTATAAAGCCGAAGTGACTTTAGATAAAAAAGAAATCACGGCTCCTGTGAAAAAGGGAACGAAAGTCGGAACGCTGACAGTTACATACAAAGGCAGTGACAAAGACTATGGCTTCCTCAAATCCAAAGAGTTCAGCGTGAATCTTGTAACGAAAAATGATGTAGATAAAGCAAACTGGTTTGTTCAGATGATGCGCGGCATCGGCGGATTCTTCTCCGGTATCTGGAACAGCGCCGTTGACACGGTAACAGGCTGGTTTTAAGAAATAAGAAAGAGCTCTGATGAAAGTTAGGGCTCTTTTGCTTAATATACTGAAAAAACCAAATTATTAGTAAAAAAATGATATCTATCTTATTCATCTCGCTGTAAAATAAGAATACCCATATGAAATATTGTATTTCTGGGATACAATAAGAGATAGAAATTATCTAACTATACATTGACTAGGGGGACCAAATAATGGCTCAAACAGGTACTGATCGTGTAAAACGCGGCATGGCGGAAATGCAAAAAGGCGGCGTCATCATGGACGTTGTAAATGCTGAACAAGCGAAGATTGCGGAAGAGGCGGGAGCTGTTGCCGTAATGGCGTTAGAACGCGTTCCGGCTGATATTCGCGCTGCCGGCGGTGTTGCCCGCATGGCTGATCCGACAATCGTTGAAGAAGTAATGAATGCTGTATCCATTCCCGTAATGGCAAAAGCGCGTATCGGACATATCGTTGAAGCGCGTGTCCTTGAAGCAATGGGAGTAGATTACATCGATGAAAGTGAAGTTCTGACTCCGGCTGACGAAGAATTTCATTTAAATAAAAACGAATATACAGTCCCGTTCGTATGCGGCTGCCGTGATCTCGGCGAAGCAACGCGCCGTATCGCCGAAGGAGCTTCCATGCTTCGTACAAAAGGCGAACCGGGAACAGGAAACATTGTGGAAGCTGTCCGCCATATGAGAAAAGTAAACGCGCAAGTGCGCAAAGTTGTTGCGATGAGCGATGATGAGCTGATGACTGAAGCTAAAAACCTCGGCGCTCCTTATGAACTGCTTCTTCAAATCAAGCGTGACGGCAAACTGCCTGTAGTGAACTTTGCTGCCGGCGGAGTAGCGACGCCTGCTGACGCGGCATTGATGATGCAGCTTGGCGCTGACGGCGTATTTGTCGGTTCAGGTATTTTCAAATCAGACAACCCTGCTAAATTCGCCAAAGCAATTGTTGAAGCAACGACTCATTACACAGACTACAAACTGATCGCTGAGCTTTCTAAAGAATTAGGCACAGCAATGAAAGGAATCGAAATCTCAAATCTATTGCCGGAACAGCGTATGCAAGAACGCGGCTGGTAAAACCATAGGAGAGCTGGAAGCATGTTAACAATTGGTGTACTTGGACTTCAAGGAGCAGTAAGAGAACATATTCGTTCAATTGAAGCATGTGGTTCAAAAGGTGTCGTCATTAAGCGTCCTGAACAGCTGAATGACATCGACGGCTTAATCCTGCCGGGCGGGGAAAGCACGACGATGCGGCGTTTAATGGATACGTATCATTTTATGGAGCCGCTTCGCGAGTTTGCCGCCCAAGGCAAGCCGATGTTCGGCACATGCGCCGGTCTGATTATTTTAGCCAAAGAGATAGCGGGAACGGATAACGCTCATCTAGGGCTGTTGAACGTTGTCGTCGAGCGTAATTCCTTTGGCCGTCAGGTCGACAGCTTTGAAGCTGATCTGACGATTAAAGGCCTTGATGAGCCGTTTACGGGTGTATTTATTCGCGCGCCGCATATTTTAGAAGCCGGAGAAGATGTTGAAGTGCTTTGTGAGCATAACGGACGCATCGTGGCTGCAAAGCAGGGGAATTTCCTCGGCTGCTCGTTCCATCCTGAACTGACGGATGATCACCGGGTGACAGAGCTGTTTGTGAAGATGGCGGAAAAGCATAAGCAGGAAACAGCTGTATAAAACAGTTGAAAACCGCTGATACTTATAGTACATTATAAACACAAATAAAGATCGAAAAGCGTTGACAGGAAGCAGTAGGAAGCCTCTCTTTCAAAGAGAGCCGATGGGTGGTGCGAATCGGTGAAAGATGCTGTCCGAATCCGTCCTTGAGCGAAATGCTGAAACCAAGTAGGCATTTACGGGAAAACCGTTATGTGTTAAAGCGGGAAGCAAGTGTGAGCTTGTTTTCAATCAGGGTGGCAACGCGAGAGCTCTCGTCCCTTTTAGGGGATGAGGGCTCTTTTTTATTTTCGATAAAAATAGATAGGAGTTGTTAGGCATGATTGATACGAAGGTGCTGAGAGCCAATTTTCAAGAGGTAAAAGCGAAGCTCATTCCAAAAGGCGAAGACTTATCTGACTTTGACAAGTTTGAAGAGCTGGACGAAAAGAGAAGAGAGCTTATCGGTAAAGTAGAAGAACTGAAGGGAAAACGCAATGAAGTATCTCAGCAGGTCGCCGTTTTGAAACGGGAGAAAAAAGACGCTGATCATATTATTAAAGAGATGCGCGAAGTGGGCGAAGAAATTAAGAAGCTTGATGAAGAGCTTCGTACTGTCGAAACGACGCTCGAAACCATCCTTCTGTCTATTCCGAACATCCCGCACGATTCAGTGCCCGTCGGGGAAACGGAAGATGATAACATTGAAATCCGCAAGTGGGGAGAGGCGCCGGCATTTTCATATGAGCCGAAACCGCATTGGGATATCGCAGACCATTTAAACATTCTTGATTTCGAACGCGCTTCAAAAGTAACAGGCAGCCGGTTTGTGTTTTATAAAGGATTAGGCGCCCGCCTCGAACGCGCGCTCTACAACTTTATGCTGGATCTTCACGTTGATGAATATGATTACACGGAAGTCATTCCTCCTTATATGGTAAACCGTACGAGCATGACAGGCACGGGACAGCTTCCTAAATTTGAAGAGGATGCTTTTAAAATCAGAGAAGAAGATTATTTCTTAATTCCGACGGCGGAAGTGCCGATTACAAATATGCACCGCGATGAAATCTTATCCGGTGAGAACCTGCCGATCAATTATGCCGCATTCAGCGCTTGCTTCCGTTCAGAAGCGGGATCTGCCGGCCGTGATACACGCGGTTTGATCCGCCAGCATCAGTTCAACAAGGTTGAGCTTGTGAAATTCGTGAAGCCGGAAGATTCTTATGAAGAGCTTGAAAAACTGACGAATCAAGCTGAGCGGGTGCTTCAGCTGCTTGAACTGCCGTATCGTGTCATGAGCATGTGTACCGGTGATCTCGGCTTTACAGCCGCGAAAAAGTACGATATTGAGGTATGGATTCCAAGCCAAGACACATACCGTGAAATTTCTTCTTGCAGTAACTTTGAGGCCTTCCAGGCGAGACGCGCAAACATTCGATTCAGACGCGAAGCGAAAGGCAAGCCGGAGCATGTGCATACATTAAACGGTTCAGGTCTTGCAGTCGGCAGAACAGTAGCTGCCATCTTAGAAAACTATCAGCAGGAAGACGGAAGTGTCATCATTCCGAAAGTGCTTCGTCCTTATATGGGAAATAAAGAAGTCATCAAACCGTAAAAGGTGCGCCCTAGAGGCGCGCCTTTTTTGCTGCCCGGTATAGAGCGGCGGCATTCCGGGCTGTGCTTTCAAGGTTAAAACGGCCGGATGCTAAGGCGTCTTCAAGACTTACAGCACGCGGCACGATAGAAAATACAGCCGTTATTCCTGCGCTGTAAACTTGCTCGAAATTTTTGCCTAAGGAGCCCGCCAATGCGATAACGGGAATTTCTTGAGCAGATGCGCGTGCGGCGATCCCGGCGGGGGTTTTGCCGAATATCGTTTGTCCGTCAATCTGCCCCTCTCCGGTAATGACAAGGTCAGCGCCTCTTATCTGATCTGAGAAGGACAGTGTATCTAATACAACGTCAATCCCGCTTTGAAGTTCTGCCTGTAAGAAAGCGATCAGTCCGGCGCCGAGTCCCCCTGCGGCGCCCGCGCCTTTTACGGTATCCGCTTCGATATCGTGCTGACGTCTCAATACGTCAGCGAAATGGCGTAAGTTGCGATCCAATACAACTTTAGTCTTCTCGGATGCCCCTTTTTGCGGGCCGAAGACATATGACGCGCCGTTTTCACCGGTCAGAGGATTTTCGACATCACATGCGGCACGGATACGGATATGTTTCAGATCAGGAGAGAGACCGCTTATATCAATAGAAGCTAGGGTGTGCAGAGCGCCTCCGCCGTCAGGTATCTCCTGACCTTCCTCATTTAAGAAACGCACACCGAGCGCGCTCGCCATTCCTGTTCCGCCGTCATTGGTTGCGCTCCCGCCAAGCCCGATGATGATCTCACCCGCCCCGCGGGAAGCTGCATCTGCTATCAGTTCACCCGTTCCTCTTGTCGTTGTGTTCAACGGATCTCTGAGATGGCGGGGAACGAGATGAAGTCCCGATGCTTCCGCCATTTCAATGACTGCTGTGCGTCCGTCTCCCAGAAGTCCATATGCGGCGTTTACCGGCATTCCCAGCGGACCGGTCACAGTTTTTTTGATGATGCTTCCGCCAGTGGCATCCGTCAAAGCCTGAACGGTTCCTTCTCCGCCGTCGGCCGCGGGTATCTTGATATATTCCGCGTCAGGGAAGACCGCTTTGAATCCTTTTTCTATGCTGTCAGCGGCTTCTTTTGATGTCATGCTTTCTTTGAAAGAATCCGGTGCAATAATGATTTTCATTATGTTCTCCACCTTTATGAGCAGGTTATCTGTTTGAATCTATTCTTGATTTTTACTGTGTTTTCCTGCCCGTATGGCATACTGAGGTTGAATTGGACGCAAGACTTTTGTATGATAGTAAAGCTGACGGACAAGCCGTTTAAGAAATGAAATAAAAAATATGAAAAAGCGCTTGACTGAAATTTAGGTCATGTGTTATATTATTAAATGTCGATACGGAGGAATACCCAAGTCTGGCTGAAGGGATCGGTCTTGAAAACCGACAGGGGTGTCAAAGCCCGCGGGGGTTCGAATCCCTCTTCCTCCGCCATATTGATTTTAAACCTAATGAAACTCGAGCATATATTGGAGATTGTTTTGTCCGCTGCATGTGATGCAGCGGATTTTTTATATGCAAAAAAAGCGATTTTCTCTGTCCGGGGAAAATCGCTTTGCTGTTTTTATTTATTTCTGTTTTCGTTGATCACGTGACTGATTTTTTCGATCAAAGGTTCCAGTGACTGTTCATCAGCTTCAAGGTCATAATCTTCAATGCGCACTTTCAGCACAGGGCAGGCGTTAAAACCGCTGATCCAGTCTTCGTACCGTGTATACATCTCTTCCCAATAAGAGCGGTTTGTCTGCAGCTCCATCTCGCGGCCCCGCTTTTCAATCCGGTTTATAATGTTTTCAAGGTCGCCTTCTAAATAGATCAAAACATCAGGATGCGGGAAGTACGGCGTCATGACCATCGCCTCAAATAGGCTTGTGTATGTTGTGTAATCTGTCAGCGACATGGTTCCTTTATCGGCATGCATTTTTGCGAATATGCCTGTATCTTCATAAATCGAACGGTCCTGCACGAATCCGCCGCCTGATTCAAACATGTTTTTCTGCTCTTTGAACCGCTCAGCCAGAAAATAAATTTGTAAATGGAAGCTCCAACGTTCAAAATCGTGATAAAACTTCTCTAAATAAGGGTTTTCATCCACTTCCTCGAGTGAGGTATGAAACCCGAGCCGTTTTGCTAAAGCTTTGGTCAAAGTCGATTTTCCGACTCCTACCGTTCCCGCTACTGTTATAATGGCGTTGTTTGGAATATGAATGTCTTTCATTTAATAAGCTCCTTTACCTGACGGGCAATTCTTTCATAGTCTGTCTTATTCAAAACAAAGTCTTCAGTATCACCGTCAATGGTCAGTACAGATATATCCGGGTCTTCTTCCTGAAGCTGTCTGATGGCTGTGTCGTAATCTGTAATGAGACGTTCCAGATATTGATGCTCGATATTTTTCTCAAACGGGCGCCCGCGTTTTTCGATGCGTTGAAGCAATGTCGGCAGGCTTGCCTTTATGTATACAATGATATTCGGCTTCGGCAGGTCGTGAGTGAGCAGGTGATAGATCTGCTTATACTTCTCAAGCTTTTGGCCGTGCAATGTACGCTCTGCGAAAATAACATTTTTATAAATATGATAATCGGACAAAACGGGCTGTCCTTGTTTTAAATAATCTCGATCGGTGTCTTCAAGCTGTTTATACCTGTGACATAGAAAAAACATTTCAAGCTGGAAACTCCACTCCTCGATATTGTCATAAAACTTATCGAGATAAGGGTTGTCTTCCACAATCTCATTAATCATAGGAAAACCGAGCTCTTCAGAAAGCATCGTAGCGAGTGTCGTTTTTCCTGCCCCGATAGGACCTTCTACCGCGATAAAAGGGGCTCTGTTCATTGAAAATCCTCCTTAATTCTGCAAACATCCGTCAGCTGCCGGCCTTTATATTGTATCACACTCTCAGAAAAGCCCATGAAAAAAGACGCTTCCAATTAACGAAACGTCTCTTTCACAATATGAAATTGATCGCCGAGCAAAAGCCAGTTTTGCGGGAAAGAAAGGCCGAGTTTCCAATAGCTGATTCCTCTTAAATGAAGTTCTTTAATTAAATTGAATTTCGCTTGAATGGATCGTGCGTCTTCAAACCATACTTCATGCCGTCTCTGATTTTCATCCGTGTATCGGAAGAATGGAGCCTGGGCGGTTTCGTCATATTGAATGTCGACTTTATGGCGTGCTGCCAGAGCGATTGCCTGCTGAGGACTGACGGCTTTGGCTGTCGTTCCCTGTTTAAAAGGCAGTGTCCAATCATAGCCGTACATATTCTGGCCCATGACGATTTTTGAAGAAGGCATTTCCGTCAGCGCGTACTCAATGACATTTCTTACAGGGCCGATAGGTGATACGGCCTGAGCCGGGCCTCCGCTGTACCCCCACTCATATGTCATGATCACGACAAAGTCGACGATTTCTCCATGTGCCCTATAGTCATGTGCTTCGTACCATTTGCCGGCCTGAGTCGCGCTCGTTTTCGGAGCAAGCGCCGTTGAAATCTTCCAGCCTTCCCGATGAAAAATCGTCCTCGCTTCACGTAAAAAACGATTGTAGGCTTCTCTGTCCTGTGGACGTAAATATTCGAAATCAAAGTGAATATCGCGAAAGCCGTACTTTTTAGCCGTGGAGACGATTTCCTGAAAGAGTTTTGTTTTCACTGTATTGTCATTCAAGATGAGCCGCCCGAGTTCATCGCTGAATGCGTCATTTTCAAGGTTGGTGATGATCATCATCAGTGTGGTGTTGTGCCTGTCACTGATGCTTTTTAAATTGGTCAGAGGCGGTTCCTTTAAAGTCCCGTTCCGCTGCACTTGAAAACTGAATGCGCCGAGGTATGTTAAATAAGGAGAGGCCTCCCTTGCCGCCTGTTGGAGATTAGCGCTTACGCTCGTTCCCCGCGGTTCTATATATGCATTTGATTCGATATCGGGCTTATTCGCCTGCTGCGGAATGTAAAGGCGGGTTCCGGCTCTCAATGTGGTGCCGGGCTGAATTCCGTTAACCCTCGCAAGCTCCGCGGCCGA
Source organism: Bacillus sp. AM1(2019) (assembly GCF_009906915.1). NCBI lineage: Bacteria > Bacillati > Bacillota > Bacilli > Caryophanales > Bacillaceae > Bacillus > Bacillus sp. AM1(2019). Next base: position 25,758 of record NZ_CP047644.1, read on the forward strand.
TATATGAAAACGGCCGGCGATTGCCGCGAGAGTATCACCTTGTTTCACTTCGTAATATTGACCCTCAATCGGGATGACAAGGGTTTGTCCGACAACCAATGTATTTGGATTAGGCAGTTTATTTGCTTCCGCAATGACATTTGCGGCAGTCCGGTAGCGCGCCGCAATAGCGGAAAGCGTGTCGCCCCGTTTCACTATATAGATCTGAATGAAAAACGCCTCCTTTCATATCCGCTATCAAATATATGAAAAAAGGAGGCTGATCATGTTTATTTTTCGGCGGTAATTTGTTTTTCCGTGGTTATTTCTGCGAAGAGAACATTCTCCATCATGGTCAAAGCGAAATCATTGTCTTCGTCGTTATTGGAAGCGGTGCAGTCTTTCGGAATGGCAATGCTGTATTCTCTCATATAGGCGTCGTTGGCCGTGAACAGCACACAAATGTTCCCGGCAATCCCCGTGATGACTAATCGGTTCACTTGTAATTCGGTCAGAAGGGTGTGAAGCGCCGTTTCGTAAAAAGCGGAATGCTTCGGTTTAATGAGAAAATAATCATCCGGCTGAGGCGAAATATCTTTTATAATGGGGGCGCTTCTGTCGTTGCTGCATTCCTCCCTGATGGCATCAATATCAGCCTTCCAGAGCCCGTAATGATCATTAATATAAATAATCGGCCAGTTGCTTTGTTTTGCATGCTTCTTTAATGATAAAATACGGGGGACAATTTGTTTGGTTTTTTCAGCAAGACGTTCGCCCATATCAAATTGAAAATTGTTAATCATATCGACAATCAGAAGGGCTGTGTTGTTAGGTTCAGACAATACCGGCAACTCCTTTCTGCTGGGGTATTCCTATTTTAACCTTTATGAGACATGAAAAAACTTAAGAAGAGAGCTCGAACCTATGAATGATGAATATTATATGAGAGAAGCCATAAAAGAAGCGAAGAAAGCCGAAGCGAAAGGTGAAGTGCCGATCGGAGCAGTTCTTGTTCTGCACGATGAGATCGTGGCACGGGCGCATAATCTGCGGGAGACTGAACAGAGGTCGCTTGCCCACGCCGAAATGCTGGCGATAGACGAAGCGTGCCGTAAGCTGGGGACATGGAGACTTGAGGATGCCGTTCTTTATGTCACTTTGGAGCCGTGTCCGATGTGTGCGGGAGCCGTCGTGCTTTCGAGAGTCGATAAGGTCGTATTCGGCGCATTTGATCCCAAGGGGGGCTGTACAGGAACGCTGATGAACCTCTTGCAGGAAGAGCGGTTCAACCACCAAGCGGAAGTGGTGAGCGGCGTGCTCGGAGAAGAGTGCGGAGAAATGCTCAGCGCTTTTTTCAGAAAGCTGCGCCGGCAAAAGAAAGACATGAGGAAAAAGTTGTCTGAGTAGTACGGTTGCATTTTCTGCCTGAAGCAGATATACTTATGTGTGCATCATGAATGGTGCGCATATCAAAATTTGATATTTATTTTGCCGTGCTAAGCGGGGAGGTAGCGGTGCCCTGTACCCGCAATCCGCTCTAGCGGGGCCGAATCCCTTCTCGAGGTTCGTTTACTGTAAGGTCTGCCTTAAGTAAGTGGCGTTGACGTCTGGGTCCTGCGCAATGGGAATTCATGAACCATGTCAGGTCCGGAAGGAAGCAGCATTAAGTGAAACCTCTCATGTGCCGCAGGGTTGCCTGGGCTGAGCTAACTGCTTAAGTAACGCTTAGGGTAGCGAATCGACAGAAGGTGCACGGTAAATCAATCATCAAATTTCAGACTCACCTGTTTATGGCAGGTGAGTTTTTTCGTATATGAAAAACGGGTTTTGGCGTTAAAAGCACGTTCATGTATAATAAACATGATGAATAACAGAGGAGGGCGCATCCTGTGGGTTACCAAGCTTTATATCGAGTATTTAGGCCTCAGCAGTTTGAAGATGTGGTCGGACAGGAACACATTACGAAAACGCTGCAAAATGCCCTTTTGCAAAAGAAATTTTCTCATGCATATCTGTTTTCTGGACCGCGGGGAACGGGAAAAACCAGTGCAGCTAAAATATTTGCGAAAGCAGTCAACTGTGAGCACGCCCCCGTAGAAGAACCGTGCAATGAATGTGCGGCGTGCAAGGGGATCACAAACGGCTCTATATCAGATGTGATTGAAATAGATGCGGCGTCGAATAACGGCGTAGACGAAATCCGCGACATCCGTGACAAAGTAAAATTCGCCCCGTCGGCCGTCACCTACAAAGTATATATTATAGATGAGGTGCATATGCTCTCTATCGGCGCATTCAATGCGCTTCTGAAAACGCTGGAAGAACCGCCGGCACATTGCATTTTCATATTAGCTACGACTGAGCCTCATAAGATTCCTTTAACCATTATCTCCAGATGTCAGCGTTTTGACTTCAAACGGATTACATCCAAAGCAATTGTCGGACGAATGAAGACAATCGTCGATGCAGAGCAGCTGAAGGTGGAAGAAGGAGCCCTTGATATCATAGCGAGTGCTGCGGACGGAGGAATGAGGGACGCGCTGAGCCTGCTCGATCAAGCCGTATCATTCAGCGGCGAGGAGCTGTCGGTGGATGACGCATTGCTCATTACCGGAGCCGTTTCTCAGCACTATATTGGAAAACTGGCATCTGCTCTTCACCGCAAACAGGTTTCCGAGGCATTGGAAACACTGAATGAATTGCTCCAGCAGGGGAAAGATGCGGCCAAACTGATTGAAGATATGATTTTCTATTTCAGGGATATGCTCTTGTACCAGGCCGCTCCCGGTTTAGAAGGAGTCCTGGAAAAGGTGAAGGTCGATGAAACGTTTCGGAATCTGAGCGGTGACATACCGGCCCCCGCTTTATATGAGATGATTGATATCCTGAATAAAAGCCATCAGGAAATGAAGTGGACGAACCACCCAAGAATCTTTTTTGAAGTGGCTGTCGTGAAAATATGCCAGACGGCACAGCAATCCGCCGGAGACATCCCTGAGGTCGGCATGCTGATGAATAAGATCCAGCAGCTTGAGCAGGAAGTAGAAAGGCTGAAAACCTCCGGTGTGAAGGTTCAGATGGAAAGCGCTCCGAAAGAAGCTCCGCGTCCTCAAAAAGGCGGAAAAAGCCATTATAAAGCCCCGGTCGGAAGAATTCATGAGATATTGAAGGAAGCCACAAGACCTGATCTTGAACAGCTTAAAAGCAGCTGGGGCAAGCTGCTGGCACACCTGAAACAGCAGAATAAGGTGTCTCATGCGGCTCTTTTGAATGACAGTGAACCGGTAGCTGCAGCTCAAAAGGCATTTGTGCTTAAATTTAAATACGAAATCCATTGTAAAATGGTTGCAGAAGACAATAATGGAGTCCGTACGAATCTTGAACAGATTCTCGAATCAATGCTCGGGAAAAGAATGGATTTGATTGGCGTTCCGGAAGCACAATGGGGTAAAATAAGAGAAGAATTTTTAAATGATCACCAGCAGGAAAGTGAAGGATCAAACGAACCGGCTGAAGAAGATCCGCTGATTGCAGAGGCGAAAAAACTTGTCGGAGCGGATTTAATCGAAATAAAAGACTAATAAGATGAAAGAGAGTGATTGAATATGCGTGGCGGAATGGGAAACATGCAAAAAATGATGAAACAAATGCAAAAAATGCAAAAGGATATGGCGAAGGCTCAGGAGGAGCTTGCTGAAAAAGTGCTTGAAGGCACAGCAGGCGGCGGTATGGTGACTGTAAAAGTCAACGGCCAAAAAGAAGTTGTAGACGTTGCCATTAAAGAAGAAGTCGTTGATCCGGAAGATATCGAAATGCTTCAGGACCTGGTTCTTGCTGCGACAAACGACGCCCTCAAAAAAGTGGATGACATGACGAATGAGACAATGGGACAATTTACAAAAGGAATGAACATACCGGGTTTATTCTAGGGGGATAAATAAACATGCAGTATCCTGAACCAATATCAAAGCTGATTGACAGCTTTATGAAATTGCCAGGGATCGGACCGAAAACAGCGGTTCGTCTGGCTTTTTTTGTTCTAGGTATGAAAGAAGACACAGTATTGGATTTTGCTAAGGCGCTTGTCAATGCGAAGCGGAATCTGACATATTGCTCAATTTGCGGACATATAACAGATCAGGACCCTTGTTATATATGTGAGGACACAAGGAGGGATAAGTCTGTTATTTGTGTCGTGCAAGACCCTAAGGATGTGATCGCAATGGAGAAAATGAAGGAATATAACGGCCAGTATCATGTTCTTCACGGCGCGATTTCACCAATGGACGGCATCGGCCCGGAGGATATTAAGATTCCGGAGCTGCTGAAACGTCTTCAGGATGATCAAGTGACAGAAGTTATTCTCGCAACCAACCCTAATATTGAAGGGGAAGCAACAGCGATGTATATATCAAGGCTGTTAAAGCCCTCAGGCATCAAGCTCTCCCGTATTGCCCACGGTCTGCCCGTCGGCGGTGATTTGGAATATGCTGATGAGGTCACTCTTTCAAAAGCTCTTGAAGGAAGACGTGAATTGTAAGGGAGGAAAAGGCAAGGCATGGGTTTTCTTCGCAGAAATACATTAAGAAAAGAGTTTGATGAGAAGCTGATAGAACAGCTCTTTAAACAAAAAGAAGAATGGAACAGACAGAAGAGTCTGGTCGAGAAAAGTCTCGAGCCCTCCGCTGAGGTGTTGTTTGAGCTGAAAGTCGCTGAATCTAAGTACTTTTTTTATTTGAAAGAAGCGAAGCAGCGGAATTTGAAAATGAGCAGATGGAAGTAAGAGGTCTATTCTCCGGGATCTTCTCATAAGCTTGTACTAAACAAGCGAGGGGGAAGATTCATGGAGCCTTTTTTCATTATCGGTTTGATTGTCGGTCTGGTTGCTTTGCTTTTTTTATGGGGAGTATCTTCAAAACCGCTAAGATGGATCGGTGTGACTGCCATTAAATTTGTTGCCGGCGCGATTTTGCTGGTGGGTGTGAACTTGTTCGGGGGCAGTCTCGGTATTCATATCCCTGTTAACCTGATTACAACGGGCATCAGCGGGATTCTGGGGATTCCCGGCATTGCGGCTTTGATAGTCATTAAACGCTTCATCATTTAATTTGTCGATTATTGTTGACATGTTGGATCAATGGTGGTATTCTAATATACGTCGCTGATGACGAAACGAATTCTTAAAAAGAAATTTTAAAAAGTTATTGACGGCATTGAAGTTGATATGTTACAATAATTAAGTCGCTTCAAGAGCGATGGACAAAGTTCTTTGAAAACTAAACAAGACAAAACGTACCTGTTAATTCAAAGTTTTAAATAAATCGCACAGCGATGTGCGTAGTCAGTCAAACACTTTATCGGAGAGTTTGATCCTGGCTCAGGACGAACGCTGGCGGCGTGCCTAATACATGCAAGTCGAGCGGACAGATGGGAGCTTGCTCCCTGATGTTAGCGGCGGACGGGTGAGTAACACGTGGGTAACCTGCCTGTAAGACTGGGATAACTCCGGGAAACCGGGGCTAATACCGGATGCTTGTTTGAACCGCATGGTTCAGACATAAAAGGTGGCTTCGGCTACCACTTACAGATGGACCCGCGGCGCATTAGCTAGTTGGTGAGGTAACGGCTCACCAAGGCGACGATGCGTAGCCGACCTGAGAGGGTGATCGGCCACACTGGGACTGAGACACGGCCCAGACTCCTACGGGAGGCAGCAGTAGGGAATCTTCCGCAATGGACGAAAGTCTGACGGAGCAACGCCGCGTGAGTGATGAAGGTTTTCGGATCGTAAAGCTCTGTTGTTAGGGAAGAACAAGTGCCGTTCAAATAGGGCGGCACCTTGACGGTACCTAACCAGAAAGCCACGGCTAACTACGTGCCAGCAGCCGCGGTAATACGTAGGTGGCAAGCGTTGTCCGGAATTATTGGGCGTAAAGGGCTCGCAGGCGGTTTCTTAAGTCTGATGTGAAAGCCCCCGGCTCAACCGGGGAGGGTCATTGGAAACTGGGGAACTTGAGTGCAGAAGAGGAGAGTGGAATTCCACGTGTAGCGGTGAAATGCGTAGAGATGTGGAGGAACACCAGTGGCGAAGGCGACTCTCTGGTCTGTAACTGACGCTGAGGAGCGAAAGCGTGGGGAGCGAACAGGATTAGATACCCTGGTAGTCCACGCCGTAAACGATGAGTGCTAAGTGTTAGGGGGTTTCCGCCCCTTAGTGCTGCAGCTAACGCATTAAGCACTCCGCCTGGGGAGTACGGTCGCAAGACTGAAACTCAAAGGAATTGACGGGGGCCCGCACAAGCGGTGGAGCATGTGGTTTAATTCGAAGCAACGCGAAGAACCTTACCAGGTCTTGACATCCTCTGACAATCCTAGAGATAGGACGTCCCCTTCGGGGGCAGAGTGACAGGTGGTGCATGGTTGTCGTCAGCTCGTGTCGTGAGATGTTGGGTTAAGTCCCGCAACGAGCGCAACCCTTGATCTTAGTTGCCAGCATTCAGTTGGGCACTCTAAGGTGACTGCCGGTGACAAACCGGAGGAAGGTGGGGATGACGTCAAATCATCATGCCCCTTATGACCTGGGCTACACACGTGCTACAATGGACAGAACAAAGGGCAGCGAAACCGCGAGGTTAAGCCAATCCCACAAATCTGTTCTCAGTTCGGATCGCAGTCTGCAACTCGACTGCGTGAAGCTGGAATCGCTAGTAATCGCGGATCAGCATGCCGCGGTGAATACGTTCCCGGGCCTTGTACACACCGCC
>NZ_CP047644.1:37500-162500 GCF_009906915.1 Bacillus sp. AM1(2019)
ACCAGGTAAACCCTGATGATCTGCAGATGAAGAACAAAGGGTTTTTCGCCCGGCTGTTTAAAAGGGTATCCGGTTCTGTGCAGGAAGTGCTTTCGAAATATCAAAAGACAAGTGTGCAGATTGACCGTATCAGCAGAAGGCTGGAACATTCTAAAAATGTGCTGTTGAGTGACAATAAATTGTTAGATCAGCTGTACGCCCAAAATAAACAATACTTTTCTGATTTAACTATGTATATAGCAGCGGGGGAATTAAAATTAGATGAGCTGAAAACAAAGCTGATACCCGAAGCGGCAAGAAAAGCCGAATTACAAGAACACAATCAAATGGCCGCGCAGGAGGTGAATGATCTTCGCCAGTTTGCCGACCGTCTGGATAAGAGGGTGCATGATCTGCTGCTGAGCAGGCAGATTACGCTCCAGAGTGCGCCGCAAATCCGTCTGATTCAAAACACGAATCAGGCACTGGCAGAGAAAATTCAGTCCTCCATTGTTACGGCTATTCCTTTATGGAAGAATCAAGTCGCCATCGCGCTGACGCTTATGAGGCAGCGGAGTGCGGCAGATGTGCAGCAGAAGGCGGCGGATACGACAAATCAATTGCTGCTGAAAAACGCCGAACTTCTGAAAACAAGTACAGTCGAGACCGCCAAAGCCAATGAGCGCGGACTTGTTGAGGCAGAGACCCTCAAAAAAGTGCAGGAAAGCTTAGTCAGCACACTTGAAGAAATCATGTCTATTCAAGAAGAAGGCAGGATGAAACGCAGGCGTGCCGAGGAGGAGCTTGTTATCATGGAAGGCGATTTAAAAAAGAAGCTGCTTGATATGGGGGCCGGCCGGGATAACGGCTAGATGGCAAAAAGTCTTAGCTTTAAGTTGGCTCGCAGTCACGATATAATAAGAAAGACAGGCAAAGGATTTGTTTAAAAATGGACACACCTTTATATACAGCGCTGATGAAGCATGCGCACCGAAATACGTATTCTTTTCATGTTCCGGGACATCACAATGGAGATGTCTTTTTTGATGAAGCCAAATCTGTATATCAATCTCTTTTATCTATTGATATGACTGAGATCACGGGTCTTGATGACTTGCACCACCCGACGGGGGTCATTAAGGAAGCGCAGGATTTGGTGAGCAGATTTTACGGCTCTCAGGAAAGTTTCTTTCTCGTCAATGGAACGACCGCCGGCAATCTGGCGATGATTTTAGCTGTTTGTGAACCGGGTGAACCCATTCTGATCCAGCGTAATTGTCACAAGTCTGTTTTCCATGCGGCGGCATTGGCCGGAGCCAAGCCGGTTTATTTGTTGCCGGAAATCGATGAAAACATGCATGTGCCGGCACATGTATCCCTTTCAGTCATCGAAAAAGCGCTGGCGTCATATCCGAACGCGAAAGGACTTGTTCTGACCAATCCGACTTACTTCGGACACGCCGCCGATTTGACTGCGGCAGTTAAAAAAGCCCATTCATACGGCGTTCCTGTACTGGTGGATGAGGCTCATGGGGCTCACTTTGTGTTAGGCCAGCCTTTCCCGCCTTCATCATTGGCTATGGGGGCGGACGCCGTTGTTCAATCGGCTCACAAAACGCTTCCGGCTATGACGATGGGGTCTTACTTTCATTTGAACAGCACCAGAATTGACAGAGAACGATTAACTTATTATGTAAGCAGTTTGCAAAGCAGCAGCCCGTCATACCCGATTATGGCATCTTTAGATACGGCGCGCGCTTATGTACAGGATATTGCTGAAAAAGGGACACTTCCCGTTCATATGGAGCATATTGAGAAAATCAAACGAAGGTTCGCATCAATTTCTTCTATTGAAATAATCGAGCCTTCCGGATATGGGCTGCGGGCGGATCCGTTAAAATTAATTCTTCGCTCAAAGCTCGGACATTCCGGCTATTCATTACAACGTATTTTGGAGAGTGAAGACATTGTTGCCGAGCTGGCTGACGAATACCAAGTATTGCTCGTCCTGCCGATAGGCGGCCGGCGGATGATAGAACAGGAAACCGTAAGAAACATACAGCAGAAACTGGAGAATACACCGCCCGATAAATTGCCGGATGCCGTGAATTGGACATTTCCGTCCATTTCGACACTTGAATATCCGCAAAATGAGATGCGGAAGTTTACAAAAGAGCCTGCAGATATAAATAAGGCGGCCGGGCGCTTGCATGCGGGGAACATTATTCCTTATCCGCCGGGAATTCCGCTGATCATGGACGGAGAACGGATAACAGAAGAGATCGTACAAAAGCTTTCCCGTTTAATCGGCATGGACGCGCATATTCAAGGCTTGTTAAACGGGGAACAATTACTTGTCTATATAGAAGAGGAGAAATCATGAGCGGTTTATTTATAACATTTGAAGGTCCTGAAGGTGCAGGGAAAACGACTGTGCTTCAGGAAATGAAAGAGATTCTGTCGGCAGAGGGGCTTCCGGTGACAGCGACAAGAGAACCGGGCGGCATCGACATTGCGGAACAGATCAGAGAAGTGATCTTAAATAAAAACAATACACTGATGGATGCAAAAACGGAGGCACTGCTTTACGCTGCGGCGAGAAGACAGCATTTAGCCGAAAAGGTGCAGCCTGCATTGAAAGAAGGGCGCATTGTGCTGTGCGATCGTTTCATCGACAGTTCGCTGGCTTATCAAGGCTATGCGAGAGGGCTCGGGATTGATGAAGTTCTTTCTATCAACCAGTTTGCAATCGGCGATACGATGCCTGATGTCACCATCTATTTTTCTATTGAGCCGGAAGAAGGGTTGAAACGGATTACGTCGAATGATTCAAGAGAAAAGAATCGTCTCGATCTTGAGGCCCTGCACTTTCACACGAAAGTACGGGAAGGATACCAAAAGGTAATGCAGCGTTTTCCGGAAAGATTCCATACAATCGACGCATCGAAAAAGAAGGAACTCGTCATTCAGGACGCACTTCAAGTGATAAATGAAGCATTGAAAAAAATTCAGTTGTGACCTGTTTCTCATAAGTTGCTATAATGAATGTAACGACAATGTTCTTTCCAACCTAAAGGGGGCCTAGAGAATGAAACTAATAGTGGCAGTGGTGCAGGATCAGGACAGCAACAGGCTTTTGAAAGTATTAACCGACCACAACTTCAGGGTGACGAAACTTGCGACAACAGGCGGATTCCTTAAATCAGGCAATACGACGTTTATGATCGGGGTGGAAGATATCCGTGTCGATAAAGCGCTCAGCCTCATTAAAGAGAATGGCTGTAAACGTGATCAGATGATTGCCCCGGTATCCCCGATGGGCGGGAATGCGGATTCCTACGTTCCATATCCCGTCGAAGTGGAAGTCGGCGGAGCGACGGTCTTTGTCCTCCCGGTCGATGAATTTCATCAATTTTAAGGATTTGACGACGTGAAAATAAATTCTGACTTACGTACATTTATTGAGAAAAAGCAGCAGCCTGCTTATAAAGCGGCAGAGCTTTCCGGAACATTTAAAAGTTCAATGGACAGCCAAAGCAGCAAGCTGAAATTTGATCAGCTGAGCAGGTTCTTAACGGATATAGAAACGTTCGGGAAAAGGCTGACGAAGTCGAGAAACTTCAAAGACTTAGCGAAATTCAAAGGATTGGTAAAACGTTTTGTAAAAGAGGCCGTAGACAGCGGATTATCGCATGAGACGGAGAAAAGCTTTGACCTGTACGGCAGCAGCCGGACTCTGGGGCTTGTGAAAGAAATAGATGAAAAACTGCTTCAGCTGACGGAAGAAATGTTAGATCAGGAAAAACCGGCAATTGATTTGCTGGATCGAATCGGAGAAATAAAAGGTTTATTGATTAACCTTTACACATAGAGAGTGATACAATGGCAATATCATGGAAGGAAATGACCGGGCAGCAGCCCAGAGTGATGCGGCTTTTGCATAACAGCATTGAAAAGAAAAGGCTTTCTCACGCATATCTGTTTGAAGGCAAAAAAGGTACGGGCAAATTGGATGCCGCACTGCTTCTCGCAAAAAGCTTTTTTTGCCTTGAAGACGGGACTGAGCCTTGCGGGGAATGCCGGAACTGTAAGCGTATCGAATCCGGAAACCATCCCGACCTACATGTGGTTCAGCCCGACGGATTATCCATTAAAAAGGCTCAGATCCAATCGCTTCAGGAAGAGTTTTCTAAAACAGGACTGGAATCGCATAAAAAGCTGTACATTATATCCCATGCGGATCAAATGACGACAAATGCAGCAAACAGTCTGCTGAAATTTTTAGAGGAGCCGAGTCAAGACACCATCGCAATTCTTATTACTGAGCAGCTCCATCGAATACTGGATACCATTGTTTCGAGATGTCAGGTTCTTCCGTTCCAGCCGCTTCAGCCGAAAGCCATAGAAGAAAGACTGATTGAACAGGAAGTGAGCCCTCACATGGCCCGGCTCTTAGCAAATATGACAAATAATATTGCGGAAGCAGTCGAATTAAGTCGAAATGATGAGTTTGCAGAGTCCAGAGCGAAAGTGATAAAATTGTATGAAGTCTTACATCAGCGGAAAGGACATGCCTTTTTCTTCATTCAGGATCAGTGGGTGCCCTTTTTCAAAGAAAAAACCCATCAAGAAATGGGTCTTGATATGCTCTTATTGATATACCGTGATGTATTATCCATCCAAATTGGAAATGAAGATAAACTGATTTATCAAGACTTATTCCAATCAATAAAACAGCATGCGCTGCAATTTACACAACAAAGCGTTACGAACCAAATTCTCGCTGTTTTAGAAGCAAAAAAACGGCTTCATTCCAATGTGAATGTGCAGGGATTAATGGAGCACTTGGTGTTAACGTTGCAGGAGGGATAAGCTTGTACAACGTAATAGGCGTCCGCTTTAAAAAAGCGGGGAAAATTTATTATTTTGATCCGAACGGATTTGATATAGAACAAGACAGCTGCGTCATTGTTGAAACCGTAAGAGGTGTCGAATACGGGCAGGTTGTCATCGCAAATAAACAAGTGGACGAGCATGATGTTGTGCTTCCGCTTCGAAAGGTCATACGCGTTGCTGATGAACGCGATCTTCTCATTGTAGAAGAAAACAAACAGGAGGCCTTGTCCGCTTTTGAAGTCTGTCAGAAAAAAGTGGCTGACCACGGCTTAGATATGAAGCTGGTTGATGTTGAGTTTACATTTGACCGCAATAAAGTCATTTTTTACTTTACAGCAGACGGACGGGTAGATTTCAGGGAATTGGTCAAAGACTTGGCTTCTATCTTTAAAACGAGAATCGAATTGCGCCAAATCGGGGTGAGGGACGAGGCGAAAATGCTCGGCGGTATCGGACCATGCGGGAGAATGCTTTGCTGCTCCACGTTCCTCGGTGATTTTGAACCGGTGTCCATCAAAATGGCGAAGGATCAAAATTTATCGTTGAACCCAACGAAGATTTCCGGTCTGTGCGGCCGTTTGATGTGCTGTTTGAAGTACGAAAATGATGAGTATGAGACGGCAAAAGAACAGCTGCCGGATTTAGGCGAAATGATTACGACGGCAAACGGCCCCGCAAAGGTTGTCGGTCTTAATATTCTGGAACGGGTGCTTCAGGTGGAACTGAAGAATCGTGAAAAAGTGATAGAATATACTTGGGAAGAGCTCTTGGAAGAGGGCGTCGTATCCGCACAAACCACAGATTAACGAGGTGTGGAACCTTGGATAAAAAAGAGTTATTTGATACTGTCATAAACCTGGAGGAACAAATCGGTTCGCTGTACCGTCAGCTGGGTGACTTAAAGCAGCATATCGGCGAAATGATTGAAGAGAATCACCATCTTCAGCTTGAAAATAAGCATTTGCGTAAGCGGCTTGATGACACGACAGAGCAAATTGAGAAATTCAAAGCCGATCAGAAAGAAACAAAAACACAGAAGGCAGAGCAGAGTGATATAGGAGAAGGGTACGACAATCTGGCCCGGCTGTATCAAGAAGGCTTTCATATTTGCAACGTCCATTATGGGAGCGTCCGCAAGGGAGATTGCCTTTTTTGTCTGTCCTTCTTAAATAAAAAATAAGGAAAAGGCTTCCGCTGTTGTCGGAAGCCTTTTTCAAAGAGTGCCGAAAGGAATAAGATTATGGTTTCATTACGTGATGATGAAAGATTGGATTACTTATTAGCAGAGGATATGAAAATAGTACAGAGTCCGACGGTTTTCGCTTTTTCATTAGATGCCGTGCTGCTGTCTAAGTTTGCATACGTTCCGATTCAAAAGGGGAACATCGTTGATTTATGCACGGGGAACGGCATTGTGCCGCTTTTGCTCAGCACAAGGTCAAAAGCCGATATCACCGGGGTTGAAATTCAGGAACGCTTGTATGATATGGCGCTCCGAAGCGTGGAATACAACGGGCTGGGCGGTCAGATCAGTCTCATTCATGATGATCTGAAAAATATGCCGGAAAGACTCGGACATAATAAATATGATGTTGTCACCTGCAATCCGCCTTATTTTAAAACACCGAAAGAGGCGGAGCAGAACCTGAACGAACATCTCAGAATCGCAAGGCACGAAATCCTTTGCACGCTTGAAGATGTGATTTCCGTCAGCAGCAAACTGCTGAAGCAAGGCGGAAAAGCGGCTCTCGTTCATCGGCCGGGGAGGCTTTTGGAAATCTTTGAATTAATGAAAGCATACCGAATAGAACCGAAACGGGTTCAGTTTATTTATCCGAAACAAGGTAAAGAAGCGAATACCATTTTGGTTGAAGGAATTAAAGGCGGCCGCCCTGATCTCAAAATTCTTCCCCCGCTGTTCGTATACAATGAACAAAATGAATATACGAAAGAGATCCGCACGATTTTATATGGAGACAAATAGTCATTTCTTTTATGTGCTGCTGTGCAATGACAACAGTCTGTATGCCGGTTATACAAATGATCTGCAAAAACGGCTGAAAACCCACAATGAGGGAAAGGGCGCGAAGTACACAAGGGCGCGGAGGCCGGTTTCGTTATGCCATGCGGAATCATTTGAAACAAAACGGGAAGCGATGCAGGCGGAATACCGTTTTAAACAGCTGACCCGAAAGAAAAAAGAGCAATATATAGAAGAAAAACGACGCAGCAAGGAGGCTGTATATGTTAAGACGCCAGATGAGTTTTAACGGAAAATCTGAAATGGGAACTCTGTACCTTGTTCCTACACCGATCGGCAATTTGGAGGACATGACCTTTCGTGCAGTAGAGACGCTGAAATCGGCCGATGTCATAGCTGCCGAAGATACGAGACAGACGAAAAAGCTGTGCCATGTTTATGCCATAGAAACATCTCTCATCAGCTATCATGAACATAATAAAGAAAGCAGCGGCCATAAAATCATTGAATGGCTGAAAAGCGGAAAGAATGTGGCATTGGTCAGTGATGCCGGCATGCCGACAATTTCCGACCCGGGGGCTGAGATTGTGAGAGATTTCACCCAAATCGGCGGATATGTCGTTCCGCTTCCGGGTGCAAATGCGGCATTAACCGCGCTGACCGCATCAGGCATCACCCCGCAGCCGTTTTTCTTCTACGGATTTTTAAACAGACAGAAAAAAGAAAAGAAGAAAGAACTCGAACTCCTGAAAAAACGGCAGGAAACGATGATATTTTACGAAGCGCCGCACAGATTAAAAGAAACATTAACAGCAATGCATGACGTTTTGGGTAATCGAACCATCGCCGTCACGAGAGAATTAACGAAAAAGTACGAGGAATTCATCAGAGGAACCATCGCCGAGGTGATTGAATGGGCAAATGAAGATCAAATCCGCGGTGAGTTCTGTCTCGTTGTCGAAGGAAATCAAACCGCTGAACCGGATGAAGAGGAAAAGCCTTGGTGGACGGAGCTTTCTGAGAAAGAACATGTGGAGCATTACATAAATGAAGGATCTTCTTCCAAACAGGCCATAAAACAAACAGCGGTAGATCGGGACGTGCCGAAACGCGAGATTTATGACGCTTATCACATTCAATCATAAAAAAACCGTTCTTGTGTCGTAACAAGAACGGTTTTTTTATGAAATAGCTTATTTTTGGTTTTGAAGCTGGTTTTGAATTTCAGAGATGATTTGCTCAGCGCCTTCTTTGCTGAGTACCAATTTGCCGCCGGCAAGTTTAAGGTTATCATCAGAAACTTCACCAGTTACTTGGCAAGTCATGTTTGGTTTATATTTTTTAAGGATGATTTTTTCATCATCAACATAAATTTCAAGAGCGTCTTTTTCTGCGATGCCCAGTGTACGGCGAAGTTCGATAGGGATAACTACGCGTCCAAGTTCATCAACTTTACGTACGATACCAGTAGATTTCATTAACAGTCTCCTCCCGAGAGATAATTATTTGTAGTTTATATTTTTCTTCGTCATTATTCGACAAAATTCCTTACATTCCTAGCATAACAAGGTTTCCAATAATCGTCAATCTTTTTGTTTGCTATTGTTTGTAAGAATTAGTTCTTATAGTAAGTAAAGCCTTGGAAATCCTGAAATAACAGGCTTTTTAACTGCTTTTTCGAACCTATTATCCTACTGAAAATCCTTTTAAATCAAGACTTTCGAACCAAGATGTTTTATATTAGTAGATTATATACGACAAATTTCGACATGTTAAGACTTTTTTTAATTTCAATAAAAATTTTTAATTTTATTTACTCTTTTACGCGCAGTACGTATATATCCTTGATCTTAAAGGCTAAGATGGTATCATAGATAGAGGACAAATATCAATATTGTATATCAAATAAAACCGCTCTCGTCCTTTGGGCGTGAGCTTTTCGACATTCTGAATGGGAGGTTGCAACATGCCGCAAGACAATAATACTTTTTATATTACGACCCCGATATATTATCCGAGCGGAAAATTACATATCGGCCATGCTTATACTACCGTGGCCGGCGATGCGATGGCGCGTTACAAAAGATTAAAAGGATTTGACGTACGCTACTTAACCGGAACGGATGAGCACGGACAGAAAATCCAGCAGAAAGCGGAGGAAGAGAATATCACGCCTCAAGCTTATGTAGATCGTGCAGTTGCTGAAATCCAAAAACTATGGAAGCAGCTCGACATTTCTCACGATGATTTCATCCGGACGACGGAAAGCCGGCACAAAGAAATTATCGAGAAAGTGTTTCAAAAACTTCTTGATAATGGTGACATTTACCTGGATGAGTATGAGGGCTGGTACAGCATCCCTGATGAAACATTCTATACGGAAACACAGCTGGTGGATGTGGAAAGAAATGAGAAGGGTGAGGTTGTCGGCGGAAAAAGCCCGGACAGCGGCCATCCGGTCGAATTAATCAAAGAGGAGTCATACTTCTTCCGCATGAGCAAATACGCAGACCGCCTGCTGAAGTTTTATGAGGAAAATCCTTCTTTCATCCAGCCTGAATCACGCAAAAATGAAATGATTAACAACTTCATTAAACCGGGGCTTGAAGATTTGGCCGTTTCCAGAACGACGTTCGACTGGGGCGTAAAAGTACCGGGAAATCCGAAGCATGTCGTGTATGTATGGATTGACGCACTGTTCAACTATATTACAGCGCTCGGTTACGATACGGAAAATGATGAGCTTTACAAAAAGTACTGGCCGGCGGACGTCCATCTTGTCGGTAAAGAAATTGTCCGTTTTCATACCATTTACTGGCCGATTATGCTGATGGCGCTTGATCTCCCGCTGCCTAAGCAAGTATTCGCGCATGGCTGGTTATTGATGAAAGACGGAAAAATGTCGAAATCAAAAGGAAATGTCGTTGATCCGGTAACGTTAATTGAACGCTACGGCTTGGATGAACTTCGCTATTACCTGCTTCGCGAAGTACCGTTCGGTTCAGACGGTGTCTTTACGCCGGAAGGTTTCGTAGAACGGATTAATTATGACTTGGCGAACGACTTAGGAAACCTTCTGAATCGTACAGTCGCAATGATCCAAAAATATTTTGACGGCGAGATTGGTTCATATGAAGGAAATGTGACAGATTTTGATTCAGAGCTTTCTTCTGTAGCCGGTGAAACGGTTAAAGCTTATGAAAAGGCAATGGAAAACATGGAGTTTTCAGTCGCTTTATCAACGCTATGGCAATTAATCAGCCGTACGAACAAATATATTGATGAAACTGCTCCGTGGGTGCTTGCTAAAGATCAGGAAAAAGAAAAAGAATTACGTTCTGTCATGTATCATTTAGCTGAATCATTACGTATCTCAGCCGTATTGCTCCAGCCTTTCTTGACACAAACGCCTGAAAAAATGTTTGCCCAGCTAGGAGTTGAGGATCAGTCTCTTAAAGCATGGGACAGCATTCAGACATTCGGCCAATTGAAGAACACGAAAGTGAAAAAAGGGGAACCGCTTTTCCCTCGTCTTGAAGCTGAAGAAGAAGTAGCTTACATCAAGCAAAAAATGCAAGGAACTGCTCCTGCTAAAGAAGAAAAGGCGGAAGAGCCGCAAGAGGCAGAGCGTCTTCCTGAAATTACGTTTGATCAATTTATGGATACAGAACTTCGCGTCGCAGAAGTCTTGTCCGCAGAGCCGGTGAAAAAAGCAGATCGGCTGCTGAAATTGCAAATTGATCTGGGCTTTGAACAGCGCCAAGTTATATCAGGTATCGCGAAGCATTATACACCGGATCAGCTTGTGGGAATGAAGATCATTTGTGTAACGAATCTAAAACCGGTAAAACTGAGAGGCGAGCTTTCTCAAGGAATGATACTGGCAGGAGAATCGGACGGCGTTCTCAAAGTTGTAGCTGTCGACCAGTCATTACCGAAAGGCACTCGAATTAAATAAATAGATGCAAAAGGTGTTTCACGTGTAACATTCCGTCGAACACCTTTTGTTTTTCAACAAGAAAGGAGTTTTTATGATGCTTTTTGATACACATGCGCACTTAAATGCCGAGCAATTTGACACAGACTTAGAGGAAGTCATTGCGCGTGCAAAGGCTGAAAAAGTTGAACGAATCGTCGTTGTCGGATTCGACAAACCCACTATCACGCGTGCGATGGAGCTGATTGAGGAATATGACTTTATATACGCTGCGATCGGCTGGCATCCGGTAGATGCAATTGACATGACAGAGGAAGATTTATCATGGATTAAGGAACTGTCCTCTCACGAAAAAGTCGTGGCAATCGGAGAGATGGGCCTTGATTACCACTGGGATAAATCACCAAAAGACGTTCAGAAAGAAGTATTCCGGAAACAAATCGCTCTCGCCAAAGAAGTGAACCTTCCAATTATCATTCATAATCGTGATGCAACGGAAGATGTTGTCACGATTTTGAAAGAAGAGGGGGCGGAAGAAGTCGGCGGCATTATGCACTGCTTTACGGGGAGCGCGGAGGTTGCGCGGCAGTGTATGGATATGAATTTTTATATTTCATTCGGCGGACCGGTTACCTTCAAAAATGCGAAGAAACCAAAAGAAGTGGCAAAGGAAATTCCGAATGACCGTTTGCTGATTGAAACGGACTGTCCTTTCCTGACACCGCATCCTTTCCGCGGTAAACGAAATGAGCCAAGCTATGTAAAATATGTTGCTGAACAGCTCGCTGCATTAAAAGGGCTGACATATGAAGAAATTGCCTCAATTACAACCGAAAACGCAAAAAGACTTTTCCGCATGAACTGACAGAATGCGCTGTCGTAACGTGTAAAGGCTTGTCCGATTCAGTGGATATGTAAAACCGTTCTACAAGCTTCCTTCTCCTCATAAGATAGGTTGTCGATATGTCTCTCTTCCTTTTTTTGCTTTGTTTTTGCATAATGAGGGATACGCTGAAGGTTTTTCATCTTCGAGATGGGAGGGTTGACAGCATTTTAGATACTCTATATAATCTCTCCGAGGAGAAGGAGGCGTTTTTCATCACACAAAAAATGAAAAAACTGTTTTCCGTAAAGCTTGGTAAAAGCAAGGTTATTCTTATTGCAGCTATTATTCTGCTGGGCGGAACCGGAACTGCATACGGGGCACATGAGCTCTCAAAACAATCAGTTTCTGTTTCCATCAACGGCAAGAAAAAGCAAATACGCACTCATGCAAAAACGGTTGGGGAACTTCTGGAAGATTTACATATAGAGACGAGAAATGAAGACCGGATTACCCCGTCTAAGCAGACAGCATTGGCAGACAACATGAATGTCGTGTATGAAGCTGCAAAGCAGATCCGTGTGACAAGAGGCGGAGAAGAAAAGACTTTATGGTCAACGGCAAAAACAGTCGGCGCATTTCTGAACGAACAGCATACACCTGTGAATCAGCACGATAAAATAGATCCAGCAGCAGATACGAAAGTGACAAACGGCATGAAAGTCACGGTCGACCCGGCTTTTCAGGTCACTGTAAATGATGCGGGAAAGAAAAAGAAAATATGGACGACTTCGACTACGGTCGCTGACTTTTTAACGCAGCATAAGATGGACATGAAAGACGAAGATAAAGTAAAACCGGCATTACACGAAAAGCTCACAAAAAATCAGGCCGGTATACAAATCACTCGTATCGAAAAAGTCACCGATGTAGTTGAGGAAAAAATAGCGTATCAAGTGAAAGAAAAAGAAGATGCGTCTCTCGACAGCGGGAAAGAAAAGATCGTTCAAAAAGGAAAAGAAGGCAAACTTAAAAAGCATTTTCATGTTGTCAAAGAAAATGGAAAAGAAGTTTCAAGAAAGCTTGTTAAAGAAGAAACATCTGAAAAAAGCAAAGATCAGATCATTGCGGTCGGCACAAAGCGGCACAGTCCCAAGATTGAGCAGCTCAGTGCACCTGTGAAGGCATCTTCGGGCGAAACCGGATCTTCCGGTAAAGTGATTACCGTGTCTTCCACGGCTTATACCGCAAGCTGCAGCGGCTGTTCCGGCCATACGGCTACAGGCGTTAACCTGACAAGCAATCCGAATGCCAAAGTCATTGCGGTAGACCCAAGCGTCATCCCGCTCGGCACAAGAGTCCACGTAGACGGATACGGGGATGCCGTGGCCGCTGATACGGGCTCAGCCATTAAAGGAAGACGGATTGATGTCTTTTTCCCTGAAAAATCTTCAGCTTACCGCTGGGGAAAGAAACAGGTCAAAATAAAAATCTTAAATTAATTCCGATTCACTCAGAGGGTTTTGCGCCCTCTGTTTTTTTCGTTATAATAGGTAAAGTGTATTTTCAGTATATTAGACGTGACATGTAAGCAAAGGTTTCGTTTTGGATATAAAAAGTTTTTTTGGAGGAAGTAATGAAAATTAAAGAAATTATTGTAGTCGAGGGACGCGATGACACTGCGCGCATAAAACTTGCCGTTGATGCGGATACGATCGAGACAAACGGTTCCGCAATCGGAGACGAAGTCATCAGACAGATTCGGCTGGCGCAGGAAACGAGAGGGGTCATCGTGCTGACGGACCCGGATTTTCCGGGGGAAAAGATCCGGAAAACCATTTCTGAAGCAGTACCCGGCTGTAAACACGCATTTCTGCCCAAACATCTTGCCAAACCGAAAAACAAGCGCGGCATTGGCGTTGAGCACGCATCCATTGAAAGCATCAGAGCATGTCTGGAAAATGTGCATGAAGAGATGGAGGCAAAGCCGAGTGAGATTTCAGCTGAAGATGTCATACAGGCCGGTCTGATCGGCGGACCGGCTGCCAAAAGACGCCGCGAACGATTGGGCGACCTGCTGAAGATCGGCTATACAAACGGCAAGCAGCTTCAAAAACGGCTGCAAATGTTTCAAATCAAAAGAAGTGATTTTATTGATGCGCTCGATGCTATGAGGCAGGAGGAACAGGATGAACAATAAAGATATCGCGACACCTATCAGAACGAAGGAAATTCTGAAAAAGTACGGTTTCTCTTTTAAAAAGAGTCTGGGACAGAATTTCTTAATTGATACAAATATATTGGACAGAATTGTGGACCATGCGGAAATTACGGATCGGACCGGAGTCATTGAAATCGGGCCCGGAATCGGCGCGCTGACAGAGCAGCTTGCCAAACGGGCGAAAAAGGTCGTCGCGTTTGAAATTGATCAGCGCCTGCTGCCCATTCTCAATGATACGCTGTCTCCATATGACAATGTAACGATCATTCATCAAGATGTGCTGAAAGCAGACGTAAAATCTGTCATTGAAGAGCAGTTTCAGGATTGTGATGAAATTATGGTGACGGCGAATCTCCCATATTATGTGACGACGCCGATCATCATGAAGCTATTGGAAGAACATCTTCCGTTAAAAGGAATTGTCGTGATGCTGCAAAAAGAGGTCGCTGAGCGGATGGCCGCTGATCCTTCCTCTAAGGAGTACGGATCGCTTTCCATTGCGGTTCAGTTCTATACGGAGGCCAAAACCGTCATGACCGTCCCGAAAACGGTGTTTGTGCCTCAGCCTAATGTCGATTCAGCCGTCATCCGTCTCTTGCTTCGTGACGGCCCGGCGGTTGACGTCGATAATGAACCGTTTTTCTTCCAGCTGATTAAAGCAAGCTTCGCACAGCGCCGGAAAACCTTGCTGAACAACCTTGTGAACAATCTTCCGGGCGGAAAAGAGAAAAAAGCTCAAATTGAAGAAGTTCTTCAAGAAACGAATATTGACGGAAAGCGGCGCGGTGAATCCCTGTCCATAGAAGAATTCGCGCTCCTGTCCAACGGATTGCATAAAGCCCTTTTCTAAGAGGGCTTTTTGTTTTGCGTCACCACTTGGACTGCCGCAACATAGGCTAGAGGAGAACCTTATTCATTCAACTGCAACAAAAGCTTGAAACATCAAGCGCCGCAGCGGAAAGAGGTGTATTTGCCAAGACTTCTTTCATGATGAGGCTTAGTCTATTTGTGGAGTGGGTAACGTGCAATTTCAAATAGGAGATATGGTAGCCAGGAAATCCTATCAAATGGATGTTTTATTTCGCATTATCGGTATAGAGCAAACAAGCAACGGAAATTCAATTGCCATCCTGCATGGTGACGAAGTCAGATTGATTGCGGATGCTGATTTTTCTGATTTGGAGCCTGTCAGAAAAGACGAACAGGCCATGAGAAAGAAAAGAGATGAAAGCAGGATGAATGAATCTCTCGAGCTGCTCCGCCAGGATTATAAGCTGCTTCGGGAAAAACAGGAATATTATGCGACAAATCAATATCAGCATCAGGAGCACTACTTTCATATGCCCGGAAAGGTATTGCATCTGGACGGCGATGAGGCCTATTTGAAAAAGTGCCTGAACTTTTATGAAAAAATCGGTGTGCCGGTATACGGAATTCATTGCCATGAGAAAAAAATGCCGGCAGCAATTGACGAGCTGCTTGATAAATACAGGCCGGATATTTTAGTCATCACCGGCCATGATGCATATTCCAAGCATAAGGGAGGCGTGAACGATTTAAGCGCCTACAGGCATTCCAAACACTTTGTCGAAACCGTTCAAAGAGCGAGGCGTAAAGTACCTCATTTGGATCAGCTGGTCATATTCGCGGGGGCCTGCCAATCTCATTTCGAGTCTTTAATCAGGGCAGGCGCCAATTTTGCAAGTTCGCCGTCACGCGTCAATATCCATGCGCTTGACCCGGTATATATTGTCGCGAAAATCAGCTTCACTCCGTTTATGGAGCGGATCAATGTATGGGATGTCCTGAGAAATACGCTGACGAGAGAGAAAGGGCTGGGAGGAATTGAAACGAAGGGTGTGCTGCGTGTCGGTATGCCGTATAAATCAAATGGATGAGTGATAAAACCCGCATATATTTCGCTATGCGGGTTAATTATTTTACATATTGATACATAAATTTCCGGAACTTGTGAAAAATAACGCAGAAATCAATAGAATTTTGTCAAAATAATTTTGTTGACAATGACTTATTAACGTTGATATAATTTAAATTTTATTTGACAAAATTGGGCTCTTGTTGTACAATAAATGTAGTGAGGTGGATGCAATGGCGAAGACGTTGTCCGATATAAAAAGATCGCTTGATGGGAATTTAGGTAAACGGCTTACGTTAAAAGCAAACGGCGGCCGCCGAAAAACGATTGAGCGTTCGGGCATTTTAGCTGAGACGTACCCTTCTGTTTTTGTGATACAACTAGATCAAGACGAGAACTCGTTTGAAAGAGTTTCATACAGTTATGCTGATATTCTGACTGAGACTGTTGAATTGACATTCAATGACGATGCGGCAAGCTCAGTAGCATTTTAATGGGCAGTGAACCTTTTGTTTACTGCTTTTTGTTTTGCCTTCTAAAGCTCTTCTAATTATTCCCTCGAAAGTTTCAGCCGATTAAACGGAAGCTATAGGTGTCACATGTTTTATCGTGGCGTGCACGAATGGTGATCAATTCTATAAAAGGGGTTGTTTCGTTTGGGCAGACGTCGTGGAGTTATGTCAGATGAGTTCAAATATGAGCTGGCGAAGGACCTTGGTTTTTACGATACGGTGAAAAACGAGGGCTGGGGAGGCATTCGGGCGCGTGACGCCGGGAATATGGTAAAGCGCGCGATTGAGATTGCCGAACAGCAGATGGCGGCTCAGAACCAAAATAACCGATAATGCAGTGGCCCGGGGGACAATCCGTTCCCCGGTTTTTTCTATCGGCTGTCAAAACCGGCGTCAATTTCGGATAAGTACCTCCGGGTCTCCAAATGTGATACAATGTTCATACTTATGTTTAGATGGAGAAGTAGGTGAAAGCTATGCGTATTTTAGAAAAAGCGCCGGCCAAAATCAATCTGTCCCTCGATGTGACGAGTAAACGCCCGGATGGTTATCACGAAGTGGAGATGATCATGACGACAATTGATTTGGCAGATCGGATTGAACTGACAGAACTGCCCGAAAACGTTATCAGAGTGGCGTCGCATAATCGCTTTGTTCCGGATGATCAAAGGAATCTGGCTTATCAGGCAGCCAAACTGCTTAAAGAACGGTTTCAAGTCAAAAAAGGCGTTTCCATTATGATTACAAAAGTGATCCCTGTTGCGGCAGGCCTTGCCGGCGGAAGCAGCGATGCGGCAGCCACGCTCAGAGGGCTGAACAGGCTTTGGGATTTAAAGCTTTCTGTCGAAGAGCTCGCGGAGCTTGGAGCTGAAATCGGTTCAGACGTGTCCTTCTGTGTATACGGAGGCACTGCCCTGGCAACCGGACGCGGTGAGAAGATCAGGCACATCAGTGCTCCGCCTCATTGCTGGGTCGTGCTCGCCAAACCGACGATCGGGGTATCGACTGCCGAAGTGTACCGCCGGCTGAACTTACAGCAGGTTCGGCATCCTGATGTGCAGGCGATGATTGACGCGATTGAAGAAAAAAGCTTCCAAAAGGTATGCGGACAATTAGGAAACGTATTGGAGTCGGTTACGCTCAGCCTCCATCCCGAGGTGGCGATGATTAAAAATCAAATGAAACGCTTCGGCGCTGATGCGGTGTTAATGAGCGGAAGCGGACCGACTGTATTCGGTTTGGTTCAATACGAATCGAAGGTGCAGCGGATTTATAACGGGTTAAGAGGTTTCTGTGATCAAGTGTACGCGGTGCGGATGATCGGCGAACAGAATGCTCTTGATTAAATCCGTATGTTAAGTTATATTATTTTTAAATTATTCGGATTTTGGGGGTAAGTTCATGAAGTTTCGTCGCAGCGGCAGATTGGTGGACTTAACAAATTATTTGTTAACCCATCCGCATGAATTAATACCGTTAACGTTTTTCTCAGAACGGTATCAATCAGCAAAGTCATCAATCAGTGAAGATTTAACGATTATTAAACAGACCTTTGAACAGCAAGGCATTGGGACGCTGCTTACAGTGCCGGGAGCTGCCGGAGGCGTCAAATACATTCCGAAAGTGAAACAGGCTGAAGCAGAAGCGTTTATACAGGAGCTGGGACAGTCTTTAGTAAATCCTGAGCGTATCCTTCCGGGCGGTTATGTATATTTAACGGATATCTTAGGAAAGCCATCTGTCCTCTCTCATGTAGGCAGGCTTTTTGCTTCCGTTTTTGCGGAGCGGGAGATTGATGTGGTGATGACCGTTGCGACAAAAGGAATCCCTCTTGCTTACGCAGCGGCCAGTTATCTGAACGTTCCGGTTGTCATCGTGCGAAAGGACAACAAAGTGACGGAAGGCTCCACGGTGAGCATCAATTATGTATCAGGGTCATCTAACCGCATTCAAACGATGTCGCTTGCGAAAAGAAGTTTGGCTACGGGTTCGAACGTTTTGATTATTGACGACTTTATGAAAGCCGGCGGCACCATTAACGGCATGATCAGCCTGCTTGATGAGTTTAATGCAAACGTCGCGGGAATAGGCGTCTTGGTTGAAGCCGAGGGAGTGAATGAACGGCTTGTCGATGAATACATGTCACTGCTCACGCTTTCAACCATCAATATGAAAGACAAAACGATTGAGATTCAAAACGGCAATTTTCTGCGATTTTTTAAAGAACAGCATTTAAAGAATGGGGAGACAGAAAAATGACAAAAGCAATCCATACAAAACACGCGCCGGCAGCGATCGGGCCATATTCACAGGGAATCATCGTAAACAACATGTTTTACAGCTCAGGCCAGATTCCTCTTACTGCTGAAGGAGAAATGGTAAACGGTGATATCACAGAACAAACGCATCAGGTGTTCAGCAATTTAAAAGCTGTGCTGAAAGAAGCGGGCGCTTCGCTCGAGACGGTTGTAAAAGCAACGGTGTTTATTGCTGATATGGAGCAGTTTGCGGAAGTGAATGAAGTGTACGGACAATACTTTGATGTACATAAGCCGGCAAGGTCTTGTGTGGAAGTGGCGAGACTGCCGAAAGACGCTCTCGTGGAAATTGAAGTCATTGCGCTGGTGAAATCTTAAATCTCAGAAAAGTGGTTCCGGTCTCCGGGATCACTTTTTTTATGCAGTATATGATCCCCAAATATGGTTTATCACCTAATTGTGTATGTATATCCTATATTTTCAAAAAAACTTTTTGAAACGTGCAGGAATTTAAAAAGAATCGTGGAATTGTTAGACTAATGCTTTTATATAGGGAAAAGGTGGTGAACTACTGTGGAAGTTACTGACGTAAGATTACGCCGCGTGAATACCGATGGTCGCATGAGAGCGATTGCATCCATCACGCTGGATCACGAATTTGTCGTACATGATATTCGTGTGATTGATGGAAACAATGGTCTTTTCGTTGCGATGCCGAGTAAACGCACCCCTGATGGAGAATTCCGCGATATTGCTCATCCTATTAATTCCAGCACGCGGGGCAAGATCCAGGATGCTGTTTTAAATGAGTATCATCGTTTGGGTGACTCTGAAGCATTAGAATATGAAGAAGCCGGGGCTTCTTAAACATAACAAAATGTAAGGACTGCTGATAAAGGCTGACACAAGGCCTTTTCCGGCAGTCCTTTTTTAAATCTGATTTTTCAGTAATAAAGCGATTACATAGAAAATTCTTGCACTTTTTGATGTCTTCTTGAAATCAACAGCTATTTAGGATATATTTTTCTATGGATAAAAGGGATATTGGAGGCCATTAAATGGATAAGCGGTTTGCAGTGATTTTAGCTGCCGGAAAAGGAACGAGAATGAAATCGAAGCTTTACAAGGTCCTTCATCCGGTATGCGGAAAGCCTATGGTAGAGCACGTCGCAGACGAAGCTCTGAAATTATCTTTAGCGAAGCTTGTCACCATCGTAGGACACGGCGCCGAAGATGTGAAGAAGCAGCTCGGACAGAAAAGCGATTACGCTCTCCAAGCAGAACAGCTCGGTACGGCTCATGCGGTCAAACAGGCAAAACCATTTCTTCACGGAGAAAAGGGTGTCACGATCGTTATTTGCGGCGATACACCGCTTCTGACGGCGGAGACGATGGAAGCCATGCTGAATGAACATACAGACAAAGGTGCAAAAGCCACGGTGTTAACGGCCGTTGCCGACGATCCCGCCGGATACGGAAGAATCATCCGCAGTGAAGACGGCGCCGTTCAAAAAATCGTGGAGCACAAGGATGCTTCGGAGCAAGAACGTCTTGTGAAAGAAATTAACACGGGAACGTACTGTTTTGATAACGAGGCTCTTTTTCGTGTCATCGAACAGGTTTCGAATGAAAATGCCCAAGGCGAGTATTATCTGCCGGATGTGATCGAAATCCTCAAAGACGAAGGCGAAACTGTTGCCGCTTACCAGACTGGTAACTTCCAAGAGACGCTCGGAGTGAATGATAGAGTCGCTCTTTCTCAGGCTGAAATGTATATGAAAGAGCGTATTAACAAACGGCATATGCAGAACGGAGTCACTTTAATCGATCCGATGAATACGTACATCTCACCTGACGCACGTATCGGACAAGATACAGTTATTTATCCCGGAACTGTGTTAAAGGGACAAGCTGAAATCGGCGATGAATGTGTCATCGGCCCTCACACTGAGATAGAGGACAGCTCAATCGGCAGCCGCACTGTGATTAAACAATCCGTTGTCAATCGCAGCAAAGTTGGGAATGATGTAAATATCGGTCCTTTTGCTCACATCAGACCCGATTCCGCAATCGGCAATGAAGTGAAGATCGGAAACTTTGTTGAAATCAAGAAAACACAATTCGGCGACCGAAGCAAAGCATCTCATTTAAGCTATATCGGTGATGCCGAAGTGGGCACGGATGTGAATCTGGGCTGCGGCTCCATCACGGTCAATTATGATGGGAAGAAAAAGTATTTAACCAAAATTGAAGACGGCGCCTTTATTGGCTGCAACTCCAATCTGGTCGCTCCTGTTACAGTGGGAGAAGGCGCGTACGTCGCTGCGGGTTCAACCGTAACTGAAGATGTGCCGGGCGAAGCGCTTGCCATTGCCAGAGCAAGACAAGTAAATAAAGAAGATTATGTGAAAAACATTCATAAAAAATAATCCTAAAATCGGAGGTTTACCATGTCTAACGAATACGGAGATAAGAATTTAAAGATTTTTTCTTTGAATTCAAATCCAGAACTTGCAAAAGAAATCGCGGATAATGTAGGGGTTCAATTAGGAAAGTGCTCTGTTACAAGATTCAGTGACGGAGAGGTCCAGATCAACATAGAAGAAAGTATTCGCGGCTGTGATTGCTATATCATTCAGTCTACAAGTGCGCCGGTTAATGAGCACATTATGGAATTGCTGATTATGGTTGACGCTTTAAAGCGCGCTTCCGCGAAAACAATCAACATTGTCATTCCGTACTACGGTTATGCGCGCCAGGACAGAAAAGCAAGATCACGTGAACCGATTACGGCAAAACTTTTTGCAAACCTGCTTGAAACAGCGGGTGCGACACGCGTGATCGCGCTTGATTTACACGCGCCGCAAATTCAAGGTTTCTTTGATATTCCGATTGACCACTTAATGGGTGTTCCGATTTTAGGCCATTACTTTGAAGGTAAAGACTTGAAAGATATCGTCATTGTTTCTCCTGACCACGGCGGTGTGACGCGCGCCCGCAAACTTGCGGACCGTCTGAAAGCGCCGATCGCGATTATCGACAAACGCCGTCCTAGACCGAATGAGGTAGAAGTGATGAATATCGTCGGTAACGTGGAAGGTAAAACAGCGATTCTGATCGATGATATTATTGATACGGCCGGCACAATCACACTTGCCGCTAACGCGCTGGTTGAAAACGGAGCTGCAGAAGTGTATGCATGCTGTACGCACCCTGTACTGTCAGGCCCTGCCGTTGAGCGGATCAATAACTCTAAAATCAAGGAGCTTGTCGTAACGAACAGTATCAAGCTTCCTGATGAGAAAAAAATCGACCGCTTTAAGCAGCTTTCTGTCGGACCGCTTCTGGCTGAAGCGATTATCCGCGTTCACGAGAAACAATCTGTCAGCTATTTATTCAGCTAAACCGAAACTTTAAGGTTTAAATCCCAGTTATTGTGGGTATTGTTCTAATAGGACGATAAAACGATAATTAGGATGGTGCTGAATATGGCAACTTTAAAAGCAAATGAAAGAACAGATTTTAAACGTTCGACGCTTCGGAAAATCCGTCATTCAGGACATGTTCCAGGGATTATATACGGTAAAGAAACAACGAATACGCCTGTCTCTTTAGACAGTGTCGAATTGCTTAAAACATTGCGGGACGAAGGAAAAAACACGATTATCACAATTGATGTCAACGGAAATCAGCAATCGGTTATGGTGACTGATCTTCAGACAGACCCGCTCAAAAACGAATTGACGCACGCCGATTTTCAAGTCGTGAATATGAGTGAGGAGCTGGAGGCCGAGGTGCCGATTCAGCTGACGGGAGAGGCGAAGGGAGTCAAAGACGGAGGCGTCATCCAGCAGCCGCTGCATGAGCTTTCGATTAAGGCCAGACCGAAGGACATCCCTCAGACAATCAATGTTGATATTTCAGGACTTGAGATGAATGATGTGCTGACCATCGCAGATCTGACTGCTGACGGCAATTATACATTTACAAACGATCCGGAAGAAGTCGTGGCTTCCATCCTTCCTCCTAAGCAGGAAGCATTCGAAGAAGATGCAGAACCGTCTCCTGGGGAAGAGCCCGAAGGAGAAAATCAATAAGCGCTTTAAGACGTAACCCGCCCGAGGTTACGTCTTTTGTGCTAGAATGAGAAGAATTACAGCGATGTTGAGGGAGGATTTACGATGCTTGTGATTGCTGGTCTCGGTAACCCCGGGAAAACCTACGAGAACACGAGACATAATGTCGGCTTTATGGCCATTGACGAGCTTTCTAAAGAATGGAATATTGAACTGAATAAAACGAAATTCAACGGACTTTACGGAATGGGGTTTGTTTCCGGAAAAAAAGTTCTACTTGTTAAACCGCTTACATATATGAATTTATCAGGGGAATGTTTGCGGCCGCTACTGGATTATTATGATGCCGATCATGAAGATCTGAAAGTCATATACGATGACCTTGATCTTCCGACGGGAAAAATCAGGCTCCGGACGAAGGGGAGCGCAGGCGGACATAACGGAATTAAATCGCTTATACAGCACCTCGGAACCCCTGAATTTGACCGGGTCAGAATCGGAATCGGCCGCCCCGCTGGCGGAATGAAAGTCGTTGACTATGTACTGGGAGCTTTTACGAAGGAAGAAGCGCCGCATATCAATGATGCCGTCTCAAAAACCGTAAAAGCCTGCGAAGCTTCCTTAACGAAACCATTTTTAGAAGTCATGAACGAATTTAATGCAAATGTATAAGATAAATAATGGGAGACCATACTAGGGAAAAATGATTTTTTCACATCAGGAGGTCCAACGTATGGCTTTGCATTATTTCTGCCGCCACTGCGGCTTTAAGGTAGGGAGCCTGGAATATTCGACGGTGCCGACACAGTCACTTGGATTTCAGCACTTAACAAATGAGGAAAGAAACGATATGATTTCATATAAAGACAATGGAGATGTCCATGTTCTTACAATTTGTGAAGACTGCCAAGAGGCGCTGGAACGCAATCCGCACTACCATGAACACAACACATTTATTCAATAAGAAGCTTTGGTGTAGATTCTAGACCAAAGCGTTTTTCTGTTCTTGCAGAAAATAGAGAGGAGGGCCCATATGGACAACATTCAAACCTTTATTAAAGAAAGCGATGATTTTAAATCCATTGTCAACGGTTTACATGAGGGGCTGAAGGAACAGCTGCTTGCGGGTCTGTCAGGTTCCGCGCGTTCTGTTTTTACCTCCGCCCTTGCACAGGAAACGAAAAGGCCGATTTTCTTTATCACCCATAATTTATATCAGGCCCAAAAAGTGACGGAAGATCTGACGGCGCTTCTCGGGGATCAATCTGTTTTTTTATACCCCGTGAATGAATTGATTTCTTCAGAAATTGCGGTAGCGAGCCCTGAACTGCGCGCTCAGCGGCTTGATGTCATTAATAGATTAACAAACGGAGAAGCGCCGGTCGTTGTGGCGCCCGTTGCGGCAGTGAGAAGAATGCTTCCGCCGAAGGAGCTGTGGAAAAGCAGCCAGCTCGTCATTTCACTCGGAGACGAAATAGAACCGGATCAGCTGTCCGCGCGCCTTGTAGAGGTGGGGTATGAGCGTTCCGATATGGTTTCTGCACCCGGTGAATTCAGTATTCGCGGCGGAATTATCGACATTTATCCGCTGACGTCGGAGCATCCGGTGCGAATTGAACTATTTGATACGGAGGTCGATTCCATCAGAAGCTTCAATTCTGATGACCAGAGATCAATTGAGACGCTCAAACGTGTGGCGATCGGACCGGCGAAGGAATTGATCATCAGGGCGGAAGAAAAAGCCCGGGCGATGGAAAGGCTCGATAAAGGGCTTGCCGACAGTCTGAAAAAGCTGAAGCAGGACAAACAAAAGGAAATGCTTCATATCAATATCTCACATGATAAAGAACGGTTATCAACGGGACAGACTGATCAGGAACTTGTGAAGTATCTCTCGTACTTTTACGAAAAACCTGCTAGTTTGCTAGATTATACACCAGCAGACACGTTGTTACTGTTAGACGAGGTCAGCCGCATTCATGAAATGGAGGATCAGCTGCAAAAAGAAGAGGCCGAATTTATGACAAGTCTGCTCGAGGAAGGGAAAATTCTGCATGACATTCATTTATCCTTCAGCTTTCAGGAGCTTATGAGCGAAAAGCGGCGCCCGGCTATTTATTATTCATTATTTTTGCGTCATGTCCAGCATACAAGCCCTCAGAATATCGTGAATGTGACAAGCCGGCAGATGCAGAGTTTTCACGGGCAGATGAATGTGCTCGCAGGTGAAATGGAGCGCTTTAAGAAATCAAACTTCACCGTCGTCTTTTTAGGCGCAAATAAGGACAGAACCGACAGATTGGCATCCGTGCTGGCTGATTACGAAATTGAAGCCGCAAAAACGAACAGCTCCAAAGCGCTTGTGCAAGGACAGGTCTATGTCATGGAAGGCGAGCTGCAATCCGGTTTTGAACTGCCGCTGATGAAGCTGGCCGTCATTACGGAGGAAGAGCTGTTCAAAAACCGAATTAAGAAAAAGCCGAGAAAGCAGAAGCTGACAAATGCCGAACGGATCAAAAGCTATTCCGAGCTTCAGGTCGGCGACTATGTCGTCCACGTCAACCACGGGATCGGTAAGTATTTGGGGATTGAAACATTAGAAATCAAAGGCATTCATAAAGATTACCTCAACATTCATTATCAGGGCAGCGATAAGCTGTACGTCCCTGTAGAACAAATCGACCAGGTGCAGAAGTACGTCGGCTCTGAAGGAAAAGAACCGAAGCTTTATAAACTGGGCGGCAGTGAATGGAAACGGGTGAAGAAAAAAGTTGAAAACTCCGTTCAGGATATTGCCGATGATCTGATTAAGCTTTATGCGGAACGGGAAGCAAGCAAAGGCTATGCGTTCTCGCCGGATCATGAAATGCAGCGGCAGTTCGAATCTGCTTTCCCTTATCAGGAAACAGAGGACCAGCTCCGTTCCATTCAGGAGATTAAAAAGGACATGGAAAGAGAGCGCCCGATGGACCGTTTGCTTTGCGGTGATGTCGGTTACGGGAAGACGGAGGTAGCCATCCGAGCGGCTTTTAAAGCGATCGCAGACGGAAAGCAGGTCGCGCTTCTTGTGCCGACGACAATACTCGCGCAGCAGCATTATGAAACCATTATGGAGCGTTTTCAGGACTATCCGATTAACATCGGTCTTCTCAGCCGATTCAGAACGAGAAAAGAATCCAATGAAACGATTAAAGGCCTGAAAAACGGAACGGTAGACATCGTAATCGGAACCCACAGGCTCTTATCTAAAGACGTCGTCTATAAAGATCTCGGCTTGCTCATCATTGATGAAGAGCAGCGCTTTGGCGTAACGCATAAGGAAAAAATCAAACAGATCAAAGCCAATGTCGATGTGCTGACTCTTACAGCGACGCCGATACCGCGTACGCTTCATATGTCCATGCTCGGTGTGCGGGACTTATCTGTTATTGAAACGCCGCCGGAAAACCGTTTCCCTGTTCAGACATATGTCGTGGAATACAATGGCGCGCTTGTGCGGGAAGCCATCGAAAGAGAACTGGCGCGCGGAGGACAGGTATATTTCTTGTACAACCGCGTGGATGACATCGAGCGGAAGGCTGATGAAATTTCCATGCTTGTTCCCGATGCGAAAGTGGCATATGCCCACGGAAAAATGACTGAAAATGAATTGGAAAGCGTCATGCTCAATTTTCTGGAAGGGGAATCAGACGTCCTTGTCAGCACGACTATTATTGAGACAGGCGTAGATATACCGAATGTCAATACCTTGATTGTGTTCGACGGAGACAAAATGGGGCTGTCTCAGCTGTATCAGCTGAGAGGACGGGTCGGCCGTTCCAACCGCGTCGCTTACGCGTATTTTACGTACCGCAGAGACAAAGTGCTCACTGAGGTGGCGGAAAAACGGCTGCAGGCGATTAAAGAATTTACCGAGCTGGGATCTGGCTTTAAAATCGCCATGCGTGACTTGACGATCAGGGGAGCGGGGAACCTTCTCGGCGCCCAGCAGCACGGCTTTATCGACTCAGTCGGTTTTGACCTGTACTCGCAAATGCTCAAGGAAGCGATTGAAGAGCGGAAAGGCGATATTCCGAAAAGCGAACAGTTTGAGACAGAAATCGATATCGAGCTAGACGCGTATATTCCTGAAAACTATATACAAGACGGTAAGCAAAAAATCGACATGTATAAACGCTTCCGGTCGATCGCCACAATTGAGGAGAAAAATGAGCTTCAAGATGAAATCATCGACAGGTTCGGCAGCTACCCTAAAGAGGTTGAATGGCTGTTTACGGTTGCTGAGATGAAGGTATACGGAAAATATGAACGCGTCGAACTCATCAAGCAGGATAAAGACGCGATCAGATTTACCATTTCTGAAGAGGCCAGCGCACAGATTGACGGCCAGAAATTGTTCGAACTCGGCAATAAATACGGCCGGCAGATCGGACTGGGAATGGAAGGGAAAAAGCTGAAAATCTCAGTACAGACGAAAGGCCGCAAAACGGAAGAGTGGCTGGAGACCGTGCTCGGCATGCTGAAAGGCCTTCAGGATGTGAAGAAAGAAACAATCGCGTCTTCATAAAAATTGTTACTCTCTGGTGTATATTACATTTGATGTGACGGATACTAATTTCAAGCGAGTGGCGGAAGCTACATAAAGTAAAGAGCTTTAGTACTTTCCCTTAAATATCATCACATGAAAGAGAGGCACCAGAGAGATGAAAGCTACAGGTATCGTACGTCGTATTGATGATCTAGGACGGGTCGTCATTCCTAAAGAAATTCGGAGAACACTGCGAATCAGGGAAGGAGACCCGCTTGAAATATTCGTTGACCGCGACGGAGAAGTTATATTGAAAAAATATTCTCCTATCAGTGAGCTTGGCGATTTTGCGAAGGAATATGCAGATGCTTTGTATGACAGTCTCGGCCATTCCGTTTTGATTTGCGACCGTGACGCGTATATTGCCGTTTCAGGCAGTTCGAAAAAAGAATTTCTGAACAAAGCCATCAGCGATTTGCTCGAAAAAACGATGGATCAGCGCAGCTCAGTGGTAGAAAACGACGTGAAGTCCGCGCAGCTTGTTAATGACATTGATGAAGATATGAGCTCCTATACAATAGCCCCGATCGTGGCAAATGGCGATCCTATCGGCGCCGTGGTCATCTTTTCCAAGGAACAGGCGCTTGGAGAAGTAGAACATAAAGCGGTAGAAACGGCAGCCAGTTTTTTGGCGAGACAAATGGAGCAGTAGGTCTTATTACCATTATTGAAATAAGAAAACGGAGAAAGAGCAGCTCTTATACAAGTGCTGTTCTTTTTCATATTCATATGTGCTCTCTATCGGTTCGGCCGTTAGGATTGTGATATAATAAGCTCGTTTTATAGACGTAATTTTCTAGCGGCTGGAAGGAGCTTTTGGATGAACGATTCAGTTGGCGCCAAGCGGCAATCGGCATGGAAAGGTGCTTTTGTGCTCGTCGTTGCGGGTATCGTAACGAAGATATTAAGCGCCGTGTACAGGGTTCCTTTTCAGAATATTGTCGGTGACGTCGGGTTTTACATTTATCAGCAGGTGTATCCGTTTTTAGGGATCGCGGTCATGCTGTCAACATCCGGTTTTCCGGTAATCATCTCAAAATTAATGAACGATTATAGCGATCATAAACAAAAAATAATGAAAATTTCCGCCCTTTATGTCACGGCGGCCGGACTTGTTCTGTTTGCGCTCATGTATGCCGGGGCGGCGCCGTTGGCCGGTTTTATGGGTGACGTCCGCCTTGTGATGCTGATAAGGGTCGCGGCGTTCGCTTTCATACTGTTTCCGTTTACGTCGGTTTTCCGGGGGTATTTCCAAGGTGTGCATGATATGATGCCGTCAGCCTTATCCCAGATTACGGAACAGCTTCTTCGCGTGGCGGTGCTTCTCGGTTTATCCTTCTGGCTTTTGAAAAGCGGCCGTTCATTATACGCGGCTGGTGCGGGGGCGGCTTCGGGATCAATTGCCGGAAGCTTGGCGGCCCTTTGTGTATTGGCTGTTTTCTGGTATAAGCGGGAAGAAACCAAGAAAGACGGCGGACATATCGAAACGGCCGTCATTGTAAAAAAGCTGCTGCTTTATTCAGTCACCATCTGTATCAGCAGTGTACTCATGCTTTTGATTCAGCTTGTAGACGCCTTAAACTTATATTCACTGCTTTCAGACGGGACGGAGAGTCATGCCGCGAAACAGCTGAAAGGCATATATGACCGCGGACAGCCGCTCCTTCAGCTGGGAACCGTGTTTGCCGTCAGTATCGCCGCGTCATTGGTTCCTTCAATTTCAAAAGCGGTGCATGAGAATAAGCCGTTTATCATAAAAGAGAAAGCGACATCAGCCGTCAAGCTCTGCCTTGCGGTAGGGATCGGTGCATCAGCCGGGCTTTTTTGCATTTTAGAGCCGGTGAATATCATGCTTTTCCAAAACAGTGAGGGGACGCAGACCTTACAAATATTCAGCTTATCTATCTTTTTTGCCTCAATTGCGCTTACGGCAGCCGCGATTCTGCAAGGAGCGGGACATACCGTTTTCCCCGCCGTATCCGTTTTGGCGGGAGGGGCGCTGAAATGGGTGCTGAACGTTTGGCTGGTCCCCGGCTGGGGTATTACAGGAGCGGCACTGGCGACCGTCTTGGCATTTGCCGCAGTTGCGTGCCTGAATCTCCGGAGAATTTGGTCGAAGGGCTGGCTGACGAATATCGGAGGCGTGATTGCCCGTCTGTGCTGGTGCAGTCTGCTGATGGTCTTCTTTCTGCTCGTATATATGAAGCTATGGCAGTTATTTGTTCCCGTCAGCAGGGCCGGAGCTGTATGTGAGAGTCTGTCTGCGTCGGTCATCGGAGGGCTATTGTTTATTTATTGTATGATAAGAATGAAGATTTTCACGGACGAAGAGCTGAGCGGCCTTCCTTTCGGCAGTGCTTTAAGTAAATTGAAAAAGAGGAGAGAAAAACATGGCAGGTAACATTACGGTCGTCGGCCTCGGTGCCGGAGACATGGATCAGTTGACAGTGGGCGTACATAAGCTGCTGACTCAGGCGAAGCATTTATATATAAGAACGAAAGACCACCCTTTGATTCCGGAATTAGAGCAAGAGACGGAAGCGGACATCCGGTATTTTGATGATATTTATGAAAAACATGATCAGTTTGAAGCGGTCTATGAAGAGATCGCGGACATTCTGTTTGAAAAAGCGAAGCAAGAGGATGTCGTCTACGCTGTGCCCGGGCATCCGTTTGTCGCTGAGAAAACCGTTCAGCTGTTATTTGAACGCCGGGAAGAACAACAGGTAGCTGTTCATACTGCCGGAGGGCAAAGCTTTCTGGATGCCACTTTTAATGCATTGCGAATTGATCCGATTGAAGGGTTTCAATTTACGGATGCGCAAACAATGACGCCGGATGAGCTCGAACTCCGCCATCACTTGATCATTTGCCAGGTTTATGACCAGATGACGGCCTCTGAGGTGAAGCTGACGCTTATGGAGAAATTGCCTGACGACTATGAAGTGGTCATCGTCACGGCAGCCGGAAGCAAGGGAGAAAAGATGACCAAGGTGCCTTTGTTTGAACTTGACCGCAATGTAGAAATAAATAACTTAACAAGCGTGTATGTTCCGCCGATTAAAAAAGAAGAACTCCTTTACCAGGAATTTTCTGCATTCCGAAGTATTATTCGCGAGCTTCGCGGGCCGAACGGCTGTCCGTGGGATCAAAAGCAGACACACCAGTCATTAAAGAAATATATGATTGAGGAATGCTACGAACTGCTTGAGGCCATTGACGAAGAGGACACGGATCACATGATAGAAGAACTCGGGGACGTCATGCTTCAGGTTATGCTGCACGCCCAGATCGGAGAAGACGAGGGGTATTTCTCAATTGATGATGTCATCAGAGACATCAATGCGAAGATGGTCAGACGGCACCCGCATGTGTTTAAGGATGTTAAGGTTCAGGATGAACATGATGTCGTCGCCAACTGGGAAGAAATCAAAAAGGCGGAAAAGCAAACAACATCCTCTTCATTGCTGGATGCCGTGCCGAAAACACTGCCTTCTCTTGCGAAAGCCGCCAAGCTTCAGAAAAAAGCCGCAAAAACCGGCTTTGACTGGGATGACGTTCAGGATATATGGGATAAAGTAAATGAAGAGCTGAAGGAATTTTCTGCAGAGGCTTCCGCCGAATCAGCAGATGAAATCAGCTTAAAAGCTGAATTCGGCGATGTTTTATTTGCATTGGTCAATATCGGCCGATACTATAAAATTGAGCCTGAGGAAGCGCTCGCCATGACAAATGACAAATTTCGCAGACGCTTTGCTTATATTGAGAAAGAAGCGGCAGCAAAGGGCCTTGAATTGACCGCAATGTCACTTGAGGAAATGGACAAATTGTGGGATGAAGCAAAAGAAATGGAGAGGAGATTCTGATATGAGACTTGATAAGTTTTTAAAAGTATCCAGATTGATTAAACGCCGCACATTGGCGAAAGAGGTCGCCGATCAAGGGAGAATCACAGTTAACGGGAATCAGGCGAAAGCCAGCTCAGACGTAAAAGCCGGTGATGAACTGACGGTCCGCTTCGGCCAGAAGCTTGTCACCGTGAAGGTAAACGAATTGAAAGAAACAACGAAAAAAGAAGAAGCCGCGGGCATGTATACAATCGTCAAGGAAGAAAAACTCGGCGAATAGGCTTGTTCTAAACAAGGCTCCCGCCTCATACAATGCAGTAATAATGCTAAAAGTATCGAGGATATGGGGGCTGAATAGATGAATTCATATTATGAGCAAAAAGGTTCTTCTTCTGTTCCGGAACAGCATGATGTAACGATGAAAGGGAGAAAGCATTTAGACATTTCGGGCGTCAAGCATGTAGAAAGTTTTGACAACGAAGAGTTTTTGCTGGAAACGGTTATGGGAATGCTTTCCGTCAGAGGCGAGAACCTGCAGATGAAAAATCTTGATGTGGAAAAAGGGATTGTATCTATAAAAGGCAGGGTGTTTGACCTTGTATATTTAGACGAGCAGCAAGGGGATAAAGCTAAAGGGTTTTTTAGCAAGTTGTTTAAATGACGCTGACCACCCAATTTTATACGATGCTGGCAATGACCGGTATGGGCGCCTGGCTCGGAGCGTCGCTTGATACATACAGGCTGTTTGTCAGCCGTGCCAAAACGGCCAGATGGCTATTATTCATTCATGACATTCTCTTTTGGATTGTACAAGGTCTGCTGTTTTTCTATGTGCTGCTCAACGTGAATGAAGGAGAACTCAGGGTATACATTTTCTTGGCTGTCTTACTGGGTATTGCGACGTACCAAAGCCTGTTTAAACGAATGTATATAAAAATACTGAAATTTGCCATTCATCTTGCGGTGTCTCTTTACCAATTCGCAAAAAAGCTCATTCAGCACGTGCTGTTCCGTCCGGTGCTTCTGCTCTTTAAGCTGCTCATCGGGCTGATCACGGTTGTTTCTTTATACTCCTATCGGGTGAGTGCCTTTTTTGCGAAGTGTCTTTTTAAGATCGTAACGTTTTTGCTGTATCCGCTGTTTTTCCTGTTGAAACAATTATTGAAACTTCTTCCTGAAAAGTGGCGTCTTACTTTCAAACGATATTTTCAAAAAAGTGCAGGATTTTTACAAAAGAGCAAGAAACTAATCATAACAATCAGATCGACCATGATACGTATTTTGAAAAGGTGAAAGGAGGACCGTCTGGTTTGAATCTATCTAGAGAACGTACAATAACTGAAATCCAAAACGACTATAAAGAGCAGGTTGAACGGCAATCCCAGCTTATGAAAAGAAGGCGGAAAGGGCTTTTCAGACGGTTGATCGTATTCGGCGCCCTTGTGTTGTTGACGGCTATTGTCTTAGCGGGTTCTCTGTGGTCACAGACCTCTTCCCTTAGCGCAAACGAAGAAAAGAAAGCTCAGCTGGAAAAACAAGTGAAAGAATTGAACGCGAAACAGGCTGATTTAAAAGATGAAATTTCCAAATTAAAGGATGAGGATTACGTCACAGAGCTTGCCAGAAGAGACTTGTTTATGTCAGGAAATGGTGAGATTCTCTTCAATGTAGAAAAGAAGAGCAAGTAGCCTTGTTGACACTTAAATTTTTATTTAGGTATAATTAAACAAACGATCTTTTTATAAGCCTAAGGAGGAGCACTTTTTTTATGTCGATTGAAGTTGGCAGCAAGTTGCAAGGGAAAATAACAGGTATTACAAATTTCGGAGCATTTGTTGAATTGCCTGGAGGCTCAACCGGTCTCGTTCATATCAGTGAGGTAGCCGATAATTATGTTAAAGACATTAACGAGCATTTAAAAGTCGGCGATCAAGTTGAAGTGAAAGTCATCAACGTTGAAAAAGACGGGAAAATTGGTTTATCAATTAAAAAAGCTAAAGACCGTCCGCAAGCCAGACCTAGAAATGATTTCCGTCCGAAAGAATCTTTTGAACAGAAAATGAACAAGTTTCTTAAAGATAGCGAAGACCGCTTATCATCTTTAAAACGAAACACGGAATCAAAACGTGGAGGGCGCGGAGCAAGAAGAGGATAACTTGCTGCTTTCTATAAATACATGGAGCATCCGTCTATCCCAGCGGGTGCTTTTTTTGTATGCGCCATTATAGTCAGAAAATTAAAACTTCAAAGTTTCTGTTGACGGAATGAAGAAACCTTTGTATTATATAACTTGTGCTTATAAGCACCTTATATGGCGGTGTAGCTCAGCTGGCTAGAGCGTACGGTTCATACCCGTGAGGTCGGGGGTTCGATCCCCTCCGCCGCTACCATATATATCTGGCCCGTTGGTCAAGCGGTTAAGACACCGCCCTTTCACGGCGGTAACACGGGTTCGAATCCCGTACGGGTCATCAAGCGAATCGGCTTCTGTTGCAGAAGCCGATTTTTTCATATTTAGACAACTTTTTGAGAAATGTCGGAGGAAATACGAAAGGAAAGGGGAACAAGGGAGAAAGCGTCGAAGAGTTCTTTGGAATTGTTACCTTCTTTTGACAAAATCCTATCTGGGCTTTCATTTATAATGACAAGCAACGAATAAAACAGGTGGGGGATGAGAGCAATGGAAAAAGCGGAAAGAAGAGTGAACGGGCCGATGGCGGGACAAGCTCTGGAAAAACTGCAATCGTTTTTTGAAAAGGCGGCAAAGCTTACAGTCCATCAAGCGCATTCACTTTTTTTCTATAAGGGTTTCATTTATGTCGTGATCGGTTTTTTACTTGGACGGGCTTTCATATTATCTGAGGTTCTTCCGTTTGCGCTGCCGTTTTTCGGAGCGATGCTTTTGATTAGAAGAGATAAAGCCTTCTATGCTTGTCTGTCTTTACTTGCGGGCGCTTTAACCATTTCGCCGAAACACTCTTTATTGATTCTCACAGCTTTGGCCGTCTTCACTCTATTTTCAAAAATCGGTACATATATCGTGCAGGACCGGGTGAAGATGCTGCCGATCGTGGTGTTTTTCTCTATGGCTGCCGCGAGAATCGGATTTGTTTATTTTGAAAGCGGCGCTTTTACCACCTATGATTATGTGATGGCTGTTGTCGAGGCGGGCCTGGCCTTTATTTTGACGCTGATCTTTTTGCAAAGCCTGCCGATTTTCACGATCAAAAAAGTGAAGCAATCGTTAAAAATAGAAGAAATCATCTGTTTTATGATCTTGATCGCATCCGTTTTAACCGGGCTTGCCGGTGTTTCATTTCAGGGAATGCAGGCTGAACATATCCTGGCCCGCTATGTCGTGCTGAGTTTTTCCTTTGTCGGCGGGGCAAGCATCGGCTGTACGGTCGGTGTGGTGACCGGGCTGATCCTCGGGCTTGCGAATATCGGGAATCTCTATCAAATGAGTCTGCTTGCGTTTTCCGGGCTTCTTGGCGGGCTGCTGAAAGAAGGAAAGAAAGCCGGAGCCGCAGTGGGGTTAGTGATCGGCTCACTGCTGATTTCATTATATGGAGAAGGGTCTGCCGGATTAATGACCACTCTTTATGAATCTTTGATTGCCGTTGTTTTGTTTTTGATTACGCCCCAATCGATTACGAAAAAGGTGGCGCGATACATACCGGGCACTGCTGAGCACAGTCAGGAACAGCAGCAGTACGCGAGGAAAATCAGAGATGTCACCGCCCAGAAAGTAGACCAGTTCTCCAATGTGTTTCATGCCTTGTCGGAGAGCTTCGCCACCTTTCATCAGACGTCTTCCGATGAGCAGGCGGAAGAAGGGGAAGTGGATCTCTTTTTAAGCAAAATCACCGAGCATTCCTGCCAATCCTGCTATAAGAAAAGCAAATGCTGGGTTCAAAACTTTGATAAAACATATGACTTAATGAAACAAGTTATGCATGAAACAGAAGAAAAACAGTATGCCTCAAACCGCAGATTAAAAAAGGAGTTTCAACAGCACTGTTCCAAATCCAGACAGGTGGAAGAGCTGATTGAGGACGAACTTGCCCACCATCACGCCCATCTGACACTGAAGAGAAAAGTTCAGGACAGCAGAAGGCTTGTTGCCGAGCAGCTGTTGGGGGTTTCTGAGGTCATGGCGGACTTTTCTCGGGAAATAAAACGGGAGAGGGAGCAGCATTTTATTCAGGAAGAACAAATGATAGAGGCGCTTCAGCATTTTGGAATCGAGATTCAGCATGTCGAGATATACAGCTTGGAGCAGGGCAATATTGATATCGAAATGACAATCCCGTTCAGCGGAGGACACGGCGAGAGTGAGAAAATTATCGCCCCGATGCTGTCTGACATTCTTGAGGAGCAGATACTTGTCAAAAGCGAACAGCACTCGACTCATCCGAATGGCTACAGCCATGTCGCGTTCGGTTCGACCAAGTCGTACCGGGTATCGACAGGCGCGGCTCATGCGGCAAAAGGCGGCGGCCTTGTCTCCGGCGACAGCTACAGCATGATGGAACTGGGGGCGAGAAAGTATGCGGCCGCGATCAGTGACGGCATGGGCAATGGGGCGAGGGCCCATTATGAGAGCAATGAAACGATTAAGCTGCTCGAAAAAATTCTCGAATCAGGTATTGATGAAAAAATAGCGATAAAAACGATCAACAGTATTCTGTCTTTACGGACGACAGACGAAATCTACTCAACTCTCGATCTTTCTATCATTGATCTTCAGGATGCAAGCTGCAAATTCTTGAAGGTCGGTTCAACGCCGAGTTTTATCAAGCGGGGAGATCAAGTCATGAAAGTGCAGGCCAGCAATCTGCCGATCGGCATCATCAATGAATTTGATGTGGAGGTTGTAAGTGAACAGTTAAAAGCGGGAGATCTGCTCGTCATGATGAGTGACGGTATTTTTGAAGGGCCGAAGCACGTTGAAAACCACGACCTGTGGATGAAACGGAAAATGAAAGGGCTGAAAACCGAAGACCCGCAAGAAATCGCTGATATATTAATGGAAGAGGTCATCAGAACGCGTTCCGGCCAAATCGAAGACGATATGACAGTGGTTGTTGTCCGGATTGACCACAACACGCCGAAATGGGCTTCCATACCGGTGCCGGCGGTTTTCCAAAATAAAAAGGAGATTTCTTAATCCATTCGTATAAATCACTTTCCTTCTGGCGAAGATGGGACTAATCGTATCACCGGGAGGAATGTATGTGAATAAGGGACATTTAAATCAAGTTCTGCTGATTACAGATGGCTGCTCCAATCATGGTGAAGACCCGATCGCAATGGCGGCTTTCGCCAAGGAGCAGGGGATTACGGTGAATGTTATAGGAATTATGGAAGAAAACGCGATTGACCAAGAAGCAATGAAGGAAGTTGAAGGCATCGCCATGGCCGGAGGCGGCGTCCATCAAGTTGTGTATGCGTCACAATTGTCTCAGACGGTTCAAATGGTGACGAAAAAAGCAATGACCCAGACGCTGCAAGGTGTCGTCAATCAAGAGCTTAAACAAATCTTAGGGAAAAACGTTGAAATGGAAGAGCTTTCTCCTGAAAAACGCGGCGAAGTGATGGAAGTGGTTGATGAACTCGGCGAAACGGTTCATCTGCAAGTGCTTGTGCTGGTTGATACGAGTGCGAGTATGGCGCC
Source organism: Bacillus sp. AM1(2019) (assembly GCF_009906915.1). Lineage (NCBI taxonomy): Bacteria > Bacillati > Bacillota > Bacilli > Caryophanales > Bacillaceae > Bacillus > Bacillus sp. AM1(2019). The sequence goes on from NZ_CP047644.1 coordinate 74,173, forward strand.
GAAACTGCCGACGGTGAAAGAAGCGCTGATCGATCTTTCCATCAGTTTAAATTCCCGGGCCGGGCAAAATGAATTTGCCATGTGTATATTTCCCGGGAAAAGCCAGGAAGTTGAGCTTGTGCTGAATTGGACGCCGAAGCTTGAATCCCTTTCTGCACTCTTTGCGAAGCTGTCGACCGGCGGTATCACCCCTACGGGCCCCGCTATCCGGGAAGCGACGCAGCAGTTTGAGAGAATCCGCTCAAGAAGGAGCATGTTGGCAGATGATGAACGACGCTTTAACGAGTTTGGCATGTAGTCTGGCACCGGGGACGGCAATTCAGGGCAAATGGAACGGCAAATCCTACAGATTGCTCAAACAGCTTGGAAAAGGGGCTAACGGTATTGTATATCTGGCAGAAGCATCAGGCGGACAGGTCGCTTTGAAAATAAGCAGCGACAGCATGTCTGTTACCTCTGAAGTGAATGTCTTAAAATCCTTTTCAAAGGCCCGGTCGCAAACGATGGGGCCTTCTTTTTTTGATGCGGACGACGCGTTTATTCCGCAGCTGAATAAAAATGTCTCTTTTTACGTGATGGAGTACATAGAAGGGCCGCTTCTTCCGCAATATATCAGCAGTAAGGGAGCGGAGTGGATTCCGGTGCTGATGGTGCAGCTTCTTTCCAGCCTGTCAGTCCTTCATCAGCAAGGGTGGGTTTTTGGCGACCTCAAACCGGACAATCTCATTGTAACCGGGCCACCGGCTGCCATTCGCTGCATTGATGTAGGGGGAACGACAAAACAGGGCCGCGCGATTAAAGAGTATACGGAGTTTTACGACAGGGGCTATTGGGGGTATGGAACAAGAAAAGCAGAACCATCCTATGACCTGTTTGCTGTCGCAATGATCATGATCCACTGTGTCCAGAAGAAAGAGTGCAAAAAGTCAGGACAGCCGAAAGAACAGCTTCGTTCTATCATTGAAGGCCACCCGTTTCTGAATAAGTATAAGAAGGTTCTGTTTTCTGCTTTAAACGGTCAATATCCGTCTGCGGAAGCCATGAAGCATGACATCCTGACGGCGGGCCAGAGCGCCGGGAGCAAAAGGAAAGCCGCCGCCAAGCCTAAGCCGCCGCATTCAAAACCGCGGCAGGGCACTGTATCTCAGACGCGGTATAAACCTAAACAAAAACCCGCAAAGCACAATGGTTTGTTTGAAACAACACTTATTTTAATCAGCGTTCTCGCCCTTTATTTCGCTTACATCGTCTTTTTTCTCATCTAGTGCCGGCCGGACGCCTGCGCTCATGCTTCTTCTTTGCTTGGAGGGAATGAAAGTGATAGGATATGTATATCTTTAAAAAACCTGCTCATTGTGAGGGGGACATTGTGAAAAGCGTGGAAGATTTTTTCAAAACATATCATCTTCAGGCGGAGGGAGAAACGATTATTGCCGGGGTCTCCGGAGGCCCTGATTCAATGGCGCTTCTCAGTATGCTGAATAAGCACTTCGGGCATTCCTCCGTTATCATAGCGGCGCATGTCGACCATCAGTTCAGGGGTCCTGAATCTGAAGAAGATATGAAGTTTGTGCAGTCATATTGCGAGGCTGAACACATCCTCTGTGAAACGGTACAGATTGATGTTTCTGCATACGCAAAGAAGAATAAGCTGAACAAGCAGGCTGCCGCGCGTGATTGCAGATATCAGTTTTTCGAAGATCTGATGACAAAACACCAAGCGAAGTTTTTGGCGCTGGCTCATCACGGCGATGACCAGGTTGAGACAATGCTCATGAGGCTTGCGAAAGGTACGCTCGGGGCAGGGCTTGCGGGAATGCAGCCCGTTCGCGAATTTGCATCCGGCTGGCTGATCAGGCCTTTCCTCTATACGGCAAAGGATGAAATCCTTGAATACTGCCGTCAAGAAGGGCTCAGCTACAGAACGGATGAGAGCAATGCAAAAGACGATTATACAAGAAACAGATTCAGAAAGACCGTGCTTCCTTTTTTAAAACATGAATCACCTGACGTTCATAAAATGTTTCAAAAGGTGAGTGAAGCACTGACAGAAGACGAACAATACCTGCAGTCATTAACGAAAGAACGAATGAATAAGGTTATTACAAGCAAGTCAGACACATCGGTTGAAGTCAATTCCTCTCAATTGCTTGCCCTTCCGATACCTTTACAAAGAAGAGGAGTTCAACTAATATTAAACTATCTTTATGAAAACGTTCCATCGTCGTTTTCCGCCCGCCACATACAGCAGTTTCTCGAATGGGCGGAAAATGGAAGCGCCTCGGGAGTGCTTGATTTTCCGAAAGGGCTCAAGGTGGTCAAATCATATCAGACATGTTTGTTTACATTTGAACAATGGCAATGTGAAAAAGTTCCCTTTGAGCTGCAGCTGCAAGGAGCGGAAGGCGAGACTGCTGTTCTCCCCAACGGCTTTATGATAGAGGTGGCCGATCAGGCTGACCCTCATATCAAAAATGGGAATGCTGTTTTTATGACAAGCAGAAATAAGGTGCAATTTCCTTTAACAATCCGGACGAGAAAAATCGGCGATCGGATCAAACTTAAAGGGATGAATGGCTCGAAAAAGGTGAAAGATATATTTATTGATCATAAACTGCCTCTGCGGGATCGGGACGAATGGCCGATTGTAACGGATGCGAGCGGTGAAATTATCTGGCTGCCTGGCTTGAAAAAATCCATCTTTGACGATCTTGTGATTTCAAACAGTGACCGCATTGTATTACAATATAGACAGCATGAAAAGTGTAGGGGGCAAGCATTAACATGAAACAGGATATCGAAAAAGTGCTGATCTCAGAAGATGAGATCCAGCAGAAAGTAAAACAGCTTGGAGAACAATTAACAAGCGAGTACAGCGACACGTTTCCGTTGGCAATCGGTGTGTTAAAGGGAGCGCTTCCTTTTATGGCTGATCTTATAAAGCATATTGATACATATTTGGAAATGGACTTCATGGATGTATCAAGCTACGGAAATTCCACGGTTTCTTCCGGAGAAGTCAAAATCATCAAAGATTTGGATACATCTGTAGAAGGCCGGGACATCTTAATCATTGAAGATATTATCGACAGTGGGTTAACCTTGAGCTATCTCGTAGAACTCTTCCGATATCGTAAAGCGAAATCAATTAAGATTGTTACCCTGTTGGATAAACCAAGCGGAAGAAAAGCGGACATTAAAGCAGACTTCGTAGGCTTTGAAGTTCCTGACGCGTTTGTTGTGGGTTACGGACTTGATTATGCCGAACGCTATCGCAATCTGCCTTACATCGGAGTATTAAAACCGGCGATTTATGAAAGCTGATCGGCTGCCTGCTTCCGAGATGGTTATCGGTTGTATTGGAATGATTTTCTATGGTACTATTGAACATAGTTGTGCTTACTGTGGGAGGAGGTAAGGAATGAATCGGGTCTTCCGTAATACCATTTTTTATTTACTTATTTTATTAGTAGTAATCGGGGTTGTGAGTTACTTCCAGACTTCAAACCCGAAAACAGAAAATATGTCGTACAGTACGTTTATCAAGAACCTCGATGAGGGGAAAGTTGATAGCGTATCGGTTCAGCCTGTCAGAGGTGTTTATGAGGTAAAAGGACAGCTGAAAAAATACGACAAAGACCAGTACTTTTTAACACATGTTCCTGAAGGAAAAGGAGCAGACCAGATATTTGATGCAATTAAAAAGACGGACGTAAAAGTTGATCCCGCACAGGAAACAAGCGGGTGGGTGACGTTCTTAACGACGATCATTCCGTTTGTCATCATCTTTATTCTGTTTTTCTTCCTGCTCAATCAGGCTCAGGGCGGCGGCAGCCGTGTCATGAACTTCGGAAAGAGCAAAGCGAAGCTGTATACGGAAGAAAAGAAACGCGTGAAGTTTAAAGATGTAGCCGGCGCGGATGAGGAGAAGCAGGAGCTCGTTGAGGTTGTTGAGTTTCTGAAAGATCCTCGCAAATTCGCCGAGCTTGGCGCCAGAATCCCTAAAGGCGTGCTGTTGGTCGGACCTCCGGGAACCGGTAAGACGCTGCTTGCGAGAGCCTCAGCCGGTGAAGCGGGCGTTCCTTTCTTCAGCATCAGCGGATCTGACTTCGTTGAAATGTTTGTTGGTGTCGGTGCTTCCCGTGTGCGTGATTTATTCGAAAATGCGAAAAAGAATGCGCCTTGTCTGATCTTCATTGATGAGATCGACGCGGTGGGACGTCAGCGCGGCGCAGGTCTTGGCGGCGGGCATGATGAACGCGAACAGACGCTGAACCAGCTGCTTGTAGAGATGGACGGTTTCAGTGCGAATGAAGGAATCATTATTATCGCTGCGACAAACCGTGCGGACATTCTCGACCCTGCATTGCTTCGTCCGGGACGTTTTGACCGTCAGATTACGGTAGACCGTCCGGATGTCATCGGCCGTGAAGCCGTATTACAGGTCCATGCGAGAAACAAACCGCTTGATGAAACGGTGAACTTAAAAGCGATCGCTTCAAGAACACCCGGTTTCTCAGGCGCCGATTTAGAAAACCTTCTTAACGAAGCGGCACTTGTTGCTGCCCGTCAAAACAAGAAGAAAATTGATATGCGCGACATTGATGAAGCGACGGACCGTGTCATTGCGGGCCCTGCGAAGAAGAGCCGCGTCATATCGAAAAAAGAACGCAATATCGTGGCGTACCACGAGGGCGGTCACACCGTTATCGGACTTGTGCTGGATGAAGCCGATATGGTTCATAAAGTAACGATCGTTCCGAGGGGGCAGGCGGGCGGATACGCGGTCATGCTTCCGAGAGAAGACCGTTACTTCCAGACAAAACCTGAACTTCTCGATAAAATTGTCGGTCTTCTGGGCGGACGCGTTGCCGAGGAAATTATCTTCGGCGAAGTCAGCACGGGCGCTCACAATGACTTCCAGCGGGCAACGAACATTGCCAGAAGAATGGTGACAGAGTTCGGTATGTCAGAAAAACTCGGACCGCTTCAGTTCGGTCAATCTCAAGGCGGTCAAGTATTCCTGGGCCGGGATTTCAACAACGAGCAAAACTACAGTGATCAGATCGCTTACGAAATCGATCAGGAAATTCAGCGCATCATTAAAGAATGTTATGAGCGTGCGAAAACCATCCTGACTGAAAATCGCGATAAGCTTGAATTGATTGCTCAGACATTGCTTGATGTGGAAACATTAGATGCGGAACAAATCAAGCATCTCGTGGATCACGGAAAACTCCCTGAGCGCAATTTCTCAGATGACCATCTTCAAAAAGACGATGTGAAAGTAAACATCCTGTCTAAAACAGAAGACGAAAAGAAAGACGAGCCGAAAGAATAGTTCGCTTTCTGATATGAAAACCGCCGGCGTATACCGGCGGTTTTTTTACTGGTTCCGTTTTGTTTACAAAAGAGCCGCAGATCGTGTATGGTATTGTAGAATGTTGAAAATGTTATGATTAGAAACTATTCAAAAGTGGTGATAGAGGTTGTTACTGGTTATAGATGTGGGGAACACCAACACCGTGATTGGTGTATATCATGATGGGGAATTAGAATATCATTGGCGCATAGAAACGAGCAGGCACAAAACAGAAGACGAATTCGGCATGCTGCTCCGCTCCTTATTTGAACATTCCGGACTCATGTTTGAACAGATTGAAGGGATTATCATCTCATCCGTGGTGCCGCCGATTATGTTCTCTTTAGAAAGAATGTGCACAAAATACTTTCACATCGAGCCGCAAGTTGTCGGCCCGGGAATGAAAACAGGTTTAAATATAAAGTATGACAATCCGAAAGAAGTGGGAGCTGACAGGATCGTCAATGCCGTTGCGGCGATCCAGCAGTATGGCGGCCCCTTAATTGTTGTTGATTTCGGAACGGCGACGACGTATTGCTACATTGATGAAAACAAACAATACATGGGCGGCGCGATTGCTCCCGGCATTACGATTTCAACGGAAGCCCTGTACTCACGTGCGGCGAAGCTTCCGAGAATTGAAATTGCCCGTCCGGACAATATTATCGGCAAAAACACGGTAAGCGCCATGCAGTCCGGCATCCTTTTCGGATATGTCGGACAAGTTGAAGGTATAGTGAAGCGGATGAAATGGCAGGCAACACAGGAACCGAAAGTCATTGCGACAGGCGGGCTTGCGTCATTAATCGCAAACGAATCAGACTGTATTGATATTGTTGACCCGTTTCTCACTCTGAAAGGGCTGGAAATCATTTATGAGCGAAATCGTGTGGGTCACGTATAGGAGGTAAACGATGGATTATTTAATTAAAGCAATTGCATATGACGGTAAAGTGCGGGCTTATGCAGCCAGAACGACAGATATGGTTAATGAAGCGCAAAGAAGGCATGACACGTGGCCGACGGCATCAGCCGCAATCGGCCGGACGATGACAGCTTCTCTGATGCTCGGAGCGATGCTTAAGGGTGAAGATAAGCTGACAGTCAAAATAGAAGGCGGCGGCCCGATCGGAGCCATTGTCGCAGATGCGAACGCAAAGGGTGAGGTAAGAGCATACGTATCAAACCCGCACGTTCATTTTGACCTCAATGAACAAGGGAAACTGGATGTCAGACGGGCGGTCGGAACTGACGGAACACTCAGTGTCGTAAAAGATTTGGGCTTGCGTGATTATTTTACGGGACAAGTAGAGATTGTCTCGGGTGAACTCGGTGACGACTTCACGTATTACCTTGTTTCTTCTGAACAAGTCCCTTCATCTGTCGGCGTAGGTGTTCTGGTAAATCCTGATAACACGATTCTCGCTGCGGGCGGGTTCATCATTCAGCTTCTTCCGGGGACTGATGAAGAAACCATTTCAACAATTGAAAAGCAATTATCTCAAATCGAACCGATTTCAAAATTGATTCAAAAAGGCCTGACACCGGAAGAAATCTTAGAAGAAGTTCTGGGTCAAAAACCGGACGTTCTCGAAACAATGCCGGTCAAATTTCACTGTTCTTGTTCAAAAGATCGATTCGAAACGGCCATTTTAGGACTAGGCAAAAAAGAAATACAAGATATGATAGAAGAAGACGGAAAAGCCGAAGCGGTTTGCCATTTTTGTAATGAGAAATATTTATTTACAAAAGAAGAACTGGAAGAGCTTCGTGACGAAACAACCCGCTAGCTCTTTAGCGGGTTGTTCTATTTTATAAAAGGGATGGGGTAGATTTTGAAATCGAGAACACTTTTGACGATTATTGTAGCGGCGCTGTTAGTATGCAGTGTGACAGTGGCGTATAAGTTAACAAAATCCCAAGCCGCGGGGTCATCTGAAGAATCCATCGCGACAATCGGTGATAAACATATCACACGGCAAGACTGGATGAAAAAGATGGAAGACCAGTACGGAAAATCAACTCTGGAAGACATGATTAATGCACAAGTAGTGGAAGAGCTTGCGAAAAAGAATAAACTCACAGTTTCAAACAGCGAATTGGAGCGGGAGTTTCTTTTAATCAAAGCGGTGAATAATTCATTTTATGAAGACAGCCATATTACCGAAAAAGAATGGAAAGACCAGATCCGCTACAACATTCTTCTTGAAGAACTGCTGACGAAGGACATCGATATATCGGATAAGGAAATGCAATCATTTTATAATAAAAATAAAGAACTGTACCATTTCGATGATTCCTACAGAATCCGGCACATCGTCGTCAAAAACAAAGAAGAGGCGGACAGGGTGCTTGCTGATTTGAAAGGCGGTTCCAGCTTTGAAGCCGTCGCCGCTGAGCGTTCCACGGACAGATACACGTCTCAGTATGGCGGAGACCTCGGCTTTGTGACAGAAAACCAGGAAAATATCCCGCAGGCATATATCACAGAAGCTAAAAATCTTAAAGAAGATGAATGGTCCGCTGAACCGATTAAAGTTTCCTCAGGATACGCCGTCATTCAGCTGAAAGAAAAGCTTAAAGCGAGAACTTTCTCATACAATGAAGTGAAGAGCCAAATCAGACGCCAGATCGCGATGGATCAATTAGGTGACAAGGCGACAGTCAAAACGCTGTGGAAAGAGGCGGGGGTCTCTTGGTTCTACGGGGAAAAAAGAACTAAATGATTGACAAAAAATTTTGAAATTGATAACTTATATTTATAATACCAATAAATTTAGTCGGAAATTGAGGTGTCCAACATGGTGCGTATTGCAAATTCTATTACTGAACTAATCGGAAATACTCCTATTGTGAAATTGAATCGCCTGACGGATGAAAACAGTGCAGATGTATATCTGAAGCTTGAATACATGAATCCGGGCAGCAGCGTAAAAGACCGGATCGGAGTGGCGATGATTGAAGCGGCTGAAAAAGAAGGAAAATTAAAAGCCGGCGACACAATCATTGAACCGACAAGCGGAAATACAGGGATCGGTCTTGCAATGGTGGCAGCGGCTAAAGGTCTCAGAGCCATTCTCGTTATGCCTGATACAATGAGTATGGAACGACGCAATCTGCTGCGCGCATACGGAGCGGAGCTTGTGCTGACTCCCGGCGCAGAAGGAATGAAGGGCGCCATTAAAAAGGCGGAGGAACTTGCCGAGGAACACGGATACTTTGTGCCTCAGCAATTCAACAATGCGGCAAACCCGGAAATTCACCGCCAAACGACGGGGAAAGAAATCGTAGAACAGTTTGGTGACGACCAGCTTGATGCGTTCGTGGCCGGAATCGGTACCGGCGGAACCATCACGGGAGCGGGCGAAGTGCTGAAAGAAGCATATCCATCCATCAAAATCTATGCGGTAGAGCCGGCGGATTCTCCAGTTCTTTCCGGCGGAAAACCGGGCCCGCATAAAATTCAGGGTATCGGAGCGGGATTTGTCCCTGAAACATTGAATACGGACATCTATGATCAGATCATTCCCGTCAAAAACGAGGATGCATTTGAATATGCCCGTAAAACGGCAAAAGAAGAAGGGATTCTCGGCGGCATTTCTTCCGGAGCGGCCATTTACGCGGCACTGGAAATCGCGAAAAAACTGGGGAAAGGCAAGAAAGTGCTTGCGATCATCCCTAGTAACGGAGAACGTTACTTAAGCACACCGCTTTATCAGTTTGAATAGAGACATATACACGGCTCCCGGCTGTATCCGGGAGTTTTTTTGTGCTGAAGCATCGAAAATCCAAAAAACGTTTCGAATTTTATGGTTGGAAGCGAAATTCACTTTTTTCACCAGTGTGATTGCTTTAAAATAAAACTACAGTAAAACGAAGCAGAGGATTGATATGATGGCACAACGCAGACCGGCAGGAAGAAAAATACCTTTTACGAAACAAGCATTTTTACAGCGATATGAAAACCTTTCGAAATCGAGAAAACGGCATGTTCTGCTCGAAAGCGCGAGAGGGGGAAGATTCAGTATAGCCGGTCTAGATCCGATTGCGTCCGTCAGAGGGAAAGACGGAATTACAACGATCAAGCATGAGGGGGAAACACTGTTTAAAGAAGGTGACCCGCTGCGGGCCTTTCATGAATGGTTTGGAACGCTCGGAACGGAAACAAACGTTGAGTTTCCGGACTTTCAGGGCGGTGCGATTGGTTTTATCAGTTACGACTACGCCCGATATATTGAGAATTTTAAGATGCTGTCGTTAGATGATCTGGAAACACCTGATATTTACTTTCTTGTTTTTGATGATGTGGCCGTTTATGACCATGAGGAAGAGGCGTTATGGCTCATTACCCATACTGAAGCGGAAGAAGCGGATCTTGCGGAAGAAAAGCTGTCCGGCTTAGAGGACATGTGGTGTTCCCTCCAAACGGCGGACGAGCCTTTTTCACCGCTGGATCGGAATGGGGACGGATCGTACGCCGCTCCGTTCACTGAAGAAGGATTTTCGCAGGCTGTAGAACAAATTAAACAATATATCGCGAGCGGCGATGTGTTCCAGGTTAATTTGTCCATCAGGCAGTCTCAGTCCTTATCCGTTCATCCGTATGAGGTGTATAAACACTTGAGAAACGTCAATCCGTCTCCTTACATGGCCTATCTCGAGACACCGGGGTTTCAAGTGATATGCGGGTCGCCGGAGCTATTGGTGACAAAGAAGGGGAAGAAGCTTGAAACGAGACCGATCGCGGGTACGCGTTCAAGAGGAAAAGACGATGCTGAAGACAAGGCTTTGGCTGACGAATTAATTCACAATGAAAAAGAACGTGCGGAACACGTCATGCTTGTTGATCTTGAGCGCAATGACCTCGGGCGCGTATCGCGCTACGGCTCCGTGCGCGTTAACGAATTTATGGCGATCGAAAAGTATTCCCACGTCATGCATATCGTGTCAAACGTACAGGGAGAGCTGCAGGACGGATATGACGCGACAGACATTATTCATGCGGTGTTCCCGGGGGGCACCATCACGGGAGCGCCCAAAGTGAGAACGATGGAAATTATAGAAGAGCTTGAGCCGACAAGACGGGGGCTTTATACTGGATCTATAGGCTGGTTCGGATTCAACGGAGATTTGCAGTTTAACATTGTGATCCGGACGATCTATGCAGCCGGCGGACATGCTTTTATGCAGTCCGGAGCAGGAGTGGTCATTGATTCGGTTCCGAAGCATGAATACAAGGAATCGTTCAAAAAAGCTTTTGCGATGAAAAAGGCGTTAGAGCTGAGCGAAGAAGAGACAAAAAATCAGACGAGGTGAGCAGAGATGATTTTAATGATTGACAATTATGATTCATTTACGTACAACTTGGTTCAATATTTGGGTGAGCTCGGGGAGGAACTGATCGTCAGACGGAATGACGAGATTACGATTGAGCAGATAGAAGAGCTGGGTCCGGACTTCTTAATGATTTCACCCGGGCCGTGCAGTCCTGATGAAGCGGGGATCAGCCTCGAAGCCATCAAACATTTTGCCGGCAGTATTCCTATTTTCGGCGTATGTCTCGGGCATCAGTCGATTGCGCAAGTATTCGGCGGCGATGTCGTCAGAGCAGAGCGGCTCATGCACGGCAAAACGTCAGAAGTTATGCATGACGGACAGACGATTTTTAAAGGCCTGCAAAATCCGCTGGTCGCCACCCGGTACCATTCACTTATTGTCAAAGCGGACACGCTGCCGGATTGTTTTACGGTATCCGCTCAAACCAAAGAAGGAGAAATTATGGCAATCCGCCATAATGAGCTGCCTGTTGAAGGTGTTCAGTTCCATCCGGAATCCATCATGACCTCCTTCGGCAAAGAGATGCTCAGAAACTTTATAGAGACACACCGCAAAAAGGAAGTGACGGTGTGATTATATATTTGAATGGTCAATATATAGAGGAGAAAGAAGCGGCGCTTTCTCCTTTTGACCATGGTTATCTGTACGGGATCGGCGCGTTCGAGACGTTCAGGCTTTACAGCGGCCGGCCGTTTCTGCCGGATGCGCATGTCGCCAGGCTCAACAGGGCGCTTCGGGATCTGCAGATTGCATATGAGGTGAACAAACAGGAGCTGCTTGATATGCTTCGGAGACTGTTGCTCCTCAATGACATAAAGGACGGCAGCGTGCGTGTCCGGCTTAACATCTCGGCAGGCGTCAGCGATAAGGGGTTTGCCGCGCAGACTTATGAAAAGCCGACCGTCCTTTGTTTCGTCAACCGGCTCAATCCGGAAACTCTGCCTGTTCAAAAAGAAGGCAGGCTTCTCTCTATCAGGAGAAATACGCCTGAAGGATATTTCCGGTTAAAATCCCATCACTATTTAAACAACATGTATGCTAAACGGGAGATCGGGAATGATCCCAATTTTGAAGGCATTTTCCTGACCGGAGAAGGAGATGTCGCGGAAGGCATTGTCTCCAACGTGTTTTGGCGAAAAGGAGACAAGGTCTTTACACCATCCTTGGATACAGGCATTCTCGACGGCGTAACGAGACAGTTTGTTATTGATGAATTGAAACGGCAGGGGACAGAAGTCACCGAAGGCCGATTCCGTTTTCAATCAATGCTTGAAGCGGATGAAGCATGGTTGACAAACTCCGTGCTTGAAATCATCCCGTTTTCTAAAATAGAGGAAGTGCCGCTGCCCGGAGTGAGCGGAAAAACGGTGCAATTGCTCCGTAAGCAGTATCAGCAGGAAATAAACAAAATGAATGTACAGGAGGAGGAACAAAATGGCGCAGCAAACAATTGAACAGCCTAAACTGATTCATACAAAAAAAGGCGCTCTTTCCTATAAAGAGAAGACGCTCGTTATGGGGATATTAAATGTAACGCCAGACTCCTTCTCTGACGGCGGCAAATACGACAGTACGGAAAGGGCGCTTCTGCATGCGGCGAAGATGGCTGAAGAAGGGGCGCATATCATAGATATCGGCGGCGAATCGACAAGACCCGGCGCATCACTCGTGTCGGCTGATGAGGAAATGTCACGAGTCATCCCCGTCATAGAGCGGATCACAAGCGAGCTGGACATTCCGCTTTCAATCGATACGTACAAAGCGTCCGTGGCAGACGAAGCGGTCAAAGCGGGAGCCTCTATCCTTAATGACATCTGGGGGGCGAAAGGTGATCCTGACATGGCGTCAGTAGCCGCCGCACACGGGGTTCCGATTATCTTAATGCATAATCGCATGGAAAGAAACTACAACGATCTTATTCCTGATATGCTTGCAGACTTGATGGAAAGCGTAAAAATTGCCGCAGAAGCCGGCGTCACAGATGAAAATATGATTCTGGATCCGGGGATCGGCTTTGCGAAAAACTATGAGGACAATCTGGCTGTCATGAACAAGCTGGAGGTGTTCAGCGGGTTAGGTTATCCGCTGCTCCTGGCGACATCGAGAAAAAGGTTCATCGGCCGTGTGCTTGACCTTCCCCCTGAAGAACGTGCCGAGGGAACGGGAGCGACAGTATGCCTTGGCGTCCAAAAAGGCTGCGACATTGTGAGGGTGCACGATGTCAAAGAGATCGCAAGAATGACGAAGATGATGGATGCTATGTTGAACAAAGGAGGCGTACATTATGGATAAAGTATATGTGGAAGGTATGGAGTTTTACGGATATCACGGCGTGTTCGAAGAAGAAAACAAACTCGGCCAGCGCTTCAAAGTAGACCTGACTGCCGAACTGGATTTGAGCAAAGCGGGAAAAACGGATGACCTTTCTTATACCATTAACTATGCGGAATTGTACAGTGTCTGCCGCGGCATCGTTGAGGGCGAGCCCGTTAATTTGGTCGAGACCCTTGCGGAACGGATCGCAGACACCGTCCTTGAGAAATTTGAGCCGGTGCAGCAATGTACGGTAAAGGTTGTTAAGCCTGACCCGCCGATTCCCGGCCATTATAAATCAGTAGCCATAGAAATGACGAGAAAGAAATCATGAACAATACGGCATATATCGGCCTCGGCTCCAATATGGGCGACCGTGAACATTATTTGCGTCAGGCAGTGGCCATGCTCAGCCGGCATCATGGCGTGACGGTGTCAAAGGTGTCCTCCATATATGAAACAGATCCCGTCGGCTATGAGGATCAAGATCAGTTTCTCAATATGGCGGTTGAAGTGAAAACGTCGTTATCTCCTTTTGAACTTCTTGATGTAACGCAGAGCATTGAAGCTGAATTAGGCAGAACGAGAGAGATTCGCTGGGGACCGCGGACGGCAGACCTTGACATTTTGCTGTATAATCGTGAAAATATTGAAACAGAGCGGCTGATTGTTCCGCATCCGAGAATGTATGAGCGCTTATTTGTCCTTGCGCCGTTAAAAGAAATATGTCCGCAGGCGGATCATATCACGATAAGCGCTGAAACAAACCAAGAAGGTGTAAGAGTATGGAAGCAGAAATCTGGGGTAGGCGAATTCGTGCATTCAGAAAGCTGAAAGGTTATACTCAAGAAGGATTTGCAAAAGCATTAGGTATATCAGTTTCTATTGTCGGTGAAATTGAACGCGGAAACCGATTGCCGTCAGATGCCATCATTCAAGCTGCGGCAGATGTTTTAAATATAAGTGCGGACGAATTGGCCCCGCCTGAAAAATAGACAAATGAAAGGAGGGGAAAAATGTTTAAAATCGGTGATATTCAATTGAAAAACCGGGTTGTGCTTGCCCCTATGGCCGGTGTCTGCAACTCAGCGTTCAGATTGACTGTAAAGGAATTCGGAGCCGGATTGGTATGCGCTGAAATGGTCAGTGACAAAGCGATTCTTTACAACAACGCAAGAACAATGGGGATGCTTTACATTGATGAACGTGAAAAACCGCTCAGCCTTCAGATTTTTGGAGGAAAAAAGGAAACCCTTGTGGAAGCGGCGAAGTTTGTAGATCAAAACACGACTGCTGATATTATTGATATTAACATGGGATGTCCCGTACCCAAGATTACAAAATGTGACGCGGGCGCCAAATGGCTTCTCGATCCCGATAAGATTTATGAAATGGTATCCGCAGTAGTAGATGCTGTTGATAAGCCGGTTACAGTGAAGATGAGAATGGGCTGGGATGAAGAGCACATTTATGCGGTGAAAAATGCCCAAGCCGTTGAACGTGCCGGCGGAAAAGCCGTTGCCCTGCACGGACGCACAAGAGTGCAAATGTATGAAGGCACTGCGAACTGGGATATCATTAAAGAAGTGAAGCAATCCGTCTCCATTCCCGTCATCGGAAACGGTGATGTCAAAACGCCTCAGGACGCGAAACGCATGCTCGAGGAAACAGGAGTTGACGGCGTCATGATCGGCCGGGCCGCACTCGGCAACCCGTGGATGATTTACCGTACGGTGCACTACCTTGAAACCGGCGAGTTAAAAGACGAACCGAAAGTCCGTGAAAAAATGTCGGTATGCAAACTGCACTTAGACCGCCTGATTAAGTTAAAAGGCGAAAATGTGGCAGTCAGAGAAATGAGAAAACACGCTGCCTGGTACCTGAAAGGTGTCAGAGGCAATGCGAATGTACGCAACGAAATTAACCAATGTGAGACGCGTGAAGAAGTTGTGCAGCTTTTAGATGCATTTACCGCCGAAGCAGAGGCAAAAGAGCTTCAAGATGCAAAAGTAGGTTAATATACACCCTCTATTGCTGCTCACTGCCAGCTTACCGCTGGCAGTTTTTCTGCTTTTTCGTGAAATCAAAATGTAACGGAGTGATACCAATGAGTCAAGAAGAGCAAAATCATGAGGAATTGAACGACCAGCTGCAAGTCAGACGAGATAAAATGAACCAGCTGAGAGAAAACGGCATTGACCCTTTCGGCGAACGTTTCGAGAGAACGCATCAATCTCAACAGATCATTGACGCCTACCAGGAGCTTTCTAAAGAAGAACTGGAAGAAAAAGCGATCGAAGTGACCATTGCAGGCCGTATGATGACAAAGCGCGGAAAAGGGAAAGCCGGCTTTGCGCATCTGCAGGATTTAGAAGGTCAAATTCAAATTTACGTAAGAAAAGACAGTGTCGGCGAAGAACAATATGAAATCTTTAAATCTTCAGACCTCGGAGACGTTATCGGCATCACGGGGAAAGTTTTCAAAACAAACGTAGGCGAGCTTTCTGTCAAAGCGACATCTTTCGAACTGCTGACAAAAGCACTGCGTCCTCTTCCTGATAAATATCATGGGTTAAAAGACGTTGAACAGCGTTACCGCCAGCGCTATCTCGATCTCATCGTAAACCCTGACAGCAAACAAACGTTTATCACACGCAGCAAAATCATCCAAGCGATGAGAAGATACTTAGATGACCATGGATACTTAGAAGTTGAAACACCTACGATGCACAGCATACCGGGAGGAGCGTCTGCACGCCCGTTCATCACGCACCATAATGCGCTCGACATGCCTCTTTATATGCGTATTGCGATTGAACTGCACCTGAAACGCCTGATTGTCGGCGGATTGGAAAAAGTCTACGAAATCGGCCGTGTGTTCCGTAATGAAGGTGTTTCTACACGCCATAACCCTGAATTCACGATGATCGAGCTGTATGAAGCGTACGCCGATTATAAAGATATTATGAGTCTTACGGAAAACCTCGTAGCACATATTGCGCAGGAAGTGCTTGGAAGCACCACAATCCAGTACGGAGAAGAGCAGATTGATCTGAAACCTGAATGGAAACGACTCCACATGGTAGATGCGGTCAAAGAAGCGACAGGCGTAGATTTCTGGAATGAGATGACTGTTGAAGAAGCGCGCGGTCATGCAAAAGAGCATGGTATCGAGATCACAAACTCAATGACGGTGGGTCATATCATCAATGAATTCTTCGAACAAAAAATTGAAGAAACACTCATTCAGCCTACATTTATTTACGGCCACCCTGTAGAGATTTCTCCTCTTGCTAAGAAAAATCCTGAGGACCCTCGCTTTACAGACCGTTTTGAGCTGTTTATCGTCGGCCGTGAGCACGCTAATGCGTTTACGGAGCTGAATGACCCTATTGACCAGAGGGAACGCTTTGAAGCGCAATTAAAAGAAAGAGAAGAAGGTAACGATGAAGCGCATATGATGGATGAAGACTTCGTTGAAGCTCTTGAATACGGCATGCCGCCGACCGGGGGATTGGGTATCGGTATCGACCGCCTTGTCATGCTGTTAACAAATGCTCCGTCTATCAGAGACGTTTTATTATTCCCTCAAATGAGACAACGCTAATAAAAGGGAAGGCGCCGTTTCTGCTTATCGCAGTACGGCGCTTTTTTAGAAACAAGCCGCTCGTAAAACTTTTTTGATTTTCTTTTAAAAAACTATTGCACTATTATTTGTGAGGTGGTATATTATTATTCGTTGCCGCTAAACAAGGCGCTGACGAAAAAAAGAAATTCAAAAAGTTGTTGACTTCAAGAGATTGATAAGATATAATAATAAAGTCGCTTGAACGAAAGACAAAATGATCTTTGAAAACTAAACAAGACAAAACGTACCTGTTAATTCAAAGTTTTAAATAAATCGCACAGCGATGTGCGTAGTCAGTCAAACACTTTATCGGAGAGTTTGATCCTGGCTCAGGACGAACGCTGGCGGCGTGCCTAATACATGCAAGTCGAGCGGACAGATGGGAGCTTGCTCCCTGATGTTAGCGGCGGACGGGTGAGTAACACGTGGGTAACCTGCCTGTAAGACTGGGATAACTCCGGGAAACCGGGGCTAATACCGGATGGTTGTTTGAACCGCATGGTTCAGACATAAAAGGTGGCTTCGGCTACCACTTACAGATGGACCCGCGGCGCATTAGCTAGTTGGTGAGGTAACGGCTCACCAAGGCAACGATGCGTAGCCGACCTGAGAGGGTGATCGGCCACACTGGGACTGAGACACGGCCCAGACTCCTACGGGAGGCAGCAGTAGGGAATCTTCCGCAATGGACGAAAGTCTGACGGAGCAACGCCGCGTGAGTGATGAAGGTTTTCGGATCGTAAAGCTCTGTTGTTAGGGAAGAACAAGTGCCGTTCAAATAGGGCGGCACCTTGACGGTACCTAACCAGAAAGCCACGGCTAACTACGTGCCAGCAGCCGCGGTAATACGTAGGTGGCAAGCGTTGTCCGGAATTATTGGGCGTAAAGGGCTCGCAGGCGGTTTCTTAAGTCTGATGTGAAAGCCCCCGGCTCAACCGGGGAGGGTCATTGGAAACTGGGGAACTTGAGTGCAGAAGAGGAGAGTGGAATTCCACGTGTAGCGGTGAAATGCGTAGAGATGTGGAGGAACACCAGTGGCGAAGGCGACTCTCTGGTCTGTAACTGACGCTGAGGAGCGAAAGCGTGGGGAGCGAACAGGATTAGATACCCTGGTAGTCCACGCCGTAAACGATGAGTGCTAAGTGTTAGGGGGTTTCCGCCCCTTAGTGCTGCAGCTAACGCATTAAGCACTCCGCCTGGGGAGTACGGTCGCAAGACTGAAACTCAAAGGAATTGACGGGGGCCCGCACAAGCGGTGGAGCATGTGGTTTAATTCGAAGCAACGCGAAGAACCTTACCAGGTCTTGACATCCTCTGACAATCCTAGAGATAGGACGTCCCCTTCGGGGGCAGAGTGACAGGTGGTGCATGGTTGTCGTCAGCTCGTGTCGTGAGATGTTGGGTTAAGTCCCGCAACGAGCGCAACCCTTGATCTTAGTTGCCAGCATTCAGTTGGGCACTCTAAGGTGACTGCCGGTGACAAACCGGAGGAAGGTGGGGATGACGTCAAATCATCATGCCCCTTATGACCTGGGCTACACACGTGCTACAATGGACAGAACAAAGGGCAGCGAAACCGCGAGGTTAAGCCAATCCCACAAATCTGTTCTCAGTTCGGATCGCAGTCTGCAACTCGACTGCGTGAAGCTGGAATCGCTAGTAATCGCGGATCAGCATGCCGCGGTGAATACGTTCCCGGGCCTTGTACACACCGCCCGTCACACCACGAGAGTTTGTAACACCCGAAGTCGGTGAGGTAACCTTTTAGGAGCCAGCCGCCGAAGGTGGGACAGATGATTGGGGTGAAGTCGTAACAAGGTAGCCGTATCGGAAGGTGCGGCTGGATCACCTCCTTTCTAAGGATTTTAACGGAATATAAGACCTTGGGTCTTATAAACAGAACGTTCCCTGTCTTGTTTAGTTTTGAAGGATCATTTGATTCTTCGAGATGTTGTTCTTTGAAAACTAGATAACAGAAGTAATTCACATTCAATTAGTAATGCAAGATATCACGTAGTGATTCTTTTTAACGGTTAAGTTAGAAAGGGCGCACGGTGGATGCCTTGGCACTAGGAGCCGATGAAGGACGGGACGAACACCGATATGCTTCGGGGAGCTGTAAGCAAGCTTTGATCCGGAGATTTCCGAATGGGGAAACCCACCACTCGTAATGGAGTGGTATCCATATCTGAATACATAGGATATGAGAAGGCAGACCCGGGGAACTGAAACATCTAAGTACCCGGAGGAAGAGAAAGCAAATGCGATTCCCTGAGTAGCGGCGAGCGAAACGGGACCAGCCCAAACCAAGAGGCTTGCCTCTTGGGGTTGTAGGACACTCTGTACGGAGTTACAAAGGAACGAGGTAGATGAAGAGGTCTGGAAAGGCCCGCCATAGGAGGTAACAGCCCTGTAGTCAAAACTTCGTTCTCTCCTGAGTGGATCCTGAGTACGGCGGAACACGTGAAATTCCGTCGGAATCCGGGAGGACCATCTCCCAAGGCTAAATACTCCCTAGTGACCGATAGTGAACCAGTACCGTGAGGGAAAGGTGAAAAGCACCCCGGAAGGGGAGTGAAAGAGATCCTGAAACCGTGTGCCTACAAGTAGTCAGAGCCCGTTAACGGGTGATGGCGTGCCTTTTGTAGAATGAACCGGCGAGTTACGATCCCGTGCAAGGTTAAGCAGAAGATGCGGAGCCGCAGCGAAAGCGAGTCTGAATAGGGCGAATTGAGTACGTGGTCGTAGACCCGAAACCAGGTGATCTACCCATGTCCAGGGTGAAGTTCAGGTAACACTGAATGGAGGCCCGAACCCACGCACGTTGAAAAGTGCGGGGATGAGGTGTGGGTAGGGGTGAAATGCCAATCGAACCTGGAGATAGCTGGTTCTCTCCGAAATAGCTTTAGGGCTAGCCTCAAGGTAAGAGTCTCGGAGGTAGAGCACTGATTGGACTAGGGGCCCCTACCGGGTTACCGAATTCAGTCAAACTCCGAATGCCGATGACTTATCCTTGGGAGTCAGACTGCGAGTGATAAGATCCGTAGTCGAAAGGGAAACAGCCCAGACCGCCAGCTAAGGTCCCAAAGTATACGTTAAGTGGAAAAGGATGTGGAGTTGCTTAGACAACCAGGATGTTGGCTTAGAAGCAGCCACCATTTAAAGAGTGCGTAATAGCTCACTGGTCGAGTGACTCTGCGCCGAAAATGTACCGGGGCTAAACGTATCACCGAAGCTGCGGACTGTTCTTCGAACAGTGGTAGGAGAGCGTTCTAAGGGCTGTGAAGCAAGACCGGAAGGACTTGTGGAGCGCTTAGAAGTGAGAATGCCGGTATGAGTAGCGAAAGAGGGGTGAGAATCCCCTCCACCGAATGCCTAAGGTTTCCTGAGGAAGGCTCGTCCGCTCAGGGTTAGTCGGGACCTAAGCCGAGGCCGAAAGGCGTAGGCGATGGATAACAGGTTGATATTCCTGTACCACCTCCTCACCATTTGAGCAATGGGGGGACGCAGGAGGATAGGGTAAGCGCGGTATTGGATATCCGCGTCCAAGCAGTTAGGCTGGGAAATAGGCAAATCCGTTTCCCGTGAAGGCTGAGCTGTGATGGCGAGCGAATTATAGTAGCGAAGTTCCTGATTCCACACTGCCAAGAAAAGCCTCTAGCGAGGTGAGAGGTGCCCGTACCGCAAACCGACACAGGTAGGCGAGGAGAGAATCCTAAGGTGATCGAGAGAACTCTCGTTAAGGAACTCGGCAAAATGACCCCGTAACTTCGGGAGAAGGGGTGCTCTGTTAGGGTGCAAGCCCGAGAGAGCCGCAGTGAATAGGCCCAGGCGACTGTTTAGCAAAAACACAGGTCTCTGCGAAGCCGTAAGGCGAAGTATAGGGGCTGACGCCTGCCCGGTGCTGGAAGGTTAAGAGGAGCGCTTAGCGTAAGCGAAGGTGCGAATTGAAGCCCCAGTAAACGGCGGCCGTAACTATAACGGTCCTAAGGTAGCGAAATTCCTTGTCGGGTAAGTTCCGACCCGCACGAAAGGCGCAACGATCTGGGCACTGTCTCAACGAGAGACTCGGTGAAATTATAGTACCTGTGAAGATGCAGGTTACCCGCGACAGGACGGAAAGACCCCGTGGAGCTTTACTGCAGCCTGATATTGAATGTTGGTACAGCTTGTACAGGATAGGTAGGAGCCTTGGAAACCGGAGCGCCAGCTTCGGTGGAGGCATCGGTGGGATACTACCCTGGCTGTATTGACCTTCTAACCCGCCGCCCTTATCGGGCGGGGAGACAGTGTCAGGTGGGCAGTTTGACTGGGGCGGTCGCCTCCTAAAAGGTAACGGAGGCGCCCAAAGGTTCCCTCAGAATGGTTGGAAATCATTCGCAGAGTGTAAAGGCACAAGGGAGCTTGACTGCGAGACCTACAAGTCGAGCAGGGACGAAAGTCGGGCTTAGTGATCCGGTGGTTCCGCATGGAAGGGCCATCGCTCAACGGATAAAAGCTACCCCGGGGATAACAGGCTTATCTCCCCCAAGAGTCCACATCGACGGGGAGGTTTGGCACCTCGATGTCGGCTCATCGCATCCTGGGGCTGTAGTCGGTCCCAAGGGTTGGGCTGTTCGCCCATTAAAGCGGTACGCGAGCTGGGTTCAGAACGTCGTGAGACAGTTCGGTCCCTATCCGTCGCGGGCGCAGGAAATTTGAGAGGAGCTGTCCTTAGTACGAGAGGACCGGGATGGACGCACCGCTGGTGTACCAGTTGTTCTGCCAAGGGCATCGCTGGGTAGCTATGTGCGGACGGGATAAGTGCTGAAAGCATCTAAGCATGAAGCCCCCCTCAAGATGAGATTTCCCATTCCGCAAGGAAGTAAGATCCCTGAAAGATGATCAGGTTGATAGGTCTGAGGTGGAAGTGTGGCGACACATGGAGCTGACAGATACTAATCGATCGAGGACTTAACCAATTTGAATGTATGCTTACTGTTATCTAGTTTTGAGAGAACACTCTCAATGGTTTGGTGGCGATAGCGAAGAGGTCACACCCGTTCCCATGCCGAACACGGAAGTTAAGCTCTTCAGCGCCGATGGTAGTCGGGGGTTTCCCCCTGTGAGAGTAGGACGCCGCCAAGCCATTACACGTAAGTGTAATATATGGAGGATTAGCTCAGCTGGGAGAGCATCTGCCTTACAAGCAGAGGGTCGGCGGTTCGAGCCCGTCATCCTCCACCATATTTGCCGGCCTAGCTCAATTGGTAGAGCAACTGACTTGTAATCAGTAGGTTGGGGGTTCAAGTCCTCTGGCCGGCACCATTTTTGGACAAGATAATAACATAAGTCTTTTAAAAAGAGCCATTAGCTCAGTTGGTAGAGCATCTGACTTTTAATCAGAGGGTCGAAGGTTCGAGTCCTTCATGGCTCACCATGTTACGCGGGTGTGGCGGAATTGGCAGACGCGCTAGACTTAGGATCTAGTGTCTTATGACGTGGGGGTTCAAGTCCCTTCACCCGCATTATACAGGATAGATATCCTGTATGCGGAAGTAGTTCAGTGGTAGAACACCACCTTGCCAAGGTGGGGGTCGCGGGTTCGAATCCCGTCTTCCGCTCCAACTATACCATCCACGCCGGGGTGGTGGAATTGGCAGACACACAGGACTTAAAATCCTGCGGTAGGTGACTACCGTGCCGGTTCAAGTCCGGCCCTCGGCATTCATTATTATGCGCCCGTAGCTCAATTGGATAGAGCGTTTGACTACGGATCAAAAGGTTAGGGGTTCGACTCCTCTCGGGCGCGCCATAATATTTTTGAAATCGGGAAGTAGCTCAGCTTGGTAGAGCACATGGTTTGGGACCATGGGGTCGCAGGTTCGAATCCTGTCTTCCCGACCACTTCGGGGCCTTAGCTCAGCTGGGAGAGCGCCTGCTTTGCACGCAGGAGGTCAGCGGTTCGATCCCGCTAGGCTCCACCATTTATAAAAAACATGTTGACTTTAAGAGAAACTTATTATATACTTAAAAAGTTGCTTGAGAAAGTGAACAAAAATGATCTTTGAAAACTAAACAAGACAAAACGTACCTGTTAATTCAAAGTTTTAAATAAATCGCACAGCGATGTGCGTAGTCAGTCAAACTACTTTATCGGAGAGTTTGATCCTGGCTCAGGACGAACGCTGGCGGCGTGCCTAATACATGCAAGTCGAGCGGACAGATGGGAGCTTGCTCCCTGATGTTAGCGGCGGACGGGTGAGTAACACGTGGGTAACCTGCCTGTAAGACTGGGATAACTCCGGGAAACCGGGGCTAATACCGGATGGTTGTTTGAACCGCATGGTTCAGACATAAAAGGTGGCTTCGGCTACCACTTACAGATGGACCCGCGGCGCATTAGCTAGTTGGTGAGGTAACGGCTCACCAAGGCAACGATGCGTAGCCGACCTGAGAGGGTGATCGGCCACACTGGGACTGAGACACGGCCCAGACTCCTACGGGAGGCAGCAGTAGGGAATCTTCCGCAATGGACGAAAGTCTGACGGAGCAACGCCGCGTGAGTGATGAAGGTTTTCGGATCGTAAAGCTCTGTTGTTAGGGAAGAACAAGTGCCGTTCAAATAGGGCGGCACCTTGACGGTACCTAACCAGAAAGCCACGGCTAACTACGTGCCAGCAGCCGCGGTAATACGTAGGTGGCAAGCGTTGTCCGGAATTATTGGGCGTAAAGGGCTCGCAGGCGGTTTCTTAAGTCTGATGTGAAAGCCCCCGGCTCAACCGGGGAGGGTCATTGGAAACTGGGGAACTTGAGTGCAGAAGAGGAGAGTGGAATTCCACGTGTAGCGGTGAAATGCGTAGAGATGTGGAGGAACACCAGTGGCGAAGGCGACTCTCTGGTCTGTAACTGACGCTGAGGAGCGAAAGCGTGGGGAGCGAACAGGATTAGATACCCTGGTAGTCCACGCCGTAAACGATGAGTGCTAAGTGTTAGGGGGTTTCCGCCCCTTAGTGCTGCAGCTAACGCATTAAGCACTCCGCCTGGGGAGTACGGTCGCAAGACTGAAACTCAAAGGAATTGACGGGGGCCCGCACAAGCGGTGGAGCATGTGGTTTAATTCGAAGCAACGCGAAGAACCTTACCAGGTCTTGACATCCTCTGACAATCCTAGAGATAGGACGTCCCCTTCGGGGGCAGAGTGACAGGTGGTGCATGGTTGTCGTCAGCTCGTGTCGTGAGATGTTGGGTTAAGTCCCGCAACGAGCGCAACCCTTGATCTTAGTTGCCAGCATTCAGTTGGGCACTCTAAGGTGACTGCCGGTGACAAACCGGAGGAAGGTGGGGATGACGTCAAATCATCATGCCCCTTATGACCTGGGCTACACACGTGCTACAATGGACAGAACAAAGGGCAGCGAAACCGCGAGGTTAAGCCAATCCCACAAATCTGTTCTCAGTTCGGATCGCAGTCTGCAACTCGACTGCGTGAAGCTGGAATCGCTAGTAATCGCGGATCAGCATGCCGCGGTGAATACGTTCCCGGGCCTTGTACACACCGCCCGTCACACCACGAGAGTTTGTAACACCCGAAGTCGGTGAGGTAACCTTTTAGGAGCCAGCCGCCGAAGGTGGGACAGATGATTGGGGTGAAGTCGTAACAAGGTAGCCGTATCGGAAGGTGCGGCTGGATCACCTCCTTTCTAAGGATTTTAACGGAATATAAGACCTTGGGTCTTATAAACAGAACGTTCCCTGTCTTGTTTAGTTTTGAAGGATCATTCGATTCTTCGAGATGTTGTTCTTTGAAAACTAGATAACAGAAGTAATTCACATTCAATTAGTAATGCAAGATATCACGTAGTGATTCTTTTTAACGGTTAAGTTAGAAAGGGCGCACGGTGGATGCCTTGGCACTAGGAGCCGATGAAGGACGGGACGAACACCGATATGCTTCGGGGAGCTGTAAGCAAGCTTTGATCCGGAGATTTCCGAATGGGGAAACCCACCACTCGTAATGGAGTGGTATCCATATCTGAATACATAGGATATGAGAAGGCAGACCCGGGGAACTGAAACATCTAAGTACCCGGAGGAAGAGAAAGCAAATGCGATTCCCTGAGTAGCGGCGAGCGAAACGGGACCAGCCCAAACCAAGAGGCTTGCCTCTTGGGGTTGTAGGACACTCTGTACGGAGTTACAAAGGAACGAGGTAGATGAAGAGGTCTGGAAAGGCCCGCCATAGGAGGTAACAGCCCTGTAGTCAAAACTTCGTTCTCTCCTGAGTGGATCCTGAGTACGGCGGAACACGTGAAATTCCGTCGGAATCCGGGAGGACCATCTCCCAAGGCTAAATACTCCCTAGTGACCGATAGTGAACCAGTACCGTGAGGGAAAGGTGAAAAGCACCCCGGAAGGGGAGTGAAAGAGATCCTGAAACCGTGTGCCTACAAGTAGTCAGAGCCCGTTAACGGGTGATGGCGTGCCTTTTGTAGAATGAACCGGCGAGTTACGATCCCGTGCAAGGTTAAGCAGAAGATGCGGAGCCGCAGCGAAAGCGAGTCTGAATAGGGCGAATTGAGTACGTGGTCGTAGACCCGAAACCAGGTGATCTACCCATGTCCAGGGTGAAGTTCAGGTAACACTGAATGGAGGCCCGAACCCACGCACGTTGAAAAGTGCGGGGATGAGGTGTGGGTAGGGGTGAAATGCCAATCGAACCTGGAGATAGCTGGTTCTCTCCGAAATAGCTTTAGGGCTAGCCTCAAGGTAAGAGTCTCGGAGGTAGAGCACTGATTGGACTAGGGGCCCCTACCGGGTTACCGAATTCAGTCAAACTCCGAATGCCGATGACTTATCCTTGGGAGTCAGACTGCGAGTGATAAGATCCGTAGTCGAAAGGGAAACAGCCCAGACCGCCAGCTAAGGTCCCAAAGTATACGTTAAGTGGAAAAGGATGTGGAGTTGCTTAGACAACCAGGATGTTGGCTTAGAAGCAGCCACCATTTAAAGAGTGCGTAATAGCTCACTGGTCGAGTGACTCTGCGCCGAAAATGTACCGGGGCTAAACGTATCACCGAAGCTGCGGACTGTTCTTCGAACAGTGGTAGGAGAGCGTTCTAAGGGCTGTGAAGCAAGACCGGAAGGACTTGTGGAGCGCTTAGAAGTGAGAATGCCGGTATGAGTAGCGAAAGAGGGGTGAGAATCCCCTCCACCGAATGCCTAAGGTTTCCTGAGGAAGGCTCGTCCGCTCAGGGTTAGTCGGGACCTAAGCCGAGGCCGAAAGGCGTAGGCGATGGATAACAGGTTGATATTCCTGTACCACCTCCTCACCATTTGAGCAATGGGGGGACGCAGGAGGATAGGGTAAGCGCGGTATTGGATATCCGCGTCCAAGCAGTTAGGCTGGGAAATAGGCAAATCCGTTTCCCGTGAAGGCTGAGCTGTGATGGCGAGCGAATTATAGTAGCGAAGTTCCTGATTCCACACTGCCAAGAAAAGCCTCTAGCGAGGTGAGAGGTGCCCGTACCGCAAACCGACACAGGTAGGCGAGGAGAGAATCCTAAGGTGATCGAGAGAACTCTCGTTAAGGAACTCGGCAAAATGACCCCGTAACTTCGGGAGAAGGGGTGCTCTGTTAGGGTGCAAGCCCGAGAGAGCCGCAGTGAATAGGCCCAGGCGACTGTTTAGCAAAAACACAGGTCTCTGCGAAGCCGTAAGGCGAAGTATAGGGGCTGACGCCTGCCCGGTGCTGGAAGGTTAAGAGGAGCGCTTAGCGTAAGCGAAGGTGCGAATTGAAGCCCCAGTAAACGGCGGCCGTAACTATAACGGTCCTAAGGTAGCGAAATTCCTTGTCGGGTAAGTTCCGACCCGCACGAAAGGCGCAACGATCTGGGCACTGTCTCAACGAGAGACTCGGTGAAATTATAGTACCTGTGAAGATGCAGGTTACCCGCGACAGGACGGAAAGACCCCGTGGAGCTTTACTGCAGCCTGATATTGAATGTTGGTACAGCTTGTACAGGATAGGTAGGAGCCTTGGAAACCGGAGCGCCAGCTTCGGTGGAGGCATCGGTGGGATACTACCCTGGCTGTATTGACCTTCTAACCCGCCGCCCTTATCGGGCGGGGAGACAGTGTCAGGTGGGCAGTTTGACTGGGGCGGTCGCCTCCTAAAAGGTAACGGAGGCGCCCAAAGGTTCCCTCAGAATGGTTGGAAATCATTCGCAGAGTGTAAAGGCACAAGGGAGCTTGACTGCGAGACCTACAAGTCGAGCAGGGACGAAAGTCGGGCTTAGTGATCCGGTGGTTCCGCATGGAAGGGCCATCGCTCAACGGATAAAAGCTACCCCGGGGATAACAGGCTTATCTCCCCCAAGAGTCCACATCGACGGGGAGGTTTGGCACCTCGATGTCGGCTCATCGCATCCTGGGGCTGTAGTCGGTCCCAAGGGTTGGGCTGTTCGCCCATTAAAGCGGTACGCGAGCTGGGTTCAGAACGTCGTGAGACAGTTCGGTCCCTATCCGTCGCGGGCGCAGGAAATTTGAGAGGAGCTGTCCTTAGTACGAGAGGACCGGGATGGACGCACCGCTGGTGTACCAGTTGTTCTGCCAAGGGCATCGCTGGGTAGCTATGTGCGGACGGGATAAGTGCTGAAAGCATCTAAGCATGAAGCCCCCCTCAAGATGAGATTTCCCATTCCGCAAGGAAGTAAGATCCCTGAAAGATGATCAGGTTGATAGGTCTGAGGTGGAAGTGTGGCGACACATGGAGCTGACAGATACTAATCGATCGAGGACTTAACCAATTTGAATGTATGCTTACTGTTATCTAGTTTTGAGAGAACACTCTCAATGGTTTGGTGGCGATAGCGAAGAGGTCACACCCGTTCCCATGCCGAACACGGAAGTTAAGCTCTTCAGCGCCGATGGTAGTCGGGGGTTTCCCCCTGTGAGAGTAGGACGCCGCCAAGCTATCATTACGGTAAAGGCAGCTCATCATGAGCTGCCTTTTTTGTGTTTTTTTGCATACGTTATATAATATGAGAAACGTAACGATATGCCTTTTTGCAAAAGCAGGTTTTATGCTTGTGCAAAGTGGAAATAATAGAGATAGAGCGATACAGTTGAAAAATTTTGCGAAACACCTTATAGTAAGATTAAAGTCAAATATAGTCAAAGTCAATAAAGGAGGGGGTTGAGTGGGACATAATATTTCTGACATCATTGAACAGTACTTGAAACAAGTATTAGATCAAAATGGCAAAGAAATTTTAGAGATCAAACGCAGTGAAATCGCTGATAAATTTCAATGTGTTCCTTCCCAAATAAATTATGTCATCAACACCAGATTTACAAGTGAAAGAGGATATATTGTTGAAAGTAAACGGGGAGGCGGCGGTTATATTCGTATTATCAAAATTAAAATGAATAACGAAGTCGTCCTCATCAATAATATTATTTCGCAGATTCATACCCACTTGTCCCAGGCAGCCTCTGATGACATTATTCTCAGACTGTTAGAGGACGGAGTTATTTCGGAAAGAGAAGCTAAAATGATGGTGAGTGTAATGGATCGTTCAGTTCTATATATTGATTTGCCCGAACGGGATGAGCTAAGAGCCAGAATGATGAAAGCAATGCTCACATCTTTAAAACTAAAGTAAGCGGGTGAAAAGATTGATTTGTCAAGAATGCAATGAGAGACCGGCCACTTTTCACTTTACGAAAGTTGTTAATGGAGAAAAACAAGAAGTTCATATTTGTGAACAATGTGCAAAAGAAAATAGCGATTCATACAGTATAAGTGGAAACCAAGGGTTCTCGATTCATAATTTATTATCAGGGCTGCTGAATATGGAGTCTTCATTTCAAAACACCGGTTCTCAAATGTTCGGCTATTCAGAGCAAGGGACAGCTTGTAAGAAATGCGGTATGACGTTTCAGCAGCTGAGAAAAACAGGGCGTTTCGGCTGTGCGGAATGTTACGATACGTTCTACAGCCAAATTACGCCGATCTTGCGAAAAGTTCACAGCGGGAATACGGTGCATGCCGGGAAAATTCCAAAACGAATAGGCGGAAACCTGCATGTAAGACGGCAAATGGAAATGTTAAAAAAAGAACTTGAATCTTTAATACACCACGAAGAGTTTGAAAGAGCAGCGGAGGTCAGGGATCAGATCCGATCGTTAGAGCAAAAATTAAAAAGTAAAGACAGTGAGGGGGAACAAGGGTAATGTCGCTCAAGCATTTTATTCAGGACGCACTAAGCAATTGGATGAAGCAAAAGGGACCTGAAAGTGACATTGTACTCAGCAGCCGTATACGGTTGGCCCGAAACTTTGAAAATATAAAGTTTCCCGCCCGGTATACGAATGAAGAAGCCTCATCCATCATTCAGCAATTCGAAGATCATTTTTCAGGAAAAGAACTGCCTGATATCGGTCAATTTCATTTAATCAGAATGAGTGAAGCTCAGCCTTTGGAAAAACGGGTTCTGATGGAGAAACATCTGATCAGCCCGAATTTAACTGAATCCCCTTTTGGCGGCTGTCTGCTTTCTGAAAATGAAGAAGTCAGCATTATGTTAAATGAAGAAGATCATATCAGAATTCAATGCCTCTTCCCCGGCTTCCAGCTTCTCAACGCCATAAAAGCGGCAAACCAGGTTGATGACTGGATTGAGGAGAAAGTGGATTACGCCTTTGGAGAGAAGAGAGGTTACTTAACAAGCTGTCCTACAAATGTAGGGACGGGACTAAGGGCTTCAGTCATGATGCATTTGCCGGGCCTTGTATTAACTAGGCAAATGAATCGAATTATACCGGCAATTAACCAATTAGGCTTAGTTGTTAGAGGAATTTACGGTGAAGGCAGCGAAGCATTAGGAAATATCTTTCAAATTTCAAATCAAATCACACTCGGAAAATCAGAACAGGACATTGTAGATGATTTAAACAGTGTGGCTGCCCAGCTGATTGAGCAGGAACGTTCAGCCCGAGAAGCGCTTTACCAAACCTCGAAAATTGAATTGGAGGACCGGGTATTCAGATCTTACGGTGTTTTATCCAACTGCCGTATGATTGAATCAAAGGAAACGGCGAAATGCCTTTCTGACGTTCGGCTGGGGATAGACCTTGGAATCATCAAAGGGCTATCAAGCAATATACTTAATGAACTGATGATTTTGACACAGCCGGGTTTTCTCCAGCAATATTCGGGCGGTGCATTACGGCCGAACGAAAGAGACGCGAGAAGAGCGGCTCTTATCAGGGAAAGGCTGCATTTAGAAATGAGTGCAAATAGACAGGAGGATGATTCGATATGATGTTTGGAAGGTTTACAGAGCGAGCTCAAAAGGTATTGGCACTGGCACAGGAAGAAGCACTGCGCTTAGGCCATAACAATATTGGAACTGAACATATCTTATTAGGTCTGGTTCGTGAAGGAGAAGGGATTGCAGCTAAAGCACTCCAAGCACTCGGACTCGGTTCGGATAAAATTCAGAAAGAAGTGGAGAGCTTAATCGGACGGGGACAGGAAATGTCTCAAACGATTCATTATACGCCAAGAGCAAAAAAAGTCATTGAGCTCAGCATGGATGAAGCCAGAAAGCTAGGACATTCTTATGTGGGAACAGAACACATACTTCTCGGACTGATTCGTGAAGGAGAAGGCGTGGCCGCGAGAGTTCTGAATAATCTCGGTGTCAGCTTGAATAAGGCGAGACAGCAAGTGCTGCAGCTTCTGGGAAGCAATGAGACGGGATCTTCTGCATCCGGTACGAACAGCAATGCAAACACGCCGACGCTGGACAGTCTGGCGCGTGATTTAACTGCGATTGCGAAGGAAGACAGTCTTGATCCGGTTATCGGCCGAAGCAAAGAAATTCAGCGTGTTATTGAGGTATTAAGCCGCAGAACGAAAAATAATCCCGTTCTTATCGGAGAACCGGGTGTCGGTAAAACTGCGATTGCTGAAGGCCTCGCACAGCAGATCATCAATAATGAAGTGCCGGAAATTTTACGTGATAAACGCGTAATGACATTAGACATGGGTACGGTTGTAGCCGGTACGAAATACCGCGGAGAATTTGAAGACCGCTTGAAAAAAGTAATGGATGAAATACGTCAGGCCGGCAATATTATTTTATTCATTGACGAACTGCATACACTGATCGGAGCGGGGGGAGCAGAAGGTGCGATTGACGCATCGAATATCTTAAAACCTTCACTGGCCCGCGGAGAGCTTCAATGCATCGGTGCGACAACGCTTGATGAATACCGTAAATATATCGAAAAAGACGCGGCTCTGGAGCGCCGTTTCCAGCCGATTCAGGTGGATCAGCCGTCAGCCGATGAAAGCATTCAAATTTTAAAAGGGCTCCGTGACCGCTATGAAGCGCATCACCGCGTATCCATTACCGATGAAGCGATTGAAGCGGCGGTAAAATTGTCCGACCGTTATATTTCTGACCGCTTCCTTCCGGATAAAGCGATCGATTTAATTGATGAAGCCGGTTCAAAAGTGCGTCTCCGTTCTTTCACAACGCCTCCGAACTTAAAAGAGCTGGAGCAGAAACTCGATGAAGTTCGCAAGGAAAAAGACGCTGCTGTTCAGAGCCAGGAGTTTGAAAAAGCGGCTTCCCTTCGTGATACGGAGCAGCGCCTGAGAGAACAGGTGGAAGACACGAAAAAAACGTGGAAAGAAAAACAAGGTCAGGAGAACTCCGAAGTTTCTGTAGAGGATATCGCGATGGTTGTATCCAGCTGGACCGGGGTGCCCGTATCTAAAATTGCCCAAACGGAGACAGATAAGCTTCTCAATATGGAAAGCATTCTGCACTCCCGCGTCATCGGCCAGGATGAAGCTGTTGTAGCCGTTGCAAAGGCTGTCAGACGTGCAAGAGCCGGTCTGAAGGACCCGAAACGCCCGATTGGTTCATTCATCTTCTTAGGCCCTACAGGCGTTGGGAAGACAGAGCTGGCAAGAGCGCTGGCGGAATCCATTTTCGGTGATGAGGAAGCGATGATCAGAGTGGATATGTCCGAATACATGGAGAAACACTCGACTTCACGTCTTGTCGGTTCTCCTCCGGGATATGTCGGCTATGATGAAGGCGGCCAGCTGACAGAAAAAGTGAGAAGAAAACCTTACTCTGTCGTATTGCTTGATGAAATTGAAAAAGCGCACCCTGATGTGTTTAACATTCTCCTGCAAGTGCTTGAAGACGGACGATTGACTGATTCAAAAGGACGCACTGTGGATTTCCGCAACACGATCCTGATTATGACGTCAAACGTCGGAGCGAGCGAGCTGAAACGCAACAAATATGTGGGCTTCAATGTGCAGGATGAATCACAAAACCATAAAGACATGAAAGACAAAGTCATGGGAGAGCTGAAGCGTGCGTTCAGACCTGAGTTTATCAACCGGATTGACGAAATTATCGTCTTCCACTCCCTTGAGAAAAAACATCTTACAGACATCGTGTCGCTTATGTCTGATCAGTTAACAAAACGTCTGAAAGAACAAGATCTCTCTATCGAGCTGACGGATGCTGCAAAAGCAAAAGTGGCAGAAGAGGGCGTCGATTTGGAATACGGCGCACGTCCGTTAAGAAGAGCGATTCAAAAGCATGTGGAGGACCGGTTATCAGAAGAACTCCTCAGAGGCAATATTGATAAAGGCCAGCACATTGTTCTTGATGTTGAGGACGGCGAATTTGTCGTAAAAACAACTGCTAAAACGAACTAATATAGTGACAAACATGAGGCATACGTAAGCGAGTGTATGCCTCACTTTGTTATATAGAGAAATATTCGATAAGGAAGAGGTCTTACAACATATATGGCTAAATCAAAAACAAAATTCATCTGCCACTCATGCGGTTATGAATCCGCAAAATGGATGGGAAAGTGCCCGGGCTGCGGGGCTTGGAATACAATGGTGGAAGAAACCATAAAAAAAGCGCCGGCGAATCGGCGGGCGGCTTTCTCCCACTCCGTTCAAACCGTCCAGAAACCATCACCCATTACATCAATTGAAACATCGGAAGAACCCCGCGTTCACACAAAGCTCGAAGAATTCAACAGAGTGCTTGGCGGCGGCGTTGTGAAGGGCTCGTTAGTATTAATCGGCGGCGATCCCGGCATCGGAAAATCAACGCTCCTTCTCCAAGTATCCGCACAATTAGCAGATACGGCCGGCAGCGTGCTTTACATTTCAGGGGAAGAATCCGTGAAGCAAACGAAGCTGCGTGCCGACAGACTTGGAATCAACAGCCAAATGTTACATGTTTTATCTGAAACCGATATGGAGTATATTTCGTCTGCTATACAAGAGATGAAACCCGCATTTGTTGTCGTAGACTCCATTCAGACCGTGTACCAAAGTGATATCACCTCAGCTCCCGGCAGTGTATCACAAGTAAGAGAGTGTACGGCCGAATTGATGAAAATAGCGAAAACAAACGGCATACCTATTTTTATCGTCGGGCACGTCACAAAAGAAGGATCGATCGCAGGGCCGAGATTGCTTGAGCACATGGTCGATACCGTTCTATACTTTGAAGGAGAGCGGCACCATACATTCCGTATTTTGCGGGCCGTAAAAAACCGTTTCGGCTCCACAAATGAAATGGGCATCTTTGAAATGCGGGAAGAGGGGCTTACGGAGGTGCTGAACCCTTCTGAAATATTCTTGGAAGAGCGTTCTGCCGGGGCATCAGGTTCGAGTATCGTTGCGTCAATGGAAGGAACGAGACCGATCCTGGTTGAAATTCAGGCGCTCATATCACCGACCAGTTTTGGAAACCCGCGCCGCATGGCTACAGGCATTGACCACAACAGGGTGTCGTTAATTATGGCTGTGCTTGAGAAGCGGGTGGGTCTTTTGCTTCAAAATCAAGATGCGTATTTAAAGGTCGCCGGCGGGGTCAAACTGGATGAACCGGCGATTGATTTGGCAGTAGCCGTCAGCATTGCCTCAAGCTTCAGAGATACACCGCCGAATCCCGCAGATTGCTTTATCGGTGAAGTGGGTCTGACAGGAGAAGTCCGCAGGGTGTCAAGAATCGAACAGCGCGTAAAAGAAGCGGCAAAACTCGGCTTCAAGCGCATGATCATACCTGTGGCGAATGCAGACGGGTGGACAATACCAAAAGGGATTGAGGTTGTCGGAGTAGCAAATGTTGCAGAAGCGCTTCGTACTTCATTAGGAGGATCATAATAGATGGAAAAAGAGAAAAAAGGGGCGAAACAAGAGCTTGACCTGTCTGCAATTCTGCAGTTCGTTGCACCGGGCACCCCGCTCAGAGCCGGGATAGAGAATGTACTTCGGGCAAATACAGGCGGCCTGATTGTTGTCGGATACAATGATAAGGTAAAGCAAGTCGTGGATGGCGGTTTTCATATTAATACATCATTTGCGCCCGCTCACTTATACGAGCTGGCCAAAATGGACGGTGCCATTATTTTAAGTGATTCCGGCCAGAAAATTCTTTATGCGAATACGCAGCTTATGCCGGAAGCGACCATTTCTTCTTCAGAAACGGGAATGAGGCACCGTACGGCGGAACGGGTGGCGAAGCAGACCGGCTGTCTCGTCATCGCCATTTCTGAGCGCAGAAATGTCATTACGTTATATCAGGACAGCATGAAGTACACACTAAAGGACATAGGATTTATTTTAACAAAGGCAAATCAGGCCATTCAAACGCTTGAGAAGTATAAAACCATTTTAGACAAAACGATTACGGCTTTAAACGCATTAGAGTTTGAGGAGCTTGTGACATTCAGTGACGTGCTGTCCGTCATGCATCGATATGAAATGGTGCTCCGAATAAAAAATGAAATCAATATGTATATTAAAGAACTCGGAACGGAAGGCCACTTAATCCGTCTGCAGGTGATTGAACTGATTACGGACATGGAAGAAGAGGCGGCACTTTTCATTAAAGACTATGTCAAAGAAAAAATCAAAGATCCGTTCGTGCTGTTAAAAGAGCTTCAGGATATGTCCAGCTATGACCTGCTTGATGATTCCATTCTGTTTAAGCTGCTTGGATATCCGGCTTCTACCAATATTGATGATTATGTGCTCCCGAGAGGATACAGGCTGCTGAACAAAATTCCGCGTCTGCCGATGCCGATTGTTGAAAATGTGGTTGAGGCGTTCGGATTTTTGCCAAGCATAACGGAAGCCACTGTAGAAGAGCTTGATGATGTTGAGGGTATCGGCGAAGTGCGCGCCAAAAAAATCAAAAAAGGCTTAAAACGCCTTCAGGAAAAACACTATATAGATAGACAGCTTTAAGAATCGCTTAAACCTGTCGGAATCCGGGTATATTATTGTTAGTTTTTGTTTATTCTGAATTTGTAGGCTCTGACAGTCTGCTGAAAAAATGCTACTTAAAAGGAGGTGGAGGTATGTTAAAACGAATAGTTCAGGCGTTCTTCATTATTGTGGGCGGCGTTGTCGGTATCTTTTTAATACCTGAATTGTTTGTACTGTCAAATATACAGGACATACCTTTAATAACAAACGCATATACGTCTGCTGCAATTGGTGCTATTATCTTTTTTCTCATCAGTATATGGACGACAGAATATGTGATTAATTGGGTAAAATGGATTGAAGATTCTTTGCTGAGGGCTCCGGTGCCGGATCTGTTATTCGGGAGTCTCGGATTGGTTTTTGGACTTATCATCGCATATCTCATTGTAAACGTGATTCCGCTGGACAATATTCCGTACCGTATATTCAGCACCATCATTCCGGTCTTTCTGGCTTTCTTTCTCGGTTACCTGGGCTTCCAAGTCGGATTTAAGAAAAAGGATGAACTGATCAGTCTTTTCTCCATTTCTGCAAGAATGCAGAAGAAAAAGGGAAGTGCTGATGAGGAGCAGGAGGAACAGGATAAAAGGCTGAAAATCTTGGATACAAGTGTTATTATTGATGGGAGAATTGCAGATATTTGTCAGACGGGCTTTTTAGAAGGCGTCATTGTCATTCCTCAATTTGTGCTGGAGGAATTACAGCATATCGCTGATTCTTCAGATGTTTTAAAACGTAACAGAGGACGCCGCGGACTGGATATCTTGAACCGCATTCAAAAGGAACTGGATATTACGGTTGAAATTTATGAAGGCGACTTCGAGGACATTCAGGAGGTTGACAGCAAGCTTGTCAAACTTGCGAAGCTGACATCCGGCGTCGTTGTGACGAATGATTTTAATTTAAATAAAGTATGTGAGCTTCAGAAGGTTGCGGTACTGAATATTAATGACCTTGCAAACGCGGTGAAGCCGGTTGTGCTTCCGGGCGAAGAGATGAATGTGCAGGTGATTAAGGACGGGAAAGAGCATAATCAAGGTGTGGCTTACTTGGATGACGGGACGATGATTGTTGTGGAAGAAGGCCGCAATTATATAGGTAAACATATTGATGTGCTCGTAACCAGCGTACTGCAGACAGCGGCGGGACGAATGATTTTTGCCAAGCCCAAGCTGCTTGAGAAAGCTCTTTAAGAGGGAGTTCATATGGAGTATGTTGTCGTTATTCCGGCTGCCGGACAAGGAAAACGGATGAAGGCCGGGAAAAATAAGCTGTTCATCAGCTTAAAAGGTGCGCCTGTTATTATACACACACTGCGGGTTTTTGAAAGCCACGCACCCTGTCAGAAAATAATCCTGGTGATAAACGAGAGTGAACGGGAAGATTTTCGCCAGCTGCTGGCCCAATTTCCGATTCAGACGGAAATTGAGCTTGTTACCGGAGGTGCGGAGCGTCAGCACAGTGTATACGAAGGACTGAAAATGATTGATAAGGAATCGGTCGTCCTTGTTCATGACGGAGCGCGCCCGTTTGTCACACATCAGCATATCGATAAGCTCGTTGAAACAGCAGAGGAGGCGGGAGCGGCTGTCCTGGCTGTTCCTGTGAAAGACACGATAAAACGGGCGGAAGGCTCCCGGGTTGCGGAGACCTTTGATCGTTCAAGCTTGTGGGCCGTTCAAACGCCGCAAGCTTTTCGTCTTTCTTTATTGAAGACGGCGCATATGGAAGCGGAAAACAAAGGCTTCTTAGGGACGGATGACGCCAGCCTCGTCGAGCGTCTTGATGGATATCAGGTGAGTATCGTTGAAGGCAGCTATACCAATATTAAGCTGACAACGCCGGATGACCTGATATTTGCGGAAGCAATCATGAAAGCGGAAAGTGGGAATCATAATGTTTAGAATCGGACAAGGATTTGATGTGCATCAATTAACGGAAGGCCGTCCTCTCATCATCGGCGGAATTGAAATTCCTTATGAAAAGGGGCTGCTCGGACATTCAGATGCTGATGTATTGCTGCATACAGTCGCAGACGCGTGTCTCGGAGCGGCAGGTGAAGGAGATATCGGCAAGCATTTCCCGGATACTGATCCGGAATTCAAGGATGCGGATTCTTTTAAGCTTCTTCAGCATGTCTGGAACATTGTTAAAGAAAAAGGATACGTACTCGGAAATATAGACTGCACGATTATTGCGCAAAAGCCGAAAATGGCGCCGCATATTGATGCTATGAGAAAACGGATAGCGGAAGGCCTTGAGGCGGACGTCTCTCAAGTAAACGTAAAAGCGACGACGACAGAAAAGCTCGGGTTTACCGGAAGAGCCGAAGGAATTGCCGCTCAGGCGACCGTTCTGATCCAAAAAGCCTGATCATTGTTTTGATGCCCGGTCTATTTGGTGGTAGAATAGATACATATATTCGGCTAGAGGCTACAGACGAGATGAAAGGAAGTATTTGAACATGGGAAATGAAGTACGCGTTCGTTATGCACCGAGTCCGACCGGACATTTGCATATCGGTAACGCCAGAACAGCGCTTTTTAACTATTTATTTGCCCGCAGCCAAGGCGGAAAGTTTATTATCCGGATTGAGGATACGGACAAAAAGCGAAATATTGAAGGCGGAGAGCAAAGCCAGCTCAACTATTTGAAATGGCTCGGCATGGACTGGGATGAAAGTGTGGATATCGGCGGAGAATACGGCCCGTACCGCCAGTCTGAGCGTAACGACATTTACAAAAAGTACTATGAAGAGCTTCTTGAAAAAGGGCTTGCTTATAAATGTTTCTGTACGGAAGAAGAACTTGAGAAAGAGCGTGAAGAGCAAATCGCCCGCGGGGAAATGCCGCGCTATTCCGGCAAACACAGAAACCTGACTCAGGAAGAGCAGGAGCAGTTTTTAGCCGAAGGCAGACAGCCGAGCATCCGTTTCCGCGTGCCGGAAGGGAAAATCATCGCATTTAACGATATCGTAAAAGGCGAGATTTCTTTTGAATCAGACGGCATCGGCGACTTTGTCATCGTCAAAAAAGACGGAACACCGACGTATAACTTTGCCGTCGCGATTGACGATTACTTAATGAAAATGACGCACGTGCTCCGCGGTGAGGATCACATTTCAAATACACCGAAACAGATCATGATTTTCCAGGCATTCGGCTGGGATGTTCCTGTCTTCGGACATATGACGCTTATCGTAAACGAAAGCCGCAAAAAATTAAGTAAACGTGATGAATCAATTATCCAGTTTATTGAGCAGTATGATGAGCTGGGTTACCTGCCTGAAGCGCTGTTTAACTTTATCGGACTTCTCGGCTGGTCTCCCGTCGGTGAAGAAGAGCTTTTCACAAGAGAACAATTCATTGACATTTTTGATGTAAATCGTTTGTCTAAGTCACCGGCTCTGTTTGATATGCATAAACTGAAATGGGTC
Source organism: Bacillus sp. AM1(2019) (assembly GCF_009906915.1). Taxonomy (NCBI): domain Bacteria; kingdom Bacillati; phylum Bacillota; class Bacilli; order Caryophanales; family Bacillaceae; genus Bacillus; species Bacillus sp. AM1(2019). The sequence goes on from NZ_CP047644.1 coordinate 112,565, forward strand.
AACAACCAATACGTCAAAGCGCTGGATCTTGATCAAGTGGTTGAGCTGACCCTGCCGCACCTGCAAAAAGCAGGAAAAGTCGGCACTGAGCTTTCTGCCGAGGAGCAGGAATGGGTTCGTAAATTAATCTCTCTTTACCATGAGCAATTGAGCTACGGCGCTGAAATTGTCGAGCTGACTGATTTGTTCTTTAAAGATGAGATCGAGTATAATCAAGAGGCAAAAGCCGTTCTGGAAGAGGAACAGGTGCCTGAAGTGCTCAGCGTATTTGCTGCGAAGCTTGAAGAGCTTGAAGAATTTACGCCTGAGCTGATCAAAGCCTCAATCAAAGCTGTTCAGAAAGAAACAGGCCATAAAGGCAAAAAGCTGTTCATGCCGATTCGTGTAGCGGTTACCGGTCAGACACACGGTCCGGAGCTTCCGCAGGCCATTGAGCTGATCGGCAGAGAAACAGCCGTCAGACGCCTGAAAAGTATTTAAATATACGATTGTTGACAGGGAAGAGTATAAAACAATGACCATTACAGAAAGAATCTTCATCGGCTGAGAGAGATTCATGCGTCATGTTTTAGAAGTGCGCCCTTAAGACCTTTGAAGAACATTTCTGCGGAAATCAGTATTTAAAGGCGGCTGCCGCCGTTACCGGCTTTTAAGTTGGGAAAACAGTGACTTGTTTTTCAAACAGAGTGGAACCGCGCGGTAAAAGCGTCTCTGTCATGTTTACATGCAGAGGCGCTTTTTTTATAGGCGGAAAAACAGACTGGAGCGGGGAGAGAATGGGGGGAAGCATGTGTTTTTTAAAATGCTAAAAGAAGACATAGATACAGTGTTCGATCAAGATCCGGCAGCAAGAAGCTATTTCGAAGTTGTTTTAACTTATTCTGGTTTACATGCTATATGGGCGCATCGGATTGCACATGCTTTATATAAACGGAGATTTTTCTTCCTGGCGCGCCTGATATCACAGATTGCCCGTTTCTTTACCGGAATTGAAATCCATCCCGGCGCGACCATCGGGAGAAGGTTTTTCATTGACCACGGTATGGGGGTCGTCATAGGGGAAACATGTGAAATCGGCAATAACGTGACGGTATTCCAAGGTGTCACTCTCGGGGGAACGGGAAAAGAAAAGGGGAAGCGGCATCCGACCATAAAAGATGATGCTTTAATTGCAACCGGAGCGAAGGTGCTCGGCTCTATTACGGTCGGGCAGGGTTCTAAAGTAGGGGCCGGCTCCGTTGTGCTTCGTGATGTTCCCGACTTTTCGACCGTTGTCGGCATACCGGGGAAAGTCGTCATTCAGAACGGAAGAAAAATCAAACGCGATCTCAATCACCAAGACTTGCCCGATCCGGTTGCTGACCGGTTTAGAGCATTGGAGCAGCAGATTTTTGAACTGCAGGCTGAACTGGAAGATAAAAAAGAAAGGATCAACCAAAAATGACCATTACACTTTATAATACATTGACACGGAAAAAGGAAACATTCGTTCCTCTTGAGGAAGGAAAAGTAAAAATGTACGTGTGCGGACCGACTGTATACAACTATATTCATATCGGAAACGCCCGTCCGGCGATTGTGTATGATACCGTACGCAACTATTTGGAGTATAAAGGATACGATGTTCAATACGTATCGAATTTCACCGATGTTGACGACAAACTGATTAAGGCGGCCAACGAGCTCGGCGAGGACGTCCCGACCGTTTCTGAGCGGTTCATTAAAGCGTATTTTGAAGACGTGGGCGCCCTCGGATGCCGGAAAGCGGATCTTCATCCCCGGGTCATGGAAAACATGGACGCCATTATTGAATTTGTCAGCGAGCTGATTAAAAAAGGCTACGCTTATGAATCAGAAGGCGACGTCTATTTCAAAACAAGGGCCTTCGAAGGCTACGGCAAGCTATCTCAGCAATCAATTGATGAACTCAGATCAGGCGCGCGTATCCGTGTCGGCGAGAAGAAAGAGGATGCGCTGGACTTTGCTCTTTGGAAAGCTGCTAAGGACGGAGAAATTTCATGGGATAGCCCTTGGGGAAAAGGCCGCCCGGGCTGGCATATTGAATGCTCCGCAATGGTGAAAAAGTATTTGGGTGACGAAATCGATATTCATGCCGGCGGTCAGGACCTGACATTCCCGCACCATGAAAACGAAATCGCCCAATCTGAAGCATTAACAGGCAAGACATTCGCAAAATACTGGCTTCACAACGGATATATCAATATCGATAATGAGAAAATGTCAAAATCTCTCGGCAACTTTGTTTTGGTGCACGATATCATTAAGCAATATGACCCGCAGCTTTTGAGATTTTTCATGCTGTCCGTTCATTACCGCCACCCGATCAACTATTCGGAAGAGCTGCTTGAGAAAACAAAAAACGCGTTTAACCGCCTGAAGACGGCCTACAGTAATTTAAACCATCGTTTGATTAGCAGCACGAATCTGACTGACAATGATGAGGAATGGCTCGCTAAAATTGAAGAGCACCGCACTGCGTTTGAAGAAGCAATGGATGATGATTTTAATACGGCGAATGCGATTTCCGTTTGGTTTGATCTGGCGAAGCTCGCCAATTACTACATGCAGGAAGACAATACGGCGGATCACGTCATTAAAGCCTTTATCAGCATGTTTGACAGAATCGGATCTGTTCTCGGACTTACGCTCGGCGAAGAAGAGCTTGTCGACGAAGAGATTGAAGAGTTGATTGAGAAGAGAAATGAAGCCCGCCGCAATCGCGATTTTGCTTTGTCAGACCAGATTCGCGATCAGCTGAAAAGCATGAATATCATTCTTGAAGATACGGCCCAGGGAACTCGCTGGAAGCGGGGAGAGTAAGCGGATGCTTCAATTTGAACAAATCAAAGATTCAAAGCAGTTAAACGGTCTTGCGCTTGCTTATATGGGTGATGCCATTTTTGAAATATACGTCCGGCATCACCTGCTTAAGCAGGGCTTTACGAAACCGAAAGACCTTCATAAGAAGGCGAGCCGGATTGTATCGGCAAAATCACAGGCAGACATATTGTTCCGCCTTCAGGACGAATCCTTTTTCACGGAGGAAGAGGAAGCCGTGCTGAGAAGAGGCAGAAACGCGAAATCAGGGACGACGCCTAAAAACACAGATGTACAGACGTACCGCCATAGTACAGCTTTTGAGGCTTTACTCGGATACCTTTTTCTTGAGAAAAGAGAAGAAAGACTGAATCAGCTGATTGCTGAGGCTATACAAGTCGGGACGTCAGGGAGGAAAACAAATGAGTCAGCAACATGATTACGTCATAGGAAAAAACGCTGTGATTGAGACGTTAAAGTCAGATCGCAAGCTGTATAAGTTATGGATGGCGGAAAACACAGTAAAAGGACAGGCGCAGCAAGTTATGGAGCTTGCTAAAAAGCGCGGCGTCACCATTCAATTTGTACCGAGGAAAAAACTCGATCAGATGGTTGAGGGGCAGCATCAGGGTGTTGTCGCCCAGGTGGCGGCATATGAATATGCACAATTAGACGAATTATATAAAAGAGCGGAAGAGAGAAACGAACAGCCTTTCTTTCTCATATTGGACGAGCTGGAAGACCCTCATAATCTCGGTTCCATCATGAGAACGGCTGACGCTGTCGGTGCACACGGCATCGTGATTCCGAAACGCAGAGCGGTCGGACTGACTTCGACGGTCGCAAAAGCTTCGACCGGTGCGATTGAACACATTCCCGTCGTGAAGGTGACCAACCTTGCCCGGACACTTGATGAAATGAAGGAGCGGGGGATTTGGGTCGTCGGAACGGATGCATCCGCCCGGGAAGACTACCGCTCTATGGACGGCAAGATGCCTTTGGCGCTCGTTATCGGAAGCGAAGGCAGAGGAATGGGCCGGCTTGTGAAAGAGAAATGTGATTTTCTCATTAAGCTTCCGATGGCCGGAAAAGTCACGTCTCTGAATGCGTCGGTAGCGGCCGGCCTTCTCATGTATGAAGTCTACCGGAAGCGCAATCCTTTAGGGGAATGAAGACAGATGGACATCCTGTTAGTAGACGGATACAACATGATTGGAGCTTGGCCGCAGCTAAAGGATTTAAAAGCGAACAGTTTTGAAGAAGCGAGAGATGTACTGATCCAGAAGATGGCGGAATATCAGTCCTACACGGGAATCAGAGTCATTGTGGTGTTTGACGCACACCTGGTAAAAGGCATAGAGAAAAAACAAACGAATCACAGAGTCGAAGTGATTTTCACACGGGAGAATGAGACGGCGGATGAGCGGATCGAGAAGCTTGCCCAGGCGCTGAATAATATTGCGACACAGATTCATGTCGCAACCTCCGATTATACGGAGCAGTGGGCGATTTTCGGACAAGGGGCTCTCCGCAAATCCGCCCGGGAGCTCCTGAGGGAAGTGGATACGATAGAACGCCGGATTCAAAGGCGGGTTTCAAAGATCACTTCTGAAAAACCACCGGGTAAAATCGAGCTGTCCGAAGAGGTTTTGAAAACGTTTGAAAAGTGGCGCCGAGGCGGTCTGGATTAGGTTGACGCTTTTTCGCCCATTAATGTATAATATTTCTATCTACGTGCGCCGGGGGGATCGCAGTGAATCTACAGAACAGCAAGGGAAAGTTCAACAAAGTGCAATTTTGCCAGTTGGAGGACGAGCAGGTCATTGAAAAGGTTCATGTTGGGGATAGTGATGCGTTAGATTACTTGATTACGAAGTACCGTAATTTTGTACGGGCGAAAGCAAGGTCTTATTTTTTAATAGGGGCCGACAGAGAAGATATTGTACAGGAAGGGATGATAGGCTTATATAAGTCTATCCGAGACTTTAGAGAGGACAAGCTCACTTCATTTAAAGCTTTTGCAGAATTATGCATTACCCGCCAGATTATTACCGCAATAAAGACAGCTACCCGTCAGAAACACATTCCTTTAAATTCCTATGTTTCTTTAGACAAACCTATTTTTGATGAAGAATCTGACAGAACACTGCTTGATGTCATTTCAGGCGCTAAAACGTTAAATCCTGAAGAGATGATTATTAATCAGGAAGAATTTGATGATATCGAAATGAAAATGGGAGAACTGCTGAGCGATCTGGAGAGAAAGGTGCTTGTTCTGTACTTGGACGGAAGAAGTTACCAAGAGATTTCAGATGACTTAAACCGACACGTAAAATCAATCGATAATGCCCTGCAGCGCGTGAAGCGCAAGCTTGAAAAGTATTTAGAAATAAGAGAGATCAGCCTGTAGCAGGTTTCTGTGTCATATTGACAGAATTTTTCTGACTGTGCTATTTTATTAAGATAAATGAATGTTTAGGAAAAGGTGTAACGACATGAGAAAAAAGATTACGCTGGCATGCAAAACATGCGGAAATCGTAATTATACGACAATGAAAAGCTCTGCATCAGCGGCTGAGCGGTTAGAAGTTAAGAAGTACTGCAGCACTTGCAATTCACATACAGCTCATTTAGAAACAAAATAGTGTTCGCTTTTTAAATTGTGGAGGTCTTTTACATGCGCATGATGAGTTTCTTTAAAGATGTTGGGAAAGAAATGAAAAAGGTTAGCTGGCCTAAAGGCAAAGAGTTAACGCGCTATACGATCACGGTGATTTCAACGGTTATCTTTTTTGTTATCTTTTTTGCCCTCCTTGATACAGGAATTTCTCAATTAATTCGTTTAATAGTTGAATAATGATCAGCAATACGTGCTATAATAGATCATAATATCGTTTGCCAAAACCCGTTCAGCGGGTTTTTTATTGTGTTGTTGAAAAAAGGATTCATAGGCCCTGAGCCTATTTTTTGTTTTACACTTCATTTTTAAATGCGGGGAGGGAAGGACTGCAGAGTCCTGATAGAATGGAAAAGAATTGGTATGTTGTTCATACGTATTCCGGTTATGAAAACAAAGTAAAAGCGAACCTTGAAAAACGTGTGGAATCAATGGGAATGCAGGATAAAATTTTCCGCGTTGTCGTCCCTGAAGAAGAAGAGACTGATATTAAGAACGGCAAGAAAAAAGTAGTCAAAAAGAAAGTGTTCCCGGGTTATGTGCTTGTTGAAATCGTCATGACTGATGATTCCTGGTATGTGGTCCGCAACACGCCGGGCGTTACCGGATTCGTCGGATCAGCCGGTTCAGGCTCAAAGCCGACTCCGCTTCTTCCTGGCGAAGCGGAAACCATCTTAAAACGCATGGGCATGGATGAGCGGAAAACCGACATTGATTTTGAATTGAATGAGACAGTCAAAGTCATAGACGGACCTTTCGCCAACTTTACAGGATCAATTGAAGAGATTGATTATGATAAGAGCAAAGTGAAAGTATTCGTTAACATGTTCGGCCGTGAAACGCCGGTTGAACTGGAATTTACCCAGATCGACAAATTGTAATGTGAAAAAACTTGAAATTGCTATATATTAATGATAATATAGCAAAGGTACGTCTTGGACTAATCCAAGGCAGCTAGCTTGATATTTCGTCATTCATATAAAGAATGAAACCTTGAGTGGGAGGGTTTACCCTATTACCACATCACGGACTTAAGGAGGTGTGTCTCGTGGCTAAAAAAGTAGTAAAAGTTGTAAAATTGCAAATTCCTGCTGGAAAAGCTAACCCAGCGCCGCCAGTTGGACCTGCACTAGGTCAAGCCGGTGTAAATATCATGGGATTCTGTAAGGAGTTTAATGCTCGTACAGCTGACCAAGCTGGTTTAATCATTCCTGTTGAAATTTCGGTTTACGAAGACCGTTCATTTACATTTATTACAAAAACTCCGCCTGCTGCAGTATTGCTTAAAAAAGCAGCTGGAATTGAGTCTGGTTCTGGTGAACCAAACCGTAATAAAGTGGCAACCGTTAAGCGCGATAAGGTTCGCGAAATCGCTGAAACGAAAATGCCTGACTTAAACGCAGCAGACGTTGAAGCGGCAATGCGCATGGTTGAAGGTACTGCCCGCAGTATGGGTATCGTTATCGAGGATTAATTTGTTTCTTGTCGGGTTGCGAGTTTTCACAAGTTCGCAACCCTTATTCGTGGGAGGTTATTCCGCTATAACCACATAAGGAGGAAATTTTAAAATGGCTAAAAAAGGTAAAAAGTACGTTGAAGCTGCGAAGCTTGTAGACCGTGCGAAAGCTTACGACGTCGCTGAAGCAGTGGCGCTTACTAAAAAAACAAACACAGCTAAATTCGACGCTACAGTTGAAGTTGCTTTTCGTTTAGGGGTTGACCCTCGTAAAAACGATCAGCAAATCCGCGGTGCAGTTGTACTTCCTAACGGAACTGGTAAAACTCAGCGCGTGCTTGTATTCGCTAAAGGCGAAAAAGCAAAAGAAGCTGAAGCTGCCGGTGCAGACTACGTTGGCGATTCTGATTACATCGCGAAAATCCAGCAAGGCTGGTTCGAATTCGATGTAATCGTTGCGACTCCTGACATGATGGGTGAAGTCGGTAAAATCGGCCGTGTGCTTGGACCAAAAGGTCTTATGCCAAACCCTAAAACAGGAACTGTTACATTCGAAGTGGAAAAAGCAATCGGCGAAATCAAAGCTGGTAAAGTAGAATACCGCGTTGACAAAGCTGGTAACATCCATGTTCCGATCGGAAAAGTATCTTTCGAGGATGAAAAACTTGTTGAGAACTTCACAACAATGTATGATACAATCCTGAAAGCAAAACCGGCTGCGGCTAAAGGTGTTTACGTGAAAAACGTTGCCGTTACTTCTACTATGGGCCCTGGTGTCAAAGTAGACGCTTCTACTTTCAACGTAAAATAATATTTGACTTTAGATCAGCATTCTGATATGATTCAAAATGTTGTAAAATATAATATGTCATTTATACCGTAGACAGCAGGGGCCGTTGAGGCTTAATATCCTGCCGAGGTGTATATATATCACAGCTATTACGTTACGTATGCTTGTATATACAGCCTCCATGTCCACATGGAGGCTTTTTATATGAAATCGTCGTCACAGTCGTGATCACCTAGCGGTATAAGTGTTACACAAAATCTACAGGAGGTGTAACCATGAGCAGCGCAATTGATACAAAAAAAGTTGTTGTTGAAGAGATTGCTTCTAAACTGAAAGAAAGCAAATCAACGATCATCGTTGACTACCGCGGACTTAACGTTTCTGAAGTAACTGAACTCCGTAAACAGCTTCGCGAAGCTAACGTAGAGTTCAAAGTGTACAAAAACACAATGACTCGCCGTGCGGTTGAACAAGCTGAACTTGATGGTTTGAATGATGTCTTAACTGGACCGAATGCGATCGCATTCAGTACTGAAGATGTTATCGCTCCGGCAAAAGTTCTTAACGAGTTCGCGAAAAATCACGAAGCTCTGGAAATCAAAGCGGGCGTTATCGAAGGAAAAGTATCTTCTGTTGAAGAAGTGAAAGCTCTTGCTGAACTTCCTTCACGCGATGGCTTACTTTCTATGTTGCTTAGCGTACTTCAAGCTCCAGTTCGCAACCTTGCACTTGCAGCTAAAGCAGTTGCAGACCAAAAGGAAGAACAAGGCGCTTAATCTGATTTTACCCTAAAATAAAACAAATGGAGGAATTTCAAATGGCTTTAAATATCGAAGAAATCATTGCTTCCGTTAAAGAAGCAACTGTACTTGAATTGAACGACCTAGTAAAAGCAATCGAAGAAGAATTTGGCGTAACTGCTGCTGCTCCTGTAGCTGTAGCTGGCGGAGCTGCTGCTGGCGGCGCTGCTGAAGAGCAAAGCGAATTCGACCTTATCCTTGCTGGTGCAGGTTCTCAGAAAATCAAAGTTATCAAAGTTGTTCGTGAAATCACTGGTCTTGGCTTGAAAGAAGCTAAAGAACTTGTTGACAACACTCCAAAACCACTTAAAGAAGGTATTGCGAAAGAAGAAGCTGAAGAGCTTAAAGCTAAACTTGAAGAAGTTGGCGCTTCTGTAGAAGTTAAGTAATCTTCACTTGCCTGTAGGGGAAGCTCGCTTTTATGAGGCGGGCTTTTTCTTTGCTTTTCTTTAAGTGCCATTATAAAAGGAGGTTCTAATAATGAGTGATCACTATTATTCAGAAAAACCTTCAGTTAAAAGCGATAAACAGACATGGTCATTTACACTGCGGAACAGATCTTATACATTCACAAGTGACAGCGGCGTTTTCTCGAAAAAGGAAGTTGATTTCGGTTCGCGTGTCTTAATTGAAGCGTTTGAAGAGCCGGAGATCGATGGCGACTTCCTGGATGCAGGCTGCGGTTACGGCCCGATCGGTCTGTCACTCGCCGGTGAATTTACAGACCGGACCGTGCACATGATTGACGTGAATGAAAGAGCCGTAGAGCTGTCAAATGAAAATGCAGAAAAAAACGGAATAAAAAACGTTCGAATTTATCAGAGTGATTTATTTTCAAATATTGATTCTGCTCAAACATTTGCTTCTATTATTACAAACCCCCCAATCCGCGCCGGAAAAAAAGTTGTCCATGCCATTTTTGAAAAAAGCGCTGAGCATTTAAGGGCTTCAGGTGAATTGTGGATCGTTATACAGAAAAAACAGGGCGGGCCTTCTGCCATTGAAAAACTGAAGGAGCTTTTTGACGAAGTTTCTGTGGTTCAAAAAAAGAAAGGCTATTATATCATAAAAGCAAAAAAAGTTTGACTTGAATTTTCAGCTATGTTAATATTGTAAAATGCCAATGTATATATTTTGCATGATATGCTGAAATAATCATAGTGCATGTATAAATTATACAAACATGGAAATGCTAATAAAATCGGTATTTGTTTTTGGATGTGGTTTTCTTAATTAGAAACCCTTTTTTCTTTTGTCTTGTAAAAGTATTTCTTTATCGTAAGAGATGCTTATTACACATATAATACGCATGATTTGAGGGGTGAATCAGTTGACAGGTCAACTAGTTCAGTATGGACGACACCGCCAGCGCAGAAGCTATGCTCGCATTAGCGAAGTGTTAGAATTACCAAATCTCATTGAAATTCAAACCTCTTCTTATCAGTGGTTTCTTGATGAGGGTCTTAGAGAGATGTTTCAAGACATATCACCAATTGAGGATTTCACTGGTAACCTCTCTCTAGAGTTCATTGACTACAGTTTAGGAGATCCTAAGTATCCCGTTGAAGAGTCAAAAGAACGTGATGTGACTTACTCAGCTCCGCTGAGAGTGAAGGTTCGTTTAATTAACAAAGAAACTGGAGAGGTAAAAGACCAGGATGTCTTCATGGGTGATTTCCCTATTATGACAGATACCGGTACTTTTATCATCAACGGTGCAGAACGTGTTATCGTATCTCAGCTTGTTCGGTCTCCAAGTGTATATTTCAGTGGTAAAGTAGACAAGAACGGTAAAAAAGGTTTTACCGCGACTGTCATTCCAAACCGTGGCGCATGGTTAGAATACGAAACTGATGCGAAAGATGTTGTGTATGTCCGCATTGATCGCACACGTAAGTTGCCGGTTACGGTTCTTTTGCGTGCTCTCGGCTTCGGTTCCGACCAAGAGATTCTCGATCTCATTGGTGAGAACGAATATCTCCGCAATACACTGGATAAGGACAACACTGAAAACAGTGACAAAGCGCTTCTTGAAATCTATGAGCGCCTTCGTCCCGGAGAGCCGCCTACAGTAGAAAACGCAAAAAGCTTGCTGGATTCCCGTTTCTTCGATCCGAAGCGATACGACCTTGCGAATGTAGGACGCTATAAAATTAATAAAAAGCTTCATATCAAGAACCGCCTGTTTAACCAGCGCCTTGCAGAAACACTGGTGGATCCGGAAACCGGTGAAATTCTTGCTGAAAAAGGGCAGATTCTTGACAGAAGAACACTTGATAAAGTACTGCCATACTTAGAAAATGGAATCGGCTTCAGAAAACTTTATCCTAACGGCGGCGTTGTCGAGGATGAAGTGATGCTTCAATCCATTAAAATCTATGCTCCTACAGATGCAGAAGGAGAGCAGACGATCAATGTGATCGGCAATGCTTACATCGAAGAGGCGATTAAAAACATTACGCCTGCTGATATTATTTCTTCTATCAGCTACTTCTTCAACCTCCTGCACGGAGTGGGCGACACTGATGATATCGACCATCTCGGAAACCGCCGTCTGCGTTCTGTAGGTGAGCTCCTGCAAAACCAATTCCGTATCGGTTTAAGCCGGATGGAACGTGTCGTACGTGAAAGAATGTCTATTCAAGACACGAATACAATTACGCCGCAGCAGCTGATTAACATCAGACCTGTTATTGCGTCTATTAAAGAGTTCTTCGGAAGCTCACAGCTTTCTCAATTCATGGATCAGACGAACCCGCTTGCTGAATTGACGCACAAACGCCGTCTGTCAGCTCTCGGACCGGGCGGTTTGACACGTGAGCGCGCAGGTATGGAAGTACGTGACGTTCACTACTCTCACTATGGCCGTATGTGTCCGATTGAAACGCCTGAGGGCCCGAACATCGGTTTGATCAACTCATTGTCATCATTTGCGAAAGTAAACCGCTTTGGTTTCATTGAGACGCCATACCGCCGCGTTGATCCTGAAACAGGAAAAGTAACGCCTAGAATCGACTACCTGACTGCTGATGAAGAGGATAACTATGTCGTAGCCCAAGCGAATGCTAAGCTGAGCGATGACGGTTCTTTCTTGGATGACAGCATCGTAGCGCGTTTCAGAGGGGAAAACACCGTTGTAGCCCGCAACCGCGTGGATTACATGGACGTATCTCCTAAACAGGTTGTATCTGCTGCGACAGCATGTATTCCGTTCTTGGAAAACGATGACTCGAACCGCGCCCTCATGGGAGCGAACATGCAGCGTCAGGCTGTGCCTTTGATGCAGCCGGAAGCTCCGATCGTCGGAACGGGTATGGAATACGTATCCGGTAAAGACTCCGGTGCAGCCGTTATTTGTAAACACCCTGGTATCGTTGAACGGGTGGAAGCGAAAAACGTATGGGTGCGCCGCTATGAAGAAATTGACGGCCAAAAAGTAAAAGGCAACCTGGATAAGTACAGCTTGCTGAAATTTGTCCGCTCCAACCAAGGTACGTGCTACAACCAGCGTCCGATCGTCAGTGTCGGCGATGAAGTAGTCAAAGGAGAAATCCTTGCTGACGGACCTTCAATGGAGCTTGGTGAACTTGCTCTCGGCCGCAACGTAATGGTCGGCTTCATGACATGGGATGGTTACAACTATGAGGATGCCATCATCATGAGTGAACGCCTTGTGAAAGATGATGTATACACATCTATTCACATTGAAGAATATGAATCAGAAGCACGTGATACAAAGCTTGGGCCGGAAGAGATCACCCGCGATATTCCAAACGTAGGGGAAGACGCGCTTCGCAATCTTGATGACCGCGGAATTATCCGTATCGGTGCGGAAGTCAACGACGGAGACCTTCTCGTAGGTAAAGTAACGCCTAAAGGTGTAACTGAGCTTACGGCTGAAGAACGCCTTCTGCATGCGATCTTTGGAGAAAAAGCGCGTGAAGTCCGTGATACTTCTCTCCGTGTGCCTCACGGCGGCGGCGGAATTATCCACGACGTAAAAGTCTTCAACCGTGAAGACGGCGACGAACTTCCTCCGGGAGTGAACCAGCTTGTACGCGTATATATCGTTCAGAAACGTAAGATTTCTGAAGGTGATAAAATGGCCGGACGTCACGGAAACAAAGGGGTTATCTCGAAGATTCTTCCTGAAGAAGATATGCCTTACCTTCCTGACGGCACGCCGATCGATATCATGCTTAACCCGCTGGGTGTACCATCACGTATGAATATCGGTCAGGTATTAGAACTTCACATGGGTATGGCTGCCCGCTACCTCGGCATTCACATCGCGTCACCTGTATTTGACGGCGCGCGTGAAGAAGATGTGTGGGAAACACTTGAAGAAGCAGGCATGTCAAGAGACGCTAAAACAGTTCTTTATGACGGCCGTACGGGAGAACCGTTTGACAACCGTGTATCTGTCGGAATCATGTACATGATCAAACTGGCGCACATGGTTGATGATAAACTTCATGCCCGTTCTACAGGTCCTTACTCACTTGTTACGCAGCAGCCTCTCGGCGGTAAAGCCCAATTCGGCGGACAGCGTTTCGGTGAGATGGAGGTTTGGGCGCTTGAAGCTTACGGCGCAGCTTACACGCTTCAAGAAATCCTGACTGTGAAGTCCGATGACGTGGTCGGACGTGTGAAAACATATGAAGCCATCGTCAAAGGCGACAATGTTCCAGAGCCTGGTGTTCCGGAATCATTCAAAGTATTGATCAAAGAGCTTCAAAGCTTAGGTATGGACGTAAAAATCCTTTCAGGCGATGAAGAAGAAATAGAAATGAGAGATCTAGAAGACGAGGAAGATGCGAAACAAGCTGACGGCCTTGCATTATCAGGTGATGAAGCGCCGGAAGAAACAGCATCTCCAGACGTTGAACGTGACGCAGTAACGAAAGAGTAGTCTCTGATTGATAAAGGCAAGTGACATCGGTTAATCCGAAGATAAAAAGGGAGGTAGGCCCCTTGCTAGATGTGAACAATTTTGAGTATATGAACATCGGTCTTGCTTCACCGGATAAAATCCGTTCATGGTCTTTTGGTGAAGTGAAAAAGCCTGAAACGATAAACTATCGTACATTGAAACCTGAAAAGGACGGCCTGTTCTGCGAACGCATTTTCGGACCGACTAAGGACTGGGAATGTCATTGCGGCAAGTACAAGCGGGTTCGTTATAAAGGCGTAGTTTGTGACCGTTGCGGAGTTGAAGTAACGCGGGCTAAGGTCCGTCGTGAGAGAATGGGGCATATTGAACTGGCTGCCCCGGTTTCTCACATTTGGTATTTCAAAGGTATTCCGAGCCGTATGGGTCTTGTTTTGGATATGTCACCGCGTGCGCTGGAAGAAGTTATTTACTTTGCTTCTTACGTCGTAACTGACCCGGCCAATACACCGCTCGAAAAGAAACAGCTTTTATCTGAAAAGGAATACCGTGCGTATCTGGATAAGTACGGAAACAAATTCCAAGCCTCTATGGGTGCGGAAGCCATTAATAAACTTCTGCAGGACATCGACCTTGTCAAAGAAGTTGATATGTTAAAAGAAGAGCTGAAGACTTCTCAAGGACAGCGCCGTACACGTGCGATCAAACGCCTTGAAGTGCTTGAAGCCTTCCGTAATTCAGGAAACAAGCCGTCTTGGATGATCCTCGACGTGCTTCCGGTTATTCCGCCTGAATTAAGACCGATGGTTCAGCTTGACGGCGGACGTTTCGCAACGTCTGACCTGAACGACCTTTACCGTCGTGTCATCAACCGTAATAACCGTTTAAAACGTCTGTTAGACCTCGGCGCGCCAAGCATCATCGTTCAGAACGAAAAACGTATGCTTCAGGAAGCAGTCGATGCTCTGATTGACAACGGACGCCGCGGCCGTCCGGTTACCGGACCGGGTAACCGTCCGCTTAAATCTCTTTCTCACATGCTGAAAGGGAAACAAGGGCGTTTCCGTCAGAACCTTCTCGGTAAACGTGTAGACTACTCAGGCCGTTCCGTTATCGTCGTAGGTCCGCATTTGAAAATGTATCAGTGCGGTTTGCCGAAGGAAATGGCGCTTGAGCTCTTCAAGCCTTTCGTCATGAAAGAGCTTGTTGAAAAAGGCCTTGCTCACAATATCAAGAGCGCAAAACGCAAAATCGAACGCGTGCAGCCTGAAGTATGGGATGTACTTGAATCTGTCATTAAGGAGCATCCGGTCTTACTGAACCGTGCCCCTACTCTTCACAGATTAGGTATCCAGGCTTTCGAACCGACGCTTGTTGAAGGACGCGCCATCCGTCTTCACCCGTTAGTATGTACAGCTTATAACGCTGACTTTGACGGTGACCAAATGGCGGTTCACGTACCTTTATCAGCTGAGGCTCAAGCTGAGGCGCGCATTCTGATGCTTGCGGCCCAAAACATCTTGAACCCTAAAGATGGTAAACCGGTTGTTACGCCGTCTCAGGATATGGTATTAGGAAACTACTACCTGACGCTTGAGCGCGCCGGAGCAGTCGGCGAGGGTATGGTTTTCAAAAATACGGACGAAGCGCTTCTTGCTTATCAAAACGGTTATGTTCACCTTCATACGAGAGTTGCTGTTGCAGCGAACTCCCTTAAGAATGTGACATTTACTGAAGAACAGCGTTCAAAATTGTTAATTACAACTGTCGGTAAGCTCGTCTTCAATGAAATTCTTCCGGAATCATTCCCTTACATGAATGAACCAACGAAGAGCAACATTGAAGAGAAGACACCTGACCGTTTCTTCTTAGATAAAGGTGCTGACGTAAAAGCTGTGATTGCTGAGCAGCCGATCAACGCACCGTTTAAAAAAGGCATTCTCGGTAAAATCATCGCGGAAATCTTTAAACGATTCCATATCACGGAAACGTCTAAAATGCTTGACCGCATGAAAAATCTCGGTTTCAGATATTCAACGAAAGCCGGCATCACAGTAGGGGTTTCTGATATCGTCGTTCTCGATGACAAACAGGAAATCCTTGAAGAAGCACAAAGCAAAGTTGATAATGTCCTGAAACAGTTCAGACGCGGTTTAATCACCGAAGAAGAACGTTATGAAAGAGTCATTTCAATTTGGAGTTCAGCGAAAGATGTTATCCAAGGCAAACTGATGAAATCATTAGACGAAGTCAACCCGATCTACATGATGAGTGACTCAGGAGCCCGTGGTAACGCATCTAACTTTACACAGCTTGCGGGTATGCGCGGTCTGATGGCCAACCCGGCTGGACGAATCATTGAATTGCCGATTAAATCAAGTTTCCGTGAAGGTCTGACAGTATTGGAGTACTTTATCTCCACTCACGGTGCGCGTAAAGGTCTTGCCGATACCGCCCTGAAAACAGCTGACTCAGGTTACCTTACACGCCGTCTTGTTGATGTTGCGCAGGATGTTATCATTCGTGAAACAGATTGCGGAACAGACCGCGGTATTCTTGCAAAACCGCTCAAAGAAGGCACGGAAATCATCGAGCGTCTGGAAGAGCGTCTGATCGGACGTTTCGCCAGAAAACAGATCAAACATCCTGAAACGGGTGCTGTGCTCATTAACGAAAATGAATTGATCGATGAAGATAAAGCGCTGGAAATCGTTGAAGCCGGAATCGAAGAAGTGTGGATCCGTTCCGCGTTCACATGTAACACTCCTCATGGTGTATGTAAACGATGCTACGGACGTAACCTTGCAACCGGAACTGATGTTGAAGTCGGCGAAGCAGTAGGTATTATCGCCGCTCAATCTATCGGTGAGCCTGGAACACAGTTAACAATGCGTACGTTCCACACAGGCGGGGTTGCCGGAGACGATATCACACAAGGTCTTCCGCGTATCCAAGAGCTTTTCGAAGCGCGTAATCCGAAAGGTCAAGCGACGATTTCTGAGATTGACGGTACAATTGCCGAAATCAATGAAGTCCGCGACAAACAGCAGGAGATTGTTGTTCAGGGCGCTGTTGAGACACGTTCATACACGGCACCTTACAACTCACGCCTGAAAGTGGCTGAGGGTGATCAGATTACCCGCGGTCAAGTGCTGACAGAAGGTTCAATCGATCCGAAAGAACTTCTTAAAGTCACTGACCTGACAACGGTTCAGGAATATCTTCTGCATGAGGTTCAGAAGGTTTACCGTATGCAGGGGGTTGAAATCGGCGATAAACACGTAGAAGTAATGGTTCGCCAGATGCTTCGCAAAGTCCGTGTGATCGATGCCGGAGATACTGATGTTCTCCCTGGCACATTGCTTGATATTCACCAATTCACAGAAGCGAACAAAAAAGTGCTGCTTGAAGGCAATCGACCTGCTACAGGCCGTCCTGTTCTTCTCGGTATCACAAAAGCTTCACTCGAGACGGATTCATTCTTGTCTGCCGCATCATTCCAAGAAACAACACGCGTTCTTACAGATGCTGCGATTAAAGGCAAGCGCGATGAACTTCTCGGCCTGAAAGAGAATGTTATCATCGGTAAACTGGTTCCGGCCGGTACCGGTATGATGAATTACAGAAAAGTAAAACCTGTTTCAAACGTTCAGCCTTCGGAAGATATGGTTCCGGCTGAATAATAGAAACTGCTGCAGGAAAGGCTGTTTCGACAGCTTTTCCTCAGTATTACAATTATTCTGGCGGTGGACTGCACTAAAAATTGTCATACGTTGTTGACATCCGTCCCGCAGAGTGATAATATAACCAAGGTGCTCGAAATAAAACCTGTTACTTTGGAGGATATGTTTATGTCTTATGATAAAGTATCACAGGCCAAATCAATTATTATTGGTACGAAGCAAACAGTGAAAGCTCTAAAACGAGGTTCAGTGAAGGAAGTCGTCGTGGCAAAAGACGCGGATTCAGTTCTTACAGCTGGCGTTATCCAGCTTGCAAAGAACCAAAATACCGCTGTCTGTATGGTGGATTCCATGAAAAAGCTCGGCAAAGCCTGCGGAATTGAAGTGGGAGCAGCAGCTGTTGCCATTATGTTATAGCGTACTTTTTGTTTTTATATAAGATATCAATCTTGTGTAAAGACATTGTTTTTTGCCTAATGATGAACCACCTGGGTATGTGGGTTATAAAACGTAATGAAGGGAGGAACACAACATGCCTACAATTAATCAGCTAATTCGCAAGGGACGCGTGAGCAAAGTTGAAAACTCTAAGTCACCTGCACTAAACAAAGGATACAACAGCTTTAAAAAAGAGCACACTAACGTATCTTCTCCACAAAAACGCGGGGTATGTACTCGTGTGGGTACAATGACACCGAAAAAACCGAACTCAGCACTTCGTAAATATGCTCGTGTTCGTTTGACTAACGGAATCGAGGTTACTGCCTACATTCCTGGTATCGGTCACAACCTGCAAGAGCACAGCGTTGTACTGATCCGCGGCGGACGTGTAAAAGACTTACCGGGGGTACGCTACCACATCGTTCGTGGCGCGCTTGATACTGCCGGAGTTGAAAACCGTGCGCAAGGCCGTTCTAAATACGGTACGAAACGTCCTAAAGCAAAGTAATCAAATAAATCATTAAAACTATGAAGGGAGGATATTCAGATGCCACGTAAAGGTCCTGTAGCAAAAAGAGATGTTTTACCTGATCCGCTTTACAACTCTAAGCTGGTATCCCGCCTGATCAACAAAATGATGATCGACGGTAAAAAAGGTAAATCTCAAACAATCCTATACAAGTCATTCGATATCATTAAAGAACGTACTGGCAATGATGCAATGGAGGTTTTCGAACAAGCATTGAAAAACATCATGCCTGTACTTGAAGTAAAAGCACGCCGTGTAGGTGGAGCTAACTACCAAGTGCCTGTAGAAGTTCGTCCTGAACGCCGTACAACTCTTGGTCTTCGCTGGTTGGTTAACTATGCGCGTCTTCGCGGAGAAAAAACAATGGAAGAGCGCCTGGCTAACGAAATTCTTGATGCAGCTAACAACACTGGTGCTGCCGTTAAGAAACGTGAAGACACTCACAAGATGGCAGAAGCGAACAAAGCATTTGCTCACTACCGCTGGTAGGATTCATATAATCAAAATAATAATTCCCTAATAAGGAAGGAGAAATTACCCAATGGCAAGAGAGTTCTCCTTAGAAAAAACTCGTAATATCGGGATCATGGCTCACATCGATGCCGGTAAAACGACTACTACAGAACGGATCTTGTTCTACACAGGCCGTATCCACAAAATTGGCGAAACTCACGAAGGTGCTTCGCAAATGGACTGGATGGAGCAGGAACAAGAACGCGGTATCACAATCACTTCTGCAGCAACGACTGCACAGTGGAAAGGTTACCGTGTAAACATCATCGATACACCGGGACACGTAGACTTCACAGTTGAAGTTGAACGTTCACTCCGTGTACTTGATGGTGCGGTTGCCGTACTTGATGCTCAATCAGGTGTTGAGCCTCAGACAGAAACAGTATGGCGCCAAGCAACAACTTACGGAGTGCCGCGCGTTGTATTTGTCAACAAAATGGACAAAATCGGCGCAGACTTCCTTTACTCTGTAGGCACTTTAAGAGACCGTCTTCAAGCTAACGCTCACGCAATTCAATTGCCGATCGGCGCTGAAGACAACTTCGAAGGTATCATCGACTTAGTAGAAAACGTTGCGTATTTCTACGAAGATGACCTTGGAACTCGTTCAGATGCGAAAGAAATCCCTGAAGAGTACAAAGAGCAAGCTGAAGAGCTTCGCAGCAGCCTGATTGAAGCTGTAGCTGAGCTTGATGAAGAGCTTATGGAAAAGTACCTTGAAGGTGAAGAAATCACTATCCCTGAACTGAAAGCTGCTATCCGTAAAGGTACACTGAATGTTGAATTCTACCCTGTACTTGTTGGATCTGCTTTCAAAAACAAAGGTGTTCAGCTTGTACTTGATGCTGTTCTTGACTACCTTCCTGCGCCAACTGATGTTGCTGCAATCAAAGGTGTACGTCCTGACACAGATGAAGAGATCGTTCGTCATTCTTCTGATGAAGAGCCATTCTCTGCACTTGCATTTAAAGTTATGACTGACCCTTATGTCGGTAAGCTGACATTCTTCCGCGTATATTCCGGTACACTTGATTCCGGTTCATATGTAAAGAACTCTACAAAAGGCAAGCGTGAGCGCGTAGGACGTATCCTTCAAATGCACGCTAACAGCCGTGAAGAGATCTCTACTGTTTACGCTGGAGACATCGCAGCTGCTGTAGGTCTAAAAGATACTTCTACTGGAGATACTCTATGTGATGAGAAGGATCTTGTAATCCTTGAATCAATGGAATTCCCAGAGCCTGTTATCGACGTAGCGATTGAGCCTAAATCAAAAGCTGACCAAGATAAAATGGGTATCGCTTTAGCGAAACTTGCTGAAGAAGATCCTACATTCCGTACACAAACAAACCCTGAAACGGGTCAAACAATCATCTCTGGTATGGGTGAGCTTCACCTTGATATCATTGTTGATCGTATGAAGCGTGAGTTCAAAGTTGAAGCTAACGTTGGTGCTCCTCAAGTTGCGTACCGTGAGACATTCCGTACCGGTGCAAAAGTTGAAGGTAAATTCGTACGTCAATCAGGCGGACGCGGTCAGTTCGGTCACGTTTGGATCGAATTTGAACCGAACGAAGAAGGCGCTGGCTTTGAATTCGAAAACGCAATCGTCGGTGGTGTTGTTCCTCGTGAATACATCCCAGCCGTACAAGCAGGTCTTGAAGACTCTCTTGAAAATGGTGTCCTAGCCGGATTCCCGCTAATCGACATCAAGGCGAAACTTTTTGATGGATCTTACCATGATGTTGACTCAAACGAAATGGCGTTTAAAGTCGCTGCTTCTATGGCATTGAAAAATGCAGTCAGCAAATGTAACCCAGTTCTTCTTGAACCAATCATGAAAGTTGAAGTTGTTATTCCTGAAGAATACATGGGAGACATCATGGGTGATGTTACTTCTCGTCGCGGACGCGTAGAAGGTATGGAAGCTCGCGGTAACGCTCAAGTTGTGCGTGCGATGGTACCTCTTGCTGAAATGTTCGGTTACGCTACTGCCCTTCGTTCTAACACGCAAGGACGCGGTACGTTCACAATGTTCATGGATCACTACGAAGAAGTGCCGAAGAGCATCGCTGAAGAAATTATCAAAAAAAATAAAGGCGAATAATTGATTTTGCCACTTAACTCAAGTATAACTACTATTGTAAGATGAGGAAGTGAAAGCTTGCTTTCACTTTCTATCACTCTATACATTACTAATTAAAAGCTCTTAAGGAGGATTTTAGAATGGCTAAAGAAAAATTCGACCGTTCCAAATCACATGCCAATATCGGTACAATTGGACACGTTGACCATGGTAAAACAACATTAACTGCTGCTATCTCAACAGTACTTCATAAGAAATCTGGTAAAGGTACAGCTATGGCGTACGATCAAATTGATGGTGCTCCAGAAGAACGTGAGCGCGGTATCACAATCTCTACTGCACACGTTGAGTACGAAACTGACACTCGTCACTATGCACACGTTGACTGCCCAGGACACGCTGACTATGTTAAAAACATGATCACTGGTGCTGCGCAAATGGACGGAGCTATCCTTGTAGTATCTGCTGCTGATGGCCCAATGCCACAAACTCGTGAGCACATCCTTCTTTCTAAAAACGTTGGTGTACCATACATCGTAGTATTCCTTAACAAATGCGACATGGTAGACGACGAAGAGCTTCTTGAGCTTGTTGAAATGGAAGTTCGCGATCTTCTTAGCGAATACGACTTCCCTGGTGATGATGTACCAGTTGTTAAAGGTTCTGCTCTTAAAGCTCTTGAAGGTGACGCTGAGTACGAAGAAAAAATTCTTGAACTTATGGCTGCAGTTGATGAGTACATCCCAACTCCAGAACGCGACACTGACAAACCATTCATGATGCCAGTTGAGGACGTATTCTCAATCACTGGTCGTGGTACAGTTGCTACTGGCCGTGTAGAACGCGGACAAGTTAAAGTCGGTGACGAAGTTGAAATCATCGGTCTTCAAGAAGAGAACAGCAAAACAACTGTTACAGGTGTTGAAATGTTCCGTAAGCTTCTTGACTACGCTGAAGCTGGAGACAACATCGGTGCACTTCTTCGCGGTGTAGCTCGTGAAGACATCCAACGTGGACAAGTACTTGCTAAACCAGGTACAATCACTCCACACAGCAAATTCAAAGCTGAAGTTTACGTTCTTTCTAAAGAAGAGGGTGGACGTCATACTCCATTCTTCTCTAACTACCGTCCTCAGTTCTACTTCCGTACAACTGACGTAACTGGTATCATCAATCTTCCAGAAGGCGTAGAAATGGTTATGCCTGGAGATAACACTGAAATGATCGTTGAACTTATCTCTACAATCGCTATCGAAGAAGGAACTCGTTTCTCTATTCGTGAAGGCGGACGTACAGTTGGTTCAGGCGTTGTTTCTACAATCACTGAGTAATCGACTCGTTCATTAATGCGGGGTCCCTTATGGGGCCTCGTTTTTTTGTTTCCCCGCTGATTCCATGTATAATAGAACGTATACAAATTTTAGGAGCAGAGCGATGATCGATAACTTCAAGAAAACCAATCGTATTTCAATGCTTCAGCAATTGCTGATTAATGGCAGTGAACAAACCATTATGATTAATGGTGATGACAGGAGTAATCCGCTGCTTTTATTTTTGCACGGCGGTCCCGGCACGCCTCAAATCGGCTATGCGAGAAAATATCAGAATAAGCTGGAAAAGTATTTCACCGTTGTGAACTGGGATCAGAGAGGGGCGGGTCTCTCTTATTCAAAGGAAATTCCGGGTTCATCTATGACTTTGGATCAGCTGACAGCTGACGCCATTCATTTGACCGAACGCTTATGCAAGCAATTCAGCAGGCAAAAAATATATATCGCCGGCTATTCGTGGGGTTCAGTTCTGGCGCTTCATGTTCTTCAAGAAAGGCCTGATTTGTATTATGGGTATATCGGTATCAGTCAGGTGGTTAATATTCAAAAGGAAGAAACGGAAGCTTACCGGCTGATGATGGAATGGAGCAGGCAACGCAAACATTTCCTGCTGGAAAAGACGCTGAGCTTTATCGGAGCGCCTCCATGGGAGAAACAGCTGCAGCGAACGTTGTTTCTGCTTTGTATCGAGATGAGGGGAGGGGGCTTTACCCATCATCCGATCGGCGCTCTTAAAGCAGGGGGGCGAATGCTGTTTGGTGAACCGTACGGTGTGAGAGGGAGCTTCTTAGCCGTGCGGGGTCAAATGTTCAGCCTGAAACACCTGTGGGAGGATCTCATTTTCTTTGATGCCGGGGAATCAGTTTCTTCTATTATAATACCGTGCTGTTTTATGTCAGGGAGATACGATTTGACGGTCCCGGGGACGACGTCTTATGAATATTATCAGAAGGTTGATGTGCCGTATAAAGAATGGCATTGGTTTGAGAACTCAGCCCATTCGCCTCACTTGGAGGAGCCGGATCGCTTTGCCGAAGTTGTCAGCCGGTTCGCATCGTTCCATCTCTGAAAGAAAACAGGCATATCCTTGATTAATCATGGTATCACCTGTATAATAATCAAAGTGTGAAAACCACAAGGTTCTTTAAATAAACCTTGCAACATACGTCTATTTTCTGTATAATAGTGTATGTTGGTCTTTGACTGCGATGAAGTGAGAGGTTGCTGACACACCCGGCCGCTTTGCCATGGCAAGGTGATCAGGTTTTTCTCACGGAGAACTGTCTAACGTGATGTAGGCGAAAAGGAGGGAAAATAATGGCAAAACAAAAAATTCGTATTCGTTTAAAAGCATATGATCATAGAATCCTTGATCAATCTGCAGAGAAGATTGTTGAAACGGCAAAACGTTCTGGTGCCAGCGTATCTGGTCCGATTCCGTTGCCAACTGAAAAATCAGTTTACACAATCCTTCGTGCGGTGCACAAATACAAAGATTCTCGTGAGCAATTTGAAATGCGTACACATAAACGTTTAATCGACATTGTGAACCCAACACCACAAACTGTTGATGCTCTCATGCGATTAGACTTACCATCTGGTGTCGATATCGAAATCAAACTTTAATTCTAAAATATAGAATGATCTTAATAGGAGGTGTGACGAATGACCAAAGGAATCTTAGGAAGAAAAATTGGTATGACGCAAGTATTCGCAGAGAACGGTGATCTTATCCCGGTAACTGTTATTGAAGCAGCTCCAAACGTTGTTCTTCAAAAGAAAACAGCTGAAAATGATGGCTATGAAGCGATCCAGCTTGGTTTTGACGATAAGCGTGAAAAGCTTTCAAACAAACCGGAAAAAGGACACGTTGCAAAAGCGGAAACTGCTCCTAAGCGCTTCGTTAAAGAATTACGCGGCGTGGATATGGATGCGTATGAAATTGGTCAGGAAGTCAAGGTTGAAATTTTCTCTGCAGGAGAAATCGTAGATGTAACAGGAGTATCTAAAGGTAAAGGTTTCCAAGGTGCAATCAAGCGCCACGGACAATCTCGCGGACCTATGTCTCACGGTTCACGCTACCACCGTCGTCCTGGTTCAATGGGACCTGTAGATCCTAACCGTGTATTCAAAGGTAAACTATTACCTGGACGCATGGGCGGAGATCAAATCACTGTCCAAAACCTTGAAATCGTAAAAGTAGATGCTGAGCGCAATCTTCTTTTGATTAAAGGTAACGTACCTGGTGCGAGAAAAACTTTAATCACTGTTAAAAGTGCTGTTAAATCTAAATAAGTCTCTTAGGAAAGGAGGAAATTGATCATGCCAAAAGTAGCATTATACAACCAAAACGGTTCTACTGCTGGTGATATCGAATTAAACGCGTCTGTATTTGGAATTGAGCCAAATGAGAGCGTAGTATTCGACGCTATTCTTATGCAAAGAGCTTCCTTACGTCAAGGATCTCACAAAGTAAAAAATCGTTCTGAAGTACGCGGCGGAGGTCGCAAACCATGGCGTCAAAAAGGTACAGGTCGTGCCCGTCAAGGTTCAATCCGTTCACCGCAATGGCGCGGAGGTGGTGTCGTATTCGGCCCAACACCACGCAGCTATTCTTACAAATTACCTAAAAAAGTTCGCCGCTTGGCAATCAAATCAGTATTGTCTTCTAAAGTGAACGACAACAACATTATTGTTCTTGAAGATCTTACTCTTGATACGGTTAAAACAAAAGAAATGGCAGCTATCCTTAAAGGATTATCTGTTGAGAAAAAAGCTTTAATCGTAACTGCGGATGCAAACGAAGCAGTATCTCTTTCTGCACGCAACATCCCTGGAGTTACAGTTGTTCAAGCTAACGGAATCAACGTGTTAGACGTTGTCAACCACGAGAAGCTTCTGATTACAAAAGCTGCGGTTGAAAAAGTAGAGGAGGTGCTTGCATAATGAAAGATCCTCGTGATGTTCTTAAGCGCCCCGTCATTACTGAACGTTCTGCTGATTTAATGACTGAAAAAAAATATACTTTTGAAGTTGATGTAAGAGCTAATAAAACAGAAGTGAAAGATGCAGTTGAAAGTATCTTTGGAGTGAAAGTTGACAAAGTCAACATCATGAACTACAAAGGGAAATCAAAACGTGTCGGCCGCTACACTGGTATGACTAGCCGTCGCAGAAAAGCGATCGTAAAACTTACTGCAGACAGCAAAGAAATCGAAATTTTTGAAGCTTAATTATCTGTAAAAAGAAGGAGGGAAATTCAAAATGGCGATTAAAAAGTATAAACCGACCTCTAACGGACGTCGTGGCATGACAACTTCAGATTTTGCTGAAATCACGACTGACCAGCCGGAAAAATCCTTGCTTGCGCCCCTTCACAAAAAAGGCGGACGTAACAACCAAGGTAAATTGACTGTACGTCACCAAGGTGGCGGACACAAACGCCAATACCGTGTTATCGACTTCAAACGCGATAAAGATGGTATACCTGGACGCGTTGCTACAGTTGAGTACGATCCAAACCGTTCAGCTAACATTGCACTAATCAACTATGTAGACGGAGAAAAACGTTACATTCTTGCACCAAAAGGAATTCAAGTAGGTACTGAAATCATGTCCGGCCCTGAAGCTGACATCAAAGTAGGTAACGCACTTCCGCTTATCAACATCCCAGTTGGTACAGTTGTGCATAACATTGAATTAAAACCTGGTAAAGGCGGACAGCTTGTACGTTCAGCTGGTACATCTGCTCAGGTTCTTGGTAAAGAAGGCAAATACGTTCTTGTACGTCTTAACTCTGGTGAAGTTCGCATGATCCTTTCTGCTTGCCGCGCTTCTATCGGTCAAGTAGGTAACGAGCAGCACGAACTGATCAACGTTGGTAAAGCAGGACGCTCTCGCTGGAAAGGCATCCGCCCTACAGTCCGCGGTTCTGTAATGAACCCTAACGATCACCCGCACGGTGGTGGTGAAGGTCGCGCGCCAATCGGACGTAAATCACCAATGTCTCCTTGGGGCAAACCGACTCTTGGATTCAAGACACGTAAGAAAAAGAACAAATCTGATAAATTTATCGTACGTCGTCGTAAAAATAAATAACGGGGTTGTCTACGGTTCATTTCGGACCGTAGTGCAATCACGAAGGGAGGTTCCAAAATGGCTCGCAGCTTGAAAAAAGGACCATTTGTCGATGGACACTTGATGACAAAAATCGAGAAATTAAATGAAACGGACAAGAAACAAGTTGTAAAAACTTGGTCTCGCCGTTCAACTATTTTCCCACAATTTATCGGTCACACTATCGCAGTATATGACGGACGTAAACACGTGCCTGTATTCATTTCTGAAGACATGGTAGGCCACAAGTTGGGCGAATTCGCACCGACTCGTACTTACAAAGGCCACGCCAGTGACGATAAAAAAACAAGACGCTAAGAGAGGAGGCTTTTAAATGCAAGCTAAAGCTGTTGCAAGAACAGTCCGTATTGCTCCTCGTAAAGCACGTCTAGTAATGGACCTGATTCGAGGTAAGCAAGTAGGCGAAGCAGTATCTATCCTGAACTTAACTCCGAGAGCTGCTTCTCCGATCATCGAAAAAGTTTTAAAATCTGCTATCGCAAATGCTGAGCACAACTACGAGATGGACGCTAACAATCTGGTTATTTCTCAGGCATTTGTTGACGAAGGCCCAACGTTAAAAAGATTCCGCCCGCGTGCTATGGGACGTGCGAGCCAAATCAACAAACGTACGAGCCACATTACAATCGTTGTATCAGAAAAGAAGGAGGGATAAGTAGTGGGTCAAAAGGTAAATCCAGTCGGTCTTCGTATCGGAGTCATTCGTGATTGGGAATCTAAGTGGTACGCTGGTAAAGATTACGCTGACTTCCTGCACGAAGATTTAAAAATTCGTGAATTCATTAGCAAACGCCTTTCTGACGCTTCTGTTTCTAAAGTAGAAATCGAGCGCGCAGCAAACCGCGTTAACATTACGATCCACACTGCTAAGCCTGGTATGGTAATCGGTAAAGGCGGATCTGAAGTTGAAGCACTTCGTAAAGCCCTTAACAGCCTTACTGGCAAGCGTGTACACATTAACATTCTTGAAATCAAAAGAGCAGATCTTGATGCTCAGCTTGTAGCTGACAACATCGCTCGTCAACTAGAAAACCGTATTTCTTTCCGCCGTGCGCAGAAACAACAAATCCAACGCACTATGCGTGCTGGAGCACAAGGTGTGAAAACAATGGTTTCCGGCCGTCTTGGCGGAGCTGATATCGCTCGTTCTGAATACTACAGTGAAGGAACTGTTCCATTGCACACTTTACGTGCTGACATCGACTATGCAACATCTGAAGCTGACACAACTTACGGTAAGCTTGGTGTAAAAGTCTGGATCTATCGTGGAGAGGTTCTTCCTACTAAGAAGAAAACTGAGGAAGGAGGAAAATAATATGTTATTACCAAAACGCGTTAAATATCGCAGAGAGCATCGCGGAAAAATGCGCGGTCGCGCTAAAGGCGGTACTGAAGTACATTTTGGTGAGTACGGTATCCAGGCTCTTGAAGCTTCTTGGATCACGAACCGCCAAATCGAAGCTGCACGTATTGCGATGACTCGTTACATGAAACGTGGCGGTAAAGTTTGGATTAAAATTTTCCCTTCAAAACCTTACACTGCTAAACCGCTTGAGGTACGGATGGGTTCCGGTAAAGGGGCTCCTGAAGGCTGGGTAGCTGTTGTAAAACCGGGCAAAGTTTTATTTGAAATTTCTGGTGTGTCTGAAGAGGTAGCTCGTGAAGCTCTTCGTCTTGCATCTCACAAATTGCCAATTAAAACGAAGTTCGTAAAACGTGAAGAAATTGGTGGTGAATCAAATGAAAGCTAATGAAATTCGTGACCTTACCACTGCTGAAATTGAACAAAAAGTAAAGTCTCTTAAAGAAGAACTTTTCAATCTTCGCTTTCAATTAGCGACAGGACAACTTGAAAATACTGCTCGCATTCGTGAAGTGCGCAAAGCTATCGCGCGCATGAAAACTGTGATTCGTGAAAGAGAAATTGCTGCCAACAAATAATCACTGAGGGGAGGTCGTGAGCATGAGCGAACGTAACCAACGCAAAGTTTACCAAGGCCGTGTTGTTTCTGACAAAATGGATAAAACCATCACTGTTGTTGTTGAAACATACAAAAAGGATCCTATTTACGGTAAACGCGTAAAATACTCAAAGAAATTCAAAGCACATGATGAAAATAACCAAGCTAAAATCGGAGACATCGTAAAGATCATGGAAACTCGTCCATTATCTGCAACTAAGCGTTTTCGTCTAGTAGAAGTTGTCGAAGAAGCTGTTATTATCTAATAAAGTTCGGAATTCTTTTTCCGAAGGGAGGTAACAAATAATGATTCAACAAGAGACTCGTTTAAAAGTTGCTGACAACTCCGGTGCGCGTGAGGTACTTACTATTAAAGTTCTTGGCGGTTCTGGACGTAAAACGGCTAACATTGGTGATGTAATTGTTTGCACGGTTAAACAAGCAACACCAGGAGGCGTTGTCAAAAAAGGTGAAGTCGTAAGAGCTGTTATCGTTCGCACAAAAAGCGGAGCACGCAGAACTGACGGATCATACATCAGCTTCGATGAGAATGCATGTGTTATCATCCGTGACGACAAGAGCCCGCGTGGAACTCGTATCTTCGGACCGGTTGCCCGTGAATTACGTGAAAACAACTTCATGAAAATTGTTTCTCTGGCTCCAGAAGTTATCTAATGAAATAAATGCCTTACTCAAGGAGGTGCGATCAGGATGCATGTGAAAAAAGGCGATAAAGTAATGGTTATCTCTGGTAAAGATAAAGGCAAACAAGGTACGATCCTTGCTGCTTTCCCTAAAAAGGACCGCGTTCTAGTTGAGGGCGTAAACATGGTGAAGAAGCACTCTAAACCAACTCAAGCAAACCCTCAAGGCGGTATTTCTAATCAAGAGGCGCCAATTCATGTATCAAACGTTATGCCGCTCGATCCTAAAACAGGTGAAGTGACTCGCGTAGGATACAAAGTGGAAGATGGCAAAAAAGTTCGTGTTGCAAAAAAATCTGGGCAAGTCTTAGATAAATAGTATTTAAAGGAAGGGAGGTCTATCTCATGAACCGCCTTAAAGAAAAGTACAATAAAGAAATTTCACCTGCTTTAATGACGAAGTTCAACTACGACTCTGTTATGCAGGTGCCAAAAATCGAAAAAATCGTAATCAACATGGGTGTTGGTGATGCTGTTCAAAACGCGAAAGCAATCGACAGTGCTGTTGAAGAATTAACGTTTATCGCAGGTCAAAAACCTGTCGTTACTCGTGCGAAGAAATCAATTGCTGGATTCCGTCTTCGTGAGGGAATGCCTATCGGTGCGAAAGTAACTCTTCGCGGAGAGCGCATGTATGATTTCCTTGATAAACTTATTTCTGTATCTTTACCGCGTGTACGTGACTTCCGCGGAATTTCTAAGAAATCTTTCGACGGTCGCGGAAACTACACTCTTGGTATTAAAGAACAGTTAATCTTCCCTGAAATTGACTACGATAAAGTAACAAAGGTTCGCGGAATGGACATCGTTATCGTAACGACTGCTAACTCTGACGAAGAGGCTCGTGAGCTATTAACTCAAGTAGGTATGCCGTTCCAGAAATAATCAATGAAAGGGAGGCGAAATCGTGGCTAAAAAGTCAATGATTGCGAAACAACAACGTACACCAAAGTTTAAAGTGCAAGAGTACACTCGCTGTGAACGCTGCGGACGTCCGCACTCAGTCATTCGTAAATTTAAACTTTGCCGTATTTGTTTCCGTGAGCTTGCATATAAAGGACAAATTCCTGGCGTGAAAAAAGCCAGCTGGTAATCCCCAAGAATGGGAAGGAGGTAATTATATAATGGTTATGACAGATCCAATTGCAGATATGCTGACTCGTATTCGCAATGCAAACATGGTACGTCATGAGAAGCTTGAAATTCCTGCTTCTAAATTGAAAAGAGAAATTGCTGACATTTTAAAGCGTGAAGGTTTCATTCGTGACGTTGAGTTCGTAGAAGACAGCAAACAAGGTATCATCCGCGTTTTCTTGAAATACGGACAAAACAACGAGCGCGTTATCACTGGTCTTAAAAGAATCAGCAAACCAGGTTTGCGTGTATACGCTAAATCAAATGAAGTACCTCGCGTACTTAACGGTCTTGGAATCGCGATTATTTCTACATCACAAGGTGTTTTAACGGACAAAGAAGCCCGTGCAAAACAAGCTGGTGGAGAAGTACTAGCATACGTTTGGTAAGAAGTTTAACAAGAATGGAGGTGTTTTAGTATGTCTCGTGTAGGTAAAAAACTGCTTGAGATCCCTTCTGGAGTTACAGTAACGCTGAACGAAGGCAACACTGTAGCTGTAAAAGGACCAAAAGGAGAATTAACTCGTACTTTCCATCCTGATATGGAAATCAAAATTGAGGACAACGTGCTTACAGTTACTCGTCCTTCTGATCACAAAGAGCACCGTGCGCTGCATGGTACGACTCGCAGTCTGCTTGGAAACATGGTTGAAGGCGTATCTAAAGGATTTGAAAGAGGTTTGGAATTAGTCGGTGTCGGTTATCGTGCGGCTAAATCCGGAAACAAACTTGTTTTAAACGTTGGATACTCTCACCCTGTTGAGATCGTTCCTGAAGAGGGCATCGAAATCGAAGTTCCTTCTCAAACTAAAGTAGTTGTAAAAGGTACAGACAAAGAGCGTGTAGGAGCTATCGCTGCTAACATCCGCGCTGTACGTTCTCCAGAGCCTTACAAAGGTAAAGGAATCCGCTACGAAGGTGAAGTTGTTCGCCGTAAAGAAGGTAAATCTGCTAAGTAAGACCGCTTAAAGTGAAGAAAGGAGTGACCTAAGGATGATTACGAAAACTAGCAAAAATGCTGCTCGTCAAAAAAGACATGCCCGTGTTCGTGCTAAACTTTCAGGCACAGCTGAAAGACCTCGTCTGAATGTGTTCCGTTCAAACAAACACATTTATGCTCAAATCATCGATGATGTAAATGGCGTTACACTTGCTAGTGCCTCTACTCTCGATAAAGATTTGAACGTGGAAAGCACTGGTGACAGCGCTGCTGCTGCTAAAGTCGGTGAACTCGTTGCGAAACGCGCTTCTGAGAAAGGTGTTTCTGACGTAGTATTTGACCGCGGCGGATACTTATACCATGGACGTGTAAAAGCTCTGGCCGATGCAGCTCGTGAAGCCGGACTGAAATTTTAATAAAAAAAGGAGGGACACATGATTATGCGTCGTATTGACCCAAGCAAATTAGAGTTAGAAGAACGCTTAGTTACGGTTAACCGCGTAGCGAAAGTTGTTAAAGGTGGTCGTCGTTTCCGTTTCGCAGCTCTAGTCGTTGTCGGTGACAAAAACGGTCACGTAGGTTTCGGTACTGGTAAAGCACAAGAAGTACCTGAAGCAATCCGCAAAGCTGTTGAAGATGCGAAAAAGAATTTGATTGAAGTACCAATGGTTGGAACTACGATTCCACACGAAATCATCGGACGTTTCGGTGCAGGCAATATCTTGTTGAAACCTGCTTCTGAAGGTACTGGAGTTATCGCTGGAGGCCCTGTACGTGCGGTACTTGAGCTTGCTGGCGTTGCTGATATCCTTTCTAAGTCTTTAGGTTCTAACACACCGATCAACATGATCCGTGCAACACTTCAAGGTTTAAGTGAGCTTAAACGTGCCGAAGAGGTTGCGAAGCTTCGTGGAAAATCTGTAGAAGAACTGTTAGGATAAGGAGGGAACATTAATGGCTAAATTAGAAATCACCCTCAAACGCAGTGTAATCGGTCGCCCGGAAGATCAGCGCGTTACTGTAAGAACACTTGGTTTAAAGAAAACAAACCAAACTGTTGTTCATGAAGATAACGCTGCGATCCGCGGTATGATTAATAAAGTATCTCATCTAGTTTCTGTTAAAGAACAATAAAAATAAATTATAGGCTAAGGAGGTGTCCTAATGAAACTTCATGAATTAAAGCCTTCAGAAGGTTCACGTAAAGTACGCAATCGCGTAGGTCGTGGTATTGGTTCTGGTAACGGTAAAACAGCTGGTAAAGGTCACAAAGGTCAAAACGCTCGTTCTGGCGGCGGTGTACGCCCTGGATTCGAGGGGGGACAAATGCCTTTATTCCAACGTCTTCCTAAACGCGGTTTTACAAACATCAACCGTAAGGAATACGCTATTGTGAACGTAGACAAATTGAACGGTTTTGCGGAAGGAACGGAAGTCACTCCTGAACTTCTTCTTGAGACTGGTGTTATTAGCAAACTTAATGCAGGAGTAAAGATTCTTGGCAACGGTAAATTAGAGAAAAAATTAACTGTAAAAGCCAATAAATTCTCTGCTTCTGCGAAAGAAGCTGTTGAAGCTGCTGGCGGTACAGCTGAGGTGATCTAACTTGTTTAAGACAATCTCCAACTTTATGCGTGTGAGTGATATTCGGAATAAAATCATTTTTACATTACTCATGCTTATCGTCTTTCGCATAGGTGCGTTTATCCCTGTGCCATATGTAAATGCTCAGGCGTTGCAGACACAAAGTTCGATGGGGGTTTTTGATCTCCTTAATACATTTGGCGGCGGTGCGCTTTATCAGTTCTCCATTTTTGCGATGGGAATTACGCCTTACATCACTGCTTCAATCATCATTCAGCTGCTGCAGATGGATGTTGTGCCGAAGTTTACCGAGTGGTCTAAGCAAGGTGAAGTCGGCCGCCGTAAATTAGCTCAGTTCACGAGATATTTTACGATTGTGCTTGGTTTTATCCAGGCATTAGGTATGTCTTACGGGTTTAATAACCTGGCAAACGGTATGCTGATTGAAAAATCCGGCATATCGACATATCTGATTATTGCTTTAGTACTCACTGGAGGAACTGCTTTTTTAATGTGGCTGGGAGAACAAATTACTTCCAATGGAGTAGGTAACGGAATTTCGATCATCATCTTCGCGGGGATTGTGGCTAGTATTCCGAAAACTGTTGGGCAGATTTATGAGACTCAATTTGTCGGCAGCAGCGATCAGCTGTTTATTCATATTGTAAAAATCGCCTTACTGGTGATTGCGATTTTGGCCGTTATTGTTGGTGTTATTTTCATTCAGCAGGCCGTACGCAAAATCGCGATTCAATATGCAAAAGGGCAAGGTCGTTCACCTGTTGGCGGAGGCCAGTCAACTCACCTTCCGCTTAAAGTGAATCCGGCAGGGGTTATTCCGGTAATCTTTGCGGTTGCGTTTCTTATTACGCCGCGTACTATCGCGTCATTTTTCGGAGAAAACGATGTGACAAAGTGGATTCAAGCCAACTTTGACAATACACATCCGGTGGGCATGGCGGTTTATGTCGCATTAATTATCGCCTTTACGTACTTCTATGCTTTTGTGCAGGTAAACCCTGAACAAATGGCTGATAACCTTAAAAAACAGGGTGGCTATATCCCGGGGGTTCGTCCAGGGAAAATGACTCAAGATAGAATTACGAGCATTTTGTATCGACTTACGTTTGTGGGTTCTATATTCTTAGCCGTGATTTCCATTCTTCCTATCTTTTTCATTCAATTCGCTGGATTGCCTCAAAGTGCACAGATTGGCGGAACATCATTGTTAATTGTCGTCGGGGTAGCCTTGGAGACAATGAAGCAGCTGGAGAGCCAGTTAGTGAAACGTAATTACCGAGGATTTATGAAAAATTAGAGGACTGGTTTTAACCATTCCTCTAAATAAGAGAGGACGGGGGAAATCCGAATGAACTTAGTCTTAATGGGACTTCCTGGAGCCGGTAAAGGCACACAGGGAGAACGAATTGTTGAGGATTATGGGATACCTCATATCTCAACGGGAGATATGTTCCGTGCTGCTATGAAAGAAGAAACACCACTCGGACTCGAAGCAAAGTCTTATATTGATAAAGGCGAGCTCGTACCGGACGAAGTCACAATCGGCATTGTCAAAGAAAGACTCGGCAAAGATGATTGTGAAAGAGGTTTTCTTCTGGACGGATTTCCGCGAACAGTCGCTCAGGCTGAAGCTCTTGAAAACATTCTTGAGGAATACGGCAAGCCGATTGATTATGTCATTAACATTAAAGTAGACAAAGACTCTTTAATGGAACGTTTGACTGGACGCAGAATTTGCAGTGTTTGCGGCACAACCTATCATTTGGTTTTCAATCCGCCGAAAACGCCGGGTGTTTGTGATAAAGACGGAGGAGACCTTTATCAACGGGCAGATGATAATGAGGAAACCGTCTCAAAACGGCTTGAGGTCAACATGAAGCAGACTCAGCCTTTACTCGATTTTTATTCTGAGAAAGGGTATCTTGTCAACGTCAATGGCCAGCAGGACATTAACGACGTGTACAAAGATGTGAAAGAGCTTCTTGGAGGATTGAGCAAATGATTATCTGTAAGACCCCTCGTGAGCTTGGCATCATGCGGGAAGCAGGGCGAATCGTGGCTTTGACTCATGAAGAGATGAAAAAGCACATTAAACCAGGAATCTCGACAAAAGAATTGGATCAAATTGCCGAACGTTTTATTGAGAAGCAGGGTGCAATCCCATCTTTTAAGGGGTATAATGGGTTTCGCGGGAGCATTTGTGTATCAGTTAATGAAGAACTCGTTCACGGAATTCCCGGTAAAAGGGTTTTGCGTGACGGTGACATTATCAGCATTGATATCGGTGCTAAATTAAATGGTTATCATGGTGACTCTGCTTGGACATATCCGGTAGGAAACATCAGTGATGATGATAAACGACTGCTGGAAGTGACAGAGGAGTCTTTATATAAAGGCTTGAAGGAAGCAAAACCAGGTGAACGTTTGTCGAATATTTCCCACGCAATACAAACGTATGTCGAAAATGAGCAGTTTTCAGTTGTTAGGGAGTATGTCGGACATGGTGTTGGTCAAGACTTGCATGAGGATCCGCAAATTCCTCATTACGGTCCGCCAAACAAAGGACCTAGGCTGAAGCCTGGTATGGTTCTCGCTATAGAACCGATGGTTAACGCTGGCAGCCGATATGTGAAAACATTGGCTGATAACTGGACGGTTGTAACGGTAGATGGGAAAAAGTGTGCTCATTTTGAACATACGATTGCGATTACGGAAACGGGTTTTGATATACTGACAAAAGTCTAGATGATGAAATGAATTCCATGACATATGTTTTTCATTCCGCACCTGGGCAGATTGTAGGTTTACATTTGGTCGGAAGAAAAAACGGCTAGCTGCTGTCATCGGAATGAAGATTCATCATCGTGTACTAAAGCAGACGGAGAAAAGCGTACATTTCATTCTCCTTAGAAAAAGAATATCAATCATTCACCCTTTATGATTGCGTATCTCCGGAAGTTCAGAACAGTATAAACGAAACAGGGCGTGTGACAAACGGATAACTGAGATTTTCTCTTTTGAAATTTGTCAGAGAGCAAGTTACTGATTTGAAGAAGGGAGAACACTTGAATGGCGAAAGACGATGTAATTGAAGTGGAAGGTACGATTGTCGAAACACTGCCAAACGCGATGTTCAAAGTTGAACTCGAAAATGGCCATACGGTTTTGGCTCACGTATCTGGTAAAATCCGCATGCACTTCATTCGCATTTTACCTGGAGACAAAGTTACGGTAGAATTATCTCCATATGACTTAACTCGTGGCAGGATTACGTACCGTTACAAATAAAGCACTCCGGAAACTGAAGGAGGTTGGAAACACATGAAAGTGAGACCATCAGTTAAACCAATCTGCGAGAAATGTAAAGTTATTCGCAGAAAAGGAAAAGTAATGGTGATCTGTGAAAATCCAAAGCATAAACAAAAACAAGGATAATTAATAAGGAGGTGCCCAGAGAATGGCTCGTATTGCTGGTGTAGATATCCCACGTGACAAACGTGTTGTTATTTCTTTAACATATGTCTTCGGAATTGGCCGCACAACGGCTCAGCAAGTCTTGAAAGAGGCTGGTGTTTCTGAAGATACTCGTGTGCGTGATCTTACTGAAGAAGAACTTGGTAAAATCCGTGATGTTATTGACAAACTGAAAGTAGAAGGTGACCTTCGCCGTGAAGTTTCTCTTAACATCAAGCGTCTGATCGAAATCGGAAGCTACCGCGGAATCCGCCATCGCAGAGGTTTGCCTGTTCGCGGACAAAACTCTAAAAACAATGCGCGTACTCGTAAAGGTCCGCGTCGTACTGTAGCTAACAAGAAAAAATAAGTAAGGGAGGTACCTAAACAATGGCTGCTGCTCGTAAACAAAACACGCGTAAACGTCGCGTGAAAAAGAATATTGAGTCAGGAATCGCTCATATTCGTTCAACTTTCAACAACACGATCGTTACGATCACTGATACTCATGGTAATGCTCTTTCTTGGTCTAGTGCCGGAGCTCTAGGATTCAGAGGTTCTCGTAAATCTACTCCTTTTGCTGCGCAAATGGCTGCTGAAACAGCTGCTAAAGGTTCAATCGAACACGGACTTAAAACTCTTGAAGTAACTGTTAAAGGACCAGGTTCTGGCCGTGAAGCTGCAATCCGTGCTTTACAAGCTGCCGGACTTGAAGTTACAGCTATCAGAGACGTAACTCCTGTTCCTCATAATGGATGCCGTCCACCAAAACGTCGCCGCGTGTAATTTGTTTGTATAGATTTTGTGTCCCTGTCAATAATGGGTTATGATACAGTTATTTATGAAACGAATGCACCGACTCGTTGCCTGAGCACATACGGGACTAAACAATGGGGAATTTCGGATGGAATCTCATATGATTCTATTCGAGGTTTCGACGTTTTGAAGGAGGGTTTTAAGTAATGATCGAGATTGAAAAACCAAAAATCGAAACGGTTGAAATCAGCGACGATGCCAAATTTGGTAAGTTTGTCGTAGAGCCGCTTGAGCGTGGATATGGTACAACTCTGGGTAACTCCTTACGTCGTATCCTCTTATCCTCACTCCCTGGTGCCGCTGTAACATCGATCCAGATAGATGGTGTACTGCACGAATTCTCGACAATCGAAGGCGTTGTGGAAGATGTTACAACGATAATCTTGCACATTAAAAAGCTTGCATTGAAAATCTACTCTGATGAAGAGAAGACGCTTGAAATTGATGTACAGGGCGAAGGAACTGTCACAGCAGCTGATATTACACACGACAGCGATGTTGAAATCCTTAATCCGGATCTTCATATCGCGACTCTTGGTGAGAATGCGAGTTTCCGAGTTCGCCTTACTGCACAAAGAGGACGTGGGTATACACCTGCTGATTCGAACAAAAGAGACGATCAGCCTATCGGCGTGATTCCGATCGATTCAATCTTTACGCCAGTTTCTCGTTTATCTTATCAGGTAGAAAACACTCGTGTAGGCCAGGTTGCAAACTATGACAAACTTACACTTGATGTTTGGACTGACGGAAGCACTGGACCGAAGGAAGCAATTGCTCTCGGTTCAAAGATTTTAACTGAACACCTTAATATATTCGTCGGTTTAACTGACGAAGCTCAGCATGCTGAAATCATGGTTGAAAAAGAAGAGGACCAAAAAGAAAAAGTTCTTGAAATGACGATTGAGGAACTTGACCTTTCTGTCCGTTCTTACAACTGCTTGAAGCGTGCGGGCATTAACACGGTTCAAGAACTTGCGAACAAGACGGAAGAAGATATGATGAAAGTTCGCAACCTGGGACGCAAATCGCTTGAAGAAGTGAAAGCGAAACTAGAAGAACTTGGACTCGGCCTTCGCAAAGACGATTGATCTAGTTTCCATGTGAACTAGGATTTTCGTGTGTTTTTTATTTAGAAACAGCATTCCATTAAAGGAGGGGACATCACATGTCATACAGAAAACTAGGACGTACGAGTTCACAGCGTAAAGCTATGCTTCGTGATCTTACAACAGATTTGATCATCAACGAAAGAATTGAAACAACTGAAACACGTGCGAAAGAACTTCGCTCTGTTGTTGAAAAGATGATCACTCTTGGTAAGCGCGGTGACTTGCATGCTCGTCGTCAAGCTGCTGCATACATTCGCAACGAGGTTGCTAATGAAGAAAATAACCAAGATGCACTTCAAAAATTATTCTCTGACATTGCAACTCGTTACGAGGAGCGCCAAGGCGGATACACACGTATTATGAAGCTTGGTCCTCGCCGTGGTGACGGTGCACCAATGGCAATCATCGAATTGGTTTAATCACATATTTTTGTGTATCTAAAGAAGGGCGGGACAGTTTCTAACTGGATCTATGCCCTTTTTTTAGATATCAGAACTTTTTATCATGAGACAGACAAGCAGAGCTATAGCTGAGAGGAGGTCAGGCGCCCGTGGATCAAAAACAGCTTATATCCGTAAAAGACATTCTATTCCGATACCGCAAAGATGCAGAAAGACCGGCGCTGGACGGTGTGAGTCTGGAGGTATACGAAGGAGAATGGCTTGCTATCGTAGGCCACAACGGTTCAGGGAAGTCGACTTTGGCCAGAGCGTTGAACGGGCTGATTTTGCCTGAGGCCGGAGAAATTGAAGTCGGCGGCATCAAGCTGACTGAGGATACCGTGTGGGATGTGCGAAAAAAAATAGGGATGGTCTTTCAGAATCCCGATAACCAATTTGTCGGAACGACTGTTCGCGATGATGTGGCTTTTGGTTTAGAAAACAATGGTGTTCCGCGCGAAGAAATGATTGAGAGAGTAGATTGGGCTGTCACACAAGTCAATATGCAGGATTTTCTTGATCAAGAGCCGCACCATCTCTCCGGAGGTCAAAAACAAAGAGTGGCGATCGCGGGAATTATTGCCGCGCGTCCTGATATTATGATTTTGGATGAAGCGACATCCATGCTTGACCCGATTGGGAGAGAAGAAGTCCTTGATACTGTCAGACGCTTAAAAGATCAGGGCATGGCCACCGTCATTTCGATAACACATGACCTGGAAGAAGCCGCAAGGGCGGACAGGATCATTGTGATGAACGGCGGCAGGAAATATGCAGAGGGCACGCCTGAAGAGATTTTTAAATTAAACGAAGACTTGGTTCGCATCGGTCTTGATTTGCCTTTCTCATTCCAGCTCAGCCTGCTTTTGAAAGAAAGCGGACTGGCTTTAACGAAAAACCATCTGACTCAGGAAGGGCTGGTGAATGAGCTGTGGACATTAAAATCAAAGATGTAGAACACCGCTATCAAATGAAAACACCGTTTGAACGGTTGGCTCTGTATGATATCAATGCCGTGATAAAAGAGGGCAGCTACGTTGCCGTCATCGGGCATACAGGGTCGGGCAAATCGACGCTCCTGCAGCATTTAAACGGTTTGCTGAAACCGACTAAAGGACAGCTTGAACTCGGGAGCACGATTCTGGCAGCCGGTAAAAAGAATAAAGACCTTAAGACTTTGCGAAAAAAAGTCGGAATTGTTTTCCAATTTCCCGAACATCAGCTGTTTGAAGAGACTGTGCTGAAGGACATCGCATTCGGACCGATGAATTTCGGTGTAAAGAAAGAAGACGCTGAACGGAAAGCAAAAGAAATGCTGGGGCTTGTGGGCCTTCCGGAAGACATTTTGGATCGTTCACCATTTGAGCTCAGCGGCGGCCAGATGCGCAGAGTGGCGATTGCCGGCGTTCTCGCGATGGAGCCGGAAGTGCTGGTTTTGGATGAACCGACGGCCGGTCTTGATCCGAGAGGGCGCCAGGACATTATGGACATGTTCTATGCGCTTCATCAGCGGGGAAACCTGACTACCATTCTCGTCACCCACAGCATGGAGGACGCCGCCCGCTATGCTGACGAAATGATCGTCATGCACAAAGGAACCATTAAAGCGACGGGGAGTCCGCGTGACTTGTTTGTAAAAGGTGAAGAGATGGCCGAAATGGGACTGGATCTTCCTGAATCGGTAAAGTTTCAGAGACGGCTTGAGAAGGCTCTCGGAGTCAAGTATGAGAAACCCATGCTGACCCTGCAGGATGCCGCCAGTGAAATTAAGGCTTTCTTTCAGGAGGAAAAGGACCAATGATGGACAGCATGATTATCGGAAAGTATGTTCCCGGATCATCGCTTATTCACCGATTGGACCCGCGAACAAAACTTGTCAGCATCTTTCTTTTTGTATGTATCGTTTTTTTGGCAAACAACGTACAGACGTACGCTTTGCTCGGTTTGTTTACATTCGGGGTGATTGCCTTAACACGAGTGCCGTTCAGCTTTTTGCTGAAGGGGCTTAAGCCGATTATCTGGATTGTGGCGTTTACCTTTTTATTACACATTTTCATGACGCATGAAGGATCTGTCATTTTTCAGCTTGGCTGGTTTAAAGTGTATGAGGGCGGACTTATACAGGGGATTTTTATCTCCCTCCGTTTCGTTTACCTTATCTTTATGACGACGCTGCTGACGCTGACAACAACGCCGATTGAAATAACGGATGGAATGGAGCAGCTCCTGAATCCTTTTAAAAAGGTGAAGCTGCCCGTACACGAACTCGCATTGATGATGTCGATATCGTTGCGATTTATCCCGACATTGATGGAAGAGACAGATAAAATCATGAAGGCGCAAATGGCGAGGGGTGCGGACTTTACAAGCGGCCCGGTGAAAGACAGAATCAAAGCGGTTGTTCCGCTGCTTGTCCCGCTGTTTGTCAGCGCCTTTAAACGCGCGGAAGAGCTCGCGGTCGCTATGGAGGCGAGAGGCTACCAGGGCGGTGAGGGGAGAACGAAATACAGAAAGCTCGTCTGGACCGGAAAGGATACCGGAGCTATTCTGCTCATCATCGTATTAGCCGTGTTATTGTTTTTCTTAAGAAGTTAGAGGTGCTGCTGAATGAGAGTGAAATGTACCATTGCTTATGACGGGCATTTATTTAACGGATATCAGGTTCAGCCTGGAAAGCGGACCGTTCAAAGTGAATTGGAAAAAGCGCTGGCCGTCATCCATAAAACGGACGGCAGAGTGCCTGTGTACTCATCCGGCCGCACGGACAGCGATGTTCATGCTGCCGGGCAGGTTATTCATTTTGATACGCCGCTGTCCATCCCGGCTGAGAAATGGCCGTTTGCGCTCAATGCCCTGCTGCCTGATGATATTGCCGTCAAAACAGCAGAGATTGCGGATGATGGGTTCCATGCACGATTTAGCGCGGTCCAAAAGGAATATCGCTACATTGTATATACGGAGAAACACCCGGACGTATTTAAACGACATTACGCTTACCATTTTGCATATCCGCTTAATGTGCAGAAAATGAGGGAAGCTTCAAAGCACCTCATCGGGACACATGATTTCACAAGCTTTTGCGCGGCTGATACCGCGGTTCAGGATAAGGTCAGAACGATTTACGAGCTGGATTGGACTGAGACCGGGGACGGCCTGCAGATGCGGATCACCGGAAACGGTTTTCTCTATAATATGGTCAGAATCATTGCCGGAACGTTATTGGATACAGGAGCTGGAAAATTTTCTCCCGATGATGTAAAAGCAATGCTCGAAGCGAAAGATCGCGAAGCCGCAGGGCGCACCGCACCGGGGCACGGGCTGTATTTATGGAGCGTTTGCTATGACAACTAAACCAGGTGTAACATTTTCTTGACAGAGTCTGCATAAAGTTATAAGATATCATATGGTATGTATTTCAACCCCACGATAAGCCCCGGAACTTATTGTGTTGTGAAATAGAACGTAATCGAAGATTATTGAAAATGACAGATCATTTAGGAGGGAAATTCAATGCGTACAACACCTATGGCTAACGCAAGTACTATTGAACGCAAGTGGTTAGTTGTTGATGCAGCAGGCAAGACTTTAGGACGTCTTTCTACAGAAGTTGCATCTATCCTTCGCGGAAAACACAAACCGACTTACACACCGCACGTTGATACTGGAGATCATGTGATCATCATCAACGCTGAAAAAATCGAGTTAACTGGTAAAAAGTTAACTGATAAAATCTACTACCGTCACACTCAACATCCAGGCGGATTAAAATCAAGAACTGCTCTTGAAATGCGTACAAACTACCCTGAGAAAATGCTTGAGCTTGCTATCAAAGGCATGCTTCCAAAAGGTTCTCTAGGTCGTCAAATGTTCAAAAAATTGAACGTATACCGTGGTTCTGAGCATCCACATGAAGCACAAAAACCTGAAGTTTACGAACTTCGCGGTTAATTAAAAAGGAGGTTACCAATTTGGCACAGGTTCAATATTACGGTACTGGCCGTCGTAAAAGTTCTGTAGCGCGTGTGCGCTTAGTTCCAGGAGAAGGTCGTATCGTCGTTAATAATCGTGAAATCAGCGAGCACATTCCATCTCCGGCTCTAATCGAAGATATCAAACAACCATTAACTTTAACTGAAACAGCTGGTACTTATGATGTTTTAGTAAACGTACATGGAGGCGGCTTATCTGGTCAAGCTGGAGCAATCCGTCATGGTATCGCTCGTGCTTTGCTTGAAGCAGATCCAGAATACCGTGCAACACTTAAACGTGCTGGTCTTCTGACTCGTGACGCTCGTATGAAAGAACGTAAAAAATACGGTCTTAAAGGCGCTCGTCGTGCACCTCAGTTCTCAAAACGTTAATCGTTTTGGATTGCAAAAACCACAACTTCTTGGTTGTGGTTTTTTTGTATTTTTTTCTCATATTCAAGAGGTTATCCGATGTTTTTCTAGAATTGTTTGTTATACTCTATTCATTACCAATAAGGAGCGCAGTTATAATGAATAAGTTAGTCATACATAACAGCAAGGCATGGGATAAAAAAGTCGAAACAGGCAATGAATGGACGGTTGCGGTTGATTCTCATACGATTGGTGAAGCGAAAAAAGGCAATTGGAGCATCAGGATGACCCCCGGAAAAGATGTGCCGGCGGATTGGTTTCCGCCCATAGACGGTCTGAAGGTTCTTTGTCTCGCTTCAGGAGGAGGACAGCAAGGCCCGGTCCTGGCTGCTGCAGGAGCGGATGTCACCATCTTTGACAATTCGGAAAAACAGCTTGCGCAAGACAGAATGGTTGCCGAGCGGGACGATCTTACGCTTCGGACTGTCAAAGGCAGCATGAATGATCTGAGCTGTTTTGATGATGAGTCATTTGATTTTATCGTGCACCCGGTATCGAATTGCTTTGTTGATACGGTTCTTCCGGTATGGAAAGAAGCTCATCGCGTATTGAAAAAAGGCGGGTCTTTAGTCTCCGGTTTTGTAAATCCCGTCGTGTTCTTATTTGATATGGATTTAGAGCAGGAAGGCGTCCTAAAAGTAAAGTATTCCATTCCGTTTTCGGATGAAAAAGATCTGAGTAAGAAAAAGGTAAAGGAACTTATTGATAATCATGAAGCGCTTGAATTCGGCCATACGCTGGAGGATCAAATTAAAGGTCAGATTGACGCAGGCTTTATGGTTGCCGGTTTTTACGAGGACAAAGGCGGCCTCGTGCTGGATGAATACATTAATACATACTCCGTAACAAGAAGCATTAAAATATAAAAACGGCATCCCGTCAGAGGTGCTGTTTTTTTGCGGCTTTTTCCTGCGGACGGCTGATCACATGAGCCGAAACCGGTTCTATTCCAATTTCTCTGGCCCAAACCGACAGTTGTCCCATATGGTGAATCTCATGCGCAAGGATGTGGCGGAGAATATCTTCTTTAGGAAAGGTTTGGTCCATCCAGTCCGGCTTAACAAGATCCGGTCCTTTGCGGGAGACCGCATGAATGACATCCTCCCGATACTGTTCAGACAGCTTTCTGAGATCCTGAATGCTCGTATAGTCAGACTCAGCAGGTAAAACATCATCTTTACCTAAAATGGCACGAGCCCAGCTGATCTCGACATCAATGATATGAAATAAAGTCCGCAAGATGCTCTCCATTCCGCCCGTCCGGGTTTTCGTCAGTTCCTCCCGGCTCAGCTTTTCACATATCCTAAACCACTCGTCACGCACCGTCCAATTGTATTGAAACAGCTTTTTCA
Organism: Bacillus sp. AM1(2019); assembly: GCF_009906915.1. Classification (NCBI taxonomy): domain Bacteria; kingdom Bacillati; phylum Bacillota; class Bacilli; order Caryophanales; family Bacillaceae; genus Bacillus; species Bacillus sp. AM1(2019). Next base: position 156,654 of record NZ_CP047644.1, read on the forward strand.
TAACGTCACCTCAGCTCTTTCTTCTTCCAGTTAACATAAAACTCCTTCATTTGGGAGGATTTCCACTATCAACAAAGCATGCTTTTTCCCTTTTCCTTTCAAAATAACAGTAAAAAGGAGCGTGGCTGGCAATGGCAGAAGTATTATCTTTTTCAGACGTGAAACGGCAGAAGGATTTTGAGCTTGAGAAGAGTTTACTAAAGGAGCTGTCACTGACGCAGATCATTCAGTCCGTAAAAGCATGTCTTACCCCTTTGTTTCCCTTTCTTCAAGACGAAAACGGCATTCTGAGTGAAGGATGCATAGATTTTGCAATTGAAGCGTATTTATTAGGCGGCCGGTTCGGCGTCTTTGGCTATTATGGTGAGTCTTTGCAGAGGGCAAACGCCCGTTCGGCTGAAGAAGAGGAAGAACTGACGGTCGATTTTTTTGAATATCTTTGCAATTGGACGCATGAGCAATATTCTTCCGTTGAACAAAAAGAAATCTATGAAGCGTCCTGCCGGTTTATCAACAGCTGGTGGACGGAAGGATTTCTGCAAAGAGAAAAACAATGTAAGCTCCGTATGAGGTAATCATAATTTCTTCCCTTGTCCCATACTTATTAATAACGGGGACAAGCGGGAGGGAAAGGTATGACAAAAAAGCTGAAATGGCTCGGTTTTTTACTTGGCTTTATCATATTATTGTGTTTATTCCGGTTTCAATTCCATAATGATGATTCCTGGCGGCCGTGGAGTCTGCCGCTGAGCGGAAAAATCATCTATCTCGATCCGGGACACGGCGGGCCGGACGGAGGCGCCACGGGAGGCAGTCACCTTGAAAAGGACATTACTCTCGAAGTGGCCTCCAGGGTAAGAGACTATTTGCAGGAGCAGGGAGCTTTGGTCATTATGACGCGGGAGACGGATACTGATTTAGCTCCTGAAGGGACGAAAGGCTACAGCAGACGCAAAGCGGAAGATCTGAGAAAGCGCGTGGAAATCATCAACCGTTCAGAGGCGGAGCTTTATATCAGCATTCATCTGAACGCCATACCGTCACCGAGATGGAGCGGCGCCCAAAGCTTCTACTATGGAAAATACGAAGAAAATGAAAAAGTGGCAAAATATATACAGGACGAATTGAGAATCAATTTGGAGAATACAACGAGAAAGGCGAAACGGATACACGGCATTTACTTAATGCAGAATGTAACCAAACCGGGCGCGCTGGTGGAAATCGGATTTCTGTCCAATCCCGCGGAAGCGAAAAGGCTCGGACAGCCCAAATATCAGGACAAAATCGCTTCTTCCGTGTATAAGGGCGTATTGAGATACTTCACAGAGAAAGGAGACCCTCCCGAGTAAGGAGGGTTTTTCGCCGATTCTATGTTTAATATATGGTATAATACCATTTGTAAACGAATACACAAAGGGTGAGGGTTCGATGATAAGAGAAGATGAAGTAAGAAATATAGTCGGAAACATGCGCGAACCTTTTCTTCATAGACCGCTGGGAGAATTGGATGCCATTAAAGAAGTAAAGATCAAGCCGGAAAAACGGCATGTCAGTGTAAAAATTGCATTGGCAAAAACGGGGACGGCTGAACAGATGGGTATTCAGCAGGAAATCGTATCCGTTTTGAAAGAAGCGGGTGCGGAAACTGTCGGACTGCGGTTTGAAGAGCTGCCGGAAGAAACATTGGCGAAATTCAGCCGGCCGGCTGCTGAAAGCGAAACCCTGCTGAATAGGAAACACCCGCCGGTCTTTCTTGCGGTGGCAAGCGGAAAAGGCGGTGTCGGCAAATCAACGGTTTCCGTCAACCTGGCCATTTCTCTTGCGCGGCTCGGAAAAAAAGTCGGCTTGATCGACGCGGATATATACGGATTCAGCGTGCCGGACATGATGGGTATTACAGTTCGCCCGACAGTAGAAGGAGAAAAACTGCTTCCTGTCGAAAGATTTGGAGTAAAGGTTATGTCGATGGGCTTTTTCGTCGAAGAAAACGCTCCGGTTGTGTGGAGAGGGCCGATGCTGGGCAAGATGCTGAATAACTTCTTCCATGAAGTTGACTGGGGAGAGGTTGACTATATCGTTCTTGATCTGCCGCCCGGCACGGGTGATGTGGCGCTCGATGTACACACAATGCTTCCGAGCTGCAAAGAGATTATCGTATCAACGCCGCACCCTACAGCCGCATTTGTAGCGGCGAGAGCGGGTTCTATGGCGATTAAGACCGATCATGAAGTTGTAGGGGTCATTGAAAATATGGCTTACTATGAAAGTGCAAAAACCGGCGAGAGAGAATATGTGTTCGGTCAAGGCGGGGGAGATAAGCTTGCAGAGGAATTGCAGGTGCCGCTGCTTGGCAGAATTCCTTTAAAACAGCCTGATTGGGACAAGGACCAGTTTGCGCCTTCTGTCTATGACAGAAGTCATCCGATCGGGGAAATTTATATGGGGATCGCCCAGAAAGTCATTGAAAAAACAGCTGAATAAAAAAGGGGCCGGGATCAACACGGCCCGGCCTTTTATTGGCTTTCTTTTTCAGAGCTTGAAGCCGCTTTTTTCAATTCATCCTCGAATTGCTTTTTGAAAAGCGGGCTGGAAAGTGTCTCTGTAATTACATCTTCTAAGTAACTGCGGAACTTTTGGCTTTTCACCAGCTCATAGTATTTTTTATCCATGCCGGGGTCCTGCATGATCTGCATAAAACTTTTCTGATAATCAGGGTCCTTCATCAGTTTTTTTATGATTTTTTCATGCTCGGGCTGAAGAGTTTTTGCAAAGCTCTCGGCGAACTTTGAGTCTTCAAAGATGGTTTTCCAGAACTCCGCCCCTTTTTTAGAGGTGAGGGTTTTCTCTATTGTGCCTTTAATGGCATTTTGATCAATCACCAATGCCTCATTCATCGCATCATCATTTAATATTTCCTTAATTGCTTTTTTTCCATCATCTGTCTTTAATATATCAACAACCATTTTTTTAGTCTGGTCATAATCCATATCCGCTGCTTGGTCTTTTGGAGCACAAGCTGTTACAGATAATACAATAAAACAGCTTATCAATAGCGTTTTGGCTTTTGACATGCATAAGCTCCTTCCTTACTTGTACTTATTTTTAATATGATTCATCGGAATGGATTTATACATAACAAAATATCGCTGAACGCGATTGTCAGGGGGATGAATAAGAGATGAAAAGCCGCGGGCTTGTTCGATTTTTCTTTTCGATTTTAGCTGTGGGCGCTCTTATTACAAGCGTCGTGGGATTTGCTCTGAAGTGGGGGGAGTACAAGGGGTTCTTCCTGAATTTTGATGCCGGTCAGATTTTCTCCGTTCTGATCTGGTTTATCGGGGTAGGCATGATTTTCAGTGTGATCAGCCAGATGGGATTCTTCGTTTTTTTGACGGTGCACCGGTTTGCCCTTGAAATTCTCAGATCAAGCTCGCTTTGGAATCTGCTTCAGCTGTTTATCATTCTGTTTGTCGCTTTTGATTTAATGTACGTCAGATTTTTGTTTTTCGGAGAGCGGGATGACTCGATTGCGGGGTTTGTCTGGCTGCCGCTGGCTCTGCTTGCCGTCGGCCTGTTGACGGCATATATAAAACAAAAGCAGTCCTCAAAAAATACGTTCGTTTCATCATTATTTTTAATGGTCGTTATTACAGCGCTTGAATGGGTTCCCGCGCTACGAGTGAATAATGAGGACTGGCTTTATTTAATGCTGATTCCGCTGATGGGCTGCAATGCGTTTCAGCTGCTAATGCTGCCGAAGTTTGCCCAGAGGTAGTTATTTCACTTCTGATGACTTGACGTCAGTATTTGCGATCAGGTCGCCGACTGTCACGTTTTTCAGTCCTTTTTGCTTTAAATTGTGAATAATGGCGGGGAGCGCTTCTTCAGTCTGTGTTGCTGAATCAGAGGCGTGCAGCAGGACAATGTCGCCGCCTTTTATATGACTGTTTACATTTTCAATGATTTTATCAGGGCCGGGATTTGTCCAATCCTGCGAGTTAACGCTGTAATGAACCACTGAATAGTGGTACTTCTGTGCAATGGTAAGAACCTTTTTATTAAATTGTCCGGTCGGCGGGCGGAGTAAATGAACATTCTTCACACCCAGCTTTTTAAATGCAGTCTGGGCCCGGAGGATATCTTTTTTTATTTCATTGTCCTCTAGGTTGGTATAATTCTTATACGCATATCCCATGCTGCCGATTTGATGTCCGTCTTTTACCATACGTTCAACTGTGTCCGGGTGCCGTTCCGCCCAAGAAGCTGACAGAAAAAAAGTGGCGTTTTTAATACCGTTTGCTTTTAGCGCGTTCAGAATAGGAACCGCCTTTTCGTCGCCCCAGCTGATATCGAATGTTAATGCGACTTCGCCCGCTTTCGTCTCCCCTTTTGAAATAGCCTTCGGGCCGCTATCAGTTAAAAATACAGGAAGGGGGACGGCTCTCTGTATATAAAAAAAGCTGGCTGCTGCAAATGCGGCAATGATAATAATAAGCAGCTGTTTTATCCTTCTGATGTGCCACACGTAGAAGTGATTCACTGATGACGCCTCCTTATCTTGTCCATGCTTGATTACATCGTATGCCGCGGCGGAGATGAATATAACAAAATACGTTTTAAAAAAATGAAAAAAACACTTGCTAAACTCAACGAATGCATGGTATATTATTAAACGTCGCTGATGAACAGCAGACAACAACAAAAAGCTTCGGAAACAACTTAAAAAAAGTTGTTGACATAAAAGAAGCTGAGTGGTAAGATAATAAAGTTGCTTCAACAAGCGGTAATGATCTTTGAAAACTAAACAAGACAAAACGTACCTGTTAATTCAAAGTTTTAAATAAATCGCACAGCGATGTGCGTAGTCAGTCAAACTACTTTATCGGAGAGTTTGATCCTGGCTCAGGACGAACGCTGGCGGCGTGCCTAATACATGCAAGTCGAGCGGACAGATGGGAGCTTGCTCCCTGATGTTAGCGGCGGACGGGTGAGTAACACGTGGGTAACCTGCCTGTAAGACTGGGATAACTCCGGGAAACCGGGGCTAATACCGGATGCTTGTTTGAACCGCATGGTTCAGACATAAAAGGTGGCTTCGGCTACCACTTACAGATGGACCCGCGGCGCATTAGCTAGTTGGTGAGGTAACGGCTCACCAAGGCAACGATGCGTAGCCGACCTGAGAGGGTGATCGGCCACACTGGGACTGAGACACGGCCCAGACTCCTACGGGAGGCAGCAGTAGGGAATCTTCCGCAATGGACGAAAGTCTGACGGAGCAACGCCGCGTGAGTGATGAAGGTTTTCGGATCGTAAAGCTCTGTTGTTAGGGAAGAACAAGTGCCGTTCAAATAGGGCGGCACCTTGACGGTACCTAACCAGAAAGCCACGGCTAACTACGTGCCAGCAGCCGCGGTAATACGTAGGTGGCAAGCGTTGTCCGGAATTATTGGGCGTAAAGGGCTCGCAGGCGGTTTCTTAAGTCTGATGTGAAAGCCCCCGGCTCAACCGGGGAGGGTCATTGGAAACTGGGGAACTTGAGTGCAGAAGAGGAGAGTGGAATTCCACGTGTAGCGGTGAAATGCGTAGAGATGTGGAGGAACACCAGTGGCGAAGGCGACTCTCTGGTCTGTAACTGACGCTGAGGAGCGAAAGCGTGGGGAGCGAACAGGATTAGATACCCTGGTAGTCCACGCCGTAAACGATGAGTGCTAAGTGTTAGGGGGTTTCCGCCCCTTAGTGCTGCAGCTAACGCATTAAGCACTCCGCCTGGGGAGTACGGTCGCAAGACTGAAACTCAAAGGAATTGACGGGGGCCCGCACAAGCGGTGGAGCATGTGGTTTAAT
>NZ_CP047644.1:167500-927500 GCF_009906915.1 Bacillus sp. AM1(2019)
CTTCTTGGTATTCATCTAAGAAATTTAGAATATGAATTGGTTTAATCTCATCTAAGTACATATCACCAAAGTATGGCAAAATTTCTTTTCCCATAATATATTCATAAGTTTCAATCGTCTGATCATCTAAATGTTGAAGGGCATATTTTTTCTCCCAGTCTTTTATAAACATCCTAAAAGTTCTTTTTCCAGGTGTTATATATGCGCCGGCTTCAATTTCTGTTTTGAATTTATACCATTCGCTCTCAAGATATTGGCGAAGCTTCTTTTTAGTTTTCAATAAGGCTGGATCATCTATTTTTATAGTTTTTACTTTCCGTTTACGTTTGCTCTTAGTGCCAATATCAACGACTAAACGGAAAGATTTATCATTTCTTTTTTCAATAGTTGGCATATAAGATCTCCTCCTCCGTATATTTTTGAGTTAGGAAAGCATGATATTTAAAACTAAATAGCTTGCGGAGATACATATCTAGGCGTATCTCTGCGAATGGATACGTAACTTGAAATAAGTTGGATATGTAGGCTATTGCCTCTCGTTTGGAAGCCGGTAAAACGAGATTCCTCAACATAAAAGTGGGAACAGCGAAGTGATACATAAAAGCATTTGCCTGATTCTCCTGCAGCTCCCTAAATAGGGATGGGATCTTGTATTGAACACCGACATGATTAATGTGATGGCAGAGTTCATGGCAAAAATCTTCCCATTGCTTCTTTTTAGACATACGTGAATCAAGGATAATACAAGCCATCCCCAGTAATTTCACAGCTACACTCTTTTCATTTTTGTAGTAAATTAATATCTTTAATCGTTCTGCGATTTTTTCTAAGTCTCCAGTTCCTGGCTCAGTAATTCCTATACCGGAATAAATAGATCTAATTCTTTCTTCAAGTAATGATAGTTGAAACAAAATAAATCCTCCTGCAGTAACTACAAACCTATGTTCGGTTTTTTGTTTAAAAGAAAAGCCTGAAAAAGCAGGCTCATTTTAATGATCTAAGTTAATCTTTATATCTATTTTATCCCCTAGTGCTGTAGCATTCTCATCGCTTGGGGATGCAACCCTTAGACGAATTGAATCTAAATTTTCTATATCATCTTCATTTTGAAAGATATAAAAAACAGATCCACTGTCTTTCACTTTCCCAATATACTCTCCTAGAAGGTCGTCGCTTTCATCAAGAGAAGGTTCCTCAACTTGTACTCCGGTGCTTGTAGCAAGTTTTATACTATCTGGAGTGAAATTCACTACTCCATCAGATGTATTCTTCGCTTCCAGTTCAAGTTCAATAAAAGGCGTTTTCTCATTAGCCACCGCTGCAATTACTCTTTTCACAGTAAGTTGCATAGGGCCGGATTTAGCTGTGGTTTCTTTATTGCTTATGGCCGTTACTTTTGCTGTTCCACCATCAATTTCATATACATCTCCAACTTCATTGGGCCCGTTTTCGGAAATATCCTGACTCTCCGACGAGCTATTATCAGGAACACTGCTTTTGTTCCCGGAAGATGAAGAAGAAGACTCTTCACTATTTTTGCAGGCTGTGAGTAACACGAGCGAAGCAATCAATAGCAAAGTCCCCAACCTCTTAAACAATTTTTGTCCCCCTTTTGATTTTCTTTATATCTCAATCAATTTACTTATTCGTGAACAGTTTATTTTACAGTACACGCTTACCGCAAAGCCTTGGTAATTATATGTTTTCATGGGGCTGAAAATTTTTAATTTAACAGTTAATTTTCTTTTTGTTAAACAAATGCTAAACAAATGTTTTACCAAAAGAAGAATTAAGAAGTTAAGAATTAAGAAGTGGAGAATGATTGTCTGCTATTCATCGAACCCTTTTTTGAGAAGATACTCTAAAAGCTCTTTCGCTTGTTCCTTGGTGATTTTTCCGTCACGGCCAGCAATTAAAGTTTCAGGGTCATTTAAGAGTTCATCTATTTTTGAGTCATGGGAGTCACCTTTTAGAAGGTAGTCTGTAGAGACATCCAATACTTTAGATAAACTAATAATTTCTGAATCAGTAATAGGGCGAGTACCTTTTTCTATACGGTTCATAACAGCATAATTTAGGTTTACACGGCGAGCCAACTCCCTTTGGGACCAGCCTTTTCTTTCTCTTAATAAAACGATCCGATCACCTATATTCAATGTTTTCACCACTTTCCAAGTAAGACAAATGATATCACGTTTCCGATATGGAAACAAAAAAAGTTTCTAAATTGTAAACAAAAATCGTTGACATTTCTGTTTTAGAAATGTATTATGTGATTACAGTGTTTCTGAAACAGAAACGAAAGGAGTGAAGAAATGCAGCAGCTTAATTTAATTTTCATCAAGAATAGACGTAAAGAATTAAAAATCTCTCTGCAATATATGGCGACAAAATTAGGTTTCAAAACTGGCTCAAGTTATTTGAAATATGAGCAAGGCCTATACGCTTTTAAAGCTGAACAATTGCCGATCTTAGCACACCATTTACAATGCAAAATAACAGATTTTTTTGCAGAAAACGTTTCTGATTTAGAAACAAGTAGTGCTTAAGGGATTTCGTAATGAGAAATAAACCGTTAATCCCTAAAAATAATGATTAATGGTGAGGTGTGAAATTTTGCAACGAACAGCATTAAGCCCTCAAGAAACAGCTGCTTTTTTGGGGGTTCATAAAGAAACCATTTATAGCATGGTAAGAAACAACCAAATCCCTCATTTTAGGGTGGGGAGGAAGATTTTCTTTAGGGTTGATTCACTCAATGCATGGATAAAAGAACAGGAAGAAAACAGCGTGCTTACTATTGAAATGTAGATTTCTTCCACCTAAGAGTACAACATGCTCCGACACAAATCTGTTCTGTTTCAGAACATGTTCCATTTTGGAACATTGAGGGGGGGTGAACAAGTTGAAATTAGGGGCACTACTTCGAAGCACACGGGAGCGGGCGGGTCTTTCTCAAGAACATCTAGCTGAATTACTACACCGATCCCGCAGCTGTATATCAAAATTTGAAAACGACAAAAAATCTTTAGATGTTCCTACATACGTACGATGGATGGAAGCGACAAATGCAAAGGAGGCTATGATTGCAACGTTATGCGGCATTGATCCGAGTGCAGTCGCTCAAAGCATCCAAAACATCATGACTCTATTTGGAGGTTGAAATGAAAAACGAAATGGAAAAGCCAGTCTATACGGGCATTCATCATAGTGGAATAACACTGGAAATGATCTGTATTGAAACATTGCACACAAGAATCATGGAAGCGTTAAAAACGGGAGACACAGCTAAAGCGTTTGAGGCTCATAAAGATGTGTTGCGTTCGTTGATCCAGATCAAACGATATCAGACTGCCGAACGAGTGGAAAAGTTGAAGGCATCATCAAAAATAGTATCTGTCCAGTATCCGGAATCATTAAAAAAATTGAGAGGAATGGTTTGAAATGAAATTTGTCTTGTCTGTCAGCAAAGTCATGAAGGGGCGCCAAGTTAGAGAAAAGATTGAGGAGTCACGTGAAAATCCTGCGAAATTATACTTAGCAGACGCTGAAGCGAGAAAAGAATGTCAAATCAGAATGGAACAAATAAAAAAGCAGCAAGCCGGCACGCTCACTGCATAAAACAAATGTTCGTATCTATTATACCGCTCTTTTGAGAGCACGGCAAGTTTGTTCTTGTCGTCAGGCCAGGGGGAGAGGCGCTATCCCACAACCCCCTTGACTTTGTCTCTTTCTCTGGTCTGACGATGCGTGCAAGCATCAGAAAGGAGTGTGAGTAAATTGGGTAATACGTTTGACGCTGTGGAGGACTTAGTCGCGGCAACAAAAATTATCGGCGAGCTCCGTGCAGATATGTCGATTGTGAAGACAATGGCATCCTTATTGGCAGAGAGTAAAGATATTAACGTTCTGCAGAATACATTGAACAAAATATCTGATGACATTTCAGCATCACTGGCAAAACACAAATTTTAAGCATTAAAAAAGCTCACTGTGCAGAGTGAGCTTCGGAAGGTGTTGCAATCTTTGGTACTACCAAGTTTACTTTATCACCTTCCAAAAATCAAATATTGGAGGTCTTTGACAAATGAACGAAGTTTTTTACACTGAGCCATTTAGCGAGAATTATCGCGATCAGGTCAATCTGGCATCTGCCGGGGGATCTATCTCTTTTGATATTCAAGGGAATGCGGCTTTTCGTTTTCCTACTGCCGCCGCTCGTGAGGAATATCGCGCTCTTAAACAAAGAGCTGAAGGAGGCGGCAACAAATGAAAAAGGAAATGAAGCTATTGAAGTTGGAACTGCTGAATTTCAAGGGTGTTAAGCAATTCACCCTTGATACTCAAGGTGAGAATGCCAAGGTGTACGGAGATAATGCCACTGGTAAAACAACCCTATTTGATGCCTTCATCTGGCTGCTGTTTGACAAAGACAGTCAAAACAAAAAGGATTTTCAAATTAAGACACTGACAAAAGAAAATGAACCGGTATCCGGATTGAATCATGAGGTAACAGGAGTTTTCGTTGTTGACGGTAGTCATCTCACTCTTAAAAAAGTTTATTCCGAGAAATGGACGAGAAAGCGCGGCAGCAGTCAGGCTGTATTTTCTGGCCATACCACAGATTATTTTATTGATGGTGTGCCGGCAAAGAAAAAAGAGTTCAATGATCGTGTAAATGGGATCATTTCGGAAGATATTTTCCGCCTTGTCACTTCTCCATCATTTTTCAATGAACAAATGAAATGGCAGGACAGACGAAAGATTCTCCTTGAAATTTGCGGTGACATTACGCAAGAAGAAGTTTTTAAAGCGAATCCATCCGTAAAGGCTTTAGAGAGCATCTTAAACAAACGATCAATTGAGGATCACAGAAAAGTAATCTCGGCCAAACAAGCGAAGATAAATAAAGAGTTGAAGGCGATTCCTGTCAGGATTGATGAAGCGCTCCGGTCGGTCGAGGATATATCTGACCTAAATGAACAGGAATTAAACGACGAAATCAATTGTCTCCAAAATGATATCGATTTGTTGGATGATCAGCTGCAATCCGCTCGAAATGGAGAGGCGGTATCGGAAAAAAGAAATGCCATCCTGCATATAGAGAACGAGCTTCAGGAAATGAAAAATGCTCATCAGGAGAAAGAATACAGCAATATCAGGGCACTGAAAGAAAAACTGTTCTCAGTAAAAAATAAGCTGGAGGAAATTTCTCTGGAGATTAAATCGAATACCCGTCAGCTGTCGCTTGAAAAAGACAACCAGGAAAGATTAACTGCGGAAATCCAGTCGCTGCGCCAGAATTGGCTCGATAAGAATGAGGAAACGTTTGATCAGCATCAAACTGAATGCCCTACATGCGGCCAGGCATTACCGCCGGAACAGGTTGAACAAGCGAAAGAGAATTTCAATTCTCACAAAAGCAGTGAATTAGAAAAAATTAATGAGCGGGGTAAATCGCGTAGCGAAGAGCTGAAGAGATCAGAAGACATAATTGCAGAAATAGAGTCATCCGCTCAAAAACTGCAGAAGGATTATGAGAGCAAAAGTGAGGAATGGTCACAACTTGATACTGAAATCAAGGCGGCCGAGAGCAACATGTCAGATATCACCACGGATGATGCTTACAAAAACAAACAATCAGAAATTGATAGCATCCGTAAACAGATTGAGCAATTGGAGTCATCAAAGAACGAAGCAATTCAATTGATCAAAGATGATATTAACGGCAAAAAACAGGAGATGCTGCTGCTTCAAAAAGATTTGGCGAAAATTTCGCATTCTAAAAAAGTGAACAAGCGGATCATGCAGCTTGAAGAGGAACAGAAGGGCTTAGCCGAGGAGTATGAAGGGCTTCAGCATCAACTCTATTTGACTGAGGAATTTGTTCGTACAAAGGTAGATCTCCTGGAAGAAAAAATAAACAACAAATTCAAATTTGCCCGCTTTAAGCTCTTTAAGAGTCAGATCAATGGAGGTCTTGAAGAGACGTGCGAAACGCTATATGAAGGCATTCCGTACTCTTCCGGCTTGAACAACGCCGCCCGAATAAATGTTGGACTGGACATCATTAATACCCTTAATGAGCATTACGGCATTTCTGCTCCAATCTTCGTAGATAACTCTGAAGCGGTGACTAAATTGATCGATACAAATTCACAGATTCTCAGTCTGATTGTCTCTGAAAAAGACAAGCAGCTGCGGATTGAATTAGAAGATAGTACGCTCATTCCAGTGGATTGTGAGGTAAGTGCATGAGTGAAATTGTCACAGTAACAGTAGTTACGGGGAAAGGTTGGGAAGATCAACGCCGTGAAACCTTGCGTATAAATTCGGAAGAGATTATGCATGTGGGTCCGCTTTCTGAATGTCCAGAAGATGCGATTTTAGAAAGAGATTTAGTCGGACCCTCCGACTTTGCTGAACTGCTTAAAAATTTTCTAATTGAGCATAAGGGAAAACAGGTGAAATTTGTGTACGAGGATGAGGAGGATTCAAATGAGTAATCAACAAGTAGCAAATACAACGAAGAAGAGCACTGTGGTCGATCAAGTAGCTGCAAAAGTTCAGACGTTTCAGGAAAATGGGGAGATTCATTTCCCCCCTTCATATTCACCGGATAACGCCTTGAAATCGGCATATCTCATGCTACAGAACACGAAAACCGGTAAACAAGATGGGAACCGACCTGTACTCGATGTTTGTACAAAGGAGAGCGTTGCTAATGCACTGCTAGACATGGTTGTGCAGGGTCTTAACCCGATGAAGAAGCAAGGATACTTTATCGCTTATGGGAATACACTGACTTTTCAACGTTCGTATATGGGAACAATGGCTGTAACAAAAAGAGTGGCTAAGGTTAAAGAGATAAATGCTCAAGTCATCTATGAAGGTGATGACGTTGAGTATGAGATCGAAAAAGCGAAAATTACAAATTTCAAACATAAAACCAAATTTGGAAATATCAATAAAGATAAGATCATGGGTGCTTATTGTGTACTTGAATTTGAAAATGATACTGACTATATAGAACTCATGACAATTGATGAAATCAGAAAAGCATGGAGTAAAGCGCAATTTTGGGGAAAAGATCAAACCGCAGAGAAGAAAGGATCGACACATGATGACTATAAGCAGGAGATGGCAAAGAAGACCGTAATAAATCGGGCCTGCAAACGGTTTTTAAATAGCTCAGACGATGAAAGCCTTCTGATGAATACTATTCAAAAATCAGATGATACAGCAATTGAGGAAGCCACAAAGGCCGAGATTGAGGAGAACGCAAATTCTGAGGTTTTGGACATGCAATATGAAGAAGTTTCAGAGACTCAATCCGGGGACGAGCTTAGGGAAGAACCGGCGGTAGAAGCAAAGACTGAAGCTCCAGAGAACAAACCCTCTGCTTTTGAGAACGGACCAGACTTTTGATTGAAATTACAGCCCTGTCATCAAGCAGTAAGGGGAATTGCTATCGGGTTACCGATGGTAAGACCCCGCTTCTTTTGGAATGCGGCATCAGCTTTAAACAGATGCAAAAAGGCTTTCAGTTTAGAATGTCTCAATTCGCTGGCTGCCTTGTCTCTCATGAACATGGGGACCACTGCAAAGCTATTAAGGATGTTCTGAACGCCGGCATTGATTGTTATATGTCTCCTGGGACGGCCGGAGCAATTGGCCTCACTCATAACAGAATTAAGCCTGTGCCCGTAAAACAGCCGTTTAAGGTTGGTTCCTGGTCTATTATGCCCTTTGACGTGCAGCACGATGTAGCGGAGCCGTATGGCTTCCTATTGGCGAATGACGCCGGGGATAAACTGCTTTTCGCCACTGATACCTATTACATACGCTATAGGTTCCCTGGTCTCACTCATATCATGGTGGAATGCAATTACTCAGAGGAGATATTGAATGAAAATATTGAGAGCGGCATTACCGCTCCCGCCATGAAAAAGCGCCTTTTACAATCTCATTTTAGTTTAGAAAACGTCAAGAAATTTTTAATGGCCAATGATTTAAGCAAAGTACAGGAGATATGGCTGCTTCATCTTTCAGAATCAAACAGCGACGAAAAGATCTTTAAAGAAGACATCATGAAATTGACAGGAAAGGTTGTCTATATCCCGTGAGTGAACTGATTAAAACTACGTATCCTTATTGCTATGTGTTTTTGGCACAGACTTCTGCTCCGCATATGAGAAAAGCTGTGCTTGAGAATTATATTAAGACATTCATGAGCAAGTATGAGCCGAGCCTTGAATATGTGGCTATTAAAGGCACTTACGCTCTTTGTCGAAGAAAATAAACTCTTTGGAGAGGAGGAAGGCTCTTGTCAGGCTGGGTGAAATTATACAAGTCAGTCGTCGATCATGAGATCTTTACAGATAATGTGGGCTTTAGGCTATTTACCTTCTTAATGGCTAAAGCAGCTTATCAGGACGGTATGAAAATAAATGATTATGAATTGAAGAAAGGACAATATATCCGCTCGTATTCAAAACTATGTGATGATTTAGCAGTAAAAAAGGGACGAGGGTTAACCAGATTTACGAGAGCGGCAATTAAGGCTGCAGCTGAAAGGCTTCAAGCAAAAGGCATGATTGCTGCAGAGGAAACGGAATACGGAATGCTCTGGACCATTGTGAACTATTCGAAATTTCAAGGCTCTGAAAGAATCGTAAATGAAGAGAGCTTTTCAGAAAGGCGGCAAATATCCCAACCAATTGATGAGAAACTGTCTCCTTTCCAAAAAATCGAGGAAAAGTACCTGTCCCGAAAGGGCGGCATGTTTACAACCCCATATGATGTGGCTGCCATAAACAGAATCCTTGATCAACAAATTCCAATTGGGGACGTCCTGACTTGGATAGATGAAATATTTGATCGTTACGTTCCTAAGCATCGAGCGGATGGTATCAAATCCTTTACTTACTGTGAGCAAGGTATTTTAGACAGGTGGCACGCTAAACAGAATCCACCTCCAAAAACAAACGTTTCGGAGTTCCGGCCGCGCGGATCAAAACAAGAGGAGAGTTTTGCCGCACTTGAAGCATATGCCAAAGAAAACGGCATTTCGATGGGGTGATCATATTGAAAAAAGAAGAAGCAATGAAAATTCTAAGGCGGCTCTCCGCCGCGTATACCCGCTTTGATTTAACAGGGGATGTGGGTATGGAGCGGATTGGATTATGGATGGAGCATCTGACTGAAATGCCGTTCAAACCTGTTTATGACAAAGTCAATGAGCATATTTCTAATAAACCATTTCCTCCGACTATCTCAGAAATTAAAGTCAAACAACCAGAGAAAAATGAGTTTTTAGAGCAACAGAAAGAGTGGGAACGGAATGCAAAACATGCTAAAAAACCTTGAAGCAGAAGAGAGCCTGTTGGGCTGTATCCTTGTTGAAAATGAATTGATTAAGGAAACCACCTTGGAGCCGAAACACTTCGCAGATGAGCGGCATAAACGGATTTTTAAGGCTATGCGAGATGTAGATTCCTCTGGCCAGCCTGTTGAAATCGTGACGGTGGTTACAGAGTTAGGAGAAACTGTCGAAGCGATCGGCGGCACCGGCTATCTTGTCGATTTAGCCAGTGCTGTTCCATCTGTTATTAACTTCGAGACCTATCAGACATTAATCTACGAAGCTTTTAAACTGCGTGATATGCAAAAGGCCGCTCTTGATTTTGCAAATAATCCAAGCGATGAGGGAATTTTGCAGGTTTATCAGAAGACCGTGGAGCTGCAGGAGATCGGTGTTACAAATAAACGAACTAAGATGGATGTTTTAACCGAGATTTACGAAGACATGTATCAAGAAAAAGGAGAAATAACAGGTGTGGAATCCGGTTTGGCCGATTTAGATGCTATGACTGGCGGCTGGCAGGACAGTGATTTAATTATCGTAGCTGCCCGGCCTTCTATGGGAAAGACTGCTTTCGCTCTAAGTTTGGCGCAGAATGCAGCGCTAAAAGGTGGGGTTGTCGATGTTTTTTCTTTGGAG
Source organism: Bacillus sp. AM1(2019) (assembly GCF_009906915.1). Lineage (NCBI taxonomy): Bacteria > Bacillati > Bacillota > Bacilli > Caryophanales > Bacillaceae > Bacillus > Bacillus sp. AM1(2019). Next base: position 177,504 of record NZ_CP047644.1, read on the forward strand.
ATGTCCGACCGTCAACTCGTTAACCGGATGCTCAGCAATTTAGGTTCAATCGAGGGTACAAAATGGAGAAACCCGCACAAGTATTTCAGTGAAAAAGACTATGAAAATGCAAATCGGGCCATTGGTGAATATGAAAAATTAGACATCTATATTCATGATAAACCGTCACAGTCAGTGGCTGATATTCGTTCTGCCATTCGGAAGACCAAAAAGGACCACCCGGACAAAAAACATTTGGTTGTGATTGATTATCTTCAATTAATCCGACCTATCGGCAAATTTGAAACGAAAAACTTAGAGGTCGCAAGCATAACGGGCGAATTGAAGAACATAGCCCGGACCTTCAATGTGCCAATCATTCTTCTTTCTCAACTTTCTCGCGGCGTTGAGCAGCGGCAAGATAAGCGGCCGATGATGTCTGACCTTCGAGATTCAGGCAGCATTGAGCAGGATGCCGATATCGTTAGTTTTCTCTACAGGGATGACTATTACGATAAACAAAGCGATCTGAAAAACGTAGTGGAAATCATTTTTGCAAAACAAAGAAACGGATCCGTCGGCACTGTCATGGCTGCCTTTATTAAAGAGTACGGACGATTCTTAAACCTTGATAGACAAATGGAAGCCCTTGTGGGTTAAAAAGGAGCGGTTTTATGCCAAATAATGAAGTGGAGAAGCGGAGAGAATTTCTAATCAATGAATTGATTCGGTATGGCTATTCCATTGAAAAAGGAGCGGACTTGAGCCATTTGACGCTATTCGATCTGGAGAACCTCACAATTCAAGTAAAATGCCAGTTTGGCCGCAAGCTATCCGAAGAGGAGGAATCCTGCTGATGTACACCGTCCTGGCACTCATTTACGTGGTAAAGGAAGGCGAACAGCAGGAAATGATCATACAGCAGTGGATTCAGGATGACGGGAGGTAACAGCATGATCCAATTTACTATTTATGGGGAGCCAGTTGCACAGGGGCGCCCCAGGGCAGCCACAAGAAACGGCATGACCAGGTTATATGATCCAAAGAAATCAAGGGATTTTAAGCAATACGTTAAACTTGCCGCCTCAGATCATCGGCCAAGTTCCTTGCTGACGGGCCCGCTTGAGTTAAGAGTCAAGGTCTATAAATCTACCTTGAAGAGTTTCAGTAAGAAAAAAGCGGCTGAAGCTGAACAAGGATTACTAAGACCCAGCAAAAAGCCTGATGTGGACAATTATATAAAGGGCATTAAAGACGGCTTAAATAAAGTCCTCTGGCATGATGACAGTCAAATTGTAGACCTCCATGTCAGTAAGTATTACAGCCAAAACCCAAGAATCGAAATTCTAGTAAAACCACTATCACAAGAGGAGGAACAATTATGTCTTTCGTTGACTTCAAAGGAATCGTAAAAAAGGTGAACCACAAACCCAAAGGAATTACCGAGGTCGTTCTGGAGGTCCCAACTAAAGAGGTAGGAAGCGGCATTCAAAATTTAGCCGAGATGATTGATAAGGACGTTCAGGCGCAACTGGAGAGCGAGGTTGTACAGTTTAATGTACAAGTCAACGCGCTCACCGATCGCCCGATTATTAATTACACAGTTGGCTCTGATGGAATTGTAAAGGTAGCAGATCCGGAACCAGAACAACTTGAGGCAAACCTCGGGCTTCCTAAAGAGAAGCCAAAAATCGAAGAAGTAACAGAGGAAATCGAGAGAAAGGTTGTTGACTCCTTCATTACTGAAGATATGGCCCCGATCCTTGATGGATTCCCTGTATACATTACTGAAATGGCTAAGCGGCGCATAGAGGGTGAATCATACCGGAAGATTGCGAATGATTATGTAATGTCTGCAGAGGGCCTTATAGACCTTATCAACGAGTACAGAAAAGAAGTTGCTCCGTATGCTCAAGCTTGGTGGGACTGGAAGCAGGATCAGGAAGCGGAGGCAGAGCCGATGGAAAAGCAGGCGCCGCGTGTTCCTCTTGATGAAGCTGATAAACCCGAGCCGTCAACCGAGGATGAAAAAGAGGATGAGAATAAGGACGAGGACGAACACGGAGCGGCATAAATGGGGAGAAGGAAAAAGCAGCCGCGTTGGTATCTGCTGTTTCGCATAGAGGATGGACAAGCTGTCCACCTCTATGAACCTTTAAAGAAATACGAGCTGGTGAGCCGGATCCGGAATGGATGGAGGGTAAGAAGATGACAGAGAAGAGAAAAAAGCTCTTAGAAAAATTGAGTGATTTCCGCATGGTTCCTGGCCATGGTCCTGATCTTTCCGCGATGACAGATGAGCAATTAGAAAAACAACTATGGTTTTTAGAAACTGCTTTCAAGACGGCTTGGGAAGAAGCAGATAATGAGGACGGTGATGATATATGAGCGTAAGACATCATCTGAAAATCTTACCGGAATATTTTAAAGCGCTGAAGGATGGCCGAAAAACTTTTGAAATAAGGCACGATGATAGAGGATTTAAGGAAGGGGATACCCTCTCTCTAAATGAATGGCAGGACGGATACACTGGCCGCTCAATTGAAGTAGAAGTGACATACGTTACAGATTTTGAACAGAAGTCAGGCAATGTCGTTCTCGGCATTAAAAAGAAAGTAGGAGAAGGCGATGATTGAGATATTTGAAGGTGATTGGGTAAGAGCAAAGGGGAACGGGATCGTCGTAACGGGATATGTAGAGGAAATCAGAAGGAACTCAGTTGTTATCCGCCTTGTAGATGGAGAAATAATAAATGCTTCAAGCCGGGTAGTGAAGAAGATGGATGACACGCTGCATGCCGAAGACCTTGATACAATGATTGATTTTTCCTTATTTATGGGGGATGAAGAATGGTTTCGGGAATTGTCTGAACTGAAATACAAACGCGGTGCCCGTATAACATAAAAAAACCGCAGCACAAGGCCCCGGTTTTAGTTAATCTCGACAATTAATTATAACACGGGGAGTGCTGCAATATGAACAGACCTGAAAAAATTGAAAATTTACATCAACTTTCCGTTAAGGACTTAATGGAAGATCAAAAAACGAAGCTGATCATCTTGGATGGCTCAAGCGGGTCAGCCTATCTTGTAGATACACCGGAATATGGAAAGACCATTGTACAGACAGCCAATAGCAAGCACACAAAGCTGAATTACGATTATGGCTTCTTGCCGTAACGCGGAGGGGAACTCCCCTCTTTTTTTGGAGGAATGTTTATGGCCATGAAGGGAGAATGTCTCAGCGCAGACATTACACCGCTTGAAAAAGGAAAAGAGTATTTCCTCTTTCCTTTAGGAGAAAGTCATTTCTACGTATCAAAATTTAACAATGTAAACGCCCATTGCGGAGCCTATCAAAAGAAACTATTCCGGATAACTGATGCCAGTCAGAGTGAAGTGCCTGAACCGAATGAATGGCATCAAATGAGTTTGTTTTGATTCCAAATCAAATAGCAGGGACATTCCCTGCGGGGAGGAAACGGAAATGAGTGAGAGAGTTGAACGGTTAAAACAGCTTACTTACATCCCACAAAAGGAAATAGGATGGCTTCTTGAACAAGCTGAACTGGCTGACAAACAGCGGGCTATCATTGAGGAACACCAGCGCCAGCAGGACATTGCGGTCAATCAATTTCGGCAGGCTCAAAAGGACATTCAGCATCTAAGCGGGGAAAGGAGCAGATACAAGAAGGCTTTACAGCAAACTATTAAGAATATGCAATTCACTATAACGGTTGCCCAAAATGAATTGGAGGGGGAAGCAAAATGAATGAATTGGGAGTGAGAAGACATGGACGGAAGATATAAGCGGTTTATCGTATTCGGCTATGATTTGTTTTACCCGAGCGGCGCCCTGTCTGATAGCATATTTGACTTTGATTCAATCGACGAACTGACAGAACAAACACGAAACACACCTGAAAGATTTTTATACGACACTTTGGAGATATTCGACTTGCAAGAACGAAAAATCATCTGGGAAGGCGGTTCGAGTATCTCTTACCGAGATTTAAAAAAGATTGAAGAGATGATGAAGGAGGATGCACAATCATGAAAAAACGATTCAAATCAATCATGCTATCAGCAGTATTACTTACGGGAGCCGCGGCCGTTGCGCCGTCTGCTTCCGCCGCATGGTCCGGTTGGCAAAATGAATCCGGGTACAGCGGCCGGGTGTTTACGGATGCCACGACTTACACGGCCGGCGCCTCAACGGTGGACTGGAAAGCCGAGAAGAAAGGCTCAAGGGCACTTTATTACACGGCTGGCGTGTACAAGAAGCGTAGCGGCGGCGGGCTGACTGATACAAATTTGGTTCAGCGGGGCAGCTTCAAAACGGCAACGCCTCTGAAATCATTCAATGTGAAATCGATCCGGAATAAGACCGGGAAAGGAACCTATGTCATTCAGCTGGACTGCTATTCTGATTCCGGCAAACGGAACTATATCGGAACATTTGAATCAGCGAAATTTTACGTCAAGTGATTCAATTTCGTTACCAAATAAAATGAGCAATTGCGGACATCAGACATTCGGCATAAGGCTGGGTGTTTGACGCCCGCTCTATTACTTTAAGGAGGGAACAGAGTGCAAGCAGTCAAACAATTGTCATTCATTCCAGAAGTAAATGAAAAAGAAGTACGTAACATCGTCATTAAAGAGCTCAAAACGTATAGATCATTAAAAACCCAAGCGGAAAATAGACAAGAGCAAAAGGAAAAGGGAATCATCGGGCTGTTTCCGCAGTTACGAAAAAACACTGATTATAATGAGCTGAAGGTCAAGCAGATGGATAGGGCGCTAGAGAACTGCCTTGACCAAGATGAGCGCAGTATTCTTGAAAAGAAATATTTGTCTCCAAGAAAAATAAAGGATTTAGAAATTATGACTGAGCTCGGCCTCAAAAGAGATAAGTTTTATCAGGTGAAAAGACAGGCCATCTACAATATCGCGACAGCGCTCGGAATAATCTGAGGGCTGTCTTTTTGTCCGTTAAATTAAATTCATCTTTAGAGTCTCAGCCAAGCGAGAAGGCTTTATAGTCAAGGCTTTTTTCACTGGTGCACTTATTGGTTGCACGATAAAATTGCAATAACTGAAAGGAGGGGTGCAAGTGATAAAAAGAAAAAGGACTCAGAGGAGTTTAGATAATGGATGATAAAAAGAAAGAGGTTCAAAGAAAATATAGAGAAGAGATTAAGAGAAAGAAACAGCAAAAAGAAGATGATAAAAACTTCACAAGAGAAGCCTTTATTGTTGTGACGATAATCGTGCTGTTTATTTTTTTGAATTTCATGTTCAAAAGTTTTTAACAAAAAATCCCTTATCCCCACTTGTACTTATTACCTATTAAGTTTATTATTGGAATAGGTAGAATATTACCAATAAGAAAAGAGGGAGAGATGATGAAAGACTTAAAAGTGTGGAAAATACTCTTACTAACGTTGGTTTGTTCAGTGATTTTTTCTGTCGTGTTTGTGACTGTTCAAAGGATTGACCTGTATTTTAATCCGTCAGAAGTACCTGTTAAATCGATTGAAAAAATAAAATAACTTGTGTGGGGGATAAGGGAAAGTGAAAAAAATATTCTTTGTAAGTGCTATTGTTGCAGGGTTTTTTATGTCTGGGATCGGTGTTAACACGGTTAAAGCGGAAGAGTATAAAATTGATCCTATTGGAGATGAAATTGGTTCGGAAGATGGACGATCTGATGTGATTGATCCAGTTGTAGCAAAAGATGGTCCAGAAGATGGGGTTAACGATGAATCTAGCGTGCAGCCTAAGATCAGAAAAATATCAGATGACATAAGCTTATTTTCTCTTCTAGGAGCCGGAGAGTGGGATTACTTAGGTTCTTCAACATTTAAAACTCGTTCAAAAACATTCTATTCTGGTGGAGGAGACCTTGGAATTCAGATTTCTCAGCCATATATTGGCCCTGGATTCGCATGGCAGTATAAGCTTGTAGAAGAAGATCCAGTTATCAATGATACAGTCTCTCGCTTTAATTTAGCTAACCAAAAAGGAACATACGAAGTAGTATTCAATGTACGTAGTTTTGTTGATGGAGATAATAAAAAAGCAGAATTACACCTGGAGAAACTAACAAACCCTGCAACAAGTGTCTCTACAAAATGGTGGGATTGATGTAAAAGAGCAAGCCTGAGTGGTTTGCTCTTTTTGTATGTCCAAAAAAACACCGATAAAAAGCCGAGAAAATGCCGACAAAAAGCCGACAAAACGGGGGATAAAATGGGTACTTTTTTTAGCTGCGGTTTGTCATACGATAGAGACAAGAAGAAAACGAACGTGAATATCTGTCCCAAAAGGAGAAACCTGCGGACGCTGATCTTTTGCATGAGTCTATTTGTGCATCTGATTAGTGGCCGCTTTTTTTATGGCAGATTGGGAGACGCACCTTTCCCGTATCAAGTGTGCACTCGGATGTATCGAATGACAATGAAGGCCGTTAGCTTCACAGGAGGAGCGGCTGGAGTCTATGCAGTATTGCGCGCGATAGTCACGGGGAACGCAAACGGTGAGATCCCGATTGCAAGGAAAGTCTTTTAAACCGGCTCTCCATTTTCTTTGCTTACCTCCTGGGGAAAATCGGCGGGCCACAAATAAATAAAAGCGAATAGCGTAAGGCGGTGCTTATTCGGCAAGGAGAAATGAAAGATGAAGATGAGAGACATTTTATCTGCAGAAACGAAACAGCAACTTGAAAAAGAGAAAAGCCCCTCAACAAAGGAAGCTGATCCTTTGACGAGAAGGGATTGGGAAGAAATCATGGGAGTCAGAAAAGACACCTATAAACGGACAGGCGGCCGTATTCGCCGTAAACAATAGTAATATGTTTTTCGTCCATGTCAATTACCGTTAATAAACCATATTTTATAGTGAGTTAAGCCTCCCATTGTTAAGCGAGGATCAACAAAGAGGGAGGCTTTCTCAGTGAATTCGGGCGGTTCTAACAGCAGCATAATATTTGCTTGCAAAATAATTATTCCCTGCAAAATATGGTTTTATTCAGATGATTTAGGCGCTTTCTTAAGTGGGAGGGCGTTTTTTATGTTCTCTGTAAACTGCTTCTAGTAAGTCTCAGAATAGACAATTGGCGGTTAACGGCTTGAATGTGGAGGCAGCAGGCATTCAAAACCGCTATGACCCACGCTTTGTTATACCGTTCTCCTTTAAAGCGTTGAAAATGAATCTTTTTGACCACGTTGAAAACAATTGTGATATTTTCTTACAAATTTTCTTGAAAAGGTTAAAAATTTACTAAAATTTTTATTAAATAAGACTCAATTGATTGACATGACCGATCGATTTGTCCCGTGGTCTAATTTCTTTTCTGCCCATTTATATGATTTATTACTTATCGGAAAATACTAAATTTTCATCATTTTTCTAAACGAGAAACTTTATATACTGGTTTCATAGAAAGGAGGGGGGCATAAAGCAGGAAACGAGTATTAAGTTGTCTGTTGTTAGCCTATGGATATCTTTAAAATCTAAAGGAGGAATTGAATTGAATAAAAAGATAATCACATCCGTCACCGCTCTGATGCTCGCTACTTCCAGTCTGCCTGCTTTTGCCCACGCTAAAGAAAAAGAGGCTGAACCCACTGTTTCCTCAGCACCAGCCGTTAAACAAACAATGAACCTTAATCAGCCTAAAGCCGGAACTGGTATCCCTGGTGTTAATTTCAATGTAAATCTTGACGTCCTCGGCATAGCAAATTCAATCCGAGATGCTGTTGTGCAAAACGCAAATCGACCGGGTTTTGTCAAAAATATGATGGAATCTACTTTTTACTCTGCGGGGCAGAAATATAATGTCATGGTATTTAATTTGGCCCAGAATTACGACGATCACTTCAGAGGCGTCAAATTCTATGGATCTGCCGTTCTAAATGGAGTGGTATACGGGATCTGGGTGTTTGAAGATGGGGAATTCACAAACCAAGGAGATGGCGGCTGGGATAACTGGGCGTTCAGAGGCTGGTTTGACAGAGATGGCAAATACGTAAAATTTTATAGACCGTAAAACATCAAAAAGGTATGCGGTTGAAAAGTGAAGTGACACACCTTTTTGATGTTTTGTAGAAAGCAAACGGAATATAACTTAAGCATCCTTCGGGGTGCTTTTTTATTTGTACCAGGAGGCGATACATCATGAATATTAGAACTATACCAGTAGAAAAGATTAACCCCGCTACATACAATCCTCGGATTGATCTTCAGCCAGGTAATCCCGATTATGAAAAATTAAAGTCTTCAATAAATAAATTTGGTACTGTAGAACCTCTTGTGTGGAACGAGAGAACAGGGAATTTAGTTGGTGGCCATCAACGATTTAAAATACTTATGGAGCGCCAGCCGGCAGAGTTAGAAGTATCAGTTGTAAACCTGAGTGAAACCGATGAGAAAATACTCAATCTTGCACTCAACAAAACCGGCGGCGACTGGGACGAGGATAAGCTCGAACAAATACTAAGAGAATTAAACGATCTTAATATAGACATTGATCCCACTGGATTTAGTACAGAGGAATTAGAAGGCATACTCGATTTAGATGTATCTGAAGATGTTGATTTTGATTTTAACGAGTCTGGGGAAACAAATACTAATGAGAGTTTAGTTGATAGGTTTATCATCCCTCCGTTTTCAATTTTCGATGCTCGCCAGGGGTATTGGCAGGAAAGAAAACGGGCATGGCACGCTATAGGAATTAGTTCAGATGAAGGAAGAGAAGAGAATCTTTTATACCCGGATTTTTCGAAGTACGCAAAAAAAATGAAAGGAACGTCAATTTTTGATCCTGTCTTATGTGAAATAATTTATAAATGGTTCAATATTGATGGCGGAAAAATTTATGATCCGTTCGCGGGTGGAAGTGTAAGAGGGATTGTGGCTTCTTTCTTAAATTATGAATATTACGGAATCGATATAAGGGAGGAGCAGGTTAAAGCAAATAAAATGAACGCAGCTACTATTGAAGGGCTAAAAATGCCTAACTGGATTTGTGATGACAGTTTAAATGTTAACAGTCACATTACTGAAAATGAAATAGATTTGATGTTTAGCTGCCCGCCTTATGGTGATCTTGAAGTTTATTCCGATAATCCAAATGATATTAGCACTATGGAGTATGATGATTTTGTTGCCGCTTATTCGGAAATAATAAAGAGGGGTGCCTCCAGGCTGAAAAATGATAGGTTTGCAGTTTTTGTGGTCGGTGATATAAGAGATAAAAAAGGCATATACAGAAATTTTGTTGACGATACCAAAAAGGCATTCCTGGAATCGGGCCTTCACTTTTATAACGAGATAGTTCTTATTAATGCATTTGGAACAGCTGGTGTAAGAGCAGCGAATACCTTTGTTAATAGAAAAGTAGTAAAGGTTCATCAAAATGTGTTGGTTTTTTATAAAGGAGATCCAAAGAACATAAAGGATAATTTTAAAGAAATTGATGTTTCCCACTTGGAAGAATTTATTGAGGAAGCATAAATAAAAAGACGCCCCATCAGGCGTCATCTTAAAAAAGAAGTTAATGAAACTTTACGAGGGCGTTGGTTATATTTCTTTGCGATAGCCACTGCTTTTTCATTTACTCTAATCAAGTAAGGTTCTATTTTAATTATCGCTTCCTCTCGGCTTAAGTGCCCCATTTTGTAGGCTGCACGAGCCGCTTCTGCCGTAGTTTTAAGATCTAAAATATCTTTATTCATATCTATCCTCTCCTTTGCTCTGACAGCATATATGAGTCCTACACAGAACTCGAGAGGTTTTTGGGAAAAAATCAAAAAAAGAGGGTGCTGCTAACACCCTCCAATCACAACAGAGATAGCTCCCTGTCGAGAGCGTGATCATGACGCGGCCGCGTTTGTGGGAAATCACGCTCTGATTCATATTGTAATGGAGGACGGGGAGCATGACAAGAGAAAAAACAAACGTATGTTCCTATTCTGATGAAGAGAAGGAAAAGCTTCTGCTTTTACATAAAGCCGATGTTCTTGAAAATATCAGTGAATCAAAAGAGAAGTATCGGAAAATCGTTAGTGCAGGCATTGCACAGTGGATCAGAGACTTTCAAAACGGTCGAATAGAGGTAAACACTGTGGACGACTTAAAAAAGCTCATAGAGCTTGATATACAGCTTCAGAAGGATGAAGAAATATAAGTTATCTCACATTTTTGTGTTTTTCTCTCCTCTTAGTATAATATTCATAAAGGGGAGGTAAAACATGGAAGTCATTCATTATAATAGTTCTTAGTAACTTGTCATAAGTCCTTAGAGAATATAAAAAATATAAGGAGCGAATTTAATGACATTAAATTTTACAAAAGAGCAGCGAGCTATATTAATCAACCAAATGGAAATCCTAAAAAGATTAGACCCTCAAAGCGAGGCTGAATATGAAAGAAACATAGAAGTGCTTTATAATGGCTATTCTCACTTTTATGAAGAGATTTTTGGGCACATTGAAGATGAGTTTTCTCCTGAAATTACCCGTAAGGTTTTTGATGTTTTAACTATGTATAGAGCTCTATATTTTGGCTTCAAGAATCTGACAAGTGAAGAACAAGAGGAAATTTCTGAAGAAGATGTTTTATTCCAAGGGTTTGATGGGAATGAAGAACCGGATCATTACTGTTTTGCAAACCATGTTGTGAAAGAAGCGGGACTTTATTCTGAAATGGAAGACCTGATCAAAGAAGGAAAGATAGAAATGAATTCTCATAGAAACAGAGTTCGTTATTATAATGAGTTGCTCTCACGTTGGACAAAAGTCAGAGAAGATGCTGGCGGAGAACATCTAACACTTCAACAAATAAAAAATGTATTAGGTAAATGATCAAAAGGCCTCGTAAGGCCTTTTTGATTTTCTAAAAACAAACTCAAACTCAATTAGATGGCTCGGGGGTGGGTGATGATGTAATGCCAAGAAAAAGAGATCCACGCAGAGACGAGGCTTTTCATTTGTGGAAAGAGAGCGGCGGAACCAAGAAATTAAAAGACATTGCCGATGAATTGGGCGTCACCAGCAGCACTGTCCGCAAATGGAAAGCGAATGATAAATGGGAAGAAAAAATCAATGGGAGCGCTCCTAAATCGAAAGGGAGCGCTCCTTTTCGTCCGGGCGCTCCAAAAGGTAACAAAAATGCCCGGGGTAATAAAGGAGGCAAGGCGCCGCCTGGCAACAAAAACGCCAAAGGGAACAGAGGCGGTGCCGCTCCCAAAGGAAATAAAAACTCTGTGCGTACAGGTGAGTATGAATCAATCTTGTTTGATTTCATGGATGATACAGAAAAAGAGCTGTTTGATCAGATTGAAACTGACCCGCTCTATCAAATTGAGTTAACGATCCGGGAGCTTTATTTAAAAGAGCGGCGTATGATGCAACGCATTATGAGAATTGAAAATGGATTAAATGAGAAGCAGCGCCGTGTTCTTCAACAAATGCGCAAGGTAAAAGACATCATCCCAACTAATGACAAGAAAACAGGACTTGTAAAGCATGTGCCGCTTATGAACGAGCGGCTGGTTGTCACGGAAGTGGAAGAAACAGCGATGCGGTCCATTGACGATATCTTAAATATTGAAGAAGCAATGACCCGTGTTACCGACAGGCGGCTGAAGGCTATTCGTCAAAAGCATGATATCACCCGCTCTATGGATGAACACGATCTGAAGCTACGCGCCATGTATCTGACAAACGAGACAAAACAAGCTGAGCTTGAACGCTTGACCGCAAGACCTGTGGATAACTCTGTGAATATCATAATAGAGCGTAAGCGCAAGGATAAGGATGACAGCTGATGACTGTTAAAAAAGTAAACCCACATTTCGAGGATTTCCTTTTTGACTGGAACCAAAAGTTTCAGTTTTTGGTTGGCGGCTATGGGTCATCGAAAAGCTATCATGCTGCGCTGAAGATCATTCTGAAATTACTCACAGAGAAGCGGACAGCGCTTGTTATCCGGGAAGTTTATGACACACACAGAGACTCAACCTTTTCTCTCTTCGAAGAGATTGTCAACGAATTAGAGATTGATCACGTTGTTAGGTGTGTTTCGTCACCGATGCAAATACGGTTTCCGAATGGCAGCCGAATTATTTTTAAAGGGCTGGATAAGCCGGCCAAGCTGAAATCAATTAATAACATTTCGATCATATGGATTGAGGAATGTTCTGAGGTGAAGTATGAAGGCTTTAAGGAATTGCTTGGGCGCCTACGTCACCCGACATTGCCGCTCCACATGATTCTTTCTACAAACCCGGTCGGAGAGGATAACTGGACATTCCGGCATTTCTTCAAAGATGACCGCCAAAAACGGTTTGTGCTTGATGATAAAGAGCTTTATGAAAAGCGGACGATCGTTGTGAATGACACCTATTATCATCATTCAACTGCGGAAGATAATCTGTTTCTGCCCGAAAGCTATGTGAAGCAGCTCGATGAACTGAAAGATTATGATCCAGACCTTTACCGTATTGCGCGGAAGGGGCGCTTTGGCGTTAATGGTGTGCGGGTTCTTCCTCAATTTGAAGAGCGTCCGCACGAAGAAGTCATGGAGGCTATCGAAAACATTCACCGCCCACTTAAACGAGTCGGCATGGACTTTGGTTTTGAGGGATCGTATAACGCTATTGTCCGGCTCGCTGTGGACACGGAGAAGAAGTACCTCTATATCTATTGGGAGTATTACAAAAATCAAATGACGGACGATAGGACGGCCGAAGAGATAAAGGAATTTGCGGAGACAAAGGAATTGATCAAAGCGGATGCCGCCGAGCCGAAAACAATCCGTTATTATCAGCAGCAAGGGTTCAATATGGTGGGGGCTCGGAAGTTCCAGGGTTCACGTCTTCAATACATTAAGAAGATCAAGCGGTTTAAAAAGATCATTTGCTCTGACCGTTGTGAAAATACGGTGTATGAGCTGAAGCCGCTCACCTATGCTACCGATAAGCTGGGTCACATCATTGAAGACAAGTTCACGATTGACCCACATACTTTTTCAGCGATATGGTACGCGCTGGATGATTACGAGGTTTCCGATCTTAAAGAAAAACCAAAAGGACGCCCGCAGCGGGCCAGACCGGTTAGGGAAGAAAGGGGGTTATCAGATGACGAAGCAATCAGTCAAAGCACGAGTGATTAAAGCCGCTCCGCCTGCCGAAACGACAAAACAAATATATGCTGATGAATTTGCAGGCCATTACACGGAAAACATGATCATGGAGCCGCCATACAACCTGAAGGAATTAAAAATGATAGCTGAGTATTCAACAATGCTCCAGCAATGTGTGGATGCCTATAGGACAAATATTCTTGGTTTTGGCTTTGACATGCGATACACAAAGGATATCAATTCACATGAAGTAGATCCTGCAGAAAAAGCGGATGCGGATAAAGAATGGCAACAGCTCGAGGAGTTCATAAAGCATCTTCATTTTGATGAATCAGCAGAAACACTGCTCGGCTTCTGTTTAGAAGATCGGGAAAAGACAGGAAACGGATATATAGAGGTTATCCGTAACGGTAAAAATCAGCCTGCCGGCATTGAATACATGGCTGCGGAATATGTCCGGGTGTGCAAGCTATCTGATCCTATAGAAGTTCCTTTCAAATACTTTGAATCAGGTCAACTAAAGACTATGAAAAGGCAGAAGCGGTTTCGGAAATATGCTCAGATGATTGATGGGCGAGTCATTTATTTTAAGGAGTACGGCGACCCGCGCACCCTTAACCTTGAGACAGGGCAGTATGAAGAAAACACTCCTATAGAAAAGCAGGCCAACGAGGTTGTGCATTTTAAGATAGGAAGCGGCGCTTATGGGAAGCCGCGGTGGATCGGTCATATTGTCAATCTATACGGCGCCCGCAAAGCAGAAGAGCTGAATTTCATGTACTTTAAACAAGGCCGGCATATTCCCGCTGCTATTACGATCGAGAACGGAATGCTCTCGGAGGATTCGTATAAACAGCTGCAGGACTATATGAACGGCCTTGAAGGCGTGGAAAACTCACATAAATTTCTTTTGCTCGAAGCTGAAGGGATAGCCAAAGGGAAGAATATTCATGGTGATGAAGAAATCGTACCGGTCAAAGTGGACATCAAGTCACTGGCCGAGATTCTTCAGGAAGATGCTTTGTTCCTGGAATATGACCAAAAGAGCCGGGATAAAATCCGCTCTGCTTTCCGGTTACCGCCGATTTATACCGGGGAAGCGCAGGATTACAACAGGGCGACAGCTGACACAGCCAGAAAGATTACTGAAGAGCAAGTCTTTCAGCCGGAACGAAATGTACTTACCGGCAGACTGAACGCGTTATTTTTAAATGATCTTGAAATTCATAAAGTAGAGCTGCAGTTGAAAGGCCCGGACTTTCAGGATCCGCTTGAAATTGCAAAAGTGCTGACTCCTTTCATTACGGCTGGTGCTGTATCACCTAACGATCTGAGGGATCTGGCCGGGCGCGTACTCGGCAAAACGCTTGAGGAATGGCCGGAGGAAGAATACAATCGGCCAATTGGTAAGAACGAATCAACGCCTGCAGCGGATCCATTTACGGCTCTGTTTAAATCCGAGAGCGGCACTCCTGATGTGATCGGGCTGTTGAAAGATATGCGGGATGTGTTGGAGGATTTGAAAAATGAACAAAACCGATAAGCTGCTGGTCAGTCTTAACTCATTCATTCAAAAAGCCGAGGAAAGCGAAGGTCAGAAGCTTGTGGAGACGATTCCTGACTTCCCCGGCCGCTCTAGGATACCTCGTTACGTGGAAGATTATGAAAAAGGCATCGCCAGATTGTTCAGGAGCCAGCGTAAGAGGTTTTTAAAAGGATTGAACGGCTTTGTAAGCAAAGCTGATTCAGAGACGCTACAGGAGCTTCTGGTGTTTTTTACGCAGAACCTTTTTGCAGAGGATGATTTTCAGGAAGAGTTCCAGGAACTGACCGAGGATTTTCTGCAGCAGACGCTTGAAGAGCTGGCCGCTGTCATAATGGATTCAATCGATCCTGAAGTTCCGTTCAAAGTTCTTTCCGCTCGCTCGATCGACTGGATTAAGGGGTGGTCAAAGAGACTGGCCGAGATTATGCAGCTCAACACACATGAGGCGGTGGAAACGGTGCTGACGGAAGCTATTGACTCAGGCTCGTCTATCCAGGAGATTGAACTGACTCTGAAGGATATGCCGCATTTCGATAGACCGAGAGCCCGGACAACGGCCATAACCGAGGTGCTTGCCGCTTCCTCTGCCGCTCAGCATGAATCTTATACGCAGTCCCCGGCGGTATCTAAAAAGAAATGGCGGCACAGCGGAGGAAAGAAAAACAACCCGCGTGAGAATCATATAGACCTCGACGGCACCATTGTTGGTGTTGATGAAGAATTCAAGATACCAGGAAGCAGCGAAACCTGTATGTATCCGCGAGACACAAAGCTTTCCGCTGCTGAGCGGGTTCATTGTCATTGTGTATTATCTCCTGTAGTAGATAACAAGATTTTAGGTTTGTCAGCTGACGAAAAAGAAGAGATTCGCAGAGAAGCCTTAGCAAACATGGAATAAAATAGTATAATCTCCATATCAAACTAGGAATGGAGAATTAGCTATGGAATGGAGCAAGGTTTTTGATCTTCTAAAAACAATCTTAACTTCATGGCCGTTGGCTGCAGTAGTAATAGTATTTGCTATTCGTAAAAGTCTAAAGACGGTTATAGAAAATAGGCTATTTAGCTTTAAAGTAGGGAACGTAGAGATTATTTTCGATAGACTCTTGGAAAAAGTGGATCAAAGTTTACAAGAGGCGAGTCAACGATCTGAAGAAGAAAAGGTAGATTCTGAGACAATGAAAGAAGCTGAGAATACTAAAACAGAAAAATTTGAATACAAGCTACCAGAGACCCCGCCTTCAATCGTAAAAGAGTCGAATGATTATTCTTACATTGTAGCAACAAAGCCAAGGCTATTAGTGAAAGAATCCTGGAGGGAAGTTGAACGTAAAATTAGAAGTTTAGTGATCGAAAGTGGAGGTAACGATTTTCGTTTCAAGCACCCTAAAAATAGCATGATTTATTTAACTAAAGAATACCCACAGTTAGGGAAAGCACTTAAGTCTCTTTTAGAGCTACGAAACTTCTTATTAAATGAAAACTACGAGCTAAAAAGTGTCGATGCGACTATTTTTCGTTCTCGGTGTCTAAGCGCAATTGACGAATTAAATAAATACATGGAAAAGTCTAATGTTGCAAATTAGTTTCTTGAAAGGAGGTGAACAAAATGCCAAGAGAATTGGTGAACGCAAAAATCACACATGTTTCTTATGTAGACAAGGCTGCTAATCAAAAGCAGTTCTTTTTTATGAAATCAGAAAAACAGCCGGACTTTCAAAAGGAAGTCAAGGTCCTTGCAAAAGAAGCGGACGAGCAAAAACTTGTTTACGGTATCGTTTATGAACCGGACACAGTGGATGCTCACGGGGATTTCATGACAGCTGCAGAAATTGAGAAGGCCGCTCACGGCTTCCTGAAAGATGCCCGTGAAATTGATAAGCAGCATGACTTTCAAGGCGGTGTCGGTGAAGTTGTTGAATCTTATGTCGCCCCTGCTGATTTTGAAATGAACGGTGAAACCATCAAAAAAGGATCCTGGGTGCTTGTGACAAAGGCTTCCGAGGCAGTTTGGGATGAAATCAAAAAGGGCGAGATTACCGGTTATTCAATGGCCGGCATCGCGGATATCGCAAAACAAAAAGAAAAGCCTGTTTCTCCAGAGGACAACCACGAGAAAGGGCTTTTTAATTTGGTCAAAAACTTTTTTAATGCCAGTGTGGCCAAGGGCGCGGTTCGGGACAAATATGACGAGGGGCGCCAACGCCGTGAGTTTTGGGCCGCACAAGATGCGTTAAACTCAGCTTTATTCAAATGGGACTATCCCGGAGAGATGGAAAATGACCCTGCAAAAATCAAAGAAGCTCTGCAAGACTTCGTGGATATCGCTCAGGATGTATTGATTTCCGATGACATTCTAAAAGCGATCGGGCCGAAGCCGGAAGAGCTGCAAAAGGCCGGCCGGAAATTCTCGGCTTCAAGCTTACAAGAAATTAAAAGCGCTCATACCGCTCTCGGCAACTTGCTGAGTCAGGTGGAGACGGAAGGAGAGGAAGAAGAAATGAACTCAGAGGATGTAGCAAAATCCATCGAAGCAGCGTTAGAGCCAATTCAGAAGCGGCTCGCGGAATTGGAAAAAGAGGAAGAACCTAAAAAGAAGAAAGACGAGGAAAAAGCATCTGAGGAAGAAGAGGCTGAGAAGTTGAAAAAAGCCATCACAGACGCTGTTCAACCGCTCGCTGATCGTATTGATGCCATTGAAAAAAGCCGCGGCTTTTCTAAACAAGAAGAGACCACGCAGGAAACCGCAGATGTTAAAAAATCAATCTGGGCCGGGCTTCTTTAAGTAGAAGCGGCAAACACAAGGAGGATCACATGAGAAATCACGAGGTAATTGAAAAGGCAGAGATGACGCTTGCCAGCTTAAAGAGCGGCGGCATGATGAACCCAACACAGGCAAATGCTTTTATTCGAATGGTTCAAGATGCGCCGACTATCTTAAATGAGGCGCGTGTCATTCCTATGGATCACGATACGCAAAAAATTGAGAAGATCGGGTTTGGGCAGCGGATTCTCAGAGCTGCCCAGGAAGGTGTTTCGCTGACAAAAGATCAAAAGGTTGTTCCGTCAACAAGCACTGTCAGCTTGAGCACAAAAGAAGTCATTGCAGAAGTAAATATCACCTATGACACACTTGAAAACAACATTGAAAAAGAGGGATTGCAAAATACAATTATGCAGATGCTCGCTGAACGTGCGGCCGTTGATATTGAAGAGCTGTTAGTAAACGGTGATACAGCATCTTCAGACTCATATCTTGCGCAAATAGACGGAATTCGAAAGCAAGCCACATCTCATATTGTGGATGTAGCGGGCGAAGAGCTGACTCGCCAGGTCTTCAAGCGTGGATATAAAGCAGTTCCTTCAAAATATCTCCGGATTCCGCAGGAGTACCGTTTTTATACCTCTCCTGGCATGGAAGTTGAATGGAAAGACCGAGTGGCTGACCGTCAGACTTCTTTAGGAGACACTGCGGTACAGGGCGGACTTTCTTCAGCGTTTGGTGTTCCGGTCAAAGGCATTGCCAACTTGCAGCCGTACACCACAGGTGAAGGGGATAGCGCGTCAGATGTGTCAGATATTATCCTGACTCACCCGAAAAATATCATTCTCGGTTTTTCGCGCAACATTCGTATTGAAGTAGATAAGGATATCCGCCGCCGTATGTTCGTGATCGTCCTGACGGCTAAGCTGGACAGTAAATTCGAAGAAGAAGACGCTGTGGCTAAAATCATCAAAGTGAAAGAGTAGGTGAATAAAATATGGCCGACACATATACAGCGAAGTTGATAGCAGGTCAGACATACGATGTTATGGGGTATGTCTTCCTGCTTAATCAAAAGCGTGAAGTGGAGAAGCCCGTCTATTCTTATTTGAAGAATAATGAGCAGTTTGAGTGTCATTTAATTAAAGAAGAGCCGAAGGAAACGGAAAAACCTAAAAGCGATGATGACACGGCAACAAAGAAGAAGTACACAGAAACAGATTTGAAGGGCATGAATAAAACTGAACAAGAAGCCATTGTTACTGATCTTGGCGGCAATCCGTCTGACTTCAAGAATGCAGATGAAAGAATTGCCTTCATCCTTGAACAACAAGGAAAAGAAGAGTGAGCGGCATGTTAATTACCCCCGCTGACTTAAAGGCTTACTCGGTTTTTGATTCAGTCAAAGATCGGCCGGACGTGCTGCTTACCCAGGACATCATAGAAGCCGTTGCTGAAATTTCGTTAGAAGTTGGCCATGATTTTTCAGGGGAGGAATATGATCCTCTTCCTGAAAGGGTCAGGCTTGCCGTTTTAAAGATGGCGCAGTTTTATGCACTGATCAATTCGGATGAGTCAATCACAAAAGGATACACGTCCGAGAAGATAGGCGATTATTCGTACACTCTCGGGAATGGAAGCACCATTCAAAAACCCAATATCTATTCACTGATTAAGGATTACGTGGTGCCGGCTGATTCAGATCTTGAAGGCACAGAAGTAAAAATGAGGATGAGGTCTATATGAGTTACCGCTCCTTATTGACTCACCGGTGCGATGTTTATCATCTGCAGGAGAAACACGAAGATCAAAAAATGAGATACGGCGTGCCTGTTCCCGATGCACCGCCTGCTTACTCTTATCCCGATGAGCCTGATATAAAGAGTCAGCCCTGCTATTTTACTGAGAAGAGCCAATCAATTGTTCAGCAGGAGCCGAACGCGGCCATCTATCAGTCATTTATGATTCATTTCCCTGCTTCTGCAGATATTCGAATCAATGACAGAGTGAAATGGGAAGGCACTGCCTACAAACTGCAGCAGCCGCGTTTGATTAAAAATCACCATTGGGAAGTGACGGCGGTCAGGGAGGTTAATTACCTATGAGAATTAAGGGGCTCGATCAATTCGTTCAAGCGCTGCACCAGGCAACCCACGGAGGACTGCGGCAAGAATATGAGATTTGGCTTGAAGGAATGGGGTATCAATTCCTTGATATTGTCCAGGATGAAGTGATCCAGACTCAGACGGTAGACACGCGCCGCCTGCTTAACTCATTTCATAAGGGCGATCAGGAGAACATCTTTTCTATGACAGCCGGTAAATTAAAGCTGGATGTTGGAACGAATCTGGATTATGCCTCTTACGTCAATGACGGGCATTTTACCATTGATCCGTCCAAGAATCAGGACCGTCGCTGGGTGCCGGGCCGGTGGAAAGGTGATCGCTTTGAATATGATCCTGCTGAAAAAAACTCCGGAATGCTGCTGAAGTTCAAATGGGTTGACGGTTCAGGGTATTGGGATAATGCAATGGCCATCTTTGAAATGATGTTTGAGCGCAGTCTTGAGCGGAAGCTCCAGCAATGGATTGAAAATAAATTTTAGGCGGTGGCAGCAGCATGAATAGTGAAGTTGGCTCAATCATGGGCTATCTATACAATTTGTATCCTGTCCAGGTATATGAGGAAGAGATACCGCAAGACTTCGCGGTCCCATCTCTTTACTTCCCGCCGGCTTCTACCGCCGACGGTCCAGACACAGTTTCAACATTTCAGAAAGTCTATGTGCTAAACGTGAAGCTTTTTCATAAAAATGCACAGAAGGCTCATACAGAAGCGGAAAGGATAGCGGATGTCCTTAGAAGTAAGAGAGGATTAATCCCACTCCTGAAGGAATCTGGTGAAGGTACGGGTGATTTTATTCGTCTGTCACGGATTGAAACCCGAGTAACGGATGATTATGCAAGTATTGTCCTGAATTGGACAGGCCGCTATTGGTACGAGCGAGAAGAAAAGCCAGCTCTGAATGATTTTGATTTTACAAGCGGGGTGAAATGATGGCCACTAAGTCAGAAAAAGCAGAAACTGCTTTCTATATCAAGGATTTGAGGGGGCACAGTCGTGAGCTCTTTGGGGTAAAGCCCGAAGTATTTGACGGTGCTCTTTTTCATGTAGACAAAGAAAGAATTACAAAAACAGAAGCGAAGAAGCTCATAACTCAGTTTCTTCAAAAGGAGGTTAAATAGATGAACGGCGGAACATTTACACCAGGCAAGGAAAAAGAGCGTGCGGGTATCTACTTTAATTTTAAAACGACCGCCGAGGATCGTGTGTCTGTCGGTGAAAGGGGAACCGTGGCGCTCCCGATCGCATCCAGTTGGGGAGAGCTGAAAAAATTCATTTCTATCTCTTCCATTGAGGATTTGAATAAGAAGATCGGATTAAACATTGATAATCCTTCGCTCCTTCTGCTGCGTGAAGCAATGAAGAAGGCAAAAACAGTATTGCTTTATCGGTTGACTGAGGGTCTTCGCGCATCTGCAGAAATCAGTGAAGGCGTTAAGGCAACCGCTCTTTATGGCGGGACCAAAGGGAATGACATCATTATCCGTATCACTGAGAATGTCATTGATTCAAAAAAGGTTGATGTCATTACGTATCTCGATGAGTCAGAAGTTGATAAGCAGACCGTAGCGGCCGCGGAGGAATTGAAGGCAAACAGCTATGTATCCTTTACTGGAAAAGGAGATTTGACCGTATCCATCCCGCTTACCGGTACATCACCTGCCGATGCAAGCGGAGACCTACCGGCATCCGCCGGCACCCGTCTTTCCGGCGGCACAGATAAGATCCCAACGAACGCCGACTATATGGATTTCTTAGATGCAGCTGAAACGGAATACTTCGACACCATTGCTCTGCCAGTAGAAGACAATGACCAGCTGAAAGCCACGTTCGTGGCATTTGTGAAGCGGCTAAGAGATAACCAAGGTCAGAAGATTCAAGGCGTCCTCTCGAATTATAAAGGGGATCATGAAGGCATTATCAATGTGACAGGCGGGGTCCTGCTGGAAGACGGTACTGAGATTACGCCTGAAAAAGCTACTGCCTGGGTGGCCGGGGCCAGCGCGGGGGCTACCTTTAACCAATCCCTTACGTTTGTTGAATATGAAGGGGCTGTGGACGTTTTAAACCGCATTGATAATGATGAAATTGTTGAACGACTCGCTAAAGGTGAATTTTTGTTCACTTTCGATCCCCGCGATAAGGCGGTGGCTGTTGAAAAGGATATTAACTCCCTGACCAGCTTAACGGCTGAGAAAAACAAGGTGTTCCAGAAGAACAAAATTGTTAGGGTCCTTGATGCAATTAATAACGATCTGACATCTCAGCTGAAAGCATTAATTAAGTCCAGAAAAGCGAGCGGTAGCGATGTCCCGGCTTCGGATGACGGCCTACAGTTCGTGAAAACCCTGATCACTCAATACATGGGAATCCTTCAAGATGGGGGCGGCATTACGGGGTTTGACTCTGAGTCTGATATCGCGATTGTTCTAAATGAGGATCGGGATGGATTCATCATTGACTTGGCCGTGCAACCTGTTGATGCAGCAGAGAAATTCTACTTTAACGTGGAGGTGAAGTAAGGTGGCTTTTAAAGCGCAGAATACGATATCTGGTAAAGAGGGGCGCCTCTTCTTGGATGGTGAGGAATTGGCTTTTATCAAAACGTTTGAAGCAAACGTGGAGAAAAACAAATCAGAAGTCAATGTCATGGGCCGCCGTATGACCGGCCACAAAACAACTGGTGCGAATGGAACGGGAACAGCGACATTTTATAAAGTCACATCCCGCTTTGTGCAGCTGATGCTGAACTATGTGAAAAAAGGTGAAGATCCGTATTTCACTCTGCAAGCGGTGCTTGATGATAAATCATCTGGCCGGGGGACTGAGCGGGTTACTCTCTATGATGTGAACTTTGATTCTGCGAAGATCGCGGGGCTGGATGTGGATTCCGAAGCATTGGAAGAGGAAGTGCCGTTTACCTTTGAGGACTTTGATCTTCCTGAAAAGCTGAAGGATTCGTTTTAATTAAAATGGTGCCACATTCAGAAACGCCATTTTAGTTACTTTTTGTAATAATTTTTTGTTTGCAATTGCTAATTTATTATTAACTTTGCTATACTAAATGTATATAAAAATGTCAAATAGACGTTTTTAAAAGGTTAACGTCTTGGTTTTTTGCATAAAATAAAAATGACCCGGCTGCAACCGGGTCGGTATAAATGTTGGCCCATCAAGAGGGCTGGCTTAACAACTTCATGAAAGATTTACGGATAGACTTCACCCTTTAACTTTTCCACGAGCTCAAGGGTGGGTCTATTTCTTTTTTATATAAGTCAACAGGGCAATTATAAAAGAGCCGAAAGCAAGCATAAGCATTAATGCTTGAAACGTTGACATGAGCATCACCCCCCTTCATGAGGGAGTGAGCCAGACCGCCCTTGAGGTGTTGAAAGCCAATTCATTTATACTAAACCATATTGTACCATAACACTCTCAAAAGCCGAGAGTGTTTTTTATTGTCTGAAGACAAACAAAACAAAAGGAGCTAATTAACATGAGCGAAAAACAAAACGAAAAAGTATATGATCTTTCATTCTTTATGCCAGGACAAACAATCGAAGCGGAAGAGGTAAAAGTGCCGATTTCAAAGCGGTTTAAAGACAAGGCGGGGAACGTGGTTCCGTTCGTTTTCAAAGCAATTACGACTGAGCGCATCGATGAGTTAGAGAAAGAAAACACAACATACAAAAATGTCAAAGGCCGCGGCCGTGTGAAAGAACTGGACAGCCAGCGCTTCTATGCACGAATTGCTGTTGAAACGACTGTTTACCCGAACTTTAAATCAAAAGAGCTGCGTGAAGCTTACAAGACAGAAGATCCGGTGGAAGTGGCAAAGCGCATCCTTTCTGTCGGCGGGGAATACGCTAACTGGCTGAACAAGGCAATCGAGATCAACGGTTTTGAAGATGATCTGGAAGACCTTGAAGAAGAAGCAAAAAACTAATACGGGGCGGGGATAAGGAGGCTGTGTATTTCTATTTCGCAATGCACGAGCTGAAATATTCCCCGTCTGAATTGAGAGAGCTCTATGAAGCTCCGCGTGAATACAAGGCGCTGCTGTACGGCGCAATTGCTTATAAACTTGATTTGCTTGAAAAAGAAGCGAAAAAATCATAGGTAGCTGTTAGAAAAAGAAGCAGAGAAAGGAGGAAAATAACCATGGCGAAACTAACAGCCACATTTGATCTACACGATAAGATGACCAAAAAGCTCCGCAAAATACAAGGAAATGCTGAAAGACTTCAGAGGGCCGCTAATGGCCCTCTTGTTTTTGAAGCTGATGACCGGACACAACGGACCATACGGAGGATAGACCGCTCAGCTACCCAATTGACGCGGCGCCCCCGCTCTCTCGATGTCCGTCTCGATGATCAAGCTTCAGGAGGGTTAACTCGCATCAGGCGGCAGACTGAGGACATCACAGAAGGGGAACATGAGGTCAGGGTATCGGTGGATGACCGGGCGACCCCGCGTCTGCGTTTAATCAGGGGAAGTCTGTCTGATTTACAACGATCAGACGCAACGCCGACTGTCTCCGTCAGAGACCGCGCATCTGGGGATTTAAATTCTCTCCGACATCGCGTTTCAGATTTAGATGGATCTGAGGCAACGCCGACTGTGTCTATTAAAGACAAAGCTTCCGCTGCTCTCGATGCTATCGAGAAGAGGTTGGACAGCTTAAAGACTGTCACGATTACATTAGCGGCAGCGGGTGGATTATCAGGCGGCGCAATTATGAACTCCGGAAAAAATGCAATGGCTCAGGACGCCTATGTCTCAGCAACCTCAAACGTGAGCAAAAAAGATGCAGGACGGATGACTGACGACATTTTCTACAAAAACAAAGTCGGTGGATCCCGGGAGGAAGTAAGCTCAGCATTAAGGGGACTCTCGCAACTGACGGGGGCATCCGGCCGGGCGCTGGCGGAACTCACCGAGTCTTCAAGCAAAATCGCTCAATTGATGAATGCTGACCAAGCTGAAGTAGACCGGGCGTTCAGTGCTATGTATAACAACTTGAAAATGACTGGTAAAGAGAGCGGGGACACCATCGCTTACATTTACCGGAATGCTGGTGACCAGGCTGACGATTTGCTGGACACAATGAATGAATACAGTTCCACTTTCAAAGACATGAAGCTTACGGGCGGTCAAATCGCAAACGCCATGATAAAAGGGACCAAGGGCGGCGCCCGGAACTTCGACAACCTTGCCGACAGTATGCGTGAATTTAACATCCGTCGCACGGAGATGTCAGATAACCAAGTCGCCGCGTTTGAACAATTATTTGGCGGCAAAGAAACGCAAAAAATGTTCAAAGGCTTCAAAGACGGTTCTATCAGTGGACAGGAAAGCCTCTTTAAAGTGGCTGATGCGCTATCCAAGGTCAAAGACAAGACCAAGCGTGCTGCCATTGCAACTGAGCTTATCGGGACGCAGTACGAGGACTTAAAGCAGCCAATCCTTGATATGGCTGAGGGAATCGGCACAAGTGCGAAAACAACCGGCGAGCTAAACCGCAGCTTTACTCAGCTTCGGAATAACAATCCGATGACGCCTGTAAATGATGCTATTAGGGATTTTGAGAGTATATCAAAGGATATGGGAACCTCATTGTTAACCGGTCTTGGCCCTGCTTTTGATAAGATTAGTGACTTCCTGAACAGTAAAGAAGGCAAAGAAAAGCTGAAAGAGATTAAGAACGACATAACCGATCTTGGAGAAGCTGTCGGTGACAAGCTGAATAAGGCTATCGAATTTACAGTTAATCACTGGGATGAACTGAAAACAGGGTTTAAGGTTGTGGTCCCGCCTCTGATCGGTTTAATAGCTTATCTGAAGATTCTCCGTCCGATCCTGAAAGGAATAGGCACAGCCGGCGGCGATGCTGCCCGCGTCATAAAAAAACTGATTCCTTCACGAGCGGGTTCAGCATCCGCAGATCCCAATACGAGAAACGGTAGAAGAAACGGAAGGGCCGGCAGAGCAAGCCCAACGAGTATAGCAAGGAGCGGCAGTCTGACAGGCTGCTGTTGTGCTGGCGGTTTCGGCGGGGAAGGCCGGGGAAAAGGCAGATCATCTGGCCGACAAGGAGGCGCTGCCCGCAGGAATCCCGCTCGTGGGACAATCAGCGTGCCTGCTGATCGCTTAGGAAGAGAACGGGGGCGTACAGGGGCGGGCTCCGCTGCCGGTAGGGATGGAATTTCAACCACAAGAACAGAACTCCGGTCTGCCGGCCAGGCTTCGTCCAAAATGGGGAAAATCCTTAAACCGCTTTCCGGAGTTGGAAAGTTTGCGAAAGGAATCCCGGTACTTGGTACAGCGTTGGCGGCAACGGGGCTTATCGGTATGAATAAAGATAATGCCGGTGAAAAGCTCGGCTCTTTCGGGGGCAACATGGCAGGGGCGGCTGCAGGCGGGGCAACCGGCGCGGCAATAGGCTCTGTCGTTCCAGTTGTGGGAACAGCTGTCGGTGGATTAGTCGGCAGTGCTGTTGGCGGCATTGCGGGATCAGATGTAGGTTCGTCAGTGGGGCAGTGGTTTGATAAGGGCGGCATGTCAAAGACATGGGATAGCATCAAGACTGGCGGCGGAGATGCCTTTGCCTGGGTATCCGAAAAAGGGCAGGACGCCTTAGACTGGATCACCGACACCTGGGACGATCTATCATCTTGGTTTACGGACAACGTCTGGGACCCAATTGGTGATTGGGTCGGTGATACCCTTGACGACATAAAAAAGAAATTTGAAGACGGAAAAAAGTGGGTTACTGATACCTGGAATACAGTATCAAATTGGTTTGATAAGAATGTGTGGACGCCCATCTACAATACAGCTGTCCCGATTATCAATTTCGTAGTCGGCATTTTTGCTTTTGCTTGGGATGGCATCAAAAAGATATGGTCTATCGCCTCAACTTGGTTCATGGATAATGTTTGGAATCCAATGAGTAAGGCGGTAACCAGCGTGGCAAAATGGATCTGGACAAAGATCACTGATGCGTGGAATTGGATCTCCGATACATGGTCTACAGTCTCAACTTGGTTTATGGATAACGTTTGGAATCCAATAAGTGACGCTGTTGCGACTGTGGCCGGCTGGATACAAGCACATATTGATTATGCTCGAATCTGGATCCAATTAAAGTGGCTTCAAGTGGCGACATGGTTCTATGACAACGTCTGGAATCCAATCAGTACAGCAGTTAGTGATGTAGCAAACTGGATTTGGACGAAGCTTAATGATGCGTGGACTTTTATTTCGGACTTATGGTCAACTGTGTCAACTTGGTTCATGGACAATGTCTGGAATCCAGTAAGTGATGCGGTGACAACGGCAGCAAAGTGGATCTGGACGAAGCTTAACGATGCGTGGAATTGGATCTCCGATACATGGAATACGGTTTCCACTTGGTTCACTGAAAATGTATGGAACCCCATTGTCACAAAAGTGGAAAATGCTAAAAAATCAATCACGAAAAAGTTTGAGGATGCCAAAAACGCAGTTACCGGCGCTTGGGGAGGAATTGAGGCTTGGTTCAAAACAAATGTCGGTGATCCCCTGGGGAAAGTGGCCGACGGAATTAAAAAGAAGTTTGAGAAAACGTTTTGGTGGGTCATTAAACTTAAAGAGTTAGCCGACGCCGGTGGGGAGTTTATCGGTTCCATTATACATCGTGGTGAACAAGTCACTGGACTGCACCAAAAGGGGAAAACTTCAACAAACAACAATTCGGCAGGAACAGGAATTGGCTTAGCTCGTACGCAACAACAGCCTGCAAATAGTGTTTTTCCGCCAAAACAAAAAAGCGTACTGCAAAAGAATGCCACAGGCGGCTTCATCACAAAGCCTACTATTTCATGGATCGGTGAAGCCGGTAAGGAGTTTGTTATCCCCGTCGATAATAATCGTGGTCGCGGTAAGATGCTTCTTTCACAGGCGGCTTCTAAGCTCGGCATGAGTGTTGTGGACGATATGGCTGCAGCTTCAAGCGGCGGTGGTGAATCTTCTGTTTCTCCATTATCCAGTGGTGCGGCAGTTTCCGCTTCTGTCTCTCCAACAGTAGACACGTCCAGCCTGAATGACCAGGCAGCTACATTTGGTCAACAGTTCTCACAAGGCTTTGATCAAGGTATAAGCGACAATGTTGTGTCTATGGATGCTTGGAAACAGAAAAACGTTGGTCAGCCTATGAACAGCTTAATTTCCTACTCGCCGAATTATGGGAAACAGGTTATCAATGGGTTTGCCAGTGGCCAGAACAGCACTGCGACAGGTACGGATGGATTTCTGCAAACCAAAGTCAAAACCCCTTTCCAAAATACTGTTAACAAATCAGGGTCATGGGGAAGCGGGACGGTGAAGGGATTCGCTTCCGGCCAGAACAGTACGGATCCCGGCACTGCCCAGTATGTCAGCTCTCGTATAGAAAAGCCTTTTCTCCGTTCTAAAGAGTCCTCCAACGGATGGGGGAGCGGAATGATCGGCAACTTTATTACTGGGATGGCATCCAAGGGCAGCGAAGTATCTGAAGCCGCGAAGGAACTTGCTAAAAAAGTAGAAAAAGCATTCCGTGAGGAGCTTGATATCCATTCGCCTTCCCGTGTCATGATGAGTCTTGGCCGCTTTGCATCAGTAGGGGTTGTTAAAGGTCTCGGCTCAGTCGATGTGAAAAAGTTTGCCGAAAAACAAGCGGGTTCACTTGCGGCTGCCTATTCCGGAATGGGGGCAGTCAGCGGCAACGTGAAGGAATGGCTAATGTCTGCAATGATCGCAACTAAAACTCCATTCAGCTGGCTTCCGGGCTTGATGACAATTGCACAGAATGAATCAGGCGGCAACCCTAATTCCATTAACTTATGGGACAGCAATGCCAAAGCCGGCCACCCGTCACAAGGGTTAATGCAGACGATCCCAAGCACCTTTGAATCTCATAAGGCGCCGGGAATGAATGATATCAGCAACCCAATTCACAACGCTGCTGCCGCTATCGGCTATATTAAAAGCAGATACGGATCGATAAACAATGTGCCCGGGATTAAGAGCCTGGCGCGCGGCGGCCCATACGTCGGTTATGCCAATGGTGGTTTGATCACTAAGGAGCAGATCGCCCGTGTTGGTGAAGGGAATAAACGGGAGTGGATCATTCCTGAAGAGCGGGGCATCCGCGGCCGTTATTTGCTTGGTCGTGCCGCTCAAGCGCTTGGAATGGAGGTAACTGATCCTGCGCAGACGGGAACAACTGAACTCTCTTCCGGGAAAGTATCTGCGGCCACCTCGGGCGGCACGCAGACAGCGGTTGCCGCTTCCGGCAGCAAAGAAATTGTAATTCAACTTAACGGCGATCAACATTTTTATAACAATCAAGACGCCGATAGCCTCGTGGCCAAAATCAAACAAGCTCTGATAGATGAATTAGAGAAGGATATCAATACCGGAACGAAAGGAGTCGTAGCTTTTGACTAAGTCTGTTTATGAGTTTTGGATATCACAGGGTAAGGACAGGCTGCGGCTGCCCGTCCTTCCGGAACAGATCGACATATCTGATACGATTCAAAATGACTCTGTAAAGGTT
The DNA here is from genome assembly GCF_009906915.1 of Bacillus sp. AM1(2019). Lineage (NCBI taxonomy): Bacteria > Bacillati > Bacillota > Bacilli > Caryophanales > Bacillaceae > Bacillus > Bacillus sp. AM1(2019). The sequence goes on from NZ_CP047644.1 coordinate 206,642, forward strand.
GCCCGCTTCGGTGAGATTACCTTTATAGATAATCCTGGAGCGAAAGAAATTTCGTTCTCTTCCTTTTTTCCAAAGAAGCATAGTCCGCTCTCCGAATATAAAGGGTTTCCTTCCCCAGAAAACGCAATTGCAAGAATAGACAAATGGTTGAAATCGAAAAAGCCTGTTCAGTTTTTGATTACCGGAACAAAAATAAACTTAACCTGCAGCATTGAGGCTTTTTCGCACAGTGAGGGACAAAAGGACATAGGGGATCGAGATTTTGAAATCAAGCTGAAGGAATACAGGACCGCTTCACCCCGGAAGATAAAACAAAAGAAGAAAACAAAGAAAAAACGGCCGTCAAAATCTGCTCCCAAAACATATACCGTGAAAAAAGGGGATACTCTTTGGGATCTGGCGGGCAAATTCTATGGGAACAGCATGCAATGGCGGAAAATATGGAATGCCAATAAAACGGCAATGATTAAACGCAGCAGAAGAAACATCAGGCAGCCGGGCCACTGGATATTCCCCGGACAAAAATTAAAGATTCCGCAATAGCAGGTGATGACACATGATTGAGCTTTTTGTCATTAAAGAAACAGAATGGCTTGAGCTGGTAACAGAGACAGTCTCTCTTGAAGGACAGCGATATCAAGCGCCGCGTTCAATCACGGCCACGATCATAACAAAGCAAGGAAATCACTCTTATTACAGCGTAACTGAAGGCGATACCGTTCTATTCAAGTGGAAAGGTAAAGAGTTATTCCGCGGCATTGTGTTTTCCCGTAATCCGGATGATCATAAATTGACTTTTACGGCTTATGACATGCTTCAATATCTGGTAAAGAACAAAGATGTTTACGTCTTCTCAAATCAGCGTGCTGATCAAATAGTAAAGCGGCTGGCTCGAGATTTTCAGATTCCCGCCGGGTCTATCACAAAAACAGCCTATACTATTAAATCATTGGTCTTTAAAGATGATACAAGCCTTTATGACATGATATTAAAGGCATTGAAGCAAACAAAAAAACAGACCGGTCATAATTATCAGTTATATGCCTCAAAGGGTAAGCTTTGTCTCAGGGCTTGGCCTGACCCGTCGGAAGTTTGGGTGTTAGAGACAGGCGTAAACATCACAGGATACCAGTATAGCACCTCAATTAATGAGACAGCTACGAAGGTCAAACTCCGGCGCCAGAAAGACAATAAGACGTATACTGCCACTGCAAAAGATAATTCAGGAATTAATAAATACGGGGTTCTGCAGTATGTGGAAACTGTCTCGGATAATATTAATCAGGCGCAGCTTCAGCAGCGAGCGAACGTACTCCAATCACAGAAAAAAGGTGTGAAAAAGGAATTAAAGAGTATTCAAGCTATTGGTATTCCTGACTTGCAGAGCGGGCTTCCGGTGTATATTTCTATTCCGGAAGTGGGGGTCAAGAAAACATATTGGATTGATTCTGACAAGCACGAATTTAAAGGCAGCTCCCACACGATGACAATTGATGTGGTTGAGAAAAACACAATCCCGGACGGGGCTTCATCATGAGGTTAAGTGAAGCAATTAAACATCTGGCTATCGGTGCTGTTGGTTCTGAGTCGCCGGTGGATATGCTGCCGGCTGAAGTCGTTTCTGTTTCCCCTGTTGAAATTAAGCTCAATGAAAACGAAAAATTGATCATTCCTTCTGACTTAATTATTATCCCTAAACGCCTGCGCGCCGGGGGAGAAGATGAGCTTAAAAACGGTGAGAATGTAATGGTTGTCTCCTTAAAAGGCGGACAATCATTTTTTATTCTCGACAAAATATAGGGGGTGCGTGGGTTGGCCCTTTCACCAGAAATAGTATTTGATGATTTTGAAGATGACAGCGAAGCAATAGAGACATCGCGCACATATAGAATTGACTTTGAAAATGGGCGAATTACTAATGAGCTGATCGCAGGACTTGAGGCAATTAAACAATTTGTTTATATGGCCCTGCATACAGAGCGGTATTCCTATTCTGTTTTCAGTCATGACATTGGTAATGAGCTTCAAGAGGTTCTTTCTGATAACGAGACAACAGATGCATATAAAAAAATGGAGATCCCGAGGCTGATCGAAGAAGCTTTAATTTATGATGATCGAATTTCTTCTGTCACTGATTTTGAGATTGATAAATCAGGTGATAGGTTCATAGTTTCTTTTATCGTAGAGACAGACGAGGGCACGCTGGAGATCGAGGAGGTGCTTGGCGAGGATGTTTGAAGATCAAACGTTTGAGGAGATTATGGATCGTATGCTGTCCCGTATCTCTGCGGATATTGATACAAGAGAAGGCAGCGTCATTTACAATGCGCTCGCGCCTGCGGCCGCTGAGCTCGCAAAGTCTTATATTTGGCTTGATACCGTGCTGGAGCTCGTGTTTTCCGATACGGCTCAGGGCGAATTTCTGGACAGGCGGGCTGCTGAAGCGGGGATTGAAAGAACGGCGGCCACAAAAGCTGTAAGGGCGGGCGAATTCACATCAGGGGTGAAAATTCCTGCGGGTTCCCGCTTCTTTGTTGATAATCTCTATTTTCAATATACAGCGGATGGAACATTAGAATGTGAAACGGCCGGTGAAGCTGGTAATGCAAATATCTCCGGACAAAATCTTTTGTCGCTCGATACGATACCAGGACTTCAAAAGGCGATAGTGAAAGAGATCCTGATTCCTGGCCGCGAAGAGGAAGACGACAATAATTTGAGAGAACGCTATTTTACCCGCGTGCGCCGAGAAGCCGTAAGTGCTAATAAAGAGCATTATAAGCAGTGGGCGGAAGAAGTGGACGGAGTGGGTAAAGCGAAGGTCTTCCCGCTTTGGAAGGGAGACGGCACTGTCAAGATTGTGGTGACGGATGCTAAGCTGGAACCGGCTTCGGATATTCTGATAACAAAGGTCAGTGACTATATTGATCCGGAGCCCGGACAAGGAGAAGGCCAGGCGCCAATCGGTGCGTTTGTGACTGTAGAAAGTGCAGAATGGAAAGAGATTGAGATTTCCGCCTCTGTGCTGCCTGAAATCAATAGTTCGATTGACCAAGTTAAAGATGAAATAGAAGCGGGGGTCCTGAATCTTTTCAAGAAGATGGCCTTTGAAGATAATGTGATCCGGCTCTCTCAAATTAACAACATCGTGTATAATTCGCCATCCGTGAGCGATTACTCTGATATTAAAATTAACGGATTGGCTGAAAATTTGGTTCTGGATGATATTGAAATCCCTAAGCTCAGGCAGGTGACGATCGTTGAGCAAACTCGATGAAATGACGGCTTACCTGCCACCGTTCTTAACAAAGTTGAAAGAAATGACTCAAATCCTTCAGACAGAAGCACCGGAATTTGAAAAGCAAAATGAGGGCATCTTTGATCTGACAGATCAGCTGTTTGTCACAACAGCTACCTGGGGGCTTGAACGCTGGGAAAAAATATTAAATGTGCCGCGCGAGTCGGGTGATACGTATGAGATTCGCAGGCTGCGCCTGATTTCCAAAATGTCCAATATTCCTCCGGCAACATATTTGGCCATCGAGCGGGCGCTTAACAGGTTCTTGAAAAATCCGTCTGCCTGCGTCCGTCTGATTCCTGGAGAGTATCACTTTAACGTTGATATTGATATAGATGATCTGCAGCACATGACTGAGCTTATTGAGACGTTAGAGAACATGAAGCCGGCACATTTGGCTTACACACTCAGGCCGGCCTTTAATGAGAGTCTGCAAATAAAGGATACAGTGATATTGAATCACAGGAGATACCGTAAAGTGAGTGAGCTTCGCGTAGGTTATTCCGTAACTCTTAATAACAATGAGGTGATCTTGACATGATTTCAGAAGCATATAGAGAGCGAACTGCTGCAGATTTAAAAGATCGAATCAGCAAAGTGCTGCTGAATGGAAAAGAGACTGAAATCGTGGAGCTTTCGATCAGTGGCGCGGTGGTTACGGTGCTCACACATCGTGAAGAGGATATTAAGCACATTGAATCAGTGCAGATCATTGATGACTTGGGAAATGTGATTACTGAACGAAAGACTGATTTAAATGTCAGTGATAACAGAACGTTAGATTTTAGGTTTACTTTTGAGGTGGTATAAGAATGGCTTACGAAGCAAAAACAAATTGGCTTCCAGACGACCCGATTAACGAAGGTGATGTTAACCGCTGGGAAAAAGGAATAAAAGACGCCCATACGGACCTTGCATCTCATAAAAACGACATGAATAACCCGCATAAAACGACAAAGGGACAAGTCGGCCTCGGGAACGTGGACAACGTGCAGCAGGCTCCGAAACGAGACTTTGATATTCATGTGAATGATGCTGAACTTCATATCAATAAAGAAGAGCGGGAAAACTGGAACAACAAAGAAACCCCTGAAGGAGCAAAAGAAAAAGCTAAGCAGGCATTGACTGATGCTATCAATTATGTGGATTCCAATTTCAAAAACGAGAACCTAATTTGCATTCGTGATGGAGATGAAAGAGCGATCGTCGATGCAAGAACACCAGGCACTGATTACCCTGAAGGAATAACTTTTATGGGTATCTATGAGGGCAATGACACAGGCTACCCTCTTGGCTATGGCTTAATTAAAAATGAAAATTTAAACAAATGGCGCTTTGCTCAGTATTTCTATGGTAATGGCGATGGAACAAAGAGGAAGAATATCGGGACATGGATCCGCCATTGGTGGGATAGTACAGGCTGGACAAAATGGGAAAAGATATCAGGTTTTGCTCACGCAAGTGTGGGAGTATCCGATGTTCAATATTTAAAGCAGATTGATCACACCAAGATAGCTTTTAATCGAAAAATAAAAGACAGTCATGATGCTTTTGATATTAAAAATAATAGATTTGTCGCGCCGAATGATGGAATGTACTTGGTGAATGTTGGGCTTTATATGATCAATTACGCTATGTATATCAACTTTCATTTGAAGGTGTATCTGAACGGAAAAGAGTATAAAACCCTTGACCACTATAGAGGATATTTTGATAACGGCAAAGAAATGAATTTAGGGTTAAACGGAACAGCCACTATTCCAATGAACAAGGGCGATTATGTGGAAATCTTCTGCTACTGTAATTATGGCGGAGATGAAACCGTCAAGAGAGGCATTACTGATAAGAATGATGTTTACAACTTCTTTGATATTCAAGAAGTTGGAGGATTAAATTATGCCAATGTGTGAGGAGGTAAAAAATGAATATAGGTGAAGCAATCCTTTATAAATATCCCGATGCCGATCCGACTAAAGATTTTATCATTCAGAATAATGGCGATGGTACCCCCTCTTACATTGCACGATGGAATATCCGGGCTCCTATCCCTACAGAAGCGGATTTACAAGCTTGGTGGGACGAATTAAAACAAAATCCGCCATTTGAACTGCCTGATCAAATTCAATTACTGGCACAGAAGCTTTCGGAAGAAAAACTGGCCCGTAAACAGCTTGAAGAATTAAATCAAACACTTGGACGGCAGCTATCGGAACTAAAGCTCGCCATTATGTCATGGATAGAGAGGGATGAATCAAAATGAATTATTGGGTATTGGCACTATATTATAAATGGGCCACTCCGGAGATGGTGAAAAAGGCAATGTATTACGACGATTGTTCTGCAGCCGATTTACAGCAGGGCGTTGAAAAGAAGCTCGTTACCCCGGAACAGTATATAGAGATCACTGGTAAAGCCTTATAGGCTTTTTTATTTTGCCTTGAAGGGGGTGAGACGTTGTCATAAGTTTGAAAAAAATCTGCTCAAATAAATAAAAACTTTTATGAAGGAGGACAATTATGTCATCTTTAGGATTTACCTTTCCAACGGATGCCGCGGGAAAGCCGGGCGCAGTAAAACCATTTAGAGAAGGGAAAAGCGACTTTGTTGAGCCAGTTGCAGATATTTCAGGAACAGCAGAACTTCTGACTAATGCAACGTTAAAGGCCACAGATTCTTATAGCCAATACGGCCAGGATAGATTGGGACCGATCTTAATTTCTAAAATCAAAGGCGCTGCATATTCAGATCGTGAAGGGACTTTATTTATCGAGCAAAGTAACGATAATGTTTCATGGTCCACCATCACATCATTAGAAGTGAAAGCCAATACTCTATCAGAGACTGATTGGGTCGATTTATCACAGAGATACTACCGCTTCAGATATGCGAATGGTAACCTGCAACAATCAGAATTTTTACTGTATCAGTCGCTCGGGGCAGGCCAGGGAGATGTGAAGATTCGGGATTCAGTCTCAATTGAATCTGATAAACCGCTCCCGCTTGAATTTACATCAAGCAATGTAACCAAAGACGGCCGCTTAAAGGTAGAAACCCAAGGAATCGCGATTAATCCGGCTGATTTTGAAAGTGTACAGGCTAAAACAGCCGATATCGTTTTTCATGACAAAGTGGAGACCCCAGGTGAGGGGAATATTTTGAAAGTCGGTTCCTTTAAAACATTATTGATTGAAGTCTATGGCACGGCTGATACAAGTGAATTGAAGTTCTGGGGGAAATCTCTTTCAGGAACAAAACGCCCGCTGCGCGGCCAAAAAGTTGACGACGGCACTCTGGCTATAAGCACAGTCGGGAAGTCAGAAGCTTGGACTTTTGATATTACAGGATTCAAAGAGATCGTGATGGAGATTACCGCTTTAAATAATGGGAACTTTTCCGTAAAAGGGACAGCCGTCTCATAAAATAGCGGCTGTCCTTTTTAATTGCCTCATACAGGAGGTGAAAACGATGTAATAAAAGGGGGGCGTACTAATGTCAGAAGTGACGGAGGTACCAGATGTGCATGTATTACAAAAAGAGATAATGGAAATGAAGACAGGTCAGAAAGCAATCGAACAGCGCGTAAATGTTCTTGAACGCGTTTCCGATAGGCAAGACCAGCAGATCATGACATTAAACGAAAAACTCAACAAGATCGAAGAGAACACAACTTGGATCAAGCGCACAATCACTGGCGCTATCATTACAGCGGTATGCACTGGCATTATTGGCGGCGCAATCGCTATTTTTTATACTGTTTTGCAGAAATAAGGAGGAAAATACATGAAAAAATTTGAAAAAGGCACGGTCGTCCGGACGGTGCTTCTTTTAATTGCGCTTATTAACCAAACAATGTTGATGTTTGGCAAATCACCTTTGGATATCACAGACGCACAAGTGAATCAGCTTGCTGATGCGCTGTACACTGCCGGCTCTGTAATATTTACTATCAGCACTACGCTTGTAGCATGGTTCAAAAACAACTATGTGACTGAAAAAGGCCAAAAGCAAAGAGCCGTTTTAAAACAGCACGATTTGACCAAGTAAGGGCTACCGTTCGGCGGCCTTTTTATATTTCAAAACAGAATAGGAGAGATTTTTATGTCAGCATACAGAAACCAATATATTGATATTAATAAATGGACGCGGCCGGGAATCAAAAATAACGGCGTGAAGAAACTGGTGGTGCATTACACGGCAAACCCCGGCGCGCCCGCTGCCAATCATTATAGATACTTTGGTCAAACGCTCCCCGCACAGAACAGAAATCTGTCTGAGAAGAAACAGACGTTTGCATCTGCACATATCTTTGTCGATCGTACAGAGGCTATTTGTATCATTCCGTTGAATGAGGTGGCCTATCATGCGAATGACGTTCAGCAATTCGTCAACGGGCAGCCTTACCGAGGTGTCGCGGCGCTGAAGCCGAATGCGAATTTCTTATCTATCGGCGTGGAGCTTTGCATTGAAAAGAACGGCACTTTCCATCCGGATACCATTGCTCGTGCAGAACAAGTTTGTGCCGAGCTGTGCAAAATGTATAAACTTGATCCAATCAGTGACATTGTTCGACATTACGACATTACACATAAAATCTGCCCGGAGCCGTGGGTAAGCAACTCTAAAGGGTTTGCCGATTTTAAGACCCGTGTTGAAAAGCGAATGGATGGTGTGGTTGTAACGGCGCCTGTATCAAATCCGGATGTCACCCATACAGACACAGGAAGATTCATCAAAAACACGGTGGTTTCAAGCGATGGCCTTGTTTTACGTACACAACGGAGCGCCTCTTCTTCCATGGTGCTTAACCTGCCGAATGGCACGGTTGTAAAATATCAGCTTGGATCAACTGTCAACGGATGGGGATATGTTGAATACACCAATTCAAAAGGCCAGACATTCCACGGATATGTGAATGTCTCCTATATCAAAAGCGATAATGAGCTGAAAAGCGGCGGCAAGAAGAAAGTAACAGCCTCAAAGCCAAAAAAACAAAAATCAAAATTCAGCCTACCTGCTGGCATTTTTAAAGTGACAAGCCCCTTAACAAAGGGACCCGCCGTGAAACAGATTCAGACAGCACTGGCGGCTCTCTATTACTATCCGGACAAAGGGGCGAAGAATAACGGAATAGATGGTGCATACGGACCGAAGACAGCAAATGCAGTCAAACGGTTCCAGTCCATGTATGGATTGACTGCGGATGGTATTTACGGACCGAATACGAAAACGAAGCTTGAGTCCCTTCTTAAATAAAAAATGCCCTTCCAATTGGAAGGGTCCCATTTTTGATCTTCTTTATTACAATACGTTAGATGCCTCATTTTATATTGGAAATCCCCAGTACAAACACCCTCAAGATATTAGGATAAGAGAATCGTATCAATTTAGAAAAATATCGCTAAGGAAATCCAAAGGTTAAAAGAGAAATAGAGAGTTCGACAATGAAAATTTGTAAAATATGGTTGTTTGTTGTGGTTGGAAATGATATAACAATAATAGGTAATTCAAATCATTTCCAAAGGAGGAGTTGTTAAACTTGGGTACTTTAAAGAAAAATTGGAAGTCTGTTGTTGCTTTGCTTTGTGCTTTAGCTGTATCTCTAGCGGTATTTACGCCTTTTGCAAATGCTAAAACTTTATCTGAAGAGGATCAATTAGCACAAGATATGCAGTTCATTTTTGATGAAGCATCCCTTCTTAAAGATGGGAAGTACATCGTGAATGAGCAATTAGTCTCTGAAAAATTCGGTCCTGAGAACGTTGCGTCTATTGTTGCCTTTGTTAAAATGGTTAATGGGGATAAACTTACTGAAGAAGATTTAAAAGGTGTTCCGAACCCAGACGGTGACTTCTCAACAGCATCTTATATGGGTTGCTTAAAACAAAAAATCATCGACTTCACTGGGATTGGCTTTATTTCCGGAGGCCTGCAAAAATTACTTGAAAAAAAAATGTGGAAAGAAGCGGCTATTCAAATCATAAAAATTGTAGGGAAAAATGCAGTTAGAGGTGGAGTTGTTGGTTTAGCCGCGAGTCTCGCGTGGTTCAGTGTACGCTGTATAGGACAATAAGGATAATTGAAGGGATGGATTGACATGAATAGTATTAGGTACATATTGTATTTTGTGATTTCTTTCGTTTTACAACTTCTCTGGTTCTTCTTAGTAAAAGAAAATTCTAATGTAACTATACTAGACATGTTGATTATGTCTCTGTTATTCACATTATTTATGTTCATCTTAGATAAATTTCTCAAAAAAAAGCAGGCTGCATAAGGCCTGCTTTTTTTGTTGTAGACTTAAAACTCAAAACTAAGATTTATGATCAAGCCGAATGGAATTTTGCGGTTTTTTTTCGTTTAAACATAATTTGGAAATGTTAGAATATTATATAAAAGGAGGAGTGGCCTTGTGAGTTCTGTTTTACCATCATCAGAGGTAGGCGTTAAGATTAATGAATGGTACAAAATGATACGTCAGTTCAGTGTTCCGGATGCGGAGATTTTGAAAGCGGAAGTGGAACAAGAAATCAATGAGATGGAAGAAGACGAGTATCTACTGATTTACTACACCCTCATGAAATTCCGCCATCAGCTCATGCTGGATTATTTAGAACCGGTGACTACCCGTGTGAGACCGACAATTGACGAGCTGCTGGAAAAAATCGAAGCGTCAAATAAAGGAATTTCCGGCCTGCTGTGCTATTATTCTTTATTTTTCCGCGGCATGTATGAATTTGATCAAAAGCAGTATGTAAAGGCGATCGGCTTTTATAGAGAGGCTGAAAAACAACTCGTTCATGTGCATGATGAAATTGAGAGAGCGGAGTTTCATTTTAAACTGGCTGAAGCATATTACGGTATGAAACAAAGCCACGTCTCTATGCATCACGTAAAGCAAGCGCTCGATATTTACGATCAGTATGAGTTGTATAAGGTCCGGAAAATTCAATGTCTATTTGTCATATCAGGGAATTATATTGATTTTAAGCGTTATGAGAAGAGTCAGCCGCATCTTGAAAAGGCTCTTGAATTATCAAAAGAGTTAGATAACAAGAGATTGATTAGTTCTGCCCTTTATAATTTGGGTACAAATTTCGGAGATAGGGGCGACTATGAAAAGGCTGAGATATTTTTAAGGCAAGCAGTTGAGATAACCGAAAAAGCAAAACTGAGCAACTTGCCGCACTCTTTATTTTCTTATGCAAAATTCCTTTTTAAACAGGGGAAAATGGCTGAGGGTATCCAAGCAAGCAAAAAAGGTTTGTCGGCCGCGGTATATCAAGGCGATAAGCTTTTTGAAAATCTTCAGGGGTATCTGAAGGCACTTTATGTGGATGCAGTGGATCAACAGGGAGTTAATGAAACAATTGAGTATCTGGAGAAGAATAAGAATTACTCATATGTTGAAGATATTGCCTGCGAAACTGCATCTGTTTACGCAGATTCAAGGGAGTTTGAGAATTCTTATTTTTATCATAAAAAAATGGTTGATACGCAAACACAAATTCAAAGGGGAGAGTGCCTGTATGAATTTTAAAAAGAGTATCTTCATCGTCCTAGGTCTGTCATTGACTTTAGTATGTGGATTGGGTATGAACTCAGTAGAAAAACAAGCACAAGATACAATCAAAGTAGCTTCAGATCGCCTTCAAACTTGAATAGCTTACGCCTTTTCTTCGGAAAAGGCTTTTTTAGTTTCCTCATTATAATGTATTCAAAACATCCATCTGTTTTTTTTCTTATTCCATTTCAACATCCGCTGCCGCATAAGGTTCTTGACCGCTTCACGTATAGTCTGTTCATCTTTACCGGTTTTCCTCTTCAACTCATCCAAGGAGGGATCTTTCCCGAATTGGGTCATGTTAAAGATTATCCGGTACACTTTCCGCTCGAAATCATTCATTCGAAATACCTCCTCGAGTAAATAATACCAGAACAAACATTCCCTTTTCAACTTGATGTAGAACAAAGGTTCGTATAAAATAATAGTAAAGAAGGAGGGGGCGCAGCTTGCATTCATTGTTAAACCGCTCATTAAATGAAAAATCAACGCTGGACATGATCTACATAAAGAATGATGGGACAATATCGAAGAGAGCAATCATAGTACATCAAATCAAGAATCAATACATTCGTGCGTTCTGTTTTAAAAGTAGACAGACAAAAACTTTCAGGATGGATAATATTCTCGCTGTGGCCCCCTCTAATTATAGAAGGGGAATCAGCAATCATGCGTAATCTTACAAAAAGGCAAGAAGATGCTTTAAACGCGATATCGAATTTCTTAAATCAGTATGGAGTGGCCCCAACACATCGGGAGTTAATGGAGGAACTTGGTTTGCGGTCCACCAGTTCGGTAAAGGGGCTGCTGGATAGGTTAAGAGAAAAGAATTACGTAACATGGCAAGAAGGATTACCGCGGACAATTAAATTATTATAAGGAAGAGCCCTGGATAAGTAAGGGCTCTTTTTTATTGCGGCGAAACCTGGATGTAGGTGGCTAGGGTGGCAAAGAGGTGGCAAATACGATTAGTCGCCTTCTTTTTAAATTGGTCTAAATCATTTTAACGTTTATCAAAACCTTGTTATAACAGTGATTATCCGACTAAACATTTCTAAGACTTTAACTGAACACTTCCATGGTAAGGAAGAGGTCAGCGGTTCGAGCCCGCTTGGAAGCTTATCTAAATACGTTGATCTGAAGCAGTTTCCGCGCGTTATGGAACTGTTATTTTTTGTTTAGTTCAGTAAATATCTGTTGCTGATTGTACCAGTTAAGGTATAGGTATTTAGCGCGTCTTCTGATGAAGCCTTTCTTCAAGGATGCAAAAGAGATTAACATAATTAATTGTTAAACGGTATTGACTTTTATCAAAACCTTGATATAATTACTTTTGTCATAATGAACAGTATGCTTTAGATTAGTCTGCGGGTTATACCGTTTGGAGTTTTACTGAATAAATAACAATACAGTTTTTGGTTATCTGATGCTGTATTCTGGCTGTACATTACATTTTTACTTGCGGAAGTAGTTCAGTGGTAGAACATCACCTTGCCAAGGTGGGGGTCGCGGGTTCGAATCCCGTCTTCCGCTCCATTTTATCCCAACGGGATATTGTGAAATTGATTGCGCCCGTAGCTCAATTGGATAGAGCGTTTGACTACGGATCAAAAGGTTAGGGGTTCGACTCCTCTCGGGCGCGCCATAATATATTTAAAAATCGGGAAGTAGCTCAGCTTGGTAGAGCACATGGTTTGGGACCATGGGGTCGCAGGTTCGAATCCTGTCTTCCCGACCATTCTCAAACTATAAAGATAATATACTGGTTTTCTTTTTTTCTCTTTTTTTTAAAAAATGCTTGATTTATAGAGAGGAACCGTGGTATATTATTAAACGTCGCTGATGAACAGCAGACAACAACAAAAAGCTTCGGAAACAACTTAAAAAAAGTTGTTGACATAAAAGAAGCTGAGTGGTAAGATAATAAAGCTGCTTCAACAAGCGGTAATGATCTTTGAAAACTAAACAAGACAAAACGTACCTGTTAATTCAAAGTTTTAAATAAATCGCACAGCGATGTGCGTAGTCAGTCAAACACTTTATCGGAGAGTTTGATCCTGGCTCAGGACGAACGCTGGCGGCGTGCCTAATACATGCAAGTCGAGCGGACAGATGGGAGCTTGCTCCCTGATGTTAGCGGCGGACGGGTGAGTAACACGTGGGTAACCTGCCTGTAAGACTGGGATAACTCCGGGAAACCGGGGCTAATACCGGATGGTTGTTTGAACCGCATGGTTCAGACATAAAAGGTGGCTTCGGCTACCACTTACAGATGGACCCGCGGCGCATTAGCTAGTTGGTGAGGTAACGGCTCACCAAGGCGACGATGCGTAGCCGACCTGAGAGGGTGATCGGCCACACTGGGACTGAGACACGGCCCAGACTCCTACGGGAGGCAGCAGTAGGGAATCTTCCGCAATGGACGAAAGTCTGACGGAGCAACGCCGCGTGAGTGATGAAGGTTTTCGGATCGTAAAGCTCTGTTGTTAGGGAAGAACAAGTGCCGTTCAAATAGGGCGGCACCTTGACGGTACCTAACCAGAAAGCCACGGCTAACTACGTGCCAGCAGCCGCGGTAATACGTAGGTGGCAAGCGTTGTCCGGAATTATTGGGCGTAAAGGGCTCGCAGGCGGTTTCTTAAGTCTGATGTGAAAGCCCCCGGCTCAACCGGGGAGGGTCATTGGAAACTGGGGAACTTGAGTGCAGAAGAGGAGAGTGGAATTCCACGTGTAGCGGTGAAATGCGTAGAGATGTGGAGGAACACCAGTGGCGAAGGCGACTCTCTGGTCTGTAACTGACGCTGAGGAGCGAAAGCGTGGGGAGCGAACAGGATTAGATACCCTGGTAGTCCACGCCGTAAACGATGAGTGCTAAGTGTTAGGGGGTTTCCGCCCCTTAGTGCTGCAGCTAACGCATTAAGCACTCCGCCTGGGGAGTACGGTCGCAAGACTGAAACTCAAAGGAATTGACGGGGGCCCGCACAAGCGGTGGAGCATGTGGTTTAATTCGAAGCAACGCGAAGAACCTTACCAGGTCTTGACATCCTCTGACAATCCTAGAGATAGGACGTCCCCTTCGGGGGCAGAGTGACAGGTGGTGCATGGTTGTCGTCAGCTCGTGTCGTGAGATGTTGGGTTAAGTCCCGCAACGAGCGCAACCCTTGATCTTAGTTGCCAGCATTCAGTTGGGCACTCTAAGGTGACTGCCGGTGACAAACCGGAGGAAGGTGGGGATGACGTCAAATCATCATGCCCCTTATGACCTGGGCTACACACGTGCTACAATGGACAGAACAAAGGGCAGCGAAACCGCGAGGTTAAGCCAATCCCACAAATCTGTTCTCAGTTCGGATCGCAGTCTGCAACTCGACTGCGTGAAGCTGGAATCGCTAGTAATCGCGGATCAGCATGCCGCGGTGAATACGTTCCCGGGCCTTGTACACACCGCCCGTCACACCACGAGAGTTTGTAACACCCGAAGTCGGTGAGGTAACCTTTTAGGAGCCAGCCGCCGAAGGTGGGACAGATGATTGGGGTGAAGTCGTAACAAGGTAGCCGTATCGGAAGGTGCGGCTGGATCACCTCCTTTCTAAGGATTTTAACGGAATATAAGACCTTGGGTCTTATAAACAGAACGTTCCCTGTCTTGTTTAGTTTTGAAGGATCATTCCTTCAAAACATAGGAACACCTGCTAAATGCGCCACTTCCTGTGGCAACGCATGTGTTAGCATGTCCTATGCGTTGTTCTTTGAAAACTAGATAACAGAAGTAATTCACATTCAATTAGTAATGCAAGATATCACGTAGTGATTCTTTTTAACGGTTAAGTTAGAAAGGGCGCACGGTGGATGCCTTGGCACTAGGAGCCGATGAAGGACGGGACGAACACCGATATGCTTCGGGGAGCTGTAAGCAAGCTTTGATCCGGAGATTTCCGAATGGGGAAACCCACCACTCGTAATGGAGTGGTATCCATATCTGAATACATAGGATATGAGAAGGCAGACCCGGGGAACTGAAACATCTAAGTACCCGGAGGAAGAGAAAGCAAATGCGATTCCCTGAGTAGCGGCGAGCGAAACGGGACCAGCCCAAACCAAGAGGCTTGCCTCTTGGGGTTGTAGGACACTCTGTACGGAGTTACAAAGGAACGAGGTAGATGAAGAGGTCTGGAAAGGCCCGCCATAGGAGGTAACAGCCCTGTAGTCAAAACTTCGTTCTCTCCTGAGTGGATCCTGAGTACGGCGGAACACGTGAAATTCCGTCGGAATCCGGGAGGACCATCTCCCAAGGCTAAATACTCCCTAGTGACCGATAGTGAACCAGTACCGTGAGGGAAAGGTGAAAAGCACCCCGGAAGGGGAGTGAAAGAGATCCTGAAACCGTGTGCCTACAAGTAGTCAGAGCCCGTTAACGGGTGATGGCGTGCCTTTTGTAGAATGAACCGGCGAGTTACGATCCCGTGCAAGGTTAAGCAGAAGATGCGGAGCCGCAGCGAAAGCGAGTCTGAATAGGGCGAATTGAGTACGTGGTCGTAGACCCGAAACCAGGTGATCTACCCATGTCCAGGGTGAAGTTCAGGTAACACTGAATGGAGGCCCGAACCCACGCACGTTGAAAAGTGCGGGGATGAGGTGTGGGTAGGGGTGAAATGCCAATCGAACCTGGAGATAGCTGGTTCTCTCCGAAATAGCTTTAGGGCTAGCCTCAAGGTAAGAGTCTCGGAGGTAGAGCACTGATTGGACTAGGGGCCCCTACCGGGTTACCGAATTCAGTCAAACTCCGAATGCCGATGACTTATCCTTGGGAGTCAGACTGCGAGTGATAAGATCCGTAGTCGAAAGGGAAACAGCCCAGACCGCCAGCTAAGGTCCCAAAGTATACGTTAAGTGGAAAAGGATGTGGAGTTGCTTAGACAACCAGGATGTTGGCTTAGAAGCAGCCACCATTTAAAGAGTGCGTAATAGCTCACTGGTCGAGTGACTCTGCGCCGAAAATGTACCGGGGCTAAACGTATCACCGAAGCTGCGGACTGTTCTTCGAACAGTGGTAGGAGAGCGTTCTAAGGGCTGTGAAGCAAGACCGGAAGGACTTGTGGAGCGCTTAGAAGTGAGAATGCCGGTATGAGTAGCGAAAGAGGGGTGAGAATCCCCTCCACCGAATGCCTAAGGTTTCCTGAGGAAGGCTCGTCCGCTCAGGGTTAGTCGGGACCTAAGCCGAGGCCGAAAGGCGTAGGCGATGGATAACAGGTTGATATTCCTGTACCACCTCCTCACCATTTGAGCAATGGGGGGACGCAGGAGGATAGGGTAAGCGCGGTATTGGATATCCGCGTCCAAGCAGTTAGGCTGGGAAATAGGCAAATCCGTTTCCCGTGAAGGCTGAGCTGTGATGGCGAGCGAATTATAGTAGCGAAGTTCCTGATTCCACACTGCCAAGAAAAGCCTCTAGCGAGGTGAGAGGTGCCCGTACCGCAAACCGACACAGGTAGGCGAGGAGAGAATCCTAAGGTGATCGAGAGAACTCTCGTTAAGGAACTCGGCAAAATGACCCCGTAACTTCGGGAGAAGGGGTGCTCTGTTAGGGTGCAAGCCCGAGAGAGCCGCAGTGAATAGGCCCAGGCGACTGTTTAGCAAAAACACAGGTCTCTGCGAAGCCGTAAGGCGAAGTATAGGGGCTGACGCCTGCCCGGTGCTGGAAGGTTAAGAGGAGCGCTTAGCGTAAGCGAAGGTGCGAATTGAAGCCCCAGTAAACGGCGGCCGTAACTATAACGGTCCTAAGGTAGCGAAATTCCTTGTCGGGTAAGTTCCGACCCGCACGAAAGGCGCAACGATCTGGGCACTGTCTCAACGAGAGACTCGGTGAAATTATAGTACCTGTGAAGATGCAGGTTACCCGCGACAGGACGGAAAGACCCCGTGGAGCTTTACTGCAGCCTGATATTGAATGTTGGTACAGCTTGTACAGGATAGGTAGGAGCCTTGGAAACCGGAGCGCCAGCTTCGGTGGAGGCATCGGTGGGATACTACCCTGGCTGTATTGACCTTCTAACCCGCCGCCCTTATCGGGCGGGGAGACAGTGTCAGGTGGGCAGTTTGACTGGGGCGGTCGCCTCCTAAAAGGTAACGGAGGCGCCCAAAGGTTCCCTCAGAATGGTTGGAAATCATTCGCAGAGTGTAAAGGCACAAGGGAGCTTGACTGCGAGACCTACAAGTCGAGCAGGGACGAAAGTCGGGCTTAGTGATCCGGTGGTTCCGCATGGAAGGGCCATCGCTCAACGGATAAAAGCTACCCCGGGGATAACAGGCTTATCTCCCCCAAGAGTCCACATCGACGGGGAGGTTTGGCACCTCGATGTCGGCTCATCGCATCCTGGGGCTGTAGTCGGTCCCAAGGGTTGGGCTGTTCGCCCATTAAAGCGGTACGCGAGCTGGGTTCAGAACGTCGTGAGACAGTTCGGTCCCTATCCGTCGCGGGCGCAGGAAATTTGAGAGGAGCTGTCCTTAGTACGAGAGGACCGGGATGGACGCACCGCTGGTGTACCAGTTGTTCTGCCAAGGGCATCGCTGGGTAGCTATGTGCGGACGGGATAAGTGCTGAAAGCATCTAAGCATGAAGCCCCCCTCAAGATGAGATTTCCCATTCCGCAAGGAAGTAAGATCCCTGAAAGATGATCAGGTTGATAGGTCTGAGGTGGAAGTGTGGCGACACATGGAGCTGACAGATACTAATCGATCGAGGACTTAACCAATTTGAATGTATGCTTACTGTTATCTAGTTTTGAGAGAACACTCTCAATGGTTTGGTGGCGATAGCGAAGAGGTCACACCCGTTCCCATGCCGAACACGGAAGTTAAGCTCTTTAGCGCCGATGGTAGTCGGGGGTTTCCCCCTGTGAGAGTAGGACGCCGCCAAGCTATCTTAACCCAGTTTATGATGAACTGGGTTTTTTATATGGAAGATCACATAGATATATAAAGCTAATGCCTTTGAAAGGCATTAGCTTTTTTGTTTACATTGATTTTGCTTTGCTGTTATGATTTTGAAGATTGTTTGATTTTATTGTCTCGAGCATTCTTAAACTGAACACAATCAGCAGCATAAGGAGCATCAGTGCAGTAAACAGCCAGAATGCAGTTTGTGCGGGATATTCATCTAAGCTCCAGCCGACGGCGATCGGAAGGAGTGAACCTCCTAATCCGTTTGAAGCGAGCAGAATACTGGTAGTTGTTTCTGTCTTTCCGGGATAAAAATGATTCGTGATGATTAGGGCTATTGCAAACATGCCTGCCATGAACAATCCTAAAAAGAAGCAAAGGGCAAAACCGAACCATACGTTTTTACTTAATGCTAATACGGTAAGTGCTGCCAGACCGCCAATGCTTATGAGACGAAGATAACGGTGATATGTCAGCTTTTCTGATACCGGGCCTGTTAATAACCTTCCGATGATCATACCCGTCCAATACACTGTAACTGTTATTGTTGCCAAAGAGTTGGGGATATCCCATTTCTCAGCGAAGATGGAGGGGATAAAATGTACAATGGAAACTTCACTGCCGCCGTAAAAGAAGAAGTAAGCACCCGCCAAGGCAATAAACAGCAATCCTTGTGACCGATAACCGGTGCTTTCTTTTTGAGTGTCAGCAGAAGAGACCTCTTTGCGGATGAGAAGCTGATCAATACTGCCGAAACTCATCTGCTTCCATGCGATTAAAAGTGCAAAACTGGATAACCCTAATACTAAAAAAGCAATTGTCCACATGTGGTTGTTGATAAGAAAGCCTGAGAGCAGAGGCATGAACAGCGCACCTAATCCGTAGGCCACTTCCATCTTGCTCATGGCCATAGCCTGTCTTTCTTTAATAGCGGTGAGGATGATCGTGCCTACGCAGGATTCCACCAGTCCGGCGCCAAGCCCTGCGATGCTGACGAGAAAAAAGAGCAGCGGCCAGGGCGGCAGGAAGGTGATGAACATTTCACAGCTGATGAGTGCCAGGCCAAAGATAACGACGTTTTTGCGCCCAAGCTTTTTCACCATGTATGGCATTCCGATGACACCGATGAGAAAGCCCATGAACTGAGAGAATACCAATACTCCGCCATTACTGTAGCTTTGTGAATAATGTGTGAGTAACTCAGGCAGTACGGCTCCCAGAATAACAAGTGTAAAAGCAATCGATCCATAAGAAAAACAGCTTATCCACAGCAGACGAGTTTTCATCATTTTATCTCCTTATTGGTAAAATAATAGTTCTCTCTACTCGTATGACCATGATGTTTTTACAAAAAATCCAAGTATTGTTACTATATCACATAACATTTTCTCGTACATCCCTTATGGTAACGTTAACAAATTGTTAACATTTTTTACAAGAAAGATCGTTGACATTATTTTCAATAATTTATACGATAAAAAGCGAAATTCTAATAATTTCATAGGGGTGGTATTTGTGGGAACGAAGGAAATCACGAATCCAGACAGCTTGTATTACAGTGTTGACGATGTAGTAATGGAGCGCGGAGAAGGGATTTACCTGTACGATCAAGAGGGAAATGAGTACATTGATTGCGCTTCTGCCACATTTAACTTGAATTTAGGATACGGTAACAAAGAAGTCATTGATACGGTTAAAGAACAAGCCGATAAGCTGATCCATGTGACATCATCTTTTCAAACAGACGCCGTAAATAAACTGGCAGAAAAACTAGTAGAAATCGCCCCCGATAATCTCACAAAAGTACACCCTAAAGTCAGCAGCGGTTCCGGTGCAAATGAAGGAGCTATTAAAATGGCTCAGTATTACTCCGGAAAAACCGATGTCATCTCCTTATTTCGAAGCCACCTCGGACAAACGTATATGACTTCCGCTTTGTCCGGCAACTCATTCAGAAAAGAACCTTTCCCGCCGCAAATTTCTTTTGGCCTGCAAGTTCCCGATCCGTATTGCAGCCGCTGTTTTTATAATCAGAAACCTGATTCATGCGGTATGCTGTGCGTAGAAAGAATTAATGATTTTATTGAGTATGCGAGCAATGGAAAAATTGCCGCCATGATTATTGAACCGATATCCGGAAACGGTGGAAACGTCGTTCCGCCTAAAGAGTATTTTAAACAGCTGAGAAAGCTTTGTGATGAACATGATATCGCCCTGATTTTTGATGAAATTCAGACCGGGTTCGGACGGACGGGCAAAATGTTTGCCGCGGACCACTTCGATGTGAAACCTAATATGATGACGGTAGCAAAAGGGCTCGGGGGCACAGGCTTCCAAGTCGCCGCCACTCTGACGGAGGACAAGTATACCGGGCTTCCGGGGTATACGCACTCCTTCACGTACGGCTCAAATGTGATGGCCGCCGCTGCCGCTTGTAAAACCATAGATATCATGCAGCGTCCGGGATTTTTGGAAAATGTAACGACGGTCGGTCATTATATTATGGATCGCTTAGAAACGATGAAAGAGGATTTCGCTTTTATTTCTGAGGTAAGAGGCGTCGGTCTTATGATCGGTGTGGAGATTGTGAAAGAGAACAATGAACCGGATGTGGACCTGACCAATTATATTGCTAAACGGGCAATGGATTACGGGCTGATTCTCCGGACATCCCGTTACGGATTCGGAAATGTATTTAAAATCCGTCCGCCTTTAACCATAACACTTAGTGAAGCCGAAGTGCTCTGCTACAGACTTCGCAAGCTATTGGAGGAAATCAAGTGAGAGACTATATCATTGAGCTTGGACAATTTGTTTATCAAAAGGTGAAAAATCAAAAAGGCACGCTGAAAAACCGGCTCGTAAACGGCTATTCTCCGGGAGGCGACGCCCAATTTAACATAGACGCCGCTGCTGAGGAGGCGGTGCTGGATTATATTCAAGAAAAGGGCCATCCGGTTGCTTTTTACACGGAGGATGGCGGCCTGAAGCTGATTGGAGAAGATCCGCAATATATTTTAATTGTAGATCCGATAGACGGAACGCGCCCGGCCGCCGCGGGACTTGAAATGTCGTGTATTTCGATTGCGCTTGCTTCGTATAAGCCAAACGCAAAGATTAAGGATATCGAATTTGCTTTTTTGCTTGAATTGAAATCAGGCGCTTATATGTACGGTGATATATACAGCGATGCCATTCATTTTGAAGGGTATCATGGAGAATTGCCGAATTTGAGCGAAGTGCGGGATATTAAAAATATGTTTTGGAGCCTTGAATTTAACGGGCATCCGGCGCAGCTGATGACGGACGCATACGGCCATCTGATTGACCAGTCGGCCAATAATGGCGGGGTTTTTGTTTTCAACAGCGCTTCTTATTCGATTTCACGAATTATCACGGGGCAGATGGATGCTTATGTGGATATCGGCAATCGTCTGCTGAAAGATGATCCGAAGCTGCTTTCAGATTTTCAGCAGGTCGGGAACGGACAGGTGCTGCATTTGTTTCCTTATGATATTGCCGCAAGCGTCTTTTTGGCGAAGAAGGCGGGAGTGGTCATTACGGATGCGTACGGCCGGTCTTTGGACGAAACGCTTCTGACAGATTTAAGTTATCAGAATCAGCAATCATGTATTGCGGCATCAACGAAGGAGCTTCATCAAACATTGTTAGACCAAATCCGCTGGGGCAGAAAGGAAGAGAAATATGAAGGCGTTGGTCTGGACTCCTAATGATAAGCTTGAATATCAAGAGGTGGACGAGCCTCAAATTCGGAAATCCAATGATGTGAAAGTGAAAATTTTCGGCACCGGTATCTGCGGAACGGACTTAAATGTGCTGAAAGGAAAAATGAATGCAACCCATCATATGATTATGGGGCATGAATCGGTGGGAGCGGTCGTGGAAATCGGACCGGACGTGACAAATGTAAAAGTCGGAGACCGGGTCGTGATAGATCCTACACAGTTTTGCGGGAAATGTCATTATTGCCGGAGAGGGCTGACGTGTTATTGCGAAACCTTCGAGGATTGGCAGCTCGGAATCGGGGCGCACGGAACGTTTGCGGAATATTACGTGGGGGAAGACAGGTTCATGTACAGAATTCCGGATTCAATGGAATGGGAGCGGGCCACATTGGTTGAGCCTCTCTCCTGTGTGCTGAATGTTGTGGACAAGGCTTCGATTCAGCCGGAGGACTCGGTCTTGGTTTTGGGATCCGGACCGATCGGACTGCTTGTGCAAATGATGGTGAAAAAACTGGCGCGATTGACGGTTGCGACTGAAATAGGCAGTTTCCGAAGCGAGGCGGCGAGCCGGATATCTGATTATGTCTACCACCCTGAAGCATTAACCGTGGATGAAGTGAAACGGATTAATCAAGGAAGAAAATTTGATGTGATTTTTGACGCGATCGGCAACCAGCTTGATTGGGCTTATCCTTTTATTGAAAAGGGAGGCAGAATCGTGCCGATGGGCTTTGATGATACGTATGAGATGACGGTCAGGCCGTACCAGCTGCTGTCAAACGGCGTAACGATTGTGGGCACAGGTGAAGCCCGCCAGATCATGGAAGCCGCGTTAGCATGCGCATCCGACCTTCCGCAGCTCTATGATTTTATTACGGAAAAGACGGAACTGAAGAATTATGAAGAAGCCATTGATCATCTCATGGGCATCGACCCGGTGACAAAAGAAAGAAAGGATATCAGCGCAATAAAAACGATTCTTGTGTCTGATCCGGAACTTTTATAAAAGCGGAAACGGCTCCAGTGAGGGCCGTTTTCTTTTCTTATTTATACGGCTTGCACATTTCTTTAAAGTTTAATATGATACTCTTTGTTAACAATTCCTTTCCTCAACGACATTATACTCTGAAGCGTGTCCTCTTTTTCCCCGTAAGCTTGCCTCATATTCCCCAGATGAAAATCAATGTTTCCAACTGATAGGGTGCGGATTTTTATAGTGAAAAGGAGTCGTTATCATTTGAAAGATTATACGTTACAGCAGCAATGGTTCGGGAATGTCCGTAAAGACATTCTGGCCGGTATTCTGGTTGCTCTCGCTCTGATCCCTGAGGCGATCGGATTTTCAATTATTGCAGGTGTCGATCCGATGGTCGGCCTTTATGCATCATTTTGTATCGCGATTATTATTTCTATCTTCGGTGGCAGACCGGGAATGATTTCAGCCGCTACGGGTTCAATGGCGGTTGTCATGGTGACATTGGTGGCTGATTACGGGCTGCAGTATTTGTTTGCGGCAACCATTTTGACAGGTATTATTCAATTTATTCTTGGTGTCAGTAAGATAGCGAAATTGATGAAATTTATTCCGCGTTCGGTCATGATCGGATTTGTGAATGCTTTGGCGATCTTGATTTTTTCTGCGCAGCTGCCGCAGTTCAAAGGAGCTTCATGGGTCATGTATGCCATGCTTGCCGGATCACTGGCTATCATATATCTATTGCCGAAGGTTACGACGGCTGTGCCGTCTCCGCTGGTGGCGATTATTGTCATGACGATCATTGCGGTGGTCTTCCATGCGGATGTCCGCACGGTCGGTGATATGGGCGGGATCACAAGTTCACTTCCGCATTTCTTGATACCGGATGTTCCGTGGACGTTTGAGACATTGCGGATTATTTTCCCGTATTCTCTGGCGCTTGCTTTCGTCGGATTACTCGAGTCATTGCTGACAGCCCAGATCATTGATGAAATGACGGATACGGATAGTGATAAGAACAAAGAAAGCCGCGGACAAGGCATCGCCAATATTGTGAACGGATTTTTCGGAGGCATGGCCGGATGCGCCATGATCGGCCAGTCTGTCATTAATACGAAAGCCGGCGGACGCGGCCGGTTATCGGCTTTTACCGCCGGCGCGTTTTTAATGTTTTTAATTGCCGTATTAAGCGGTATCGTCGTGAAAATTCCGATGGCTGCGCTGGTGGCCGTGATGGTTATGGTGTCTATCGGCACGTTCGACTGGTCATCGATTAAAGGTTTGCGGAAAGCGCCCCTTACTGATTCGATCGTTATGGTTATTACCGTCATGACGGTCGTCCTGACAAATGATTTATCAAAGGGTGTCTTCGCGGGTGTGCTGCTAAGCGCGATCTTTTTTACGGCTAAAATTTCTAAGCTGAAGATTGTGTCACATTCCGAACAGAAAGATGTCAGAACTTATAAGGTAACGGGACAGATCTTTTTTGCTTCCGTGTCTGAGCTCATAAATGCCATCGTTTATGATGAAGACGTGAAGCGGATTGTCATTGATTTGACCGATGCCCACGTGTGGGATGATTCGGGAGCGGCGGCTCTTGAGAAAATTGTCGCCAAATGTAAAGAATACGGAATTGAGGCTGAATTAAAGGGATTAAATCAGAAAAGCCGAGATTTAATGAAACAAATGGCATAGAATTTGTGAAGTCCGGATGAATATATCCGGGCTTTTTTTCGGTTAAATTTGCCGGGGGGCATTGTTATAATGAATGAGACTTGAAAACCGTATATAGGAGACTTGCATATGATGTGGCTTCAGAAGTTGAACCAAGTGTTGGGGAGAATCATGCCGCTTTTGACTCCGTCAAGTGTGGCGGCGGGTGTGCTGTTATCTCAGCATATCAGCTGGATGGCCGGCGCTGTGCCGTGGATATTTGCATTTATTACATTTACGGGCAGTCTGAGTGCCAATTTTCATTCGCTGAAGCGCAGTATCGAGAAGCCGCTCCCGATGATCATGGCATTGTTTGTTCTGCATATTTTCATGCCTGTTTTTGCATGGGGAAGCGGCCATCTGATTTTCAGCGGTGACCCTTTAACTGTGACGGGGCTGATTATGGGTGTGGTGATTCCGACCGGAATTACGAGTTTGATTTGGGCTGCGATGTATAAGGGGAATGTCGGATTGACGCTGTCTATTATCCTGGTTGATACCGTGCTTTCTCCTTTTATCGTACCGTTAAGCCTGTCTGTCCTGGCCGGGGCGAATGTTCAGATGGATGTGTGGGGAATGATGAAAGGGCTGGCGGAGATGGTGGTGATTCCATCCATCGCAGGGATGATAGTCAACCAGTTTTCCCCGCCGGTAAGGACTCAGGCAATAAGCCGGTCGCTGTCTCCTTTTTCAAAAATCTGTCTGATGATTGTCATTGCCATTAACAGTTCGGAAATCGCGCCGTATGTCACGCACGTGGATATCAAATTTGCGGGCATCGCTGGCATGGTATTTTTTATTGCCATGACGGGTTATGCCGTGGCATGGCTGATCGGAAGGCTGATGAAGCGGAGCCAGGATGAAATTGTGTCTCTGATTTATACGGGGGGCATGCGCAATATCAGCGCCGGAGCCGTTCTCGCCGTTTCTTTTTTTCCGTCTCAAGTGGCGGTTCCGGTCGTCATCGGGATGCTTTTTCAGCAAATCCTTGCCGCTTTGTTCGGCTATTTGCTGAGACGCTTTGAACTTAAGCCGGTCGTGATGAAGTATGAAAAAAACCGCTCAGCTACGTGAGCGGTTTTTTCCGTACAGCCAGCTTAGTGCTGCATTGAATTGTCGTTTGAATGCTTCTTGATGGTGCACGGCGCCCTCTTCGATCGTGAAAGAGAGCTGAGATTGAGAAAAGCCTTTTTGCTTGAGGCTTTCGTACACGTCTTTATTTAGTCGGATCATGTTGTTTTGGATGTTGTTTTTATGCTCAGCTTCGCGGCTGCCGACAGACATAAAGATACGCCGCCGTGCCGGACGCAAAGATGCGGAGCGGACATAATCTGCTGATTTTTCATACCAGAAGGAACCGGAAATACAACCGATTCTGCCGAATGTTTCAGGCTTTTGGAGCATCGCGTATATCGAAAACAGTCCGCCTAATGACGCGCCGACCAGTCCTCTCGTTTCCGGATGTGCAGAAATGTGATGCATATCTTCAACAGTGGGAATGATGACATTTGTCAGCTCCTCGAGAAAGAGCCTCCCTTTGCCGCCGAAATCATGAAACGCAGGGCTCAGGGAGGGCGCGGGCCACGGCGTGTACTCATCGAGCCTGTCAGCCGGTTTGATGCCGATGAAAATCAATTCGGGAAGTGTTCCGTTCGCAAATTGGGATTCAAGCTTATCCATCTGTTCTAAAAACAAAAAACCCCCGTCCAGTACGTACACACAGGGTAAAGCCCCTGTTTGAACCGAATAGGGGGGAGGAAGATACACAGTGCATTCCTTTCCGTTTATCCGGTGTTCTGTAAGGGTGCCTCTCATGCATCCAGCCCCTTCTTTTGCTTAAACAGAAGAAAAAAGAAATAAGGAACGCCGAGAATCGCAAGAATAATTCCCGCCGGCACTTCTGAAGGCTGAAAGAA
The DNA here is from genome assembly GCF_009906915.1 of Bacillus sp. AM1(2019). Taxonomy (NCBI): domain Bacteria; kingdom Bacillati; phylum Bacillota; class Bacilli; order Caryophanales; family Bacillaceae; genus Bacillus; species Bacillus sp. AM1(2019). The sequence goes on from NZ_CP047644.1 coordinate 232,791, forward strand.
CAATTTGCCCGCAAAGTCGGCGGATATGACGAGGAGCATACCGACCAATCCGCTGACCGGTAATGAGTATCTGTGCTCAATCCCGGCGAGCCTGCGGGAAATATGGGGCGCGATCAGTCCGACAAATGCCATGCTGCCCGCTGCGGTTACACATGCGCTGATCAAAGCGATGCAGGCAATGAGTAAAATCGTTTTTTCTTTATTGGTTGAAACACCGAGGCTTTTCACCGTGTCCTCATCGAAACGAATGGTATCCAGCAATGACGTTTTCGCCATAAGCAGAGGAATGAACACGATCAGCCACGGAAGGATCGCCGTAATGGTCATCCAGTTTGCCGACCAGATGCTGCCGTTTTTCCAAACCATCGCCATCTCATAATCCTGCGGGTCCATTTTTAATGAAAGAAATAAAGACAGCGCGCTGAATCCGGAATTCATGGCGATCCCGACGAGAATAATTCTGCCCGATTCCAGATGCCCCCGGTGCCAGGCGAAAATATAGATCAGCACGGCCGCCATCAATCCTCCGATGAGGCCGAAGACAGGCATACCCATCGCAGAGGCAAGTGCCGTCGCTTCAGATTGTCCCTGAAACAGAAGCATAAACGTGACGATTCCGGCTCCGGCTCCTGCATTAATGCCCAAAATACCGGGATCGGCAAGACCGTTTTTGGTAATGGCCTGAATAACGGCTCCGGCTATCCCCAATCCGAGCCCGATGGCAGCAGCCATGACAATGCGCGGCAGCCTCAGCTGAAACAGCAAAATGTCATATTGCGGATTCGGATGGATGCGGAAAAGGGTACTGAGCAGTTCACCCGGCTTTGCGGAAAAAGAACCGCTTGTCATGCTGAAATAGCTTACGAGCAATATGAGAGCAATCAGAATGATATAAATTCCGGCCATTTTACGTACCACGCTGATCCCCTCCTTTTCTTTTAATCAAATAAAGAAAGAAAGGAACACCGATGATAGAAGTGACAACTTCAATAGGCGTCTCAAACGGATAATTGATGAATCGGCTGGCAAGGTCGCAAAGGGTCAGGAAGACGCCGCCGATGATGCACGCGCATGGGATCAGCCTGCTGTAGTCCGATCCGACGAGAAAACGTGTAATGTGCGGAACGACCAAACCGACAAATGCAATTTTTCCGGCGAGTGCCACCGAGCTTCCGGTCAATATGACAACGGCCGCCATCGCCATGAGTTTGATGGTTCTTTTCTGCTGTCCCAGACTTTTTGAAATGTCGTCTCCTAATGATACGGCAGTGACCTTTTTGCTGAGAATCATGGCCGTGATGATTCCGATCGCAAAAAACGGGACGGCCAGTTTCAAAAAATCAGGGTTCATTTGATGCAGTCTCGCACTGTACCAAAAACTGAGATCCTGCGAAATTTGAAAATAAATCGAAAGCGCAGCCGACAGACTGCTGAGAAGCATACTGGTCACCGTTCCGATGATGGCAAGCTGCACCGGGGTAAAACCGCCGGGAAGAATTGAGGCCAGCCCGAAAACAAGAGCGGCGCCGAATGCGGAACCGACAAACGAGTATATGATCATTTCAATGGATGTCGATTGAGGGAGCAATACCATGCAAAGGGTGATGATAAAAGCGGAGCCGTCCGACACACCCATGATTGAAGGCGAGGCCAGATAGTTCCGTGTGATTCCCTGCATGAGCGCTCCGGAAACAGCAAGGGCTGCGCCGATAAACATAGCGCCGGCAGCCCTCGGGATTCTTGAATGCCATATGATCTGGTGGTCGGTATTCTCCGGATTAAAGTGCAGCAATGCGGAGAACACGGTATGGATGTCAAGCTGCTTTGCGCCGTATAAAACGGAAAGCAGCAGTGACAGAACAATGGCAATCGGTGAAGCAATGATAATCATGTGTGTCCGCCGTTTTGCATACATGTGAAAAACCTACTCTTTATTAGTCTTGAGTCAATTTGTCAGCCGCAACCTGTAAGAAGCTGATTTTACTCCACGCGGTTCCGCCTTGGGCTAATGGATCAATCGTATTGACGTATACATGGTCTTTTTTGACTGCCTTCAGGCTCTTCCAGATCGGATTTTTCTCTAAGTCTTTCAAAGCGTCCGGCTTATCTGCGTTTTCGTCATCAGAGAATTGTACGAAGATATGGTCAGGGTTCATTTCGCTTAATTTTTCAAGAGAAATCAGTTCCTGCGCTTTCGCCGCTTTGACTTCGTCCGGCGCCTTCAGGCCTAAATCACCGTAAAGCGTGGAGTTGAAATATACTTGTTCAGGATAAATATAAATATTGCCTTGTCTGATTCTGATGACCAGCGCGTTTGACTGTTTCGCTTTGCTGTTGATCTTTGTTTTTGTCTTTTTCAGGTCCTGTTCGTAATCTGCGATGATTTTTTTCGCTTTTTTCTCTTTATCTGTAAGCTGGGCGAGCAGCATCATGTTTTCTTTCCAGTTTGATGAGATATGAGAGACAGGGATCGTTTCAGCGGTGCCGCTCAATTTTTTCAACGTTTTTTCCGGGAATTTGGTTGATGCCAGAATGACGTCCGGCTGCAGCTCAAGAATTTTTTCCATATTCGGCTGCATTTTTTCCCCCGTTGATACGGATTTATCTGTAATATCTTTAAACAGTTCCGGGAATTTGCCCGAGAAAGAAATTGCTCCTGCGGGATGAACGTCAAGCAATTTGGCGTCTTCCATTGATTCTACGCTGCCTGTAATGGCGATTTTGTCAGTCGGCGCTTTGACTTCATATGTTTTTCCGAGATATTCGATTTTCTTTTTATCTGAAGAAGCGTCCTTTCCTTTACTTGCTGTATCAGATGTTTCTGAGCTTCCGCAAGCCGCGGCCGTGAAAGCCAAAAGCAAAATCATGAAAGCGAATGCCAATTTCTTCATCTATTGTTCCTCCTGTTCAATTGATAACTATTATCAATTGGAATTATAGAGAATGAACAGGGATAAGACCATGGATAATTTCCGGCATTACCATGGACGATCTTCGGATAAAATGGAAATGCTTTGCTCGATCATCCGCTGATGTCCGCTTGGAGAATATTCAATCCACGGGTCAGATGATATGGGAAACACGCGTTTATTGCTGACGGCTCTAAGGTTCTGCCATATCCCGGTCTGCTGAATGCGCTGAAAATAACGAAGCGTTTCCGGCTCTTTACAAGTGAAAAGCATGATGCAGTCAGCCTGGCAATCCGCCAGCATGTCCAAGGAAATCTTTTCGTCAGGAGCAAAAGATTCCGGTTTTGCGGAGGCAAAGCCTAAATCACCGAAGAAGACATCCTCAATACTGTTGTTATGGGCGATGTACATATTTTCTTTATATACACGGACAAATAAGAACCGCTGATGCCGCACGTGTTTCAGAGCATCTTTCGCTGAATGGGCGAGACTTTGATAAGCTTTAAGCCAGTGCCGCGCTTCCTGCTCTTCATTCAAATATGCGGCGGTGCGAAGAAACTGGTCTCTCCAATTTTCTTGAGCCGGAAGGTAAAAAACGTCAGTGATGTCATTCAGGCGCTGTTTTTCTTCTTCACTGACAGAATCAAGACTGAAAATGATGTCCGGGGCAGCTTGGGACAGCGTGTGCAGGTTCTCTTCCCAATTTGCATTATAGCGGTAAGCACTCAGGTGAACCGGAATATCGGAAGAGAATTGTTTGTAATAATAGGCCGTCCATTTCGGGTGCAGCGCCGCAGCATAAGGCACGTGATGCAGAGGAATCAGATGCCCCATCGTTTCTTTTCCGTACGCGGCCATTTTTGTGCGCCTTTTTTTCATATAGCTTGTAGGTGAGCTGCCGGTATGTTTTTTAAAAATACGGCTGAAATAAAATTCGTCCTGGTAGCCGATTTGATGAGCGATTTCCCGCAGTTTGCAGTTTGCCTTGGCCATCAGTTTTTTCGCATTGGTTATGCGGATGTCTGTGATATATTCAGTTACGCTCTGCCCGTATAGTTTTTTAAAGGTTTCACTGTAATGCTTGGGACTGATTCCCGCCATATGAGCGAGCTGGGTGAGCGTGATTTTTGTGTCGGACTGAGCATGAATGAATTGTTTTGTCTGTTCGATCGCCGCTTTCGTATTATTTTGATGGCATACTTTTGCGGCATAAAGGTCGTACATCAGCTGCTGAAAGTCGGCTGTATATTTCATTTTCTGCAATGCATCCGCCGATCGCGCATTTTCAGAAAGTGACTGAAGCCGGCTTGTCAAATGATCAACCGTTTGTAAATTCATTTGCTGAAGTCCGTGGAAGATGTCTTCCCCGTTATTCGGAAGCATCGCTTCATCATCTGATGAGTAGGAGAAAACACGGAGTCTGACGATATACAAATGGATGCCGCCTGACGATATAGGGGCAATATTGAATGTCTCATCACAAGGACAGATGTAGAGCGTTTCCTTCTGCAGCGGAAAGCTGTCTGTTCCGATATCAATTTGTCCCTCGCCTTTCACATGAAAGATCAATACGGGAGAATCAGTGAGCTGATGCTCTGACAGAAGGTCGGCTGTTTTTTTTACGGAGATGATATCAATGGGCTGAAAGAATAATGTGTTTTTCATGAGAAACCACCTTTTAGGAAACATTCATTTAAATGATAACTGTTATCAATGAAATTGTACCAAATAAATGAATGTTTTCCTATAAAAAGCGGAAATGTGAAATGCGTCAAAATGTTACACGTGTAACACGAATTTTGTCAGTATATGAGGTATTGTTTTCTTAGAGTTTTGAATTGGTCCAGCCGGCGTTGATATGTGCCGGTGATGTCTTCAATGGAAGCGCCTTTTTCTATTTTTTTGCGTACCCAGCCGTTACCGATCAGCTTGTCAAAAGAGCCTGTCGGCAAGAACGAAAAGTCATTCGGATATAAGTCATGCATGGTTTTCAGAATGGAGAGCCCTGTTTTTGCCGCTTCAAATGTGTTTCTGTTTGTTACGTAGACTTGTACGCCGTGGCACAGCTTGCCCTGGTGCTTGGAGAAGCTGGGGATAAATGATGCGGCTCTGAAGGTGACGCCCGGAAGCTTGAGACTGTTCAGGCGTTCTTCGAGCTCGGTGCTTTTCATATAAGGCGCGCCGATCAGTTCAAACGGCTTTGTCGTGCCCCTTCCTTCGGATACGTTTGTGCCTTCGATTAGTCCTGTCGCCGAATATGCGAATATGCTGTCCGGGGTCGGGATATTAGGCGAAGGGAGGACGAACGGCAGGCCGGTATCTTCAATCGTCATCGTCCGCTTCCAGCGCTTCATTTTTACGACGGTGAGGTCGGCGCCAATATGAAACTCTTTATTGAATAAAAGAGCAAGCTCACCGATCGTCATGCCGTGCTTCAGCGGGATCGGATACAGTCCGACAAATGAAGCGTAATCCGGTTCAAGAACCGGGCCGTCCGGATTTCGTCCGCCTTGCGGATTCGGCCGGTCCAAGACATAAAAAGGAATGCCTTTTTCTTTGGCCGCTTCCATGGCATAGGCCATTGTATAAATGTAGGTGTAGTATCGCGTTCCGACATCCTGAATATCGAAAATCAGCACATCTGTATCTTTCAGCATGTCAGGCGTCGGTTTCCTCGTTTCCCCGTACAGGCTGTAGACGGGAAGCCCTGTTTTTTCGTCTATATAGGATGTGACTTTGTCTCCGGCCTGAGCATCGCCGCGGACACCGTGCTCCGGTCCGAATAATGCCGTCAATTGGATGTCTGGTGCCTCATACAGCACGTCAACGCTGCTTTTCAATGAATTGTTCACACCGGTCGGGTTGGTGATCAGCCCGACCCTTTTTCCCTTCAGTTCCTGTTTATAATCTTTCAGCAGGCGGTCGATGCCTGTTTGGATGCTTGGTTTCTTGGCGGTATGAAGGTTTCTGTCAGAAGCCGCCGAGACTGCCGTCATGGCACTGATGACGACTAATCCGGCAAGAAGCGCAGCCGTTTGTTTTTTCATGATCAGTCCTCCTGTTTAAAGCGGTTTTCCGGTCTTCAGATTGATACCGAAACCATAAGGATAGAGTGTCGTTCCCGGATGAGTGACGGAAGGAATGTCAGCGGGCAGCCTGCCTTGCGGTTTTGTCTGTCCGAATATCGCTTCAATGCCTGCCGGAATGTTTGGCTGGAGAAATTGTCCATCTGTATATCCTTTAAAGCCGTAGACTGCGATAAGGGCTTCAGCTTCTTCAAAGTTCGCAGCGTCATATGGATTACGCAGGCTCATCAGCACAAAGGGTTTTTGGTTTGATTGTGCGGCTTTCATGACGGCCCGCGGAAATGCAGTCGTCCACTTGCCGGGATCTGTGACGGAATCATCAATCACGCCGTCGTTTACGACAGGGTCATTTTTCACGACATAGGAGCCTGTAATCACGTAATCCGCGTCGGATACCAGCTTTTTGTGCTCATCATGAAAAGTGCGCTCGGCGAAGTTCATTTTACTGATGGTTACCGGCCGGATTTTTTTCTTCTTGATGAGCTGCCGAAGGGTTTGTTCCATTGACGCTGTTTGATCTTCATAAGGAGCGGCAATGAGAACGCGGCTGTTCTTTTTCGGTTTGAATGGGAGCGTGCGGTTTTTGTTTTGTAAGACGGTGACGGACCTTTCCGCGATTTGTTTTTCAGCTTTCAGGTGATTTTTGCTGCCGACGGTTTTCTTTGCTTTTGCAATCTTCTTTTTCAGATTTGTCTCTTTCGGTGCGGGATATATCCCTCTTTTTATTTTCAGGGAAATGATGCGTTTCACCGATTTGTTAATTTGCTGAAGCGGAATTTCCCCTTTTTGTACCGCCTTTTTTAAAGCGGAATGAACCCGGGCAAAGCGGTTTTCCGTTTGCAGCGAAGTCACTTGGGCCGGCATCAGGGCAATATCGACTCCTGCTTTTACTGCCATGACGACCGCCTCTTCTTGGCCGAAATGATCGGCAATGGCTTTCATATTTAATGCATCCGTAACGATGACGCCGTTAAATCCCATTTCCTCACGGAGAAGATGAGTCATCACTTTTTTCGAGAGTGTGGCGGGTACGAGGATGTCTGAACCGTCCAGCTTGCTTTTATAGGTTGTATCGTCAAAAGCGGGAAATTGCACATGGGCTGTCATGATCATATCAGCTCCGGCCTGAATGGCCTTCCGGAACGGATAAAGTTCAATTTGACGCAGCCTTTCTTGATTGTGGGTGACAAGCGGAAGGCCGTAGTGGCTGTCGACATCCGTGTCGCCGTGTCCCGGGAAATGTTTGACGGCGGCAGCGACATCCTGCTTTTGCTGAGCCTTCATTGAGGCAAGGCCGAGTGAAGCTGTCAGATCTCGGTCTGAACTGAACGACCTGACGCCGATGACAGGGTTTCCGGGATTATTATTGATATCGAGAACGGGAGCGAAATTCGTATTAATGCCCAGTGCTTTCAGTTCTTTCCCGATAATGGCGCCGGTCTGGGACGCGTAGGCTGTTTTTCTAGCGGCTCCGAGCGCCATATTGCCTGGGAAATGAGTGCCTTCACCAAGTCTAGTTACGATGCCGCCCTCCTGATCAATGCTTAATAATAGCGGAATGTCAGGGCTCGCCTTTTGAAAGGCATCTGTCAGGCGTACCGTTTGCTCAGTGTTTTTTACATTTTCTGCAAATAAGATAACGCCGCCGAAACGGTACTTTTGAATAAGCCCTGCGACTTCGTCATTCATTTGGGTAAGAGCCTCAGGTGATGGCTGCCCCTTTTTTTGCCAATTGCGAAAATCAGGCATGAGCATCTGCCCTAATTTTTCATCTAATGTCATACGGGATACCGCTTGTTCCGCCTGTGACGGAATGTCCGGTTTTGTCGATGCATGATGCGTGCCGAAAACAATGAACAACAGTAATACAGCTGAGATGACAAGTTTCATGATGGTGCCCTCCTGCCGTCATAGTTTGGACAAAAGACATGAGTTATCATTCAATGGCTTCATAAATCGTTTTTATGACGCTGCCGTAGCTTCCGGTCGGGAAATGATCCCCTTCAAAAACATTCGGGTTTTCACCGGGTCTGACGACGGGGGAATGCTTTTTATTGGTCAAAAGTGCGATCCCCAGCTTATAAGCGGGATCAATAATCGTGACGGTGCCGGTCCATCCCGTATGGCCGTATGCCTGCCTGCTTGCATAAGGGCCGAACATCCACTCCATATCCGGGCTGCCGTTTTTCCGCCAGCCGAGAGCAAAAGTCGGATCAGAGGATGCCGCCGTTGTGAACAAATCGGCCGTTCTTTTATTGAAGAGAGAAACGTGTTTATAACTGCCGCCGTTCAGCATGACTTGAAGAAGGACGGCCATATCATCAGCTCTGGAAAACAGCCCGGCGTGACCGGACACCCCTCCCATGGAGTAAAATGCTTTTTCATCGTGAACTTCCCCCTGCAGCGTATATGTCCTGATGTGAGGGAAATGGATGACTCCGTCACGTGTGTTGCCTAAACGTTCAGTAGCTGCGAATGCTTTTTCTTTAAAGCCTTTTTGCAGCGGGTTGAACAGTGTGTGCGTCAGTTTCAGCGGTTTGTACAGTTCTTGTTCCGCATAGGCATCAAGGGTTTTTCCGGTTATGTTTTCAATGATGCAGCCGAGAAGCATGTAACCGATATCGCTGTATACGTGTTTTGTTCCCGGTTTATATTCAAGCGGGATTTGGGTGAGAAAACGGATCGTTTTATCCCGTTCTTGTGAATACAAAGGGCCTGCGGTGTCCGGCTGATAGAAATAAAAGCTTGCCGGCAGACCGGATTGGTGCTGGAGCACATCGATGACGCGAATGCGGTCTTTTTCTTGAATCGGATCGCTTTTTCTGTCTTTGAAATCAGGAAGGTAAGCCGAGACTTTTTGATACACATCAAGCTTTCCCTGGCTGACGAGTCGCTGTAATGCAAAATTGGCCGCGTACATTTTTGTATTGGAAGCTAGATCAAACATGGTTGATGTTTTCATTTTTTTCGGACGGGATAAAAGGGTGTTCCCGTCATATTTTTTGCTGTAGCCGTATGCTTTCTTTTTGATCACCCGTCCGTCCTTTACGACGACGAGGACGGCTCCGGGGAATCCTGCTGCGATGTCTTTTTCAATCATTTGATCAACCTTTCTGAGCTTTGCTGCGTCGTATAATTTGGATTGGGCTTCGGCTTTGTGCTGCGGCAGAAAAGAGAGGCTGATGACCATTGTGAGTATGGCGGCTGTCAGTGTTTTCATATTCTGATCCCTCCCGGTTTATTCAAATTCAGCAGCCATGTCATCCTTAAATCCAAACGCATAAGTGAAGACAAAGCCCGCCGCGTAAGAGATGAAGAGACCGATGATATACAAAACGATTTGAGCCGGCTGTACGAGAAAGGAGAGCGGAAGGCCGGAGACACCGATTGAAAAAGTAGCCACCTGAAAATGGGCTTGAAAGGCGCCGCCGATTCCCGCCCCTAAACACGCCGTCAAAAACGGCCGGCCGAGCGGGAGCGTGACGCCGAAGATGAGCGGCTCTCCGATTCCGAGCAGACCGGATGGAAGTCCGCCGCCGATCGCTCTTTTCAATGAGGCTTTTTTTGTTTTCATAAAGATGGCGAAGGCTGCCCCTACTTGACCCGCGCCTCCCATCGCGAGAATCGGAAGAAGCGGGTCATCTCCGATTGATCGGATTAATTCCAAATGTACGGGGGTCAAGCCTTGATGCAGGCCGGTGACGACAAGCGGCAGGAAGGCGGCTCCCAGTACAAACCCTGAGAGCACTCCCCCGACATTCAGCAGTGACAATAAACCTGATGTAATCAGATCAGAAATAAAACCGCCTGCAGGGATAAACACGACATATGTCACCAGCCCGGTGATAAGTAAAGACAATGTAGGCGTGACGATAATGTCGATGGATTGATGGACGTACTTTCTGATAAACCGTTCGGTATAAGCGACAAAAACCGCAGCGAAAAGAACGCCGATTAATCCTCCCCTGCCCGGGAGCAGATTCTCTCCGAACAAACTGATATTGGCGATCTCAGGGTTAAGGATCAATATGCCCGCAAGGCCGCCCATCGCGGGTGTCCCGCCGAATTCCTTCGCCGCATTGATGCCGACAAGGACGCCGAGGTAAGTGAACAAGCCTGAACCGATAACCGTTAAAATAAGTGCGATTTGGGATTCTTTCGGGAGCCAGCCGGCCTGAATGACGGCTTTCGTAATACCGGTGATTAAACCTGATGCAATGAGTGCGGGAATAAGGGGGATGAAGATGCTTGATATTTTTCTCAGAAACCGTGTGATGGGTGTGGTGTTTTTTCTGTTGAGATCGGCTTTTTTCCGTGAGGCGGCTTCTTTTAAATCAATGTTTTTTCCGGATGACATAAGTTTTGCGAAAGCGTCGGCGACATGATTGACGACACCCGTGCCAAGGATGATCTGCAGTGTTTCGGCTTCGACGACGCCTATTACCCCGTCAAGCTGTTTCAGCGCTTCAATATCCGTTTTGTCCTGATCTAAAGGTGTAATCCTCAGGCGTGTCATACAGTGGGTAAAGCCTGAAATATTCGATGAACCGCCGCAATTGTCCAGGATATCTTTGGCCAGTGACTGATAAAATGCCTCTTTGCTCATGGAGATCCTCCTTTGTCCGTGCGATTTTTCCCGGGGAGCTGTGCCTGAAACGCGTCCTAAAAGCGCCTGCGCCGATTATGAAAACGGCGCGGGCTCGTAAAAGCACATTATTTCCACCAAAGAACGATCAGCGTTCTTTTTCTTTTGAAACGTGCTGTTCAATGGCTTTGTCAATGAAGCCGTCTGATTCTTTGAGCAGTGCCTTCGCGTGTGTTTCGTCCGAATTCGTCTTCAGCATGACGATTGCCGTTTTGACATGGCTGCCTGCGGCCTCAAGCGTTTCTTTTGCCTTGTCGTACGGAACGCCCGTGATGCTTTGGATAATGCCGATTGCGCGTTCTTTCAATTTTTCGTTGCTGACATGAACGTCCACCATTAAATTTTCGTACACTTTGCCGCTTTTGATCATCACGGCCGTGGAAATCATGTTCAGAATCATTTTATGTGCCGTCGCCGCTTTCATTCGTGTTGACCCTGTAATCACTTCGGGGCCGACGACGACTTCGATGCTGTGATCGGCATAAGTGCTGATCAATGAGTGTTTATTGCATGTGAGCGCGACAGTTTTGGCGCCGATTGTTTTTGCGTATTTCAGCGCACCGGCCGCATACGGCGTGCGCCCGCTTGCCGCGATGGCGATCACGGTGTCTTCTGAGGTAAGTCCGATCGTTTTGAGATCGAGAGCGCCGGTTTCCTCGCTGTCTTCTATACCTTCAGCCGCTTGCAAAAAGGCGTCTGCCCCTCCGGCCATCAGACCGATGACGGTGTCGGGACTTACGCTGTATGTAGGCGGGCATTCAACCGCATCCAGTACACCGAGCCTGCCGCTTGTGCCCGCTCCCGCATAAATCAGCCTGCCGTTTCGCCGTAAGGACTGATGGGCGAATTGAACGGCAATCTGAATATCGGGCAGCACCTGCTGAACGGCTTCAGCCACTTTGAAATCCTCTTCGTTAATGATGCGGAGAATTTCCATCGTGTCTGCTTGATGGATTGAAGCGGTCTGCGGATTTCTGGTTTCTGTGGTCAATCTGTGAATGTTAAGCCGGTCTGTCATGATTGTACCCTCCCAAGTCGTTAATACTTGAAGTATATGGGCTTCTGAATAGATGTTTCAAGAAAAATCGGCAGGGATGAGATGGATAATCAAGCGCTTTCACAAAAAATGATGCAGAATGTGCTGTTCACCGATCGGGCCGATCCTGCGCCGCCCTTTATCAATAAAACCGGAAGACCGGTACAGGTTCTTTGCACGATGATTGCGATGGTTTACTGCAAGCACGATTTCATCACACCAAGGAAAGTAATTTGCGACAAAAGCGGGGAGCTGCAGCATCGCTTGTTTGGCATAACCTTTTCCCTGATGCGGTGCATGTAAGGACAGCGCACTCAGCAAAATGGCAGACACATTGTTCGAATACGGGGCAATGGTTTCTTTTGAGGTATGTAAAATAAAAAAACCGACGGGGCGGTCTTCTTTTAAAATGACTGTCGGGTAGCGATCCCGGATGACAAGAGCCTGCGGCAGGACATCTATCGGCAGAGCTGTGAACTTTTTATCTTCTTCACTCAGCACAAACCCGTTAAGCCCGTCTGCATGCTCCGGTTTATAAAAGGACAGGGCTACATCCATGATATCTACTCTCCTTTTTTATAATTGATCCAATTCATCTTCTGATAGAACACGGCAGCCTGCCCGTTTTAAAAGAGCGGAAGTGATGCCGTCTCCGAGTATTTTTTTTCCTGAGAAAGTGCCGTCATAGATAAAGCTGCTGCCGCAGGACGGACTGTTTTCTTTAAGGATGACCGTTGCGGCGCCTATTTCTTTTGCGTATGCTAACGTTTTTTCCGCGCCGTCCATATATAAAGCCGTAACGTCTTCGCCTGATGCCGTTACGATTTTTGCCGTTCCGTTCAGCACGTCTTCGCCCGTGCCGCCGATGATTTCCGCCGGTTCGCGGGGAGTGGTGAAGCCGCCCAAAAGTTCGGGGCAGACCATAACAGCTTTCTTTTCTTCTACGAGTCTGCGGATTTTTTCCGAAGCGGCGTGAGAGCCGTTATACCTGCATTCGATACCGCCGAGACAAGAGCTGACTAAGATCATCTGTGTCCATTCCCTTCAATATTTTGATACTTTCATCATAAATGAAATAAGAGAGGAGGGATGAGTTTTTCAGTTAAAAAACGGGTAAAAAAGTTTGAAAATAAAAAAAATAATTTTTCTCTTTACAAATGGGGTACAACCTGTATATAATAACTTTTGTCAGCTCGACGCGGACACAACGGCCCGTTGGTCAAGCGGTTAAGACACCGCCCTTTCACGGCGGTAACACGGGTTCGAATCCCGTACGGGTCATATGGAGGATTAGCTCAGCTGGGAGAGCATCTGCCTTACAAGCAGAGGGTCGGCGGTTCGAGCCCGTCATCCTCCACCATATTTGCCGGCCTAGCTCAATTGGTAGAGCAACTGACTTGTAATCAGTAGGTTGGGGGTTCAAGTCCTCTGGCCGGCACTGTTTTTTAAAAAAATACGGAGGGGTAGCGAAGTGGCTAAACGCGGCGGACTGTAAATCCGCTCCCTCAGGGTTCGGCAGTTCGAATCTGCCCCCCTCCACCATTTTTGGGCTATAGCCAAGCGGTAAGGCAACGGACTTTGACTCCGTCATGCGTTGGTTCGAATCCAGCTAGCCCAGTATCAGACACCTTTTGCATAAAGGTGTCTTTTTTTATCAGCATTTTGTTTCGATTTCTGATTGTTCATCAGATATACTATTTTTAAGCTGCTGTTAAGGCAGTATATTCTGTATTTTCCATCTACACCCTGCCTGAAATTTGGTAAAATAAATGTAATAAAAAAATGAAACCTTTTAAAACAATCAACGTATAGATACAGACCGGTGAAGGGCAGAGGTAAGATAAAACATGGAAAACCTGATTAAAAAAAGAATCAAGCAAGTCAAAAAAGGCGATCAAAATGCGTTTGCAGAAATCGTTGACCTTTATAAAGATAAGATTTACCAGCTTTGCTACCGCATGCTCGGCAATGTTCACGAAGCGGAAGATATTGCGCAGGAAGCTTTTATCAGAGCGTATGTCAATATCGACAGTTTCGATATCAACAGAAAGTTTTCAACGTGGCTTTACAGAATTGCGACCAACCTGACCATTGACCGCATCCGCAAGAAAAAGCCTGATTACTATCTGGACGCAGAAGTAGCGGGAGCAGAAGGGCTGACGATGTATTCGCAGATCGCCGCGGACGGGGTTCTCCCTGAAGACGCCGTATTGTCATTGGAGCTGTCGGACACAATTCAGAAAAAGATTTTAAAGCTGCCTGACAAGTACAGAACGGTAATTGTATTAAAGTATATTGACGAACTCTCTTTAATTGAAATCGGGGAGATTCTGAATATCCCTGTCGGCACCGTCAAGACAAGGATACACAGAGGCAGAGAGGCTCTTAGAAAACAATTGAGGGATCTTTAAGTGGGGTGATGAAATGAGCTGTCCTGAACAGATCGTGCAGCTTATGCATAAGCATCTTGATGGAGATATCCTTCCTGAAGATGAAAACGTATTAAAACAACATTTGCAGTCATGCGGGAATTGCAAACGGCATTTTCATGAAATGGAGAAATCCGTAGCACTCGTCCGAAGCACATCGCATGTCACGGCCCCTGCTGATTTTACTGCCAAAGTTATGGCGAATCTTCCAAAAGAGAAAAAACGCGCTTCTGTAAAACGATGGATCAAAACTCATCCGATGATTGCAGCCGCAGCGGTTTTTGTGATTTTAATGGGCGGCGGTTTTTTCAACAGCTGGCATAATGACCACAATTTCAGTGTGTCCAAACAGCCGAACCTTGTCGTGCAGAATCACACGGTCACCGTCCCTGAAGGCGAGACCGTAAAGGGCGATGTCACAGTAAAAAACGGCAAGCTGTTCATTGAAGGAAAAGTCGACGGCAATGTGACCGTCGTCAACGGAGAAAAATACATGGCCTCAGCCGGACAAGTCACCGGGCAGATTGAAGAGATTAACCAATTGTTTGACTGGGTCTGGTACGAACTGAAATCGGCGGGCCAGGGCGTCGTGAGCGCTTTGGACCCGAATGAAGATGAGTAAAGCGTATAATCGCTTTACTCTTTTTTTGTGCATCGCCGCGCTGGCTCATTTCACTTGAGAAATCAAAATGTGGTATAATGAGCACGCTATATGATGTACATATTGCTCATGCAGCACAATTCATAACAGAAAAACGAAATGACTGAATTCTTGGAGGACGAGGAAATGGCTTTTGAGGACATCCCATTTTTGCAATACCTCGGCAATGCCGTTGATATTCTCCTTGTTTGGTATGTGATATATAAATTAATCATGGTCATACGCGGGACGAAGGCGGTTCAGCTTTTAAAAGGAATCGTCGTCATCGTATTGGTCCGGATGGCCAGTTCATATTTGGGACTCAGCACGCTTCAGTGGCTGATGGACCAAGCGATAACATGGGGATTTTTAGCGATCATCATTATATTCCAGCCTGAGCTGAGACGGGCGCTTGAACAGCTCGGACGGGGCCGGTTCTTTTCCAGGAGCGGAACCCCCGTGGAGGAAGCGCAGCATAAGACAATTGAAGCGATTACAAAATCGATCAGCTACATGGCGAAACGCCGCATCGGCGCACTCATCGCGATTGAGCGCGATACGGGAATGGGCGATTATATTGAGACGGGCATCCCGCTTAATGCGCAGGTCAGCTCGGAGCTTTTGATTAATATCTTCATCCCGAATACACCGCTGCATGATGGAGCGGTCATTATGAAAAATAACGAGATTGCGGCGGCTGCCTGTTATCTGCCGCTTTCTGAAAGCCCGTTTATTTCAAAGGAGCTGGGGACGCGTCACAGAGCGGCTGTCGGCATCAGTGAAGTGACGGACAGCTTAACCATTATTGTATCTGAAGAGACGGGCGCCATCAGTGTGGCCAAAAACGGAGACCTTCACAGAGAATTGACGGAAGAAGCACTGAAAGAAATGCTTGAAGCCGAGTTTAAGAAGAACGCCAGAGATACTTCTTCTAACCGCTGGTACTGGAGGGGCAAGAAAAATGGATAAATTCTTAAACAACCGCTGGGCTGTAAAGATCATTGCATTGCTCTTTGCGCTGCTGCTTTACGTTGCGGTTAACAACAACCAGGCGCCGACTCCGAAAAAGCCGGGGGAATCCTTTTTTCCGACATCAACGACTGACGAGGCTACGCTTACTGATATTCCTGTAAAAGCATACTATGATGAAGCGAACTATGTCGTCACCGGCGTGCCCCAGACCGTAAATGTCACGATTAAAGGCTCGACAAGCGCGGTGAAAAAGGCGAGACAGACGAAGAATTTTGAGATATACGCCGATATGAATAAGCTGAAGACCGGGACTCATAAGGTCGAATTGAAGGCGAAAAACGTATCGGACGGACTGACGATCTCCATTAACCCGTCAGTCACGACGGTTACGATTCAGGAAAAAACGGCTGAGAGTTTTCCCGTGGAAGTTGAATACTACAATAAAAGCAAAATGAAAAAGGGATACACCCCTCAGCAGCCGATTATCAGCCCGAAAAACGTGCAGATTACAGGTTCGAAAAATGTGATTGATAACATTTCACTTGTCAAAGCATCCGTGAACCTTGAAAATGCAAATGAGACCATTGAAAAGGAAGTGAAGGTGACCGTCTATGACAAAGACGGCAACGCACTTCCTGTTGATGTTGAACCGTCAGTCATTAAAGTGACGGTTCCCGTAGCCAGTCCGAGCAAAAAGCTTCCTTTCAAAATCGAAAGGAAGGGAAGTCTTCCGGACGGGGTGAGCGTTGCGAGTATTGACTCGAATCCGAGTGAGGTGACGGTTTACGGCCCGCAGGATGTGCTGGATTCACTGGAATTTATTGACGGCGTATCTCTTGATTTAGGCAAAATTGATAAAGATACCGATATCAATGCCGATATCCCGCTTCCTAAGGGTGTCACTAAGGTATCACCGGAAAAAATCACGCTTCATGTTAAAGTGGACAGTGAAGACAAAAAAGATTTTGACAATGTCGGAATCAAGACGGTCGGACTGGGAGGCTCACAGCAGATTGAGTTTCTCGATCCTGAATCGCAGGCGATAAATATTACGGCCAAAGGCTCTCCCGCCAACATTAAGGCGCTGAAAAAGTCGGACATTGAACTGTATGCCAATGTCTCGGACTTGGATGACGGAGAGCACTCTGTAAAGCTTGAAGTAAACGGCCCGCAAAACGTCACATGGTCCCTGTCAAAAGACACGGTTAAGATCAAGCTGACTTCTAAGAAAAACACAAGTTCAAATAAAAATAACGGCGGTTCCGCTGATTCCGGCAATAAGAACGGCACAAGCGGAGACGCAGACAAAGACAAGAACAAGAACCGGGAAGACGACACTGACAGCGATCAGAATAAAAGTCAAAACCAGGATCAAAATCAAGACCAGGATGAAGACGGATCAAGTGCTGATTCTTCTTCAACAGAATGAAAAAGGAGCGATACAAAATGGGCAAGTATTTTGGAACAGATGGTGTAAGAGGTGTTGCCAACAGCGAGCTTACGCCAGAGCTGGCCTTTAAAGTTGGGCGTTTTGGCGGTTATGTCCTGACCAAAGATAAGCAGCGCCCGAAAGTGCTGATCGGCCGTGATACACGTATCTCCGGACATATGCTGGAGGGAGCCCTTGTCGCCGGACTTTTATCGATCGGAGCTGAAGTGATGCGCCTCGGCGTTATTTCTACGCCAGGGGTATCCTATTTAACGAAAGCCATGGATGCTGAGGCGGGCGTCATGATCTCCGCTTCTCACAACCCCGTACAGGATAACGGAATTAAATTTTTCGGAGGGGACGGCTTTAAGCTTTCTGATGAGCAGGAGGCCGAGATTGAACGTCTCATGGATGAACCGGAAGATAAGCTGCCGAGACCGACAGGCGCGGACCTCGGGCTTGTGAACGATTATTTTGAAGGCGTTCAAAAGTATCTGCAATTTTTAAAGCAGACGGCGGACGAAGATTTCACAGGCATTCATGTAGCGCTTGACTGCGCCCATGGTGCGACATCTTCCATTGCGACGCACCTTTTTGCCGATCTCGATGCTGACGTATCTACAATGGGGACGTCTCCGAACGGATTAAACATTAATGATGGCGTCGGTTCTACTCACCCGGAAGCGCTGAGTGCTTTCGTCAAAGAAAAAAACGCCGATATCGGCCTTGCGTTTGACGGAGACGGCGACCGCCTCATTGCCGTTGATGAAAAAGGAAACATCGTCGACGGTGATCAAATCATGTACATATGCGCGAAGTATTTGAAATCAGAAGGCCGTCTGAAGGATGATACCGTCGTATCGACCGTGATGAGCAACCTCGGTTTCTACAAAGCGCTTGAAAAAGAAGAAATCAAAAGCGTTCAAACGGCAGTCGGCGACCGCTATGTCGTAGAAGCGATGAAAAAAGACGGCTATAATGTCGGCGGCGAGCAGTCAGGGCACCTTATTTTCCTTGATTACAACACTACCGGCGACGGTCTCTTGTCCGCGATCATGCTTGTAAATACGCTGAAGGCGTCCGGCAAAACCCTTTCAGAACTTGCGGATGAAATGAAAAAATTCCCGCAGCTCTTAGTGAATGTGAAAGTGACGGATAAATATAAGGTAGAAGAAAACGCTAAGGTGAAGGCCGTTATTTCTGAAGTGGAAAAAGAAATGAACGGAGACGGCCGGATTTTAGTGCGCCCGTCAGGCACCGAACCGCTCGTCCGCGTGATGGCCGAAGCGAGAACAAAAGAGCTTTGTGACGAATATGTCACAAAAATCGTGGATGTCGTGCGGACAGAAATGGGAGCGGAGTAGCGAAGTTTATAAGCAGAGAGCGAACAAGACAAGTGCGATCAGCATAATATGATAGTAAACATGATGCCGGGGCGGCAAAAAATAATTGACCGTCCTTGGCACATGCTGTAAAATCAAGCTTGTTCAGCCTTTGTTTTTCACTTGCAGGAAAGGCGGGATTGTTTGCATCTTTTATAATTACAGCGCCCGAACTAAGCGCCCGAAAAACGGCTTAGTTGACGAGGATGGAGGTTATCGAATTTTCGGCGGATGCCTCCCGGCTGATTCATTTAGATCACAGCCGTAAGGATTTCTTCAAACCGGAGGGGCGACTCTCCGAACAAAGGGAAATCACATGATCTTCCAAAAAAACATGTGGGAGGGGACGATTGAAAGTCCCCTTGTAATTTGACTTTCTTCGTCTCCTTTTGCACCTTTAGGAGGAAGAAAATATGTGTGGAATTGTAGGTTATATCGGTCAGCTTGATGCGAAAGAGATTTTGTTAAAAGGATTAGAGAAGCTTGAGTACCGCGGCTATGACTCTGCCGGTATCGCTGTGGCGAATGAGCAGGGCGTGCATGTGTACAAAGAAAAAGGCCGCATCGCCGACCTTCGTGAAGTGGTGGATCACACGGTTGAATCTCAAGCGGGAATCGGCCATACACGCTGGGCGACTCACGGCGAACCAAGCTTCCTGAACGCTCACCCGCATCAAAGCGCACTCGGCCGCTTTACACTTGTTCACAACGGTGTGATCGAGAACTATGTTCAGCTGAAGCGCGAATATCTTGAAAACGTTGAACTGAAAAGCGACACGGACACTGAAGTAGTCGTTCAAATGATCGAGCAATTTGTGGCGGGAGGACTCAGCACAGAAGAAGCGTTCCGCAAAACACTGACTCTGTTAAAAGGCTCTTACGCAATTGCATTATTTGACGGTGAAAACACAGACACCATTTACGTTGCAAAAAACAAAAGCCCTCTGTTAATCGGCCTTGGAGATACGTTTAACGTCGTGGCATCTGACGCGATGGCTATGCTTCAAGTAACGAATGAATACGTTGAGCTTTTGGACAAAGAAATGGTGATCGTGACAAAAGACGAAGCCGTGATTAAAAACCTTGACGGTGAAGTCATGACACGTGCATCTTATATCGCTGAGCTTGACGCCAGTGATATCGAAAAAGGCACATACCCTCACTACATGTTAAAAGAAACGGATGAGCAGCCGCTTGTTATGCGCAAAATCATCCAAACGTATCAGGACGAAAACGGCAGACTGGCCGTGGCCGGCGATGTCGCTGACGCCGTGGCGGAAGCGGACCGCATTTATATCGTGGCTTGCGGAACGAGCTACCATGCCGGTCTTGTCGGGAAACAATATATTGAAATGTGGGCAAACGTACCGGTTGAAGTGCATGTAGCGAGTGAATTCTCTTACAACATGCCGCTTCTGTCTAAGAAGCCGCTCTTTATCTTCCTTTCTCAAAGCGGAGAAACAGCGGACAGCCGCGCCGTGCTTGTTCAAGTCAAAGCACTGGGTCACAAAGCGCTGACGATTACAAACGTTCCGGGATCAACGCTTTCCCGTGAAGCGGATTACACATTGCTTCTGCACGCAGGCCCTGAGATCGCGGTTGCATCAACAAAAGCGTATACGGCTCAGATTGCCGTCCTCGCGATCCTTGCATCCGTTGCAGCAGAACGCAACGGCGTTGATATCGGTTTTGATTTAGTCAAAGAATTAGGTATCGCGGCAAACGCCATGGAAGCCCTCTGCGACCAGAAGGACGAAATGGAAATGATCGCGCGTGAGTACCTGACTGTTTCAAGAAACGCTTTCTTCATCGGCCGCGGCCTTGACTACTTCGTATGTGTCGAAGGCGCCCTGAAGCTGAAAGAGATTTCTTACATCCAGGCGGAAGGCTTCGCCGGCGGCGAGCTGAAGCATGGAACAATCGCTCTGATTGAAGAAGGAACACCGGTCTTTGCGCTTGCGACACAAGAACACGTCAACCTGAGCATCCGCGGAAACGTGAAGGAAGTCGCAGCCCGCGGCGCCAACACTTGCATCATCTCGCTGAAAGGCTTAGAAGACGCAGACGACAGATTCATCCTGCCGGAAGTCAACCCTGCGCTAGCTCCGCTGGTATCTGTTGTGCCATTGCAGCTGATCGCTTACTACGCTGCACTGCACCGCGGCTGTGACGTTGATAAACCGCGCAACCTTGCGAAGAGTGTGACTGTGGAGTAGGGATAAATAATTCACGGTAAACAGCTTTAGCGGATAATATAGTTGTTTAAATATTTGAATGATTTACATCCGTTCGCTTATAATTAGAATAAGCGAACGGATGTTTTTGTTTATGAGAATATAATCGGGAATTGAATATAACAATTATGCCAATAGTTACGTATTATAGATGTGAGTCCTATATATAGGTTTATTCAAATTTTTAGTGCTAATAAGCTTGCGCTAATAAAGGAGCTATAACTGTAGGTTTAACCCTAAAAGCAAATCTTAATCTAAGTACAGTACTTTTAGAGTGGGAAATATATACTATGCTTACTTTAATAGTAAAAGCTTCCCTTTCACTATTAAAAATGCTAATGATTTGGAGATGAGTTATAAGGTAACAGTAGCTTGCTTATAAGAATGGTTTTGTTCATATAAATATGCGAGAATTGTGTAATGTCGAAAAAACTGGTAATGATTGCTGTTTCAAGATTTGGAGATTTAAAGAACCCTGACCTTTGGGGAATAGTCACAGTACTGGACAATCCTATTTGGGCCAATAAGGAAAGAAAATATGAAAAATTGCTGAAAGAATGGTCAGTGCCTTGAATTAACTGAAAAAGTAGATTCATATCAATCGTATTAATTTGAAAGAACCGAGGTCATTACTTTCCGGTTATGTAGACATTTAATTTTAAAACTTAAAATATGTAGATCAAGATTCATATGAAAGGAAAGTTAGATTAGAATCGAATTTTAAGTTTAGGAGGAAGATAAATTGAGTGACTATTTTTTAGATACGAGTATAACAAAAATCCAAGAGGCAAGCGAAAACAATAAACTAGTGGTATTCGTAGGTGCGGGGG
Source organism: Bacillus sp. AM1(2019) (assembly GCF_009906915.1). Taxonomy (NCBI): domain Bacteria; kingdom Bacillati; phylum Bacillota; class Bacilli; order Caryophanales; family Bacillaceae; genus Bacillus; species Bacillus sp. AM1(2019). The sequence continues at coordinate 254,383 of NZ_CP047644.1, forward strand.
TTTCAGCAAATTCAGGAATTCCAACTTGGAATGAATTAATTAAAGAATTTGCACAAGATTTGGGAGAATTTGATGTAGACAGATCTCCAGATTTATATATGAAAATTCCTCAATATTATTTTAATGAAAGAGGAGAAAAAGAATATTTTGAAAAAATGAATGAAGTTTTTTCAAAAAAGAAATATAAACCAAATCCTATACATAAGGAGATTTTTAAACTTAAACCAACTCATATTATTACAACTAACTATGATACTTTGCTGGAAGAAGCAGCTATTGAAGAAGGACAGTTTTTTCATACTGTAAAACACGATTTAGATCTTCCATATGATAATTTTAATAAAACTATTATTAAAATGCATGGCGATTTTGAAAACAGAAACATTGTACTAAAGGAAGATGACTATTTGAATTATTCTTCTAATTTCACGTTGATTGAAAGTTATATTAAAGCTTTGATTGCCACAAATACAGTTTTATTTATAGGATATTCGATAAATGATTCAAATTTCAATTTGATTTTTCAATGGGTTAAAAATATTTTAAGAAATCATTTTCAACCAGCATATCTAATTGAGAGTAGTAAGAAGTACTCACGGATGGAACATGCGTACTATAAAAATCGCGGAATTAACATTTTATATTATGATGAAATAAGTAATATGCCGAATAATAATATTTTTGATATATCTAATTGGAGAGGTAATAGATTATTTGATGTATTAAGTTATTTTAATTCTTTTGATAAAATGACGAAAATGAGTGACTTAGAAATTATCTATAATAAAATTAGTTGTTTTGAAAAGTTAAATTTTATAATGCCTGAGCAAATTGTAAAGAACTTAGGGTTAAAATCTGTAGGATATGATTTATTTGGTGATAGAACTTTAACTATTCTAAATGGAGAGAATGGTTTATCAAGGGTATTTTCTAACCATGACACATATAAAGATAATTGGATTTTTCAGAAAATCATAATGATATTTAAAAAAGCAAATATACAGGGCGTGTCTAGGGAAAAACAAATAATATTCAGTATTGATAATCAAGATAATTACCTAGCTAATCTAAGGGCTAGAATAATAGATCAAGATAGTTTAATAGATCCTATAGATATAAATAGTTTTACAAGCCTTATAGAGGGAGAAGATTATTTTCTCATGTTAAAACAGGCATTTGCTTATTGTGAATGTGATAAGTTTTACGATGCCTATAAATATTATAAGACGATTTCATTGAAAGCTTTTCAAGATAAGGAGTTTTTGATTTATTATATTTCGGAATTTAACAGGAAGCATGTTGGGAAGTTTTTAGTAAATGGATATTATAATGTGAATAACAATATTGAAATGGAACTTAAAGAACTAGATCTTGAAAATATTTATGCAAATCTCCCCAATAGAGAAAGAAAGAGCATAGAATTTTTAAAAGAGCTTCAAGATTTTAATTTAATATATAAAGTACAAAATAAATTGAATAAAGAAGTGGACACATTAAAGGAAACAAAACGTACTGTGGAAAATGGAGGATTTTCTTTTAATAGCTCACTCAATAAAAATTTTCATATGATTAGCAATATTTGGCTTTTCGTAGAAGCGAATTATCTATGTATAAATAAATACAAAGAGATTCAAAGCCTGTATTTAAGTTTTGTAGAAGGCATTTTTGCGAGCTACAGTACCCAATCAAATAATTCGAAGAGTTTTTTTAACAAAGTATCCTTAAATAAAATAGAAAAATTAGATCTATATGAAGTATATATAATAATAACAAAATTAAAAACTAGTGACTTTGAAAATGTTTTGGTAGAGTATAATCTTAGAGAATTAAAACTTGAAAATTCAGCTTTTGAGTATATTATGAAGGTTTTGGACAAAGTGATTGATAATATTCTAAATAATCGCAATAAGAAAAAAAGTGAGCATTATTTTTACAATATAATAGTATTAACTTCAAAAACAAATCTAGACTTTGAACAGGCGAATCTTATTGCAGGTAAGTTGTTATTACTCCTCAACGAAAGTATAAATTTAAATGAATTTAAATATATAAATAAATTTATAGTGGCAGTAGCAAACAAAGAAATTTTAGCACAAAGTACAGTATTGGATTATTTAGAAAAGTATTTAGAAATATACATGCGAAATAGCAGGATAATTGAATTTGATAACAATGGACTGTATAAAAATTTAACTAATATATATGTAAATTACAATGAGTATCCTATAAATAAGGATATAACCTCTAGTTATGTAATTTTAATAAAGAAATCCTATGAAGAAAAAGAATATGATATTTTATATACTGTTTTTGAAAATTTAATAGTTCCGATACTAAAGGCTATATCTGAAGAATACAAGAATATAATAATTAAAGTAATTGAAAGTTTAGTAGAAAAAATTAAAAGCAAAGAAGGATTATTGCAATTTAATGAGTTGAATTTTTATTATATAATTTCAATTAACGATGTTATTACTGAGGACAAAGAAATTAATAAAAAAATTATAGAAGATACAGTTGTTAAAATAAAGAATGAAAATAAAGCTGTTAAAGTACATCCGGATCCTATTGAAAGAAACCTGAATATATTAACAGATTTATATAGGAGAAATAAGCTTAAAAAAGAGGAATTGGAAGAGTTTGTGGATGTTTTTGGTGGTTACTCAGAGTATTTTGATTTAGTTTTTAATACGAAGAATCTTAAATTAACTGATATAGATTTACTTTCATATCTAAAGGAAGAAGAGATAGAATCTTTAATGAATAATAAAGGAATGAAAGAATGTATTTATAGCTTATTTGAAAAAAAACTAAGGTATCTGCCATTTGAAAAATACGAAGATATCTTTGGTAAGCTTTATGCAAAGAAGTTTTAAATGATTTATAATACAACAAATTTATTTTAAGTGGGAAAATTAGCCCCTCTGAGATAAACCAGAGGGGTTTTTTATGAAAGTTAGAAGTGCACACCTTTTCGATTGACCGGAAGATTTTTATATTTGTAAAGAAATCCCCTTTTATATATTGAAAAGGATTAACACCTGCCTTATAATACGAGATGCATTCCAGTTAATATCCATAAATGTAATCATTGGTAAATCGTTTTTGTGCATGCCTCATCGGAAAGTAATCACCTCCAGCAATTTTCATCATGAATATTCCATTATATAACCGTGATCAATCGATTACACATCCAAATTATGATTAAAAAAGACCTTAAAATCCCTGTTGTATTTGCCGACTCCTGATCCATTATGAATACCTCGACTAGATATGAAAATAACAACATTTTTTGAATAATCCGGTTCAATTCTTAAAAAAGTCCTGACAACAATGATAGGAGTGGAATGATGTCAAACCTTTTAGAAATCAGAAACATCAGCAAATCTTTTGGTCATAAAGTTGTTTTAAAGGATGTTACATTCAATGTGCCTGCCGGATCCATTGTCGGTTTTATCGGTGATAACGGCGCAGGCAAGTCAACAACATTTAAAACGATATTAGGGTTAATCTCTCAGGATAGAGGTAAAGTGAAAATCTTTGGTAAAGAGAATCTGGATAAACATATAAAGTTCAAAGAAGATATAGGGGTCGTATTTGATGCGATGAATCTGCCCGCGCATCTTACGATAAAACAGCTGAATCATGTATTTAAAAAACTATTCGGTGCTTGGGACCAAGACAATTTTTATCGGTTGGTTCATTCTTTCTCTTTACCTATGGACAAAAAAGTGAATACATTCTCGCGCGGCATGTCAATGAAGTTATCAGTAGCTGTTGCTTTGTCGCATAATGCAAAATTATTACTCCTGGATGAAGCAACGGGAGGGCTTGATCCCTCTTCAAGAGATGCTCTGTTAAATGAATTAAAAAGCTTTGTGAGTAAAAGCAACGGCGGTATTTTACTTTCATCGCACATTATGACTGATGTCGAGAAGATAGCCAGCCATATCATTATGATGAAAGATGGCGAAATTTTATTAAATGAAGAGAAAGACAAGGTTCTTGAAAGCTATACTGTTATAGACGTTGATGAAGGCCAATTGGCTGAGCTTGACGAAGATATCGTTCTAGCAAAAAGGAATCATGGATCTTATTGGAGTGTGCTTGTATCGGATCAACAGAAATTGCCGAATGGCGTAACGGCCAACACCATTTCCATAGAAGAAATCAGCGTCTTTTTAACGAGGAGTGAAAACATTGAGAGGTCTGTTACTGACTAACTATTACTTGGTTTATCGGAGTTTCTTTGCATACACGGGGTTGGCCATATTGGTATCAGCAGTCATTTTTTATTTTGGGGATGCTTCAATGCATCGTTTTGTTGCTATGCTGATTATTTTGTTTGTCGTCATGCCCGCACTTGAGGTTATAAAGTATGAGAGCAAGTCTGGCTATGACAGGTATGTCCTGACTTTACCGGTCAGCAGAACAAATATTGTTCAAAGTCACTATGTCTTTTATCTTTTGATTGTTGTGATCGGAGCTGTAATATCTTATGGTATTTTCCTTGTATACAGCCTGGGTTCTGATGAACCAATTGACGGCATATTGAATATTGTCTCTTTTGGAACGTTCATCGTTCTCTTTGCCGGTGCAATCGTTTATCCTCTTCTCTACATGATAGGCCCGGAAAAATCCGATGCTATCGTGATTGGAGGTGCAATGGGGGGACTTTTTGCTACCTTTGGATTGCAAAGTGTCGTTGGGTATGCAGCAGAACAAGTACCGCTGTCATTTTTGCACATAAATCCTTCTTTATATGTTCCGATTATATATCTCATGATCGGCGTTATCTTATATATCATTTCATTTTTCATTGCTGCGGCTATCTATCATAAAAAAGAATTTACAACAGGATAAGGCAAGGAACGGGCTCATAAATTCACTTAAACTTCAAGCAGACAGCCGCCCGCATAATGGGCGGCTGTTCTTCTAATTAAAACTGCGTTGTCACATCGTACTCATAATCAATCTTCAATTTTACATTTTTCATAGTCGATTTTGCTGTTGCGAGTGTGTTGTATTTAAAATTCCAGATGCTTGAGACTGAGAGGTTATCATCCAGTGTGATATCGTAATTTCCTTGAGTGGAGCTGTTTGCGAGTGCGCGGTGCCACACTTTATTTTCTTCAGACATTATGCAGTGTCTTGTGTTTCCTTGGCTTGGTGTTTGAGTCGCGGCGGTACTGATTCTTTTCACTATGGCGTCTTTTGGAATGCTTGTTTGTTTGGTTAAGTCGAGCCTGAGAACAGTTGAATCTGATCCATTCGAACTGAGGCTTGTATTTCCTTTATTTTCAGCCGTGCCGCTGAATGAGAAGGTCTCGCTTCCGGTTTTGATTCGATCGTAAATGGAGAGTGTAAAGTATATATCGTCAGTGTATGAGCCGCGGGACACTTTCACGTAGAACGTCTCGTTGTTTTCTTTCGCATCTGTAATGGCATAGATAAAAGGAAGCGGCGTATCAGGGTTTATCACTTCTGTGCCTTTACTGATCAGCACTTTGTTTTTATTATAAATTTCAATGCTCATTCCCTTGTATTCACTTCTTGTTGAGCTCCTGACATAGAGTCTTTCTCCCTTATTTGCCGTGAAAGTGAAGTACGATTCTTTTTCCCCTTCCGGCAATACGGCTGTATCAATATTTTTATATTTCCAGTAGCCTACTGGATTGGCAGTTTCAAATGAGTGATTTCCTGTAATAGCGCTTATTTGTGATGAGTTCTTTTGAGACGCAGAGGCTGAGGCTGAAGGTGCAATCAATACGCCTGATAATACGATTGCACTGACAAATAGCATAGATACATACTTTTTCATGGAAAAATCCCCCTTTTTGACTACATCATACATAAAAACCCTCATGATGTAAACATTTGTTATTTTAGGTTAAAATCAACTGGAAAACAGCCGATACAAACACTAGAACATCATCTCAAGCGGAGGTTAAAAACATGCGCCTAAACGCTCGTTATATAAAAAATCAAATAATGGCTCAGCAAGTGCTTCAGCGGTATTCTTCCAAAACAAATGGGAAAGATGCGGCAAAAGGGCCGGACAGCTTATTGATTCAGGCAAGCGGGACCCGCGATCTGAGCCAGATGAATTATTCAAGGAGCGGTGTCACTGAGAAAGGGAGCAGCCTGTCCCGTTTATATCAATCTGCAAATCAGAAAACGATTACGGATAATGGGAATGAGACGGTAATAGACGCTGATAATCCGTATGAGTCTGAGAGTGATATTGCGAGCAGGATTCTTGATGAGAAATACAGCCGTATCAATGAAATCAATAAACGAAAATCAGATCCTTTGCGTTATATTAAGGACAAATACCAGCGTGCCGATTCACCTTATTTCAGGAGTGATTTATCAGAATCAGAGCGTCAGGCCGCTTATCATAACGAAACGGAATGGCTGTTTAAGGGGAAAGCCCAGAGCTATGATTTCCGTGATGCGGCGTTTCGGGGTGAAACGCTCAACGGAGAGATTCAAGTCGAAAATGAAAGGGTGTTTCAGCGGGCGCAGGTGAATCAGCAGATAGATATGCTTTTTCATCGGAATCATATTCAGATGCCGGAGGGTGCGAATCTTACATTTACGATATCACCGATTGATTATCTGTTAAAAGTGAGCGGGACTGACGATAAAGAGCTCACTCAGCAGATTGAAGCCGTCTTAAACTCCGGGGAAAACAGCAAAGAGCTGTTTGCGCACATCATTCGCAGCCGGAGTGATGACTCCTCGCAGTTTACGCCGGAAGCATATGAGAAATATCAAGTCATTCGGGAAATGTATGAGGTGACCGGCTATCATCTGAAAGACTTGCAGATCGTGGACGGAAAGTACGTCACAGAAGACGGCCGTGACCTTTTAGACGTCTATAAGGAAGCGCTGCAGCTCGATCCTTTGTTGAAACATACGGCGGCAGAAGCGGCCGCCCATTACGGACAGGCGCTCACGAAGCTTGCGAGAACGGGTTATGATGCCATTCCTGATTTGGTGCTGTCCATTGAGTATAAAAACGGATCTCTGCGTGATGTCGGCCAAAGCAGGCAATACGGATCTGGAGATACAGGTTGGCTTTCTGAATGGAAACGGGAGCTGGGTGTGCGTATATAAATTGAGAAAAAAGCTGACAAATGATGCCGTCAGCTTTTCTTTATGTCTTTTCTTAAAACTCCTCATACTCCGCCGGGTCTTGGCCGTTTATGCGTCCGTCGGGGCGGGTAAGCGAGTCGATGATGTTCATGTCGTTTTCATCAAGAGAGAAATCAAAAACGGAGATGTTTTCAAGCTGGCGCTCGGGCGATGCTGATTTTGGAATCGGGATGGCGCCCAGCTGGATATGCCAGCGTAAAATGACTTGAGAAATGGTTTTGCCGTATTTGTCCGCAATCTGTCCGAGTTTTTGATCGTTCAATACTTCACCGGCGCGGGATAACGGACTCCATGATTCTGTCACGATGCCCTGTTCTTCGTGCCATTGGCGCTGCTGCTGCTGATTAAAAGCGGGATGCAGTTCAATTTGGTTGATGCCTGGCTTTACGCCGGTTTCACGTTCGAGCCGTTCGATATGCTCAGGCAGGAAATTGCAGACGCCGATGGATCGGATCAGGCCCCATTTTTTCGCATCAATCAGTGCCTGCCATGCTTCCGTGTAGCGGTCTTGTTTCGGATTCGGCCAATGGACGAGATACAGGTCATAGTAGTCCAGACCGGCGCGGTATAAAGATTCTTGGATGGTTTGTACAGCTTTGTCATAGTCATGGTAGCGTCCGGGCAGCTTGGACGTCACGTATAGCTGTTCTCTCGGAACAGAGCTTCTGCGGATGGCTTCTCCGACCGTCCCTTCATTTTCATAGTTATAAGCGGTGTCAATCAGACGGTAGCCGATATCAATGGCGCTGGTAATGGCATGAACGCCATTGTTTCCATTAAGAGCGTATGTACCGAAGCCGATCGCGGGAATGCTTGTCCCATCCAGCAGTTTCTTTTGCGGAATTGCTCCAGTCATCATTAAATCCCTCCTTGTTTTCTACTTTACCATTATTCTTACAAATGAAACATAATAATGGAAGGAAATGAGATGATCCGCACATGAAAAAAGCTGACGGAGAACCGTCAGCTTTAAATTTGAAACATCCATGCTACGATGGGGCCGAAGACCGACCCTAACACGGCGCAGAGCGTCATGGAAACAGAACTCATGGAGACCGTTAATTCTCCGTACTCCATTGCTTTTGAGGTGCCGAGCGCATGGGAAGCGCTCCCGAATGCAATTCCTTTCCCGAGTGAGCTGCGGATGCGGATCCACTTGAGAAGCAGCGGTCCTAAGATAACGCCGGAAAACCCTGCGATCATGACGAACACGACTGTCATGGAAGGGACACCGCCGATACCGGACGCAATCTGTATGGCGACAGGCGTCGTAATTGATTTTGGGATAATTGACAAAATCAAACTCCGGCTGATGCCGAACAGCTCTGCAAATAGCAAGCCGCTGACCATTCCGGAGAATAAACCGGCCAACACGCCGCCGATGATCGGAAACATATACTTGATTAACACCCGGCGCTGCTTATAAAGCGGGTATGCCAAAGCCACCACGGCGGGGCCGAGCAGTGAATTGATCCATTGTCCGCCGATCATATAGTCTTTATACGAAATATGAAAAACAAGCAGCACGGCGATAATGAAAATCGTAGTCGTCAAAACCGGTATGAGAAAGGGATATGGAAAGCGCACATATAATTTCACCATAGCCAGATAGGCGGCGGCCGTGAACAAAATTATAAGGATTGCGATACATGCTTGCTGCACTTCTTTTTCTCCTTTCTCTGATTGGCTTTGTGCTCTAACAGCTGGCTGGCGTACCCTGCGGCGATCATTGTGACGATGGTGCTCAGCACGATGATCAGAAACAGAGCAGCCCCGCTGGCGGAAAACAGTGACGGGTAATTGATGACGCCCGTCATGGCCGGAATGAATAACAGCGGAAGAAAAGACAGCAAAAATCCGGCTCCGTCTTCAATCATTTTGACGGGAATAATCTTAACCGATAAACACATGATCAGCAGGATCAAACCGATGATACTTCCGGGAATGGGCAGGTGAAAGAACTGCTGAACGGCTCCCCCGATAAAGGAAAATGCGAATAAAATAATGATTTGCAAGATGATGCGTATGACTTTCACGACAATGCTGTTCTTTGGAGAAGAGCAGCTTCCCCCTTTCTTGATGCTTCGATATGTTTCTTTACTTTTTGCGCATATATTTGTACTATACAAATATATGTATACAAAATCTTTCTATATGTTTTCTGAGTAAATGTGCATATGTTTGTATTATACAACTAATATTGCTGTTGTCAATTGTAAGGAGTGAGGCTGTTGTCAAAACTAGATCCGATTGAATTAATTGAATATGAGCTCACCACTTTTATCAGGAGAGCTGTTTATCTTGATAACTCCGACCGTAAAATCGGACATCTGGAAAGGGCTGCGTATTTGTTATTACGGCAGCTGGATGAATTCGGACCGGCGCGTGTAAAGGAATTAGCCGAATCTTTTAAGCTGGATATTTCCACATTGTCTCGCCAGGCCGCGGCCTTGGAGTCGAAAGAGCTGATCCAGCGTTTTTCCGATCCTTCTGACGGGCGGGTCAGTCTGTTTGCGATTACGAAGCTTGGCAAACAGAGGTTAAAAGCTGATAAAAAGATGCGTCTTGGTCGATACCGACATATGCTTGACGATTGGTCAGGCGATGAAAAAGAAATGTTCGGCCGGCTTTTGCTGCGGCTGAATGAGGCATTTATCGATTAATGCATGATTTTTGCCGGGTTAAGCAGGATTATGGCGTATACAAGGGAGAATGGAAGAGAGTAAGACTTTACGCCATTCTGCTTAGCAAAAATAATATTGAATAGGGGGCGGAACATGTTTCTCCAGGGACATCCTGTTTCTCGGAGGCTGCGGCATTTATTATCTCAATATTCATAATTCAATAAAAATGAAAGCGCTTTATTTTTAGTCTGTTGGTTTAGGGTGCAAGGTGTTTACCTGAAAAAAACAATTGTATTTTCCACGAAAATTTATTATGATGGAATAAGGAAATTGGAGATTATATAACAATAGAAAGCTAGAATATTTCTAATATTGCGGGAAATGAAGAGTGAGTTAGGTTCAACAGGTGCACCTTCTGCTTCATTATTTCACATATATCAGAGCTGTTAAGAGGAGGAAGCGAAGTGGCAAACAAAGAATTAAAGAGAGGCTTAGGCGCGCGTCATATACAGATGATTGCGCTGGGCGGCACGATCGGTGTCGGTTTATTCATGGGGTCATCCAGCACGATCGGATGGACCGGGCCGTCTGTCCTGCTGGCTTATGCGATCTCAGGTATCTTTATCTTTTTTATCATGCGTGCGATGGGCGAAATGCTCTATGTAGAGCCGAGTACAGGGTCGTTTGCGACATTCGGCCATAAGTATATACATCCGTTAGCCGGCTATATGACGGCGTGGAGCAACTGGTTTCAATGGGTGATCGTCGGGATGTCTGAAATTATCGCCGTCGGTTCGTATATGAAATATTGGTTTCCTGATCTGCCGGCATGGATTCCCGGCATTATCGCCATGGCCATTCTCGGTGCGGCGAATTTAATTTCGGTAAAATCTTTCGGTGAGTTTGAATTTTGGTTTGCCATGATCAAAATCGTCACCATTATTCTGATGATTGTGGCCGGAATCGGGATTATTTTCTTCGGTTTCGGTAACGGAGGGCATGCGATCGGATTATCTAATTTATGGTCGCACGGCGGTTTCTTTACAAATGGTTTTTCAGGATTTTTCTTTGCTTTGTCTTTGGTCGTTGCGGCCTATCAAGGGGTCGAGCTGATCGGGATTACGGCAGGAGAAGCGAAGGACCCGCAAAAAACGCTGCGAAGCGCGATTCAGAGTATTATTTGGCGGATTTTAATTTTCTACATCGGTGCGATTTTCGTCATCGTTACCGTATATCCGTGGAATGAGCTTCACTCACTCGGCAGTCCGTTTGTTTCGACATTTGCGAAAGTCGGGATTACGGCGGCGGCCGGTTTGATTAACTTTGTTGTGATTACCGCTGCGATGTCCGGATGCAACAGCGGGATATTCAGTGCGGGACGCATGCTTTATACATTGGGCGTGAACGGACAGGCCCCGAAATTCTTTAAGAAAGTTTCTTCGAGCGGTGTGCCGATATTCGGTACGCTTGCGGTATTAATCGGACTTGTGATCGGTGTCGTGCTGAACTACATCGCGCCTCCGAAAGTTTTTGTCTATGTGTACAGCGCGAGTGTGCTGCCGGGAATGATTCCGTGGTTCGTCATTTTAATCAGCCATCTCGGTTTCAGAAGAGCGAAGGGCGCTGAGCTTGATAAGCATCCGTTTAAAATGCCTTTTGCGCCGTTTACAAACTATTTGACGATCGCTTTCTTACTCATGGTATTGATCGGCATGTGGTTTAACAAAGATACGCGGATTTCTTTGGTTGTCGGGGTGATTTTCCTGGCGATTGTGACGGTCAGCTATTATGCGTTCGGTATCGGCAAGCGCGTGCCTGGTGAAAAATCGAAAATAGAAGACGCTGTATAATTCAAAAAGACACCTCTCTTACAGGGGTGTCTTTTTCGGCTTGTCCGCGAGTGGTATACTGGTTAAAAAAAGCAGAACCGGGGGAAACATCGATGAGTCATTACCGTACGTTATTATTTGATATAGACAATACGCTGCTGGATTTTACCGCTTCAGAAACCGATGCTCTTCAAAAATTGTTTCAAGGTTCAAAGCTGGAGCTGACGGCAGAGGTGGAAGCCCGTTATAAAGCGTTAAATCAGGGGCTGTGGAAAGCGTTTGAAGAGGGGGAAATGACACGCGATGAAGTGGTGAATACACGGTTTGCCCTTTTGTTTAAAGAATACGGCCTCGAAGCCGACGGCGTGCTGTTGAATCAGGCGTACCGCCAATACTTAGAAGAAGGGCACCAGATGATAGACGGAGCTTATGAGCTGATTGAACGGCTGAGTCCTTTATTTGATTTATACATCGTGACGAACGGCGTCTCAAGATCACAATATAAGCGGCTGGGCGACTCCGGTCTGTATCCGTTCTTTAAAGATGTGTTTGTATCTGAGGACACGGGTTTTCAAAAGCCGATGAAGGAATACTTTGATTACGTGTTTGCGAGAATTCCCGGTTTTTCTGCCGAGGGCGGACTTATTATCGGCGATTCACTGAGCGCGGACATAAAAGGCGGTCAGATGGCGGGAATTGATACGTGCTGGTTTAATCCCGGAAAGAAAGCAAATGAGTCCGGAATCATCCCGACATACGAGATTCATTCGCTTGATGAGCTGTATGATGTGCTGAACGTGGAGCGGAAAGCCGCCGCTCATTTGTAAGGAGAATACGATGAAGATTGCACATACGAAGTTACTGATCAGGGGTTTTGCATTACTATCAATCTTTCATGCGATTCTTCAGCTTCCTCCCGGCCGGGGGGAGCTGAAGGTTTTTTTGTCTGTGCTCGTGATGATGCTGACGGCTAATGACTGCCTGCGGCCGCTGTATATGAAGAGAAGACCGGCTATATATCAAGGCTCTTTTCTCCTGAGCAGCGTTATCGCGGGAGTTCTTTTGTACAATGTCTATAGTGTGGGGACACAGGCCGTAATGGTGCTTTTATTGGCGGAGGTGCTTATTACTGATAAGCAGATTTCGGCTGTTTTGTTAACGATGAATGCCGCCGCATTTGCCGCAGCTTTATACGCCGGCGGAGCGGGTGTCAGTGATATCGTGCCGCCATACTTCATCATGTTTGCGGTGATTTATTTATATAGGAAAAACCTGCAGGAGAAGTCGAAGGTTGAATTGCTGAACCGAGAGCTGAAGATCGCTAATGATACACTGAAGGAATATTCAGACCGGATTGAGGAACTGGCCGTTACGAAAGAAAGAACAAGAATTGCGCAGGAGCTGCATGATTCTCTCGGTCATTATCTGGCTGCTCTGAAAATGAATTTGGAATTTGCCGGGAAGACAGCCGGGCATCAGCCGGACAAAGTGAAGCAGATCATTCATAAGGCGCATGATCTTACGAAAGAATCCATTTTAAAGCTTCGCCAGGCCGTTATGCTGCTGCAGGGCTCTTTGCCGGGGCGGGGATTTGAGCAAGAGCTTCGTGACATTTTCAGCCATTTTCAAGAGGCGGGAGGCATACGCTTCGAGCTGGAGATGGATGCGGCCATAGAAGCGGAACAGCCGGATGTGCAGCATTGTCTTTATCAATCCGTTCAGGAAACGATTACGAATGCGATAAAGCATGGACATGCTTCATATGTTTCTGTCCGGATTCAAAAAAACCGAAACATGATATTGGCGCATATTCATAATAACGGCTCAGCCTGCGGAACGATCATAAAATCAAATGGTCTGAAAGGAATTGAGAAAAGAGCAGCCGCACTTGGCGGAGAGGCTGTTTTCTCGTCTGGGAAGGAAACGGGTTTTGACGTGAAAATAAGGATTCCATGCAAGGAGGAATAATCAAGTGAATGTCATGATCGCAGACGACCAGTCCATTGTGAGAGAGGGGCTGAAAATGATTCTGAGTCTTCACGAAGGAATTCAAATATCGGGAGAGGCTTCTTGCGGCGAAGAGGTTCTCCGGATGCTTTCTCAATCCGAAACCGATGTGATTTTGATGGATATCAGAATGCCCGGTATGGACGGAATCGAAACGACAAAAGCGGTAAAAGCGCGATATCCGTCCGTAAAAGTCATCATTCTGACAACGTTTGAAGATGATCACTATATTTTTGCCGGGCTGAAAAGCGGAGCCGACGGCTATCTCTTGAAGGATGCTGATTCAGATGAAATTATCGCCTCCCTTCAAGCCGTTTATGAAGGGAAGATGATGCTGAATCCCAAAATCACGGTTTCCGTCGTAAAAGCGCTGAACAATATGGAGATCCCTGCGGTGCAGGAAGAGCCGCAGTCAAAGCTGACGGAGATTCTCACGCCGAGAGAGCTTGATGTGGCGAAACACATTATGGAAGGCAAAAGCAATAAACGCATTGCCGCAGACTTATTTCTGACTGAAGGCACTGTGAAAAACTATGTATCCAGAATCCTCGATAAACTTGAAGTGTCAAACAGAACCGAGCTTACTTTATATTTGCAAAAATTGCTATAACCCCGCTTCACCCTCCTCTCTCCCTTTTTATCACTAAACATATGACGAAAGTAATATCCATATCGATTACGAAAGTGAATAGAAAACAAGGATTGCCGAGAGTAGAATAAATGCAGACATGACACAAGGAGTGCTGCACGAATGCTCGAATTAACGGATTTGACAAAGAAGTACGGCGATTTTACCGCTGTCAATCATATATCACTGTGCGTCGAAAAAGGCGAGATATTCGGCCTGCTGGGACCAAACGGCGCCGGTAAATCAACAACGGTGTCGATGATCAGCACCGTGCTCCCGCCGACGGGCGGAACAATCTGCATTGACGGAACCTTATTACAGGAGCAGCCTGCGGCCATAAAAAAAGTGATGGGAGTCGTCCCGCAGGAAATCGCTTTATATCAAGCGTTAAGCGCAAAGGATAATTTGGCTTTTTTCGGGAGTCTGTACGGACTTTCCGGTAAGGAACTTTGTAAACGGGTTGATGAAGTGCTGGACATCATCGAATTAAAGGAACAGCGACATCAAAGGATATCTGAATTTTCAGGCGGCATGAAAAGACGGGTGAATATCGGGGCCGCGCTAATGAATGAACCGAAACTATTCATTTTAGATGAACCGACCGTCGGAATTGATCCGCAATCCAGACACCATATTCTTGAAACCGTGAAGACGTTAAATCAAGAAAAAGGGATGACCGTCATCTACACGAGTCATTACATGGAAGAGGTCGAATACCTCTGTGAAAAAGCGGCGATCATGGATCACGGCTCAATCATTGCCTGCGGGACGAAAGACGAATTGAAGCAGTCAGCCAAAGCCTCTGATACCCTGATCGTGAATGCAGAGGGGCTGAATGATGACGCCGTTAAAAAAATCCGCCGCATTCCCGGTGTTGCCGAGGCTGCTGTCAGCCAGCAGACCATTACGATGCTCGTCTCTGCGGCAGATCGCAATATCCTTGATATTGCGGATGATATCAGGAAAACCGGTATCACCATTAAGGGCATTCATTTCGAGGAAGCCAATCTGGAAAGCATTTTCCTCCGGCTCACCGGAAAAACGCTGCGGGATTCATAGGGGGCGTCATGAAAATATTATTCAGGCTGATTTTATTAGATTTTCGGTTATTGGCCGGAGCAAAGTCTTTCTATATAAAACTGATTCTGTTTCCGGCACTGATGATTTTTATTTTAGGAACGGTTTTTCACGGCGATTCGAAAGTGAAGCCATTTCAGACCGCGTTTTATAATGCGGATCACGCGGAGAGTTCTTTGGGCGACGTATTAAAGAATGACGTGCTGAAACAAACTGATCTCATCCGTGTAAAAGACATAGGCAGTTACCAAGAAGGGAAACAGCTTGTCGAAAGCGGCAAAGTCTCCGTTTTTGTATACGTGCCGAAAGGCTTTGCAAAAGCGGCAGAACACAATGAAAAAACAAGTATCAAAGTCATCTCGGACCAACAAGGCACTGTAAACGGAGACATTGTGGAAATGATGGCCGATTCGTTTGTCACCAGAGTAAAAGCGGAGATCAGTGAAGAAAAAGCGGTGCTGAAGCAGTCGGGACATCTGTCAAAGGGAGATGCCCGCAAAATCATCAGCGGCCTTTCGGGTGAACGTGAACTGGCTGTCACCATTCCGAAACAGTCGGCCGGCAATCACGCGGCTCCGATTGATGCGATGCAGTATTATTCAATCGCAATGGTCGTCATGTTCTCCATTATGACCGCGTTTGCGCTTATTCACGGGATAGTGGAAGAGAGACAGCAGCGCACGTTATTCAGAATCAAATCAATGCCTGTTTTACGTATCCAGTACGTGGCGGGTAAGCTTTTGGGAATCATGCTTGCCATCCTTATGCAAATGGCTGCCGTCATCATCGCAAGCAGCATCTTGTATCAGGTAAAATGGGGCAATTTGTTTGAAATATTACTGGTTACGATTGTTTATTCATTTGCGATCGGCAGTATCGTGCTTCTTTGGGGGTTTACTGCAAAAAACCACGAGACCGTCTCAAGCATGGCGGCTCCCATTTTATACGGATTCAGTTTTTTAGGCGGAAGCTTTATCGCAAAAGACGGCTTGCCTGATAGTTTGAAAATCGTGCAGGAACTGATACCGAACGGCAAAGCGATCAACAGCTATGTCAGTGTCACGCAGCATGCCGGTCTGAGCGGTATTTCGACGGATTTGGCAGAGCTTGCCGCCATCGGCGCCGTGTTTTTATGTTTGACCATCTGGGTGTTTAAACGGAAGGAGGCTGTTTCATGACGCAGCTGTTATTCATGATCAGACATCAGCTGAAACTGATGCTGCAAAATCGGGCTGCCATCTTTGCGACGATTTCCGCCCCGCTCCTTCTCACATATTTCTTTTCCTTTTCTGCGGATGGCAGTCAGCAGAAGGAAGTATATGTAGCTGATGAGGATCAGAGCGCCTATTCAGCGCAATTTATGAAAATGATTCAGAAAGCCGGCCATATAAAAGTCACGAAGGTCACGGAGGACGTATTAAAAACAAAGGTTCATCATCAGGATATACCCTTTGGATTGCTGATCGGCTCTGATTTTGAAGAGACATTATTTTCCGGAGATGAATTGAACGTTTCATTTATTCAGAATGAAGAAAAGGGTGATGCTGTTTTGACAGAGCAGCTGATTGCGCAGCAGGCGGGCGCGCTGAAAAAAATAGTCCGCGATGCAAAAGTGATATCCCGCACGCTGCACACCGACGGGAAGCAGGCGGCAACTGATCTCTTGAAGGATATTCAGGGTCATTCCGCCGTCAATGTTGACCGCCATCACGTTTATGAAGGCGGACAGGCAGCCGACAGACTTATCGGATTTTTAGTGATGTTTATCTGGTTCGTTGCAGTCCAAAGCCTGCGATCATTTATAGATGAACAAGAAAATCATACATATGACAGATTGCTGAGCACGCCCGTTTCCTATACGGCATATGCAATCTCTAAGTTTGCGGCGGCGTATCTTTTCGGACTTCTCCATATTATCGTGATCCTCGCTGCCGGAACATTCATGCTGCATATCCGTTTTGCTGATCATGTTTTTGCTGCGGGAGCGGTGCTTGCGGCCTGCTCGTTTGCGCTGACTGCTGTAACGATGGCCGTGATACCGTTCATGAAGAGCCAAAAGCAATTCACGTCGCTTGCTTCCGTTTTTATAGCTGTCACGGGTTTATTGGGAGGGGCTTTCTTCACATTAGACGCGGCTCCGGAGTACATGCGCATGCTGTCGTTGTTTACTCCTGAAAAATGGGCGATCGGCGCATTTCAAAACAATGGCGGAGGCAGCATGCAGATCGTGCCGCTGAGCCTGTTTCTTGCTGTCGGTGCAGCGTCATTGGTCTTATCACTTTATATGATAAGCCGTCATATGAAAAAAAACGGTTAGAAGGGTGGCTGCTTTGTATATGGCAGAAATGATCGGAATCATAGAATTGCTCGCGGGAGTTGCAATGAACGTATGGATCGGGCGGCTCGGAAAAACCTTTTTCGGTAAAGATGACAGAAGTTCGAGAGTCGTGTTAAGAATCTGCGGCATCTTTCTCATGATCAACGGCGTTTCAAGAGCGTTTCATATCTAGTTCACAAAGTGTTCCGGACTCTTTTATAAAATGTAATCTTTTTCCTTGTAAATCGTGTAAAATAGTATAGGATTCTAAGAAAAGAATAAGAGGGGGAAGAAACATGAAAAAGAGACTCGTTATGCTATTCGCGGCGGCCGCCGCTGTTTTGTTGCTTGTGAGCGGGTTGTGGGCTCCATCAGCGTCTGCGGCGCCGGCTCCTGCTTTAACACAAATCCGTATTATCGGTGTGACGTCTGACGGTCAGAGTTACCAATGGGAAAATATCGGGCCGAACCAAATCAGCGCATCAAAACCGATGAAGGGTACAACGGGTTATTTAGCCGTATATTTCCAAGGGTATCCGAACAATAACACGATCCAGGCGTTTAACAACGGAACGAATATTACAAATCTTACGTCAAAAGCGCTGGAAGATGAATATACGAAAAACGGCAATATCGTTACAGGCTACATTAAATATTACAGTGTTCCTCTTTCTTATGTCAGTTCAGGAACGTTCTCTTTCTCCGCAACGGGGCTGAACGGGCCGTACACGCCGTTAAGCAGCGGATTTTTCTCCATTCAGGTACAGAGTTAAAACAGCCGTTCGGTGCTTTCATGTATAGTTTTTCTCTCTTTCCGGGAAGCTATTCCTATAGAAAAGGGAGGGCTTACATGATGGACAGGACACTCGGATATTTGCGCGAGTCGCTTTCGAACCACTTGGAGCATGATGTGTGCCGAGGGATTTATAAAAAGCTTCAGGTGAAGCATTATGCAAATGAGGGCGAGTTTGTGAAAGATCTAAATGATTTGGAAATGGATGCGCTGAATCAGGTGCTTGAAAAGGAAATCAAATATGCTGAGAACGAGCAGGATGAGAAGCGCACGATGGAATTGAATGAAGTATATGAGCTCCTGTTTTAAAAAGCCTCCCGGCGGTCGGGAGGCTTTTTATTGTTTCGGAAACAGTTTACAGAATCATCCAACCCTTTGTATAATGGATAGTTGTGAAAAACACAGACGGAGGAGAAACATGAACGAAATAAAAAAACAGACGGTTCTTGAGTTGTCATCGGTTGAAAAAGCTTTGGTTTTTCTGGTGCCGCCATTATTGGGGCTGGTCATCGGATGGTTTCTGCCGGTCATTGCGAAGTGGGCCGTAACATTGGATTGGCTGCCTTTTCACGGGCCGCTGGACATTATCGCTTCTTTTCACGGATGGAAGGCTGCGGCTGCAACCGCCGTTATCGGCTTAATCGGGGGAGTGTGGCTGACGCGGGCAGCTTTTAAAGAAACTCTTGTGGCAGTCGTGACGGACAGCGAGGTGTCCTTAACCATATATAATGAAGAAAGCGTGTTTTCGAAAGACAGCATTTCCGGTGTGTTTACGGATGAAAAGCATCTTGTCTTATTGGGGACTGAAGGGCAGGAGCTTTTTCGGGAGAAGCTTGAGCCCGCGGTTGAAAAAGCGGCTGATGCGTTTCGCGCGCATGGGTATGTCTGGCTGGGGACGGAAGATCCTTTTAAAGAAGAATACAAACGGTGGGTGCCGGACACGCCGGATTTGGAGCCAGGGGCAAATGCTCTTTTAAAAGCGAGAGAAAAGGCGCTGAAAGAGGAGGAAAAGGCTGATGCGAAAGAGCTGAAAGCGGAAATATCCAAACTGGGCATTACCGTGCGGGAGAAAGGGTCGCGCCAATATTGGCGGATCTATCAAACGCCGTCTGCATAAAAAAAGCTGCCGCCGTTTGATACGGCCGGGCAGCCCGGGAACAGATTATTTCTTCTTGTCATCATAATATTGAACCGGGTACATGGAGCCTTCGGATACCATTTTGTTATCTTCAATATCTTCGGGATGCGGGTTGCCTGCTTTGTTGACGGGGAATGATTCAATATCCTGCTTCCCGGAGAGCGATGTTTTCATATTGCGGATAAAGCTCATCACCTTTTGGCGGTTTGATTTATCTTTGAGCAGGTAGGAAGTCACTCCGACAGTCGACACGGCAAGTCCTGAAATGAGCAGTTTTTGTTTCACGATAAAAACTCCTTTCTATTTCTGGCTTGCAGTAGTTATTCCCGCTTAACGGCTGTTTAAACATCGGAAGGGTAATTTTGGCTTTCTGCTTTAATGCGATAAAGATTGACAAAACTATTTTCAGAATAATATTATAAATATATGATAGCTCTGGAGTCATATTTTAATTGAAAGGTGTTAACTTTATGAATCAATTACATCGCAGAATGGGAACGTTTGCACTCATGATGGTCGGACTTGGGTCGATGATTGGCTCCGGTTGGTTATTCGGGGCGTGGCGGGCGGCTCAGATTGCGGGACCTGCCGCAATTATTTCCTGGATTATCGGTATGATCGTTATTTTGTTTATCGCACTTTCTTACAGTGAATTGGGTTCAATGTTCCCGGAAGCCGGGGGAATGGTAAAATATACTCAATATTCTCATGGATCATTTATTGGATTTATCGCAGGATGGGCAAACTGGATTGCGATTGTTTCCGTTATTCCGGTGGAAGCGGTTGCGTCTGTTCAATACATGAGCTCATGGCCGTGGGAATGGGCAAAATGGACAAGCAATCTCGTTCACAACGGCACTCTTACGGGAGAGGGGCTCGGCTTCGCATCCGTATTACTGATTATTTACTTTTTACTGAATTATTGGACAGTTAACTTATTTTCAAAAGCGAATTCATTGATTACCATCTTTAAAATCATTATTCCGGGGCTGACAATCGGAGCGCTGCTGTTTACCGGTTTTCACGGCGGAAACTTCACATCCGGTTCAAGCATTGCACCGAACGGCTGGGCAAGCGTGCTGACGGCGGTGGCCACATCAGGTATCGTATTTGCGTTTAACGGGTTTCAAAGCCCGATTAACATGGCCGGAGAAGCAAAAAATCCCGGCAAATCGATTCCGATTGCGGTTGTCGGTTCGCTGCTGGTCGCAACCGTCATTTACGTCCTATTGCAAATCGCATTTATCGGTGCGGTTGAACCTTCCATGATCGTTCACGGCTGGAGTCACCTGAACTTCAACTCTCCATTTGCCGATTTGGCGATCGCATTGAATATCAACTGGCTTGTCATTATTCTTTATGCGGATGCGTTCGTATCTCCGTCAGGAACGGGTATTACTTATACCGCTACGACGTCCCGCATGATTTACGGCATGGAAAAAAATAAATATATGCCGAGCATTTTCGGAAAGCTTCATCCGCTGTACGGCGTGCCGCGCCAAGCGATGATTTTCAACCTGATCGTATCGTTTATCTTTCTGTTTTTATTCAGAGGATGGGGCGTGCTTGCTGAAATCATTTCCGTTGCGACGCTGATTTCTTATATCACGGGTCCCGTGACGGTGATGACGCTGCGGCGGACGGCGGCGGATTTGTACCGGCCTCTCCGTCTGAAAGGCCTCAGCGTGGTTGCACCGCTCGGCTTCGTGTTCGCGTCTCTCGTGCTGTATTGGGCGCGCTGGCCGTTAACAGGGCAGGTGCTGTTTATCATTTTGATCGGCCTTCCGATTTATTTCTACTACCAAGCGAAAGCGAAGTGGAAAGGATTCCGCAGAAACTTTAAAGGCGGCGTCTGGATGGTTGTCTATCTGCTCAGCATGATGGTCATTTCATGGCTCGGAAGTGAAAAATTCGGCGGTCTGAACATCATTCCGTACGGCTGGGATATGGGGCTGATCGCAATCGTTGCCCTTGCCTTCTATGCGTGGGCGCTGAAGAGCGGATTCAAGACTGAGTATTTGAAAGACGCCAAAGCAATCAACGATCAATTAAAAGGCGGACAGGCGGAAGCAGCTGCCGGAAAAGAATAAGTTATAAAAAGTTGAAGTTTTTGAGAGTCTGGGCCTGTAAGCGCAGGACAAAGGCACCTTTAAGTTGAAAAGCAGGTATCATACCTGAAAACGACTTAGAGGTGTTTTTTTATGGGTAAAATTAAAAATCCGCAAAGTATCGTATTTAGGATTAAATGAAGTGAGCTTTCCAAATTCAAAGAGAAATGAATCAAAGCATTTGTTAGGGATCTTATGGAAAATTCGATTTAATTACTGGAAATATTCCATCTTATTATCTAGATTACGGTGGCTAGGTTTAAAAACACATTAAAATTTTTAACCCATATTTATAAAAGAAAGAAATTATGGTAAACTTTTAAAATTGGATTCGAATAATTCTGGACTTGTTTTTATATAGGAAACAATAATTAAGGAGAAAAAAGATGATATTTACTGTAGCTATTCCGGTTTATAATGATCAAAACACAATTAGAGATTGTCTCGATAGCGTAGTGAACCAAACAGTTGGAGAGGACAAACTTGAAATTATCTGTGTAAATGATGGTTCAACTGATAAAAGCGGTAATATTTTAGATGAATACATGAGCAAGTACAAGTTTATTAAAGTAATTCACCAGCAGAATAGCGGCGCACCTGGCAGACCGAGGAACAAAGCTATAGAAGCAGCAACAGGTGATTATATTTATTTTCTAGACGGAGATGATTATTTAGGACCTGAAGCTTTAGAAAAGATGGAAGAAAAAATAGTTCAGTATCAAAGTGATATAATTATCGGCCGTTATGAAGGAATTAATAGAGGTGTTCCTGTGGCTGTATTTAAAAAGAATCCAGATTGTTTTTCCTTCCCTGGTTCCAATGCTCTTTTTACTATGAGTGCTCAAAAGCTATTTAAACGGGAGTTATTAATTAAACATAATATTCGTTTTCCGGAACACTTCTCTCTAGGAGAAGATCAACCGTTTATGATTCAAGCGTATGCATATTCAAATTCCATAGCCCTTGTTAAAGATTACCCATGTTATTATTTGACCAATCATCAAACAATAGGAAGGGTTCAACTTACTAAGAAACCATTATCAGGTAAAAGTTTTATGTTCAGAATCGAAGAAACATTGGCATCTATTGAATTACTGAACCTTGAAACAGATAAAAAACGGCTGATTTTCTTTCATTACTGGGAAAGGATTATGGAAGTGGAGTTAAGCGCTCTGATTTCAAAGTCTTTTCTAATTGAAGATAAAATCTATATTTTTAATACATTAAAGAAAATGCTTGACAAGTACCAATACTTAGATTACTACCAGCAGTTTTCTTCCCGCCATAAACTCTTATTACGTTTAATTGAGAAAGGACAATTGGAGGATTTAATTGCTTTCTGGTACGCTGAAAAACAACCTGGTAACATGGTAGTACAACATGGGAAGGTCTATCCAAAACCAGAATTAGCATACAATTTGGCCTTGCATGAGTCCATTTCCTTTCATCGTAATAATAAATTTGAAGGAGAAATAACAAAAATAGAGAAATTAGAGAATGCCGTTTTGTTAGAGGGTTTTTGTTATCATTCACATGTTGACTCCTCAAATGAGCGTTTATTTATCGAAGTCTCTTTGAGAGAACAAAAAGATAAAACAATTTCATTTCCAGCTTATAGAAGCCTTTTTGAAAAAAAATATCCTTTTGAAATAGATACGCAAATTATAAAAAAAGAAAAAGTTACTTATTTTTATGCATATATTTCTATAGAATCTTTACTCCATTTAAATAGCGAAGATGGTATATTAGATTTAAGATTAATTAGTAAGATAGAAGATTATACGAAATCATTGAGATTAAAATCGAAAGAAAGCGTTTATTTAAAAAATGCTTCTTATATTGCAAAAGGATGTAAAGAACCTATCGTTATAAACTCGTATCTAACTAAATGGGGTAATCTTTCTCTTGTTGTTAAACATCAAATGTTACATTTTAAAAACTTTGTGTTAACCTGCAGCGGTTCTAGGATTAAAGGACATTTTGATTGTGAAACAGATTTAAGTTTTGGAGAACAAAATTCTTTCCAGGTGAATTTTGGAAGGTTTCTTGTGTTTAAACCTGATGTGGTACTTAAAGATTCTACCCGAAAAAAAATGTCATATGATTTTAGTTTTGAAGTAACTAAGCAGGAGTTAAAACAAATTAAGCTAAAAAAGAATGCAGAAGTGATTATTGGTCATTTGCAACAAAGTGTTCCTGTTATTTATAAGGGCAAATCTATTAAAGCAAAAGTTAAGAATATACTAAGACCGTTATTTAAAGGGAGAAATATTTAAAATTAATATTATAAAACTGCACGCGATATACGTGCAGTTTTTGTTTTGAAATCTTTAGATTCGTAAACCTATTGATCCCTATTAGATTTAACAAAATTAAATATATCCGAATAGTTGGTAAACACACCGGTTACGCCCCAATTCAGCAGACGGCGCATGTCCGCTTCGCTGTTTACGGTGTAAGAATGAAGCAGAAGGCCGTGGCTGTCAGGAGACAAAAGATTTCCTTTTCCCACCGCCGATACAGGCGTGACGATGAGTGACAATAAACCGAATGAAAGCAATACTAAAGCAAACAACTTATGTTTCCGCATGTTTTCTTCCGCCTTATCAATAACTGTCTTCCATATTAAACAATGAATGTAAAAGATATGTTGGGCAACTATTAATCTTTTATGTGTTTCTTTCTTCTCCGTAACTTCATCCGTTTTCCTGTACTCCAAGTCAAAGTTTTAGAGACAAAACAAATAATTAACCACAGAGAAAATACAGTACGCAAGTTGTGTTTGCAATAATTGTATAATAAATTAAAATATAGAAAAATAAACAAATAGTTGATGGTAATAAGTATGAAAAAGCGAAAATTTTTTGTAACATTCTGCATCGTCACTCCCTAAGTTTATTTAGGGAGTCATTATTATTTTAAGGAGTGAGATTATATTTGAACAAAATTAAGTGGTTAATTATAATTGCGGTCATAGTATTAATAGGTATATTTATATGTATCGGAACTTTTAAATATACTAATACAGTTTCTGATGTTAAACAAACTGAAACAGAAAAAGAAAAGAATTTCTTGAATGATAAAATTGCAGCTATATATTATTCAGCTACAATAGATTACCCTAAAGATGGGAGTTATACTGTATATATTGATGAAAAAGGAAAAGCAACAGCTGTAAAAGGAGATGCTATTGAAGTTGGAACCATTGCACAAGATGAAAAAAACATAGTTAGACAGGACAAAAAAGAAGTTTATATGATAGGCGATAACTTTAAAAAATTCCCGATGCAACATCAAGTACATACAAGTTATGGGCAATCATCAGGCCATTTAATAAAAGAAAATATCTTTTATTTTTTGAATAATCAAGGAGTCGGTGAAAACCATTATAATAGTTTAATCAGATGGGGTAACGGCAGTGGATTTCATGAAAAGATTATTCCGGGTTTCTATACAAGTACCGGTAATGACGGTGAATATATTTACGTGATAAATGAAGATTCTTCAATCAAAACACCGACTTTTCAGGGTATTAAAATAGATAAAGATAAAGTTACAGTAGGGAAAGGAACAACAATTCCTATATTAAATGAAGAAAATTGGAGTGTTTATTCACAGATAATAGTTAAAAAAAGCTCAGCCTTTTTTATACTATATAACCAAACGGATAAATCAAACAAAGTACAATTCAAAGTAGCAGAAATTGATTTAAAGCATAATAAGTACAAAGGGGCTTTTCCTTTAGGCAGCTATAATATCCCTGAGGAAATTTCTCAACTGGCAATTCCTCTTTCCACTAATAACTTTTTTGTGAAAAATGACACTTTATATCATTTGGCAGCTAATTCAATACTTTATACTTTCGATCTGAAAAGTATGAAGCCGGGAAAAAAAATCCCGTTAAATAGGTCGACAAAATTTGAAAACCAAGCAAAATTCACTTATTTTGACGAGTCTAAAATTTTCTTGTTAGAAATAAGCAAGGGCGGGAAATATGTGATTAATTCTTACTCTTATAAAAACGGAAAAAAATTAAAATCTACTCCTATCAGAGGACTTGAAAAAATTATTAACAATGCCCATGTTTCTGAATATGACTTTTTTATGATTAAGAAAAACAAAGAAATATGGAGTGATTAGATATAAATGGCTAGACAGCTGAGTGAGTATACTTAAGGGGAAATTAAATTCACAAAGGAGAATAATAATGGATGAGCTAGATCTTGCTTTTGGTATTTTACCACTTTCTATTATCGTCTTATCGATTATATTCACTTATATTTTCAAAAAAGTGTATATAATGCCGCTTGTCAGTATAGTTGTTTCAGTCATATTAATGTTCACTGTTTTTAATCTATCCTTCTGGGGATGGGTGGTTGTCTATGGTTTAGTATCACTTGTATTATCGTCTATTACAAATAGTATAAGAAAGAAAATAGATAATAGAAATAAATAATTATATCCTTTTGTTTAAAAAGGTATCACAAGTAATTCATCATTACAGTGATACCTTTTTACAATTAAGGTGAGTCTCAGCCTTTTAATAATATGCTCCGCCCGCTACATAACCCATGATGCGTTTGCATTATCGGGCAAAAAAACACGGGTTCGGCATCATCTCCGAACCCATGCTGGCTTTATGATTTGTATTCTTTTTTAACCTTTTGGAATATATCCGCATAGTTGGTAAACACACCGGTTACGCCCCAATTCAGCAGACGGCGCATGTCCGCCTCGCTGTTCACGGTATAAGGATGAAGCAGAAGGCCGTGGCTGCGAATGTTTCGGACATTTTGAGCGTTCAGCGCTTTGTAATCCGGTCCGATTCCGACGGCATATGTTTTAATGTCCGTTAAATCTGCGTCAGTCATTGACGTCATCTGTTCCGCTTCAAGCAATTGGACGGCGGGAAGTTTCGGATCGAGCTGTTTGATTTTCAGAAGGCTGTCCCTGCTGAAAGACTGAATGATAACTTGTCCAAGTTTCGCATGCTTACCTGCCAATTTGTATTTTTTCAGTGAAGCGATCAGTTTTTCTTCCATACCCGGATATGTTTCGGGCGCCTTTGTTTCAATATAATAGTTTGCATGTCTGCCGAACCGTTTTAACACGTCATCAAGTGTGGGAACGCGAAGTCCGGCGTATTGCGGTTTTGCTTTTTCCGGATAGGCCTTATTGAACCAAGAGCCGGCGTCGAGCTTTTGAATCTCGGCTAATGTATGATCCTTCACCCAGCCTTGTCCGTTTGTGGTGCGGTCCAATTTTTCATCATGCATGACGATCAGCTTGCCGTCTTTTGTCATTTGTAAATCCAGCTCAATATAGTCAGCCTTCATTTTTTGCGCAGTTTCATAAGAAAGGATCGTGTGCTCCGGGACATACCCCGAAGCACCGCGATGGGCAATGGTCAAAATTCTGTCAGGAGACAAGAGGTTTCCTTTTCCCGCCGCCGATACAGGCGTGACGATGAATGACAATAAACCGAATGAAAGCAATACCAAAGCAAACAATTTATGTTTCCGCATGTTTTCTTCCCCCTTAAAAATCAATATCTGTCTCTAGTGTAGAAAATCGTTGTAAATGCTGTACTGCAAAAATATTAATCTTTTATGTTGTTTTCTTACACATGCTCCGCCCGCTTGCCCGTATTCCACGTCATAGCCAAGAAGACGATGGACAGCACGCATGAGGAGATAAGCATGATAAAGCCGCCGTTCCAGTCAAAGCGGTCTACGACATAACCCATGATGGCGTTGGCGAAAGCAGAGCCTCCGATGTAGCCGAAAAACCCGGTTAAGCCGGCTGCCGTTCCCGCCGCTTTTTTAGGCGCAAGGTCAATGGCCTGAAGCCCGATCAGCATGACAGGTCCATAGATTAAGAAGCCGATGCTGATCAGCGCGATATTATCGATGAGCGGATGACCGGCAGGGTTAAGCCAGTAGACCAATACAGCGATAAATACGCCGGCCATGAACAGTACGCCTGCCGGCGCGCGGCGGCTTTTGAAAAACCGGTCGCTGATCCAGCCGCACAAAATCGTTCCCGGAATTCCCGCATATTCATAAAGGAAATAAGACCATCTGGAATCTTCAGGAGAGAATCCTTTCGCTTCCGTCAAATAAGTCGGCGCCCAGTCAACGACACCGTACCGAACGAAATAAACAAAGACATTGGCAAATGCGATATACCACAGAAATTTATTATTCAGCACGTATTTGAAAAGAATTTCTTTGGTCGTCATCTCTTTTTCCTGGTCTTTGAACGCATGTTTCGGATAGTCATTCCGGTATTCTTCAATCGGCGGAAGCCCGCAGGATTGCGGCGTGTCCCGAACGAGAAGAACAATCACAAATGAAATGACGATGGCGATAATCGCCGGAAAGAAAAACACGCTTTTCCAAGTAACAAACATGGCGATGCCGAGAGTCACGAGCGGGGCGAGAATACCTCCGCCTATGTTATGGGCGACATTCCATATCGACATTTTCGTGCCGCGTTCACTGATGGAAAACCAATGAGCCATCGTCCGTCCGCAAGGCGGCCAGCCCATTCCTTGAAACCATCCGTTAATAAACATAAAAATAAACATAATCGTCACGCTTGACGTGACCCACGGCATGGAAACAAATAAAATGTTTACGACACCTGACAAAAACAGACCCGTCGCAAGGAAATACCTCGGGTTGCAGCGGTCAGACACCATCCCCATAATAAATTTACTGAAGCCGTAAGCGATTGATACGGCCGCAAGCACCAAGCCAAGTTCCCCTTTTGAAAACCCTTGTTCCTGAAAATAAGGAATAGCGAAGGCAAAGTTTTTGCGAAGCAAATAATACCCGGCATACCCGATGAAAATCCCCAAAAATACTTGCAGCCTGAGCCGTTTATAGGCCGCATCCGTCTTTGAATCATCCAATCTCTCAATATGCGGAGCCGGCTTAAACAATTGAAACATCATATCCTCCCCTTTGCTGAACGTCTATCATGATGTATGTATGACTCCTTTCCTTGAAAATGACAAAAAGAACCAGAAATCACCCTTGTGAAAGGGCGGGGTTTCCTGGTTCTCCTCATCTCCATCCAAAAATCATTAACTTGTGTATGATAGCGCTTTCTTAAATTATCACAGTCTGACGTGAATGTAAACGCTTTAAGGAAAGTTTTCATTTTTTTGAATAAATAACCGGAGGGAAAATCAGCCGGAGCGCGAAAGATTTGAAGTACTCGATTTTGTACTCAGGCATAAGATGTGTTAGGCCGGACTAAGAAAAGCGAAGGGAGTGCATCTGTTGATTGATGAATTGGATTTTGCGTTCGGTGTTCTGCCGCTTTGTATCATCATCTTGTCAGTCGCCGGAACGTACCTGTTTAAAAACGCGTTCATTATGCCGGCTGCCGCTTTGGCCGTTTGCCTTATATGCACCTTTACCGTATTGAATTTCTCGTTTATCGGGTGGGCCGTCGTGTATACGCTTGTCTCTTTCGCGTTATCGCATATTACGATGGTGGTGATCAGCCAAAATAAAAAATAGGATCGGCGGCAGCCGATCCAGCTATCATAAGCAGAGATGCGCTCTCTGCTTTGTTTTATTTATGAATGTGCAGGAATTCCTTGATGACCGCGGTCTGTTCTTCTTTCGGATAGCTTCTGTACAGATGGCTGGTTAAGCGGACGGGGTCACCGAAGAAGTACCGCTCATATTGTGTCTGTCTTGTTCCGAAGGGGCTCATGGTCAAATCCCATGCGAGGCGGAACACTTTTACCCGGTCTTCAGCGTTCAATTCGGCCGCCTGCAAATATTGGTCAAGGTCTCCTCTGATGTCAGAACGGAACGCTTTTTCAGTCGGCAAAGTCACCATTCCGCTTGCCCCGATCAGCTGAATGATTTCCGTGAAGCGCGGGTAGATGTCGGGAAAAATCGCGCTGACCACACGAAGCGGAGTGACACTCGGGCGCATATAACCCCATTCATCTGTTTCCGCATCATTCTCCGACTTTTCCAAAAGGGCTTTCATCGTTTCCAGACCGGTGATGATTTCAGCCATCTTAGCCTGAATATGCTGATATTCGCCCACATCTATCGCTTCGACAAGCGTTTGGGCGAGGCCCAGGAGAAACTCCGTCTTTACAATTTGTCTCGTGATAACTTGATGAAATGCGAAGGCGTTAAAAGAACTTTTCATATTAAAATCAAAAGCCGCCTCGTAATTATTATAAAAAAATACGCGTTCCCAAGGGACCAAAACGTGATCAAATACAACGATAGAATCCATTTCTTCATATCTTGAGCTGAGCGGATAATCAAACGATGATTTTCCGAGTACGAAAGATTCCCTGCAGATGAATTTTACTCCCTTTGTATTGGAAGGGATTGAAAAAGCGAACGCTTCATCCGATTCAAAATACATTTTAGGCAGAGAAACCACGAGCACTTCATCCGTCAGGCCGCCTTGTGTGGCTAAAATCCGGGCGCCGTGTATGATGAGGCCTTTTTCATTTTTATCGACGACTTTTGCCGAGATAGGTGTCGGCGATACGTTTACACCCATTTGTGAACGATTCACCTGAGGGGTGATAAACGTGTGCGTAAAAGAAAGATCCTGTGCAGCAGCGCGTTCGTACAGCGCTTGAACATGTTCCGGAAAACAATGATCGCGGTCTTTCAAAAGCGCGGCGGAGGAGGCGAAGCTCATCAGCACGGTATTCATATAATCCGGGCTTCGTCCCATCATTCCGTGCGTGTGTCTGGCCCAATGTTCGAACATGTTTCTTCTTCTTTTTACGTCTTCTTTCGTTTTCGGCTGCAGGTATGAAAGCCCGGCCCGTTCTTTTTTACCGGGAAGACTGTAAGTCATTTGATCTTTCATATCCGGTTTCGTTTGCAAATCATAAAGAGAGCGCTTCGTTTCCAGAAGGCCCTTAAATGCGGGATGTTCAGAAATCTGTCCCTCGATCTTTTCACCATCAAGCCAAATCTCATTTCCAAGCTGATTTAATCGGTCAATGAACATTTTGCCGTTAATGATACCCATCATGTCGCCCTTCTTTCTTTGCAGATCCACTACCTCATTATATTGAAAACGAAATTGGGTGTTCCGGTTATTTCCAAAGAGGAAGAGCCTTTTTTGATAAGGGGGGTGAAGGAATTGCATAATAAAAAACCCCTTAAGCAGAGGGGTTTTTAACTGATCATGTCTTTGTATCGTTGTTCGAGGACAAAGTCTATCATTCCGGTGATACGGATGTTTTCAGCGTTCTTTGTAAAGTGAGGAATGGAGTGCAAAGGCCCTTTTTGGTACAGTTTCAGCAGTTTTATTAGATATATTAAGCCCCTGGCGAATAAAAAAAGCAGGAGATACGGAAGCAGGCGGGGAACATGAACATAGCTGACTTGACCTGAGAAAAGTGCAGTCAGAAACATAGCAATAACGCTTCCGATAAAAATCCATTTCATAAAATCAAATAATGAGGAGTCAGGTTTGGAAAACTGATTTTTCAGCTTGAATAACTTCTCAGTATCTTGTTCTTCAAGACATTTCATCAGTTCTTCATCATTTTTACAAGAGCTAATCTGCTTCATGCTTTCTTCGAGTGTATCATCACTTTGTTTACCGCCCGCTAAAGAAGCCAGTGTACGATATTTCTTTTCCAGATTTGTATTTATCATATTTATAACCCGGAAGGAGTAAGTGTTTCTTCTTAAGCGGCTGTCAGGTAACCGGTCTTTCTTTTCGCGCGAAAAAAACATATAAAACGCGACAATACATCCGATTGTAAACAGTGAAAACACTGCCGGCAACAGATCAGATAAAATGGGAATAGGTATGAGTGTTTTGACTTGAATAAACAAGAATGAAGTGAAGATCAACGCCATCACTATACAGCAAAAAGCAATCTTCATGAGCATTTGAAAAGGAAGAGCCGGAGCAGAGTAATAGTACTTTAAAAGACTGAGCGTATGTACATCCTGTTCAGCTAAAAAGTCCATCATTTCTTGTTCATTCTTACATTTTAACAATCTTTGTGCGGTTTGCTTTGCTGTGTTAAATGCAGATTGATTTTCATTCAATGAGTGAAACCTCCAAAAAAATAATAGGAATAAAACTGCATGAATGAGATATTCATGCAGTTTTTCTTTGATTAGTAGAGATCAGTCATATAAGCGTAAAGAGCTAACAAAAATACGGCAAATTCAGTTACCGTTTCTACAGTTTTATCCCCAGTCGGTTTTTCAACTGTAAGGATTTTAGAGGTAAAATAGAAAGCAGACAGGCCTGCAACAATAACGAGGCCTGAAGGGAGAAGATCCCAGTCCTTCGCTAATTCACTTTCTGCAGCTGAAACCGGTACACCTTTATACGTTTTAATTCTAAACGTAAACATGGTCGTAAGTCCAGTTGTGGACCCATCGGCAACTGGAATGTCAGGTGTATAGATTTTAATTGAAACATCTAATGATTGAGCAGATGGGGTCACTGCCATTTCCAGATAACCGTTTCTTACAGATAGGCTCAGATTGTCTAATAAATTTTGATAAGAACGGATGTCTGAAGCCGTAAGTATTGTTTGTGTATCTCCCAGTAAACCAGTAACATAAGCGCCGGGCTTTCCATTCGTTATTGTCATTGTATTAGCAGACCCCTCACTTGGGATCGTATACAGAATTGAAGTAGACAATAAGATATCTAAAGTTGGAGAGGCTAAAATGGTTTCGGTTGTACCGAATTCGAACATCATATTGGCAAGACCGGATGCATTCTCTAAATCTGGAATTGTTGACAGGATATTGGTTAATGTGTTTAGTCTTGCATCATACACAGGATCAGAAGGCGGATGGACGCTGCTTGCACCCGAGTCTTTTCCGGAGTATCCGTCTTTGTCAATGGCGACTTTTCCCGCTCCGCTTCCGATCGTTCCTTCATAAAATTGATCAAAAGCCCAGTTTTTCGGCATCGGGTACCCGAGGTTGCCGCTGAAACCGGTCGACATGTTAGCCGTAAAGCTATATTTGGTCAGACCTGCTTCTGACGTCCGGATACAAATGTTTCTCGGTCCGTATACCCCGATTTCATATTTCGGCGCAGTTGAGAAAGCCTGCATTTTCATAAAAGCTGACTTGATTTCTTGAAAGTAAGGGATGATTTTATCTGTGACTTCATAATCATACGCATCGAAATCGACGGCAAAGTAAATGGTCGTTCCTGACGGAAAGCCTAATCTTCGGGCGGCTGATGCAGCGCTGTACGCATCTCTCGTTCCTTGGTCTTTTACAAAATAAGAAGATTCATAGCCGCCGTCCTGATAAATCGGAAACACGCTTAAGCCGGCATTGAAAATCGTGGAAAGTTCTTTTTTCGTTAACGCTTTCGATGTCAGTCCGCTGCTTGTCCGCACATTCCCGGTCAGATATCTTCCCACGATCTTATAGCCATTCTCACGCAAAGTTTTAGCCGTATCTGCCGTCAAAATGGCAGCGGTGTCACAAGCTGAAGCAGCACGGGTTGTGTCGCCTGAGCTTGATAATAAAGCTTTAATCGTCGGCATGTCCGCATAACCAGTCTGCGGCAGGCACATAAACTTTTGGAAAGCTTTCACTGCCGATACAACTCCGACGCCGTATTTCCCGTCGAATTCACCGGGATCAAACGCTTCCCCATTACAGTAAAGCGCGTATTGAACAATCAAAACAAAGCCTGTCCGTGAATCGCCGGGAGTCAAGGTAGGGCATAAGCTGGTCGTTCCGTTTCCGAAAAATCCATTGGCGACGCTTGTGCTCATGCCTTCTTCTTTTTGCAGAGCATAAATGAGAGCCTTGTTTGTACCGCGGGCATATAAGCCGTCACAAGGCATCAAGCCGATGTAGTCATTGTAATCCCGGTTCAGGTTCTGCTGGATTTGGCGGATTCTTTTGTCGCCTCCCTCTACTAACCGAAAAGCGCTCATATCCAGCAAGGCTTTCATAATGAGTGCCGTGACGATGCCGTCTTGCTTAGTGAGCCCGGCCGCTTTTTGAAACTCTTTTACAGCGCTTTCGGTATTTTCATAGAAAACGCCTGAAAATCCGCCGGGGTTAAAACCTTTACACCACAGCGCCCCTTGCAGAATGTAATTCATGTTTGTCGGCTTAGAATCGGGAGCCTGCTTTTTCAACGGTTTAAACAATCTTTGTGTCGTCGGTCCGAAGTTATCGGCAGGTTCTGAAATACCAAGCTCAATTTGAAGCGCCCGTGTCAGACCGTAAATGGTATCCCAGCCCGTTTTTCCATTTTCCGGCACCTTGTTGTACCCGTGTCTGCCTTTGTACGTCTCATTCAGCCATTGTTGTGTTTCCAGGACCATTTCGTCCATTGCAATCCCTCCATTACGTGTAGTGTGCGTTCATTCATAGGTGGCAAACGTATGACAGCTTGTCATGGGTTTATGAGTTTGTTCAAGCAGGGACAGCCCCATCATACAGCCGCAGCACAAACGCCGAAAGAGGCATTGATAGGAAAAGACCTCGCTATGACAATTGATACAAAAACAACAAAATGAATAGCGGTTTAAAGTAACTTTATCACTTAATCAAAAATAACAAGAATCATAAGTAGTAGTCATATAGTCATTTTAAGGACTGTTCACATCTCTTCCTGCGGTCAAAATGGTTAGTTGGACGGATTTATGATTGGCTATATTGTCATTAACATAAATAGGGTAAATAGTTACAGGAAGGAAGGATTTTCTCGATGAAAAGCAAAAAGATTTTTAAGTCGCTCATCATTATTTTTACTCTTTTAATCAGCGGAATTGGTTTTATGGGTTTTTCTTCTCCGCAAAAAGCAGAGGCTAAAGACTGGCTTCATACTTATAAAAGCGGGTATTTCACTAACTATGTGATCAATACATATCACCCTAAATTCACTAAAACGACAAAAAAGTACAGCTTGAGAGCCGTGACTTTTAAATCCAACAGTAAAGGGAAGGGCACGTATAAAATATCCGTCCAAAAGCAAGTCAACGGCAAAGGTGCCTGGAAAACAATCAAAACCGCCAATGCAAAGAAAAATGGAACGACTTATTTTGAAACACCTTCGTTAAAAAAAGGAGATTCATACAGATTTAAATTGGTCAATCAGGGTTCGAAAAAACGTGTCAATTATAGTGCAAAATGGATTGTATTCGCTTCATAATGCCGATTTTCCGGTCTATAAAGTTTTAGCTGCTGCAGCTGCGGCAGCTTTTTATTTTCTCCGGAGCTCAACCGCCAGGGAGCCCGCACCTGTCTCTTCGGGCGTACGTTTGTATTCACCGCATCATTCTGGATTATGCGGAAAGGTACATCGCTTCAATGATAAGCCAATCCCGGGTTCTTTTGATTCGTTTGAAAATGTTCTGATATAAAAAAGGCGTGCCGCGGTGTAAAATGGCTATATTGATAAATATGGAGGTTGAGATGGATCAAGATTATATGACTGAGCTTGTCTCAGTCCAGCTGAAGAAAATCCGGTCGGAGAGAGGCTACACACAGGAGAAAATGGCGGATGTGATCGGCCTTTCTAAAAAGTCGCTGGTGCAGATTGAGAAAGGGCGGGCGCTTGCGGAATGGCCGCACGTTGTGGCGGTTTGCGCGCTTTTCAGATCAAGTGAAACACTGCAATCCGTATTAGGAGATGATCCGCTGGAGGTCATTGAAACGGTTGCTCACCGCACAATTGACAGGCCGAAGGGGAAGACGATGGGCGGCAAGGTGTGGTGGAAAGCCATCGAGAAAAAAGGCGAGTTCCGCTTGCAGCAGCATTTGATTTCCCACCATTACCGCATCCTTGATTCCTATGATGATCTGTGGTTCAGCAGTTTTGAAAAGGCAGAGGCTTTGGAGCGGCTTGATGAGCTGTTCTTGGAGGCGGAAGAAGCGAAGCGCTGACGCACCTCCGGTTGATGTATTTTCTGACAAGTGGGAAAATATATATAAATTCCAGCCAAAGGAGAGATTCGAATGAAGCCTGAAGATATCGTCCGAAGCGGCCCGAATCAGTACATATGCAAGGAAGGAATCGCAAAAGAACTTCCGGGGCTGCTGGAGACATTCAGAAAACCCGTTATTGTGACCGGAATCAAATCCTATCAGGCGTTCTCCGATTACAGCGGCGGTTCTTCCTGGGATGTGATTCAGCATAAAGGATACTGTTCACCTGAGGCGGTGCGTAAGGTCTGTGAGCAGGCGGAAGACGCGGATGTGATCATCGGTATCGGAGGCGGCACGATTTTGGATTTGGCAAAAGCGGCGGCAGACCGGCTTGATATAGAGGCTGTGATGGTTCCTTCCATTGCGGGGACGTGTGCGGCAAGTACGCCGTTGAGTGTCATATATGATGAGAGCGGCAATTTTATCAGAGTTGATTATCATAAGCGTTCAAGCTATTTGACGCTTGTTGATCCGCTGTTTTTGCTTTCCTCTCCCATTGAATATATGAAAAGCGGGATCGGTGATACGCTGGCGAAATGGTATGAGGCCGAGGCGGTCATCAGAAATACGGAGGAGGCGGCGCCGCTGATGGCGCAGGCGGGGCTGAGACAGGCGGAATATATCCGTAATCTGTTATTGCGTTACAGTGAAGCGGCCGTCGGAAGCATGGAGAAAGGCGAGCTGTCCGTGCCGTTCATCCATACGGCGGAAACGATCATTATGCTTGCGGGAACGGTCGGCGGGTATGGCGGCCGTTTGTGCAGGATGGCAGGGGCGCATGCGGTCCACAACGGACTCAGTTTTCTTCAGGAGACACATCAGGTGCTGCATGGCCAGAAGGTTGCTTACGGCATATTGGTGCAGCTCGCGCTTGAGAATCGGAGACCTGAGATTGAAGAGCTGCTTCCGTTTTACCGCCGGCTCGGTTTCCCCGTCAGTCTCTGTGATCTCGGCATCCTTGACAACCATGAGGAAGCCAAGCGCTGCATTGCTTCTCACGCCTGCCGGGCGGAAGAATCGTTATGCTTAATGGGGCAATATCGCGAGAAGGATGTGTCAGCGGCGATTGAATCGCTCGAATCAGCGCAAAAGACAGGATAGAGCTTGTTATCTATCTTGTCTTTATTTTTTGAATATTTCCGTTATAATGAGTGGGGTATAGAAAGGGAGGAGCCAAAGGACATGTATCAGGCGAAGAAGATGTTGTTATTAGGATCAGGCGAGCTGGGGAAAGAAGTCGTCATTGAAGCGCAGCGGCTCGGGGTTGTCACTGCAGCCGTTGACAGCTATGAGCATGCTCCCGCCATGCAGGCCGCGCACAAAAGCTATGTGATTGATATGCTTGATAAAGCGCAGGTCAGAGAAGTCATTGAGAAAGAAAAACCAGACTTGATCGTGCCGGAAGTGGAAGCCATTGCGACGGATGAGCTGCTGAAGCTTGAGGAAGAAGGGTTTCACGTCATTCCGAATGCGCGTGCGGCAAAGCTGACGATGGACCGTGAAGGCATCAGACGGCTTGCGGCAGAGACGCTTCATCTTCCGACTGCCGGCTATGAATTCGCGAATACATATGAAGAATTTAAAGAAGCGGCGGAAACAATCGGCTTTCCGTGCGTGGTAAAACCGCTGATGAGCTCTTCCGGAAAAGGGCAAAGCGTGTGCCGCTCGGCTTCCGGGCTGAAAAGCTGCTGGGACATGGCGATGGAAGGCGGCCGGGTGAAAAACGGCCGGGTCATCGTTGAGGAATTCATTCCGTTTGAATCAGAAATCACTCTTCTGACAGTGCGCGCGGCGAACGGTACGTCCTTTTGCGCGCCGATCGGACATGAACAAAAAGACGGTGACTATATTGAATCATGGCAGCCTCATCATATGACGGAACAGCAGGTCAAAGAGGCGAAACACATTGCGAAAAGCATAACGGACGAGCTCGGCGGATACGGTTTGTTCGGGGTGGAGCTTTTCCTTACTGAAGATAAAGTATATTTCAGCGAGGTGTCCCCCCGTCCGCATGATACGGGGCTCGTTACGCTTGTAACGCAAAATTTGTCAGAGTTTGCGCTGCATGTCCGCGCGGTATTGGGATTCCCGATTCCGGAAATCACTCAGCTGTCGCCGGGGGCAAGCCGTCCGCTGAAGGCGCCAGAAGAGCTTGCTGATTATGCGGTTGAAGGTGTGGAGAAGGCTTTGGCGGTAAAAAGCACTCAGGTCCGCGTATTCGGTAAACCCGTCACGAAAGTAGGACGCCGTATGGCGGTTGCGCTTTCTGCAGCTGAGACCGTTGAAGAGGCCAGAGAAAGAGCGGCCGAAGCACTCAGTCATTTATCAATTACATAAAATGATCTTAAAAGGCGTTTTTACCGTAATGGTAAGGCGCCTTTTTTGTTTGGACAGACTATATACTGGAAAACGGGGTTGTGAGATAATGTATGAGGCCGTTTTGTGCCGGCTTTTTAATTCATGAAACTTTTTATGTCCGCAATCGTTATATGTAATGTTCTCATTTCACGGAGAAGGAAATAACAATACATCATACGGCTTTTCATTCATCAAGAACGGACAATCCGGATCGCAGCATGGAATATTTAAGCAGGGTAATCCGGAATAGAGGAAACCATGATTGCTTACCTTAATATGAACGGCGAAAAAACAAAAATCACCAGATTAGATTGTTCAAATAACACCAAATGCTGTATAATAAAAGAATTTGAATGATAGCATTGAAAGAATTCCATTTTATGTTTCCGTAAAATGAATTCTTTATTCATACGCAGTCCGATTTGATATGGTTTTAATTGGAGGTTTGTGTAAACTGTGAATTATATACCTAGTATGATTACAATTGGAAATTTTATTTGCGGGCTCTTATCGATTCATTCCCTTTTGTATCATAATATACACTCTGCGGTGATCTTTATTTTCACCGGGATGTTTCTTGACTTCTTTGACGGTTTGGCCGCCCGTAAGCTGAACGCGGTATCGGAGATGGGAAGAGAGCTTGACTCCTTTGCTGATCTCGTGACGTTCGGCGTAGCGCCGTCCATGCTCGCTTACAGTGTTTCACTATATACGATTCCGTTTATCGGAATTTTAATCGCGCTTTCCTACAGCATCTGCGGGATGATCCGTCTTTCCAGATTTAATATTGAACAAAGCAAGCTGCCGACGTTTATCGGGATGCCGATTCCGTTTGCGGGTATGTGTCTTGTCATTTTGAGCTTTATCAATAACGCTTTTCTTCTGGGGGCGGGAACGATCGCGCTCGGTTATTTAATGGTCAGCAACATTAAATTTCCGCACTTTAAAAAACAGGCGCCTGAAAACCTGGAGAGCAGAAGATGGAATTAGTTCAGCAATTAATATCCGATTACGGATATATCGCGATTTTTCTCATGCTGACACTCGGTATTATCGGATTGCCTATTCCGGATGAAGTCATGATGACGCTTGTGGGCTACTTCGCTCATTTAAACGTGCTGAATTACGGGCTCTCCATTCTGATCAGCTTTATCGGAGCGCTCCTTGGGATGATTATCAGCTACTTCATCGGCAGAAAAGCCGGCCGGCCGTTTATTAATAAGTTCGGAAAATGGGTCGGCCTGAAGGAAAAGAGGATGGAGAAAGTAGACAGGTGGATGAAGAAGTACGGGCCGTACACCATTATTTTAGGTTATTTCATCCCCGGCATCAGACACGTGACCTGCTACTTTTCCGGAATCGGCAGAATGGAATTCAAAACCTACTTATGCTTCGCCGCCATCGGAGCGTTTTTATGGTGTTTTATTTTTATTACTATAGGAAAATTCATAGGAGTAATCAATGTTTAATACTGCCGCTAAAGTTCTTTACCGTTCTTTGATTGAACTGACTAATAATCGATTGACGTCTTATCTCATTAAAAACTTCTGTGAATCGAAACTGAGCAAGCCGGTGATTCCGCTGTTTTCCAAACACTATCGCATCAACTGGAATGAAACGGAACGCACGGCTTCTGACTTTGATTCACTGGCGTCATTTTTTATTCGTGATATTAATTTGAATCTCCGCCCCGTGGCAAAAGAGAAGAACGCCATCGTCAGCCCGGTGGACGGCGTCGTTCAGACGGTGGGCATGATTAATCCCAATCAAACTTTCATGGTAAAAGGGAAGGATTATTCGTTCGCCGAACTGACGGGGTTTAAAAGCGCCGATCACAAGTATAACGGCGGGTGTTTTGCCGTGCTTTACCTGAGCCCGAGACATTACCACCGCTTCCATTCTCCCGTCAGCTGCACGTATCAGAAGCTGGCCGAGCTGGGGAAACGCTCCTATCCCGTTAATACGATGGGGTTAAAGTACGGGAAAGATGTGCTCTCAAAAAATTACCGTTATGTGTACGAGCTGACCCGTGCTGATCAGCAGATGCTCATGATTCCGGTAGGTGCGATGAATATTAACTCGATCGTTCAGACAAATACCGGAAACAGGCTTGAGACGGGGGAAGAGCTGGGCTATTTTTCATTTGGATCGACCGTTATTTTAGTATTCGAGAAAGATATGTTTACCCCTTCGGATAACCTGACTGAAGGCCGTGAATTACAGGTCGGCCAGATCATCGGTTATGCGGAGTCACAGGAGGAGGCGTCCGCTTTATAAAAGCTGCTCCTCTTTTTTATATGGTGTAAGGAAGTGAACATTATGGAAGAAAAGGATTTGGCAAAGCTGATAGAGCAGTACCAGCATACAGGGGATCAGCAAATTCTTGAAGCCGTGCGGGACGCATGCCGGCCTGTCATTGAGGCGCTCATCTCAGAACTGGCTGAAGACAGCGCCGATCTTCTGCGGACAAAAGGCCGTGAACGTTTTCCGTTTATTATCGGCAAGTATCAGACCGCGGCCGGCCTTTCGCTTGAGACCTTTTTGCGCAATACGTATCGGTTTTATTTTCAGCAGGTTTTAAAAGGCGAAGCGTGACTGGAAGAAAGAGTACGGACGGAAATGTTCATCTTTCGCCCGTTTTCCTGTATGATATAGTAGAGTGTGCGATCATTAATATAATTGAACAGGGTGTATAAATCATGGAAAAACAATATAGAGTTTTACTTTATTATAAATATGTAAAGATTGATGAGCCTGAGGAGTTCACGGCTCAGCATTTGAAGTTTTGTAAGGAGCTCGGTCTGTTAGGCCGTATTTTGATTTCTGAGGAAGGCATTAACGGTACGGTGTCCGGAACGGTTGAACAGACGGATCAATACATGAATGCGCTGAAAGCTGATCCGCGCTTTGCCGACATGCCGATCAAAATTGACGAGGCTGACGGACATGCATTCCGCAAAATGTTTGTGCGCCATAAAAAAGAATTGGTGACGCTTCGTCTCGAAGATGATGTTGATCCGAATGTCACGACGGGCAAGCATTTGAAACCGAAAGACTTTTATGAGCAAATGCAGGACCCTGACACGATCGTGATCGACGCCAGAAACGACTATGAGTATGATCTCGGTCATTTCCGCGGAGCGGTCAGACCTGATATTGAGGCGTTCCGTGAGCTGCCGGACTGGATTGAAGAGCACAAAGACATGCTTGAAGGCAAAAAAATCCTCACGTACTGCACAGGCGGCGTACGCTGTGAGAAATTTTCCGGCTGGCTGCTGAAGAAGGGCTTTGAAGACGTGTCCCAGCTTGACGGCGGTATCGTCACTTACGGTAAAGATCCTGAAGTGCAAGGGCAGCTGTGGGACGGACAGTGCTACGTGTTTGACGAAAGAATCAGCGTACCGGTCAACCGCGTAGAGCACGTTATCATCGGAAAAGATTATTTCACGGGTGAGCCGTGCGAGCGTTATGTGAACTGCGCAAATCCGGCATGTAATAAAAAAATGATCTGCACACCTGAGAATGAATACAAATACATGCGCAGCTGCAGTCACGAATGCCGTACGAACGAACGCAACATGTATGTGAAAGAGCACGAAATGACTCAGGAAGAAATCAATGAACGCCTTGCTTTGATTGAAAAAGAGGATCATGCGGCGATTGATTAATAGAAAAGACCACCAATGAGGTGGTCTTTTTTGTGTTTACATACTTTCTGTCCGGGCGGTCTGGTCTGCCGTGACGGGTCCTTTATATTTGAATGCTTTTTCCCACTTGGACACGACGATGCAGGCGACCGCATGGCCGGGCACGTTGACGCCGGTTCTCGCCATGTCCATGACGCGGTCGACACCGGCAATGATGGCGACGCCTTCCGCGGGGAGACCGACGGCATTCGCTGTCGCCAGAAGCACGACGAGTGAGCCTGACGGGACGGCGGCAATGCCTTTGCTTGTCATCACGAGGACAAGCATCATCAGAAGCTGCTGAGAAAGCGGCATCTCCACATGAAACGCCTGCGCCAGGAAAATACAGGACACCGATAAATAGAGGCTTGAGCCGTCACAGTTCAGCGATAAACCTGACGGAACCACAAAGGAGACGACCCGCTTCGGACAGCCGTATTTCTCCATCCGATCCATCAGCTGAGGCAGAATGGTTTCTGTGCTTGTCGTGGAGAAAGCGATCAAAAACAGATCCCAAATCATTTTCAGCACTTCAAAGTACTTGATTTTAAAGATAAGCCCCACGATCGGAAACAGAACGAAGAGTATCAGGAACAGCCCAAGGAACACAGTGCCGATCAGCTTCAGCATCGGAAGCAAAAGCGCGATTCCGAATTGCCCGACGGAGGCGGCCATCAGGGCGAGAACGCCGATCGGAGCGGTGACCATCACCATCTGCGTCAGTTTGAACATAATATTTGCCGTGGATTCGAAGAAACTCATGACAGGTGCGGAGGCTTTGCCGATGCCGGCTGCGGCAACACCGAATAAAATCGCGAAAAAAATGACGGCGAGAAGATCGTTTTTCGCCATGACGTCAATGATGTTAACGGGGATAATATCAAGAAGCATTTGTTTCAGGTCGACTACTTTTTCCGTATAGCCGGAAAGCTCGTGAATATCTTTTTTAGCAAGATGGGAGAGGTTAAGTCCGACTCCCGGCTTCAGCACGTTCGCCAATAACAGACCGAGCGCCAGAACAAGCGTCGTAATCACTTCGAACCAAATAATCGTTTTGATGCCGAGACTGCCCATTTTTTTCATACTGCCGCTGCCGGCGGCTCCGATGACAATGGTTGAAAACACGATCGGCACGACAATCATTTTAATCAGGCGGATAAATCCGTCTCCGACGGGCCGCAGCGCCATCCCGAAATCCGGGAAGAAATGGCCGATCAATGCTCCGATGGCTAAAGCGATCAAAATCTGGAATGCGATAAATTTTTTCAAGCGAATCCCCCTTTTACTTGCGCATTTCATACGTAATTCGTGAAGCAGGCGGCAACCACCTTCCTATCCGCCATAAATTTGTCACATTATTGACTGTGCGAAAGAAAGGATTGCTTTACATTATGTAAGCGCAATCATTTAATATGACAGAAAGTCCGCATTGAAAAAAATGAAGGAGAATAAAATAAAGTTAGATTTTCGCTTGAAAATATTAAAAATTGTGATAATTATCCTCTTATAAGTGGTATATTTGATATGATACGGTCAACTGCATTCTCATATATCTGTGCATACAAGATTCGGGACAGAGAAAACAGGCAGCTTATAAAAGACTGAAAATTTAAACAATTACAAGAAAGGTGTGCTTTTGTTGAATCAACTGATTGAAAGACGTAAGGTCACAGCAAGAAAAGAAAAACCGGATTCCGCTTCATTGGGATTTGGCAAGTACTTCACAGATTACATGTTTGTCATGGATTACGAAGAGGAGAGAGGGTGGCATGATCCGAGAATCACACCTTATGAACCGGTCCATCTGGATCCTTCCGCATCGGTTTTCCATTACGGGCAGGCCGTATTTGAAGGGCTGAAGGCTTACAGGTCAGAAGACGGCCGGGTGTTGATGTTCCGTCCTGACCAAAATATAAAACGGCTGAATAAATCGTTACGGCGGATGAGCATGCCGCCTCTTGACGAGAAGCTGGCGCTGGAAGCATTGATACAATT
Source organism: Bacillus sp. AM1(2019) (assembly GCF_009906915.1). NCBI lineage: Bacteria > Bacillati > Bacillota > Bacilli > Caryophanales > Bacillaceae > Bacillus > Bacillus sp. AM1(2019). Next base: position 298,050 of record NZ_CP047644.1, read on the forward strand.
GGTGGAGCTGGAGCAGGAATGGATACCGATAGAAAAAGGAACCTCTTTATATATCCGTCCGTTTGTGATTGCGACTGAGCCTTCTTTAGGCGTCCGGCCTTCAAAGCGTTACAAGTTCATGGTTGTTCTGACGCCTGTCGGTTCGTACTACGGCGATCAGCTGAAACCGATCCGTATTTATGTGGAGGATGAGTATGTGCGTGCCGTCACCGGCGGAGTGGGCGACGTCAAAACGTCCGGAAATTATGCGGCCAGCTTACAGGCTCAGCGGAAAGCCGAAGAACTGGGGTATGATCAGGTGCTTTGGCTCGACGGGGTGGAAAAGAAATATGCCGAAGAGGTAGGGAGTATGAATATCTTTTTCATCATAAACGGAGAGGCCGTAACGCCGTCATTAAACGGAAGCATTCTCGGGGGCATCACCCGCGCATCTGTGATAGAGCTGTTAAAAAGCTGGGGCATCCGCGTCAGGGAAGAACAGGTCGCCATTGATGACATCTATGAGGCTGCGATGAGAGGCGAGGTGTCAGAGGTATTCGGTACGGGAACCGCGGCCGTCATCTCGCCGGTCGGCGCGCTGCACATTCACGGAGAAACGATTGAGCTGAATAACGGTTTGATCGGTGAAGTGTCAGAAAGGCTCTATGAAACGATTGCCGGCATCCAAGTCGGGAAGGTGCGGGATTCGTTCAGATGGGTGGTTGAAGTATAAATGAAAAAAGAACCCTTGCGCTGCAGGGTTCTTTTTTCGGTTATTGGGATTTTACGGCTTGCACGCGGGCTCTGCTTTTCCGGTTTTTCAAGTAATAAGCGCTGTAGCAAACGGCCATAAATGCAATTCCGCAATAAAGGGCGATGGCCTGGTTCGGATCAAAAGCGATGCCGATACAGGAGGCGAGGCACAGCAGAAAGGCCGCTATCGGTACGGCCGGATATCCCGGCGTCCTGTATTTCAAGTCTGAAAGCTGGTGCCCTTCTGTAAGAAACCGTCTTCTGAACAAAAATTGCGATGCGGCGATGCTCATCCACACAGCCACTACCGCAAATCCTGAGACGGAGACGAGAACAAGATAGACTGTATCCGCTGCAAATACGCTTGACAACAACGACAGAATGCCGCCGATCATACTGAAGATCAGAGCGTTAAAAGGAATGCCTCCAGAGGTCAGCCTGGCAAAGGCGGGATGAAGCTCCCCTTCTTTAGACAGGGACCACAGCATGCGTGATGACGCGTACAGCCCTGAATTGGCCGCAGACAGAAGCGCCGTTAAAATGACGAAATTCATCAGATCGGCCGCATAAGGCACGCCGACTCTGTCAAATACCGTGACGAACGGGCTTTCAATCACACCGGTTTCCTTGATGGAGATCATCCCTGACAGCACAAAAATCGTTCCGATAAAGAAAAGCGCCAGCCGCCAGACTGTGGTTTTAATGGCGCGCGGAACGGTTTTTTCCGGATCGGCGCTTTCCCCTGCGGCGATTCCGATCAATTCCGTCCCTGAAAAAGCGAAGTTTACTGAAAGCATCGTCATCAGTATCGGGAAAAAGCCATTTGGAAAAAGGCTGCCGCCATCCGTAAAGTTCGACAGCATAGGTGCGGCCTCACCGCTTTTCATCGGGACGATGCCGAACATCGCCGCTCCGCCCAATAAAATAAACAGTAAGATGGCTAAGACTTTAATGCTTGAGAACCAAAACTCCGATTCAGCAAAAAATTTCACGGAGAAGGCGTTTAATAAAAAGATGAGAAGAGCGAATACCGCACTCCACATCCAAACTGAAGTATGCGGGAACCAGCGCTGCATGAAAAGCCCGGCCGCCGTGAATTCAGAGCCCAGCGCCACCGCCCACGTCAGCCAGTACAGCCATGCGACCGTAAAGCCCGTCGCCGGCCCGATATAGGTTTTCGCATAGGTGTGGAATGCGCCCGTCACCGGCATGGCCACTGACAGTTCGCCGAGGCAAAGCATGACAAGATAGACGATGCCCGCGCCCAAAAGGTAAGCGAAAATGGTGCCCGCCGGACCCGCCTGATGAATGGTATACCCAGAGCTTAAAAACAGCCCCGTTCCGATCACACCTCCGAGTGATAGCATAAAGAGGTGTCTGCTTTTCATACTTCTCTGAAAATTCGTCTCGTTCTTGTTGTTCATTGTTTTCCAACTTTCTGCGAGGGCCGTTCTAATAAAAAATCTCATGCCGGCGAACGGCACGAGATTCCGGCGAACCGGCTTTTTGAATAGAATATACAAACTATTCCGATTAGTCAAGTTGTTTTTAAGGTCTTGGCCCAATCGGCAATGGCCTGAATGTCCGCAGGTTTCGTCCGGCAGCAGCCTCCGATCAGGCTCACGCCGTTTTCGTACCAGCTTTGCGCGCTTTTTCCGAAATGGTTTTCGCACGCTGCGCCTTTCCAGGTTTTTGTCACTGGGTCATATTGTTCGCCGGAGTTCGGATAGGCGATAATCGGTTTGGACGTTGCCCGTTTGATTTCTTGTACCAGCTGCGGAATATGTTCGATCGGTGTGCAGTTGATGCCGATCGCTGCGATTTGGCTGCAGGAGTCAAGCAGGGCCGCGCATTCGGAAATAGGCGTGTCTTCGCTGATATGCCGTCCGTCTTTGGCGCTGAAGCTGATCCATGCATAAGTGCCGGGGAATTCCTCCAGCAGCCTTGTGATCGCTTTTGCTTCTGACAGGCACGGAATGGTCTCGCAGGCCAAAAGATCGGCGCCGGATTCTATGAGGGCTTTCATCCGGGGGCGGTGAAAGCTGATCAGCTCATCCTCCGTCAGTCCGTAATGCCCGCGATATTCTGAGCCGTCAGCGAGGCTCGCGCCGTAAGGTCCGATAGAAGCGGCGACCAAAGGTTTGGGCCGGTGTAAACGGTTTTCTTCATGCGCCCAAAATTCATCGCGTGCTTGTGCGGCAAGTTCAACAGATGTCTGAATGAGACGTATCGCATCGGTTTCCGGGATGCCGCGCGCTGCAAATCCTTCGATTGTCGATTGATAACTGGCGGTGATCGCGCAATCAGCGCCGGCGGCAAAATATTCTGCATGCACCTGTTTGATCAGTTCTGGCCTCTCCAAAAGAATTTTGGCCGACCACAGATCGTCATGTAAATCACAGCCCATCCGCTCAAGCTCGGTTGCCATCGCGCCGTCTATGATCATTACCGGGTATTCATTTAATATTTGTGTAATGGGATTCATAGGCCTTCCTTTCTGACTTTACTGAAAATATATAAAAAGGGTAATGGACGCTTTTCTCTTTGTCAATGAACCGGCAGAAAAAAGGTGTTCAGGACGCTGCCCGAACACCTTTTGTTTAGGAAATGTGTTTGCCTTTCTCACTTTTCGCGATGTCTGAATACTCCCAGCATTCGATCCCGTCATCATCAGGGAGCACATCTCTGTAAAAGACGGGGTCCTTTCCGGCTTTCTTTTGCCGGACATAATCGCTCAAAGCGGCAAACGCTTTTTTCGACAGAAGGAAAATCGCGATTAAGTTCACGACCACCATTAAGCCCATGAACAAGTCAGCCATATCCCACACAAGCTGGACTTTGGAAATACAGCCGAACAGTACCATTCCGAGCACGCAGATGCGGTAAATGAACAGCCATTTTTTGTTCTGGCTTAAAAATCCGATATTGGTTTCTCCGTAATAATAGTTGCCCATCAGAGCGCTGAAGCCGAACAAAAGCATTAAGACGGCAAGGAAACCTGACGCCCACGCGCCGACATGGTCGCTCAAGGCGGCCTGAGAAAGCGCGATGCCGCTCAGTCCCGGCTGGTGATAAGCGTCTGAAAATAAAATGATAAGCGCCGTGCTTGTACAAATGACAAGCGTATCCGTCAGGACGCCGAATGCCTGAATGAGCCCCTGTTTCACCGGGTGGCTCGTCGTAGCTGTCGCCGCCGCGTTCGGAGCGCTTCCCATACCCGCTTCATTTGAGAAAATCCCGCGTCTTACACCTTGCATCAAGGCCGCACCTAAAGCGCCGCCCGCTGCTTGATCAATGCCGAACGCATTTTTTACGATTAGGGACAGAACGCCGGGCAATTGGGTGATGTTCGTCAGAATGACAAAGAAAGCGACACCGATATATAAAACGGCCAAAACGACTACAATGTATTCCGCCATTTTCGCAATTCGTTTGACGCCGCCGAAGATTACGCCGCCGAAAACCAAGATTAACATAATGCCCAATGTAAGCCGGCTGGTGCCGAACGCGTTTTGAAAGGCGACGCTGATCGTATTGGATTGAACGGAATTAAAAACAACTCCGAATGACAGTGTGATTAATACGGCGAACAGCGCGCCCATCCAGCGTTTCTTCAGGCCCTTTTCCATGTAATAGGCCGGGCCCCCGCGGAATCCGTTTTGATCTTTTACTTTATAAATTTGGGCCAGCGTGCTTTCAACAAAGCTTGAAGCCGAACCGATGACTGCGATAATCCACATCCAGAAAATAGCGCCCGGACCGCCGAGTGCGATCGCAATGGCGATTCCGGTAATATTCCCGGTTCCGACACGCGCCGCCATACTGATGCAAAATGCCTGAAACGGGGAAATGCTGTTTTTTGTCCGGGCGGCCGCGCCTTCCTTCAAAACCCGGATCATTTCCTTCAGCATGCGGACTTGCAGACCCTTTGATCTGAACGTAAAAAACAGTCCCAGAGAAAGAAGCAGTACGATTAACAGTTTTGACCATAAAAAATCATTTGCCGAGCCGATTACATTTTCAAGGAATTCCTGCATCCAATCACCTCTTGGTTCGTTTGATTAAAAAATACTGAGCTCCCACTCCTGTGCGATATGTTTCAGCAGCATGCCGCCGGTCAGGCTGTTGCCGTATTCATCAATGGCCGGACCGTAAATGCCGATGCCGCAGCCGTTATGAAAAGGCTGTTCTCTTCTGGCGCTTGGGGGAACCAATGCCATAATGCCGCCGGATACCCCGCTTTTGGCGGGGACGCCGACGAAAGCCGCATATTTGCCTGACGCATTGTACATCCCGCACGTCAGCATCAGGGCTTTGGCGAGTTTCGCGACATCTTTCGGAATGACCTGTTCCCGTCGGATCGGATGGTAGCCGTCATGCGCAAGTATCAATCCGATTAAAGCGATGTCCTCGGTTGTACCCTCCATGGCGCACTGCTTTAAATAGACTTCAAGCGTTTCTTCCACATCCGCTTCGAGAAAGTTCGTTTCTTTTAAATAGTAGGCGAGCGCTCGGTTCCGATGCGCGGTCTGCCATTCAGAACGGAAGACCTCCTCGTGAACGTGAGGCCGTTTTCCTATTAATTTTTCAAAAACGGAAAAGAGATATTCTAATTTATCATGCGCCGTTTCACCCGGAAGCAGCGAGGCGACGGTAATGGCGCCGGCATTGATCATCGGGTTGAAGGGCTTCCCGGGTTTATGGATTTCAAGCCGGATGATAGAATTAAACGCATCACCCGTCGGTTCCACGTCCACACGATCCAGCACGTAAGAAATGCCTCTGTTCATGCAGGCGGCAATAAAGCTGATGACTTTTGAGATGCTCTGCAATGTGAACGGGACATTCCATTCACCGGCATGAATCATTGAGCCATCCGGCTCTAATATGCAAATGCCCAGCTGAGAGTCGTTGATTTCTCCGAGGGCGGGTATATAATTTGCGCTTTTTCCATTGACGGAAAACGGTCGGTAATGCTCGACCCAATCTTGTAAAAGTGAAGCCAGTTCCTCTTTTTCAAGGCGCTCTCTGACCATATCTTTCATAACATTCCTCCTCTATTGCAAGCCTGTCCGAAGCGGAAATCGGTCTTGGAAAACGTTTTCAAAAATAGCGTGTTCCATGTTAATGTATAATGACATCTACAGAATCATACAAAATACGACAAAATCATTCTTAAAATAAGCCGATAGATTTATAAATCAGCCGGAGTGTCCCGCCATTCGGGTCTAAAGAAATTTGCGGACTGTATCGGTCTTGTTCAAAATAGACAGAAGAAGGAAGTGATTATGATCAGGCTCGACTATTTACTGAAAAAAGACGGCTATCTTTTCGCCCTTATGCTGATCACCGTGCCGCTGGCGGGGGAACTGAAATTTTACCCCCTGAATGAGGTATATCGGATCAGCTTCGGCGCCCCGGCTTTTTTCTTTTTTCTGCTGCTGCTTCGGCATGTGCCGGCAGTATTGTCAGGGCTGTTGACAGGTGCAGCCGTTGTGGCCTTCCGGATCGGCCTGGCGTGCTGGGGAGGAGAGCATGCCGGCTTTACGGAGGCTTTTTTCAGCCAATATCCCAGTTTCTTTTTTTACTTTACATATGCCTGCTTGTTTTATGTGCTGAAGGTCAGGCTTTTTTGGGATCGGCCGCTGATGATCGGGTTTCTCGGTTTTCTCATTGAAATTGCGTCCGATGCCGTTGAAATGACGGTTCAGTTTTCCGGCGGCCGGCAGATTATGATGCCGGACAAGCTGGCGGATATTGCGGTTATCGCTGTTTCTCACACATTTATTGTGCTGAGTTTTTTCAACGTGATGAAGCTGCACGAATCTCAGGTCAGGGAAAAACAAACGAGAAAGCAGCATGAGCACATGCTGATGATTGTGTCTAACTTATATGAAGAAACGATTCATTTGAAAAAAACGCTGAAAACGACGGAGCATGTGACGAAAGAATCCTATCAGCTATATCGGGAAATGAGCGGGAACGACCGGGAGCTCGGGAGCCGAATGCTGCGCCTTGCGGGAGAAATTCATGAAGTGAAAAAAGACAATCAGCGAATATTCGCCGGCCTGTCGAAGCTGATTTCCAATGAGAGATTCCGGGATTACATGAATGCCGCCGCTCTGGTCGGCATCGTCATCCGAATCAATGAAAAATACGCCGAATCTTTAGGCAAGGACATTCAATTCCGGAGCGTGATTGAAGGAGAACATCCCGATTATCACGTCTTTACCGTCTTGTCGATCTTAAATAATCTGACAGCCAATGCCGTCGAAGCCATGGGTGACAGGGGTGAGATCCGCCTCGCGCTGCGCAGGGCGGAGAGGGAGATGGCCGAATTTGAGGCGGAAGATGACGGTCCCGGCATTCCGGAAAAAATCGGAGAGGTCGTTTATGATCCCGGATTTACGTCCAAATACGATGAATTCGGCACACCTTCAACGGGCATCGGGCTTACTTACGTGAAGGAAATCGTAACTGAACTTGACGGAGACATTTCCTTTCATAACAAGCCAAAAGGCGTCATATTTACGATTAAACTGCCGGTGAAGCATTTGATTGCAGAAAGGATGAACTCATAATATGCGTTTTTTTATAGCTGATGATGACCGGGCGATCCGTTCCATTTTAAAACAGATGATCGAGGACGAGGACTTAGGCGAAGTCGTCGGTGAGGCAGAGGACGGAAGCCAGATTGAAGGGCATTATCTCCATTTTAAACAAGTCGATATTTTATTAATTGATCTGCTGATGCCGGGTCGGGACGGGATTGAGACGATCCGGCATCTTCAGGGATCGTACAACGGAAAAGCGGTGATGATATCGCAGGTGGAGGCAAAGGAAATGGTGGGAGAAGCTTATTCTCTCGGCATCGAATACTTTATCCACAAACCGATCAACAAAATCGAGATCGTCACCGTTTTGCGAAAAGTAAAAGAGCGGATTGAACTGGAAACCTCGATCGGCGACATCCAACACTCGTTAAGCCGTCTTATTCAGCGGAATGAGCCGAAAAAAAGCGGGCCGGGGGGGATGCACGAGAAATCAATCAAAGAAACAGTAAAATTTCTTTTATCGGAATTAGGCATCGTGGGAGAAAGCGGGGCGCATGACCTCATGGCTGTCCTTCACTATTTATTTGAGGATGAACAGGCGGAAAGAAACATCCCGTCTTTAAAGCAGATGTTTACAAACGTCGCCATCCGGAAGCTGGGGCCTGCGGCGGCACAAGCCGAGGTTAACAGAGAAATCAAGGCCTCGGAACAGCGGATCAGAAGGGCCGTCATTCATTCGTTAAACCACTTCGCTTCATTGGGCACAACTGATTTTTCAAACCCCAAATTTGAATATTACGCCTCGAAATTCTTTGATTTCCCCGCTGTCAGCAAGAGAATGAAAGAAATGCAGGCTAAGGAAACCGTGCCGCTTTCTCCGGTTAAAGTGAATATGAAAAAATTCATTCACGTCTTCTTTTTGGAGGCGAAAGATTTACGCGAAGGATCAAAATTTGTCAGCGGAGGCATCCGGTAAGCTGATAAATAAGGTTTACATATATAAGGTTTTTGTGTAAAATAATGTTAACTAAGAAAGAACGGAGGGGTCCTGATGGCAAGTCAAAATCCGGTTTTCGCACTAATAAAATAGTGTCAATGTCTCTGCCTTGAGCGCGGAGGAAACCGGGATTGTCTGCCTGAATAAAGGAACCTGAAGTAATAATGAGGGGGCGGCGATTATGCCGCCCTCTTTTTGGCGTCTTCACATATCTCTTTCTCCTCCGCCTCAGGCGAAGCTCTGTGTCAGTAAATAAGGGAAATGGGGAAACGAAATGACAAAACAAAGGGAAATAGAAACCGTTCTGAACATCGCAAAGGAAAATGGCTTACGGTTAAAATATGAAGGGGCGGACATAAATGAAACGGGTATGGACTTCCAAGTCGTATTTGCTGAAGATGACAGCGGCATGACATGGGTGCTCCGAAAGCCGCGCCGTCCCGATGTTATCGAAAGAGCGGCTGCAGAAAGCGGCGTTCTCGCGTTTCTCCGCAGCCATGCCGCGGTAGCAGTGCCTGATTGGCGGATTCATACACCGGAACTGATCGCTTATCCGAAACTGGACGGAATACCAGCTGCCGCAATTGATCTGGATAAGAAACAGTATGTCTGGAATATGGAACACGAGCCGCCTTCAAACGGTTTTGTCGGCTCGCTTGCCGCGGCATTAGCTGAGCTGCACGGGGCAGACCCGGATGCGGCCTCCAGATCCGGAATTGAAATCATAAAACCGGATGACGTCAGGCAAAGGGCGGCGGAATCAATGGATCACATAAAAAAAGAAATCGGGGTCTCAGAGCCGCTTTGGAAAAGATGGCAAACGTGGATAAATGACAGCTCGTACTGGCCTGATTTTTCCGCGCTGATCCATGGCGACTTGCATCCTCCGCATATTTTGATCGGCGAAAATCAGCGTGTGACGGGTCTCCTCGATTGGACGGAGGCAAAGGTTGCCGATCCGGCCAAGGATTTTGTCCTTTATCAAGTGATATTAGGAGAAAAAGAAACAAAACGGCTGATGAAGAGCTACGAAGCTGAAGGCGGGCGCGTCTGGCCGAAAATGCAGGAGCATGTGACAGAATGGCAGGCCGCTTACCCTGTGGAAACGGCGAAATTCGCGCTTCAGACGGGGCAAGAGGAGCATATGCAAATGGCGCGGGACATGCTCGGCCTGTCCAATCCGAAAGGTTATTGACTTCCGCCGGATGACAGCGTATGATACATTTTAAAATAAAAGAACGGATGAACAATGCTGAGGAAGAGTAAGTACGCATCAGCGCGCGGGGTTCAGAGAGTCGGTGGCCGCTGTGAACCGATCCCCGTCCGGTGCCAAATGGGCTTCTGAATTGCTGCGCTGAAATGACAGTAGGCGGTGCCGGGATTCTTTCCCCGTTATCAAGAAAGGAGTATTGAAACCGTGTGTTTCTGTACTTTTTGAGAGAATGGCTCTTCAGCCGTTAATAAAGGTGGCACCGCGAAAACCTCGTCCTTTGATGGACGGGGTTTTTTGTGTTGTTAAGGAGGTGATGGCCATGGAAAGTGAATGGAGACGGACAGACAATCAAAAAAGGAGGGATATTCATGGTGATCGCAACCGACGATCTTGAGCTCACGTGTCCGCATTGTGAAGGAACCGGCCAGGAGAAGGAAGGGACGCCCTGTCCGAAGTGCGGCGCGAAGGGCGTCATATTGACCGCTCAAGGAAACACGCTGCTGCATTTTATCAGAAAGCATATTGATTAGTGAAATCAAACGAAAAAGGCCGTTATCCGGCCTTTTTTACGTTATTCGGACCGGGGTTCTAAAAAACGGGACCCGCCCAAGTCTTTTCTCATCAGATAGATATGGAAAAAATATTCTCCGACGGCGATGATGACGGCGGAAATAAGGGCGGCAAACGCCAGTCTTCCCCCGGAAATGCCCATGGACAGCGGCATTCCCATCAGCCAGACAACAAGAAACGCGATTCCGAAATCAGCGGACGCCGCCGTGATATTATTCCATCTCGGAAGCACGTACAAGTCGCCCGTAAAGTAGGAAACGGCTCCCAGCACAATGGTCATCAGCAGCACGTCGCCGAATGTAAAGCGAAAACCTAAGCCGAGTATCAGATACAGAATAATGATGGTCATAATGCCTTTAATGGCAAGCGCTTTAATGTGTTCCATGCGAATTCCTCCTTATGGAAATCATGTTAGTATGTTTCCTCATAACGAGAAATATAAACCCTTTTTTCGTGAACATTTGTTTTCTGGCTTTTGGCTGTCATCACTGGGCCGCTGCTGAATATGATGAAAGGAGAAAATACGGGAGGTGTCATGATGGCAGTCGTAAAAGCGTCGAGCGCCGATGTCGATCTAATGGCAAGGCTGCTCAGGGCGGAAGCGGAAGGCGAAGGGAAGCAGGGAATGCTTTTGGTCGGCAATGTGGGAATCAATAGGGTGCGGGCGAATTGTTCTGATTTTAAAGGCCTGCGCACCATCAGGCAGATGGTGTTTCAGCCGCACGCGTTTGAAGCGGTGACTCACGGATACTTTTACCAGAGACCGCGTGAATCCGAGCGGAGGCTTGCCCGCAGGAACATTAATGGAGAACGGTTTTGGCCGGCTAAATTCAGCCTGTGGTATTTTAAGCCGCCGGGCAACTGCCCGCAGACTTGGTATGGCCAGCCGTTCGTCGCCAGATTCAGATCCCACTGCTTCTATCAGCCGACAGGTGAGACGTGCGAAAACGTGTACAATACATTTTAATCCCGGGCGCACCGTTCTTAAAATGAACGGTGTTTTTTTAATTTTTTGTGAAGAAAAATAGGAAAAAAGTGCGCTTGACGGATGACAAGCCAAAAAGAAACAGAGGGGGTTTTCTCCCGGCGGGGCAAGGTTTGTCGAAACAATGTGAAAAATGTCTCCCGCCGTCCATTTTTCAGCCTTACAAACCCTTCACACTTCTTCATAGCGGTTTAACATTTCTTTTTTATAATAAGGGCGATCAATGAGACGAAAGGGGAACTGACATGACACATGACGGCCGTTTAGATGAATGGATCAAGGAATTGGAGAACAAAAGCTTTCAGAACAATACGTTTGACCGCCGCGCATTTATACAAGGCGCCGGGAAAATCGCCGGTCTTTCCCTCGGGTTAGCGATCGCGCAATCCATCGGCGCGTTTGAAGTGAATGCCGCTCCGAAATTTTCAAACTATCCGTTCACCCTCGGCGTAGCCTCCGGCGACCCGCTGTTTGACAGCGTCATTCTCTGGACGCGTCTTGCCCCGGACCCGCTGAATGGGGGCGGCATGCCGAAGCAGGCCGTGCCGGTAAAATGGGAAATCGCTACTGATGAACATTTCCGTCACATCGTCAAACGCGGAACGGAAATGGCCAAGCCGAATCTCGGACACTCCGTCCATGTCGAGGCGGACGGGCTCAAGCCCAATAAAGTGTACTATTACCGGTTTAAAAGCGGGCATGAGCTCAGTCCCGTCGGCCGGACGAAAACGCTGCCCGCTCCCGGCGCTGACGTATCCGCCATGACGTTTGCATTTGCCTCATGCCAGCAGTATGAACACGGCTATTATACGGCGTATAAACATATGGCGAAGGAAAAGCTTGATCTCGTGTTCCATCTCGGAGATTACATTTATGAATACGGACCGAACGAATATGTGTCAAAAACGGGAAATGTCAGGACGCACAGCAGCGCTGAAGTGTATACACTGTCAGATTACCGCAACCGTCATGCCCAATACCGCTCTGATGCCAATCTGAAAGCCGCCCACGCCGCATTTCCGTGGGTCGTGACGTGGGACGATCATGAGGTGGAAAACAATTATGCCAATATTATCCCTGAAAAAGGCCAATCCGTGGAAGCGTTTGTGCTCAGGAGGGCCGCCGCTTATCAGGCTTATTATGAACACATGCCGCTCAGGCGCATGTCATTGCCGAACGGTCCTGATATGCGGCTGTACAGGCAATTTTCTTATGGCAATTTGGCATCGTTCAATGTGCTTGATACAAGACAGTACAGAGATGATCAGGCCAACGGCGACGGGAATAAGCCGCCTTCTGATGAGTGGAGAGACCCGAAGCGTACATTGATGGGGACAGAACAGGAGCAATGGCTCTTCGGCAATTTAGCCGCCTCAAAAGCGAAGTGGAATGTGCTGGCGCAGCAAATCTTTTTCGCGCAATGGAATTTCGGAACAACCGCCAATCCGATATACAGCATGGATTCATGGGACGGCTACCCGGCGCAGCGGGAGCGGGTCATCAATTTTATAAAAAGCAAAAACCTGAACAATGTCATCGTGCTGACGGGTGATGTTCACGCAAGCTGGGCGTCAAACCTGCATACCGATTTTAACCAAACGAATTCAAAGATTTTCGGAGCCGAATTCGTCGGGACTTCCATTACATCTGGAGGAAACGGGGCGGATAAACGGGCCGATACGGATCAGATCTTAAAACAAAACCCGCATATTAAGTTTTTCAACGATTACCGCGGCTATGTCCGCTGTACGGTGAACCCTGCCCAATGGAGAGCGGATTACAGAGTGGTGCCGTACGTGACGGAGCCGGGGGCTGAGGTATCCACGCGGGCTTCATTCATTTATCAGAAAGACCAGACGGGGATTCGGAAGGTCTCTCAAGCGGCGGTTGCAGGCGGTTTAAAGCAGTCAAACGAGGTGGAAGAGGATCGTTTCTTCGCCCATAACAATGCGCATGAAAAGCAAATGAGAAAGAAACGGGCCAAAATCTCACAATAAGGAGGCACACTCATGTTTTCAAATATCGGCATTCCCGGGTTGATCCTGATTTTCGTCATCGCTCTCATCATTTTCGGACCTTCAAAGCTTCCGGAAATCGGCCGTGCCGCCGGCCGCACGCTGCTTGAATTTAAAAGCGCCGCAAAAACACTGGTCTCAAATGAAGAGCCGGACAAGCAGACGGCTGAGAAAGACAAAACGGCAGGCTGAATCCTGACATGGGGGCAGACGAATCCGCTTCTGCCTCTTTCTCTATAAGGAGGATGTACGATTGGATAAAAAAGAAACCCACTTGGTCGGGCATTTAGAGGAAGTCCGGCAGCGTCTCATTAAAACCGTTATCGCCTTTCTCGTGTGTTTTATCGGCGCCTGCTGGTTTGTGCAGGATATTTATGACTGGCTGATCAAGGATTTGGATGGCAGGCTGGCCGTTTTAGGGCCGAGCGAGATTTTATGGGTGTATATGATGATTGCGGGAATATGCGCCCTTACGGCAGCGATTCCGGTTGCGGCCTTTCAGCTCTGGCGTTTTACGGCGCCGGCTTTGACCCCGTTTGAACGCCGCGCCGCTTTGCTTTACATTCCGGGGCTTTCGGTTTTGTTTATCATCGGAATTTCCTTCGGGTATTTTGTGCTGTTTCCGATTGTGCTCGGATTTTTAACACAATTGTCCGCCGGCCATTTTGACATGGTATTTACGGCGGACAAGTATTTTACCTTTATGCTGAATCTTACATTGCCGTTCGGATTTTTATTTGAAATGCCTCTGGCCGTCATGTTTCTGACACGGCTCGGAATCGTGAATCCAACCCGGCTGGCAAAGGCGCGGAAGCTTTCGTATTTTGTGCTGATCGTCGTCTCTGTGCTGATTACGCCTCCGGATTTTATGTCTGACTTTCTCGTCATGATTCCGCTGCTCGTCCTCTATGAAATCAGTGTGACGCTGTCCCGCATCGTTTACCGGAAGAAATGGGCCGAGGCGCCGTCTGCAGCTTAGTGAAGTTCGCCTCCGCCGGTCTCAATATCGTCCTCATGCGCCGCGGCGGTCACCGCGGCGATTTTGAGCGCTTTTGTCACGAGATCCAGGCTGAGGCTCGGCGCAGACTTCTGCAAAGTTTGCTCCGGAATGTACGGGATGTGTATAAACCCGCCGCGGATGTGCGGATGATGGCGGGTGATTTCATCCATCAGGCCGTAAAAGAGGGGATTGCATACAAACGTCCCCGCCGTGTAGGATACAGCCGCGGGAATGCCTTCCTTTTTGATTTCCTCAACGATCCGTTTGATCGGAAGGCCGGTCCAATAGGCCGCGGGACCGCCTTGAGAAATGTTTTCCCCGACAGGCTGGTTTCCTTCGTTATCCGGTATGCGCGCCTCATTGAGATTGATCGCGACCCGTTCCGGCGTGATCTGCATTCTGCCGCCTGCCTGTCCGACACAGATGATAATGTCAGGCTGATGCTTTTTGATCGCCTCGCGCAGTACGGCAAGAGACTTATAAAAAACGGTCGGCACTTGTTCAGATACGATAGAGGCAGGGCCCTCAGCGGCACCATTCAGCCGTTTGACCGCTTCCCATGAAGGATTGACCGTTTCCCCGCCGAAGGGGTCAAAGCCTGTCAGCAATACTTTTTTCTCCATATAAAACCCTCCTTTTCTTTTTACCATACTCTATAATGGACATATATTCCTGCCGAAGGGGGAAACAAGTCTTGAATTCGCCTCTGGTGCAATACCGATCTTTATTTCCGGCGCTCCGCACACATACGATGCTCGCCAGCTGCTCTCAAAGCGCTCTTGCCCTGCCGGTTTCAAAAGCGGTCAATGACTATCAGGAAAGCCTGCTTCAACATGGCGGAAACTGGGAAGAAGCCATTGGACGAACGGAGCGGGCAAGGTGTGAATTTGCGAAATTGATCGGCGCCCATCCTGAAGAAATCGCCGTTTTACCTTCAGTAACGGCTGCTGTCTCTGCCGTCGTTTCTGCTTTGCCGGATTGCCGAAAGAAACAGGCGGTGTATACGGAATTGGATTTTCCGGCGATCGCCCACATTTTGAAGGCACAGACTGAGATGGAGCTTTCAGTCGTGCCGTCTGAAGACGGAATGATCCCGTTAGAGCGGTATGAGACGTACATATCGGAACAGACGCTTTTCACCTGTGTGCCCCATGTGTCATATACGTCCGGTTTTGTCCAGGATATGAAGCGCATTGCCGAGATATCCGCAAAGAAGGGATCGCTTCTTTTTGTCGATGCTTATCAATCGGCGGGGCACATCCCGATTGATGTAAAAGACTGGGGAGTTGATATGCTGGCCGCGGGTGCGAGAAAGTATATGCTCGGCATACCGGGAACGGCGTTTCTTTATGTCAGAAAGGAACTCGCCGAACGGCTGAAGCCGAAAGTCACCGGGTGGTTCGGGCAGCAGCGGGCGTCGATGCTGGATTTAACCCGTTTTTCTTATGCGGACGGAGCCAAACGCTTTGAGACCGGAACCCCGGCATTTATCAGCATATATGCGGCACAGGCGGCTTTATCTCTATTAAATGATGCCGGCACAGACCGCATTCACCAAGAAGTAAAAAAACTCAGCGCATTTGCGTATGAATACGCTTCTGAAAAAGGACTGAATCTCACAGGGCCGCCGTCTGCCGATGACAGACCCGGCATGATTTCCATACGGGATGAAAAAGCGGCGGAAACGGCTGCGCTGTTGAGGCGGAAAAACATCGTATGCGCACCCAGCGGACAAATCATCCGGCTGGCGCCTCATTTCTATAACACGGCCGATGATCTGATGTATGCGATTGATGAACTGGCTGAAGCGCGCGGTATATAAAAAAACAGCAGACTCACGGGGAGCCTGCTGTTTTCTTATGAGTGATTCACTTTGACCCGTTTCATAAACAAGGCGCTGATCAAGCCGATAACAGCGACAATCATCGCGAAGATAAAGGCGTGCTGGACGCCCGCAATCAGCGCGTGAGAGTATGCGGAAGGATCATTCGGGTTTTTCACGGTGCTCATATAATTCTTCTGCCCGGCTGCCATGATGCTGACCGCCACCGCAGTGCCGATTGCGCCGGCCATCTGCTGGAGCGTATTCATAATGGCCGTTCCGTCCGGATAAAATTCCGGCGGCAGCTGGTTTAAGCCGTTCGTCTGCGCCGGCATCATGATCATGGAAATGCCGATCATCAGGCATGTGTGGAGCACGACGATGAGAATGGCCGTTGAAGTGCCGGTAATGTTTGAGAAAAACGAAAGCACGGTTGCCGTGATGACAAACCCGGGAATGACAAGCCACTTCGGTCCGTATTTATCAAACAGGCGCCCCGTCACCGGAGACATAAAGCCGTTTAAAATACCGCCCGGCAGCAGGATGAGCCCGGACGTAAACGCCGTCAGCATCAGTCCGCTTTGTAAATACATAGGCAATAGAAGCATTGTCGATAAGATAACCATCATACAGATAAACACAATCACGACACCGAGAACAAACATCGGATAGCGGAAAGCGCGCAGATTCATCATCGGCTGCTTCATTGTCAGCTGCCTGATGGAAAATAAGATGAGCGCGATCGCACCGACAGTGAGCGAACCGATAACCGTCGGGCTTGACCAGCCGTCTGATCCTTCGCCCGCATTGCTGAATCCGAATACGATGCCGCCGAACCCGATCGTAGACAGAATAATGGAAAGCACGTCAATTTTCGGTTTTGTAATGTCGGACACGTTCTGCATGTAGGCGATGCCGAATAAAAGAGCCAACACAAGAAACGGCAGGGAAATCCAGAAAATCCAATGCCAGTTCAAATGCTCTAACACAAGCCCTGAAAATGTCGGACCGATCGCAGGAGCGAACATGATGACAAGCCCGATCGTCCCCATCGCCGCTCCGCGCTTATGCGGCGGAAAGATGACGAGGATTGTATTAAACATCAGCGGCAGCAGCAGACCGGTTCCTAAAGCCTGCACGATTCTTGCCGCCAAAAGAAACGGAAAGCTCGGCGCAAGCGCTGCAATCAGCGTGCCGATAATGGAAAAAGCAAGTGAAACGATAAACAGCTGTCTCGTCGTAAACCATTGCAAAAGCAGACCCGATACCGGGACAAGAATACCGAGAACGAGCAGATAGCCCGTCGTCAGCCACTGGACGGTCGCAGGAGTGATATGTAACTCCTTCATCAGGTCAGTCAGGGCGATATTCAGCGCCGTTTCACTGAACATGCCGATAAACCCTGCCGTCAGTAAAGAAATCATGATCGGCATGACTTTATATTGTTTGGAAGGCTGAGCGTTTTCCAAAATCATTCTCCTCTCTTTCTATACGTACATGTCTCTCGTATTTTATGTCTTCAGCAGGTTCGGGATTTGTTTAGAAATATGGAGGATCGGCATTTTGTCTTTTTTGGCTAAGGACACAATGATGCCGCCTTCTATCAAGGCATTTAAAACAGTGCTGATTTCCGCCGCTTTCTCATCAGAAAAACCGGCTGATCTCAATTTGCCCGCGAACAGATTCTCCCATTCCTGATAAGCGCTTTGACAGGCCTGCTGGAGCTTTTCGCTCTTTAAAGCAGTCTCGGCAGCCAGTAAACCGACAGGAAACCCTTCAAAGTTCTCCGGACATGTGAATTGGCTTGATAAGTCCTGTAAAAACGCTTGAATGCTTTCCGCAGGATCAGGATGGGCATCAAGGCTTTCTTTTATTTTCATACGGATATAATGGCTCATTTCATTGACAGCCTCAATGGCGAGCTGCTCTTTGCCGTCCGGAAAATGATAGTAAAGAGAACCTTTCGGCGCACCGCTTTCTTTAATAATCTGATTCAGCCCCGTGCCGTAATACCCCTGAAGCTGAAACAGCCTGGTTGCCGCGGCGAGGATTTTTTCACGAGAATCTCCATAGCTCATAATGTTCCCACCTTACTGATTTTTGACAAATTTAAAATATAGTGACTGGTCTATTATCTTGATTTCACATGATGGTGTCAAGGTTTTTTAACGGTTATTTTCTTCGGGAGGTTGCCTGACAAGCGCGTTGACCGGTGAGAGGAAAATCTTCATAAATAAAGAAAAGGAGAGAAAAGAATGAAAAAACAATTCATGCCCTTCATTACATTTATCACGGCTCTGCTCTTCATCGCGGCCGGCTGCTCCCAATCTCCTCAAGCGAAAGAAACACCGCCCCGGATGGCAGCCGCAGCCCCAGCGAAAAAAGACGGACTTCCGAATGTTAAAATTCTTGCCACCGGCGGCACAATTGCAGGCGCTGCTCCTTCAAAGACGTCCGCTACGGAGTACACGGCGGGGGCAATCGGAGTTGATGCCCTGATTCAGGCCGTTCCGGAGATAAAAGAGGTCGCGCATGTGAGCGGAGAACAGGTTGTGAATATCGGCAGCCAGAATATGAATAACGAGACACTGCTGAAACTTGCAAAACGGGTAAACAAGCTGCTCAAGTCTGATGATACAGACGGCATTGTCATTACACATGGAACAGACACACTTGAGGAAACCGCCTACTTTCTCAATCTGACGGTCAAAAGTGACAAGCCCGTTGTTGTCGCCGGGTCAATGAGGCCGTCCACGGCGATCGGAGCGGACGGGCCGTCCAACTTATATAACGCTGTAAAAACAGCGGCTGCGCCTGATGCGAAAGGCAAGGGGACGCTTGTCGTATTAAATGACAGAATCGCTTCGGCGCGCTATGTGACAAAAACCAATACAACCGCGGCCGACACATTCAAATCGGAAGAAATGGGTTATATCGGAACAATTGCTGATGACATCTATTTTAATAACATCATGACCCGAAAGCATACGAAGGATACAGATTTCAAGATAGATAAACTTGATAAACTGCCGCAGGTCGATATTATATACGGCTATCAAAATGACGGAAGCTATCTCTTTGAAGCTGCCGTAAAATCAGGGGCGCAAGGCATTATTTTTGCAGGCTCGGGAAACGGCTCAATGTCTGATGCGGCGCAAAAAGGCGCCGTAAAGTCGGTCAAAAGCGGGCTGGCGGTCGTCCGCTCCACAAAGACGGGAAACGGGGCGGTAACACCTAATCGAGAGTATGAAAAAGACCATTTGACAGCTTCAAACTCTCTCAACCCTCAAAAAGCGCGGATTCTTCTGATGCTTGCGCTGACAAAAACGCATGACCCTAAGCGGATTCAAACCTATTTCAATGAGTACTAGGAGAAGAGAACCGGGTGTTCTCTCCTTTTTTGGTATGCCGTATTAAAGCATAAGAGTGCTTTCGGGAAAGGGGCGTCTTTCTCATTTTTCCGCTCTTTTTTTAATTGTTGAAAACAGTAAAAAATACACTATTTTTTCCTTTTCTTCTCTAATAGAATGAAAACTGCAAAAATATTACATAGCAGGAGGAAAGTTCATGAAACATATAAAAAACAAAATTCTAGTTGTCCTTACAGTTTGTATGCTGTCCGTCATTTCCGTATTTGCCTTCCAGCCGACCGTATCGAAAGCCTCCTCAGGGCATAACCCTGTTGTCATGGTCCACGGAATCGGCGGGGCGTCCTTTAACTTCGCGGGAATCAAAACATACTTGGCATCCCAAGGCTGGTCAAGAAAAGAGATGTACGCCATCGATTTCTTAGACAAAACCGGAAACAACAGACACAATGCGCCGAGACTGTCCAATTACGTGAAAAAAGTGCTCAGCGAAACAGGTGCGAAAAAAGTCGATATCGTCGCGCACAGCATGGGCGGCGCCAACACGCTCTATTACATTAAAAATCTTGACGGCGGAGACAAAATCGCAAACGTCGTCACACTGGGCGGAGCGAACGGCCTTGTGACCAACCGGGCGCTTCCGGGGACTGATCCGAACCAAAAGATTTTATATACATCGATTTACAGCTCAGCGGACTTAATCGTCCTGAACCCGCTGTCACGGCTGATCGGCGGGAAAAACGTGCAGATTCACGGTGTCGGACACATCGGACTTTTGATGAACAGCCAAGTAAACGGGCTGATTAAAGAAGGTCTGAACGGCGGCGGACAAAATACAAATTAACAGTTTCAAAGCCCCGGAGATAGAGAATCTCCCGGGGTCTTTTTTTTCTTCCATATTCTTTTTTCGCCGTAAACCAAGCCCTCTGAAGTTATTTTTGTTAAAATAATAAAGTTATATCAGAATTCGGAGGGTTTATTGTGGGAAAAGTGAAAAGAAATGCCCCTTGCCCATGCGGCAGCGGGAAGAAATATAAAAAATGCTGCGGAAGCAAAGAAGCTGCCATTCCGGCAGACATCGCGGCAAAAGAAGCGAAACAGATTCAGGAAAGCCTAATGGAGTACGCCTTTACAGCACATAGAGACGGCATATCATCATTTATTAACCAGCACGCGTTCATTACGGAGCTGGACAGACAGACAAAAGACATCGGAGTCTTCAACCTCGGCATCTGGGGAATTTTCTTCCGTCCGCTGGCAGGCGGCAAGACGATTTTTGAAGAATATCTTCAGAAAAAAGCCGGCGGCATCAACCGCCCGAAAACACGGGAAATCGTTGAATCATGGAAAAGCATGACACCTGCGGTTATGGTGCTTGAAGATGTGAGAGAAGGAATGATTCACTTTGAAGATGTGATGACCAAGAAACAATTCAAAGTGGAAATGGACGTCAGCCAGCAGGATCTTCCGCCGGCGGGAAGCCTGATTCTCGGCTATCCGATCCACGAAGCGGAAAAAGCGGAGTTCTTCATGCAATTTACGATCTTCCCTGTGAAGCGGGCCGAAGCTCTAATCAGCAAAGTGAAAAAGGCGGCTGCCCCGGCTCTTGCGGAAGGAAAATCGCCTGAGCGCTTTATGCAGGAAAACTTCGACATTGTGCTGGCCGCTCTTTTAGGAACGGCGGAAGAGCCTGAGCAGGCTGCTGAAGAAAAACAGACAGAGTGGGCCAACGACATGGAGAAGGAAACGGCAGACGCCATTGAAAAAGGCCTGAGCGGGGATGAATACCCGGCTGAGCTGGTTCCGGCCGTAATTGATCTGTGGAAAACGTTCTGTGTCAAAAAAACACCGACGATCAGAAAGCCTGAAGCTTTCGCGGCGGCGGTCGAATATTACGTAAACAGCATTTCTCTGAACGGCGCGTCCGTTTCTCAAGCCAAGCTGGCGAAGAAGTACGGCGTCAGCGCCTCAACGATTTCCAGCCGCTATAAGGAAATCGAGGGTGCTCTCACGGATGAAGCCGAACGCTTCGCCGCAGCTCTGACATCTTAATACACAGCCAAAAAAACCTTGAAGGGCAAACGCTTTTCAAGGTTTTTTTTGCAGATAGGCTCTCATGCAGGATAATTCTTACCGTCTATCTAATACTAAACAGAGCGATAAAAGGAAGGGAGCCTGAGCCATGGATGAGACACGTACGCTGGGCAGGACGGATTTACGGGTAAAGCGTATCGGTTTTGGCGCAAATGCGGTCGGAGGACATAATCTGTTTCCGAATCTTAATGATGAAACGGGAAAAGAACTCATCCGCACAGCATTGGACGGCGGCGTCAATTTTATTGATACGGCGTTTATATACGGTTTGGGGCGTTCCGAAGAGTTAATCGGTGAAGTTGTCGCAGAGCGCGGCGTGCGGGACAGCCTCGTGATTGCGTCAAAAGGCGCGCACAAAGAGGTCAACGGACAAATCGAGCTGGACAACAGCCGTGAATTTCTCCGGAGTGAGGCGGAAAACAGCCTGAAGCGGCTGAAAACAGACGTGATTGATTTGTATTACGTCCACTTCCCTGACGGCAAAACACCGCTCTCCGAAGTGGCGGGCACGCTAAAAGAACTGAAGGACGAAGGGAAAATCAGAGCAATCGGCGCGTCCAATCTCAGCTTCCGGCAATTGCAGGAGTTTAACGCCGACGGCTATTTAGAGGTTTTTCAATCGGAATATTCACTGATTCAGCGTGAGGCGGAGCATGATCTGCTGCCTTATTGTGAAAAGAACGGCATTTCCTTTATTCCTTATTTTCCGCTTGCTTCCGGCTTGCTGACGGGAAAGTTTACAAAAGACACAGTCTTTGAGGACAACCGAAAGAACAGGCCGCCGTTTCAGGGAGAAGCTTTTCACCAAAATCTGGAGCGAGTGGATAAGCTTCGGGCCGTTGCGGAGGAAAAAGGGGCGCAGACAGCGCATATCGCACTCGCATGGCTTCTGTCGCAGCCGGCGGTGGATGCGATCATTCCCGGAGCCAAACGCCCCGACCAGCTGAAACACAATCTGGACGCGCTTAATGTGCAGTTAACCGAGGATGAGGTTCAATATATCAGTGACATCTTTAAGTGAAAATAAAAAAAGGAAATAGCCTGCGCTATTTCCTTTCTTGTTGTCAGGACGTTTTCAAAAACGCTTCTGTCAATCCTTCCAGATCGGCGTCTGTATCCAGATACCACTGGCCGCGGGCGTTTTTCTTCATCTCAATTTCTCTTGTAACAGAAGAAGAAGCCGGTTTCAGGCGCATAAACTCTTCCGGATAGACAGAAAGAAGGTGGCTGACAATTTCGTTTTCATCAGCATCAGGGTGCTTTCCGGCATAGTCTTGCACGCGGTCTTGCAGCTGGCCCGCAAGCGGAGACATATCAAGCGGCGTCACTTTTGCTTCAAGGACGGCTTTTTTGCCTGACATGGATTTGGTATGCACCTTGAGCTCCGTGTTATCCCGAAGCGCTGATGACATGGCGTCAATAATAGCGGTAATGGCTTTTGAATCCGCCTGTTCTTGTGAAATGCCTGCTGAGGTGATAAAGCTGGCTTTCGCCGATTCCTGATATGCGGCGGCCGTCATTTTTTCATTTACACCGGTCAGGCGGGTGAAATCTTTATTGTGCTTGCCGTACAGCATCACATCAATGTAGGCGGATAATGCGTCCGCCGGGTCAGGTTTTGCGTTTGAGGCTGTGCCTTTGACTTTCAGTTTATAAGATAAAGGCTTCGCGTCTTTTGCCTGCGGCTGATATACCAATTCATAGGATTTGCCTTCGTCAGCCGTGAAGTACAGATTGCCCGTCACTGTCTTACCCGCATGAAGCGTGCCGCTCTGCAACAAGTCTTCCTTATCGGCCTTGGCTGTTTTTGCGTCATCCTGATAAAGCGAGAAGTCGCTGCTTTTGACGGTAAGCGGGTCTTTGCCCGTATTTTTGACGGTGACCGTTACTTTCAGCGCGGCCGAATGTTCAGTATCGTCTGAAGCGGCCCATGCCGTCTCTTTTATTTTCACTTTCGCCGTGCTGCTTTCCTGGCCGCCGCTCGTTTCGCTGCTGCATGCGGCGGTAAATGCCGTGAGAAGCAGAATGAAAAACACGGCGCTCATTTTTTTGATGGACATCTGGTTTACCCCCTGTTGTTATTAATTCGATAGTCATGAAGACAGACAGGTTAATTATACTAGTTTTGTATAAAAGAGTCTTGGTAATCATCAATCTTTTTGGAAGAAAAGGAAGTGTTATGATGAAAAAAGAAGAGTTGAAACAGCTGGCTCTCCAAATCGGAAACGTACCTGCCCGCTATGAGAGTAATGTGGAAGAATACCAGGAAGATGAGGTTCTGTTTTGGTGGGAAGATAAGAATGATCCGGAAGCCGGCATCATGGTCGAATTAGACCGGGACGGAAAACTGAAATACTTATCCCGTCCGGCTTTCCGGACTGATCTGCCGCCTCTTTCGGAATCGGACATAGAAGAACGGATGCGGGCGTTTTTAGAAACCCATCGTCCTGGGGCATTGGCTGAGTTCGAATTGGAAAACAGCGGCTCCGCCAATGATGGTGATGTGAGATATTCCTATGTTCAGATGGCTGACGGTCTGCCGCTCCCGCTGACCGGGTTTTACGTCGATCTGTCTTTGACAGGGGAAGTAACCGGCTTTTCTTACCATGGGAAGGCCGATAATCTTGTAAGACCCGGAACAATTGCGGACAAGCGGGAAGCATTGGCTCACTTTGTCAAACATATTGAAGCAGAGCTGTTGTTCACCGTGCTGCATCAGTCCGTCTATGTGCAGGGGGATGACAAGCCCCATCTCGTCTATGAAATCGTGTCTCCGACGCGGCCGATATCGGCCGACCTGAAGGAAGAGAATGCAGAATTAGACGAATATGAAGAGCTGGAAGACGACACGCGGCCGTATGTCCCGATTTCGCGCCCTGCACCTGAAGCGGAAAAGATGAGCATCAATGACATGATCGGGCTGCACGACGGTTTTTATAAAGAGAGGGAAAGCGACCTTGGAGAGGGCCGTATCGGCATTGCCTGGCGTCCTGAAAAAACAAAATCCGTACGGGAAGATAAAAGCTTTGAAAGTCTGTTTAAAGAACGGAATGAACACGTATTGAAAACAATGCATGATAAAGAATCGGGCCGGCTCACCGGGGCGATGTCATTTATAAAGGTTGAAGGCGAACCGGTGTTTTCCGAGGAAGAATGCCATCACATGGCCATCCGCTTTTTATTCGCCATGTTTCCGGAAGCGGATCAGTATTTCCGGGTTCAATATGATGAACCGGATGATGAAGGAGAAAACGTGGGACTTACATATAAGGCTTGTTCGGGCGGCGTTGATTTGCGATTCGGAGAGGGGAGAATCTGTGTCAGCAAAAAGACGGGTCTTGTCACTTTTTATATGCCGCCGGAAATTGATCCGAAAGAGCTCCAGGAAATCGATCCCGTTCCTTCATTGACAATGGAAGAGGCGAAAGACGCGATCCGCCGGGCCATCAAAGCCGAGCTCGCTTGGGATCGTTGTTACGATGACGACAGCTGCGGAAAAGTGTACAGGCTCGTATACAAGCCGGTTTTCCCGCTGTTTATTGAGGCTCATACAGGGGAAGCGATCACGAGTTTAATAGGCTGAAGGTCATGGGCGTTCGTCCCGGGGCTTTCGCGGGGAATGTGACATTTGTATGAAAAAGAGCCGCTCTGAATACGGCTCTTTTCCCTCTTTGCTAAAAATAGACACATAAAAGGCACTTTCTTCCCTTTAAAAGGATAAGGACGTTTTTATATAATAAAAAACAGTTCTTTTTTATACACTCTTCTGAAAGGATGACCCCATTGCTGAAAGAACATCTGAGAAAAAAAGCGCTGGAAATCGGGAACATACCGCCGGACTATGAGCTTGAAATAGAAGATTATGATGAAAAACAAAAAACGAAAGCCTATTATATATGGAAAGATCGTAACCAGCCGGATAAAACGGTCACGATTGAGCTGGGCGACGACGGATCTTTGCTTACCTATTCACGCAACGACTGTCCGAGTTCAGACATGCAGCTGTCAGACGCCGAATTAAAGCTGACGGCTCTTCGGTTTGCGGCGAGACACCGCCCGCTTACTTTTATGAATTTCATCTTTCAGGCGAGGGAAGAACGCAATGGGTGCATCCGATTTATCTATACAAAAAAAGTGCTCGGCCGGCCGCTTCCCGATTCAGGTTTTTTCGTTGATGTAACCAGGAGCGGCTTCGTCGTGCAGTTTATCTATTACGGGGATAAGGGTGAAGCGCCCGTCCCGGAAACATTCGTCGATCGGGAAAAAGTCGTCTCGCATTATATGAGTGTGCTGACATTCAGTCTCGTCTATGATGTGGTCAATTTTGAGAAAATACCGCGTCTCGTCTATGAACCGATTCTGCCGGCTTACAGCTATCCGGCCGGTGAAGATGATATCGTGCCGGATCAGCAGCTTTGCGAAGACAGGAATGAGCCGGCAAAACCGCTTCCCGCGTTTGAACATAAACGGGAAATCAGCCTGGATGAATTAATGGGGTTTACCTCGGATATGGTTCAGACGCGCCGGCGCGATCTCGGGGATGAGATCGGAACGACATGGCGGAAAGGGTCGGTTCCGGAACGGAAAGATTTGAGTATCGAAAGCTATTTTGAAAGCAGCAACAAAAATACAATGAAGATGAAAACGGACAAAAAGACAGGGAAAATGACAGCCTTTAAATCTTTTATTGAGCATCAGGGCCCGGCCTTTTATTCTGCGGAAGAGTGTGAGGCCGTCGCGCTTCAATTTTTATACAAGCTTTATCCGAGAGCGGACGAGTTTTTTAAAATGAACCCGGTGAAAACGGACGGAAGGGGCAGGTTCCGCTTCCATTTTTCCATATGGCATCAGGATATTCCGCTGCGGTTCGGCGCTGCGAGAATACTTGTCAGTCCCGTAACGGGGCTTGTGGAAGCTTACATGGCGCCTGACATTGACCCGGAGCAGCTGGAGAAGATCAATCCGGTGCCGGCCGTTACTCCCGAAGAAGCAAAGGCCGCTTTTTTATCCGATTTCCATCTGCGGCTGGAGTGGCAGCGCGATTTTACGCCGTCCGGCAATGAAGGATATAAGCTTGTGTACAGGCCTGTCTATCCTCCGTACATTGATGCGCAAAAGCGAAAAAAGAAAAGGTTTTATTAGCCAGGGATCATTTGTAAATGAGGATAATCTTTAAAGCCTCTCCAATCGCCTCCCCAATCAAAACCGAGCGTTTTGGCAATCGATACGACCTCAAGCCAATCGGGCGTGCCGTTTCGGTTTCCGTCGTACGTCATATCCCAAATCAGGCTTCCATCCTTTTTTTGCAGGGCGAAGTCGATCGCAAGGCCGTAATTGTGGTAAGATTCCCCGCCTTTTGCGTAGGTGACGATATTTCCTTTTTTTGAACGTCCTTGACGGTACAATTCGTTTTGTTCCTCAATTGATCTGAAACCCTCTGTGATAACGACGGTGATGCCTTTTTTCAGAGCGGCCGTCTGCAATAGCTCCGCATTCTGTTTCACGAGCGGATGAAGAGCGTTTGGAATGGCTCTGTCTTGTAATGCCGTCTGCGGCCTCAATTCTTTCTGCACATAGGAAAAACATAGGTCTGCGGAAAAGAAGAGGATCAAAAGCAGCGCAATTCTGACTGATAGTTTCATGGTGAATTCTCTCTTTCTTTAATTGGTTAAAATCTTTGTTTGCTCACTGCCATAAATTTGCTATGATAAAATATAACATAATTAGTAGCCGGAGGAAGGAGGCAAATCTATGAAATCCAAGATTCCATCTGAAGAAGTGGCCGTAAAGATGAATGAATGGTATAAGCTGATCCGCGCGTTTGAAGCCGATAAAGCTGAAGCGCTGAAGCGGGAGATTCAATATGAACTCGAAGATATGGAAGAGAACCAGGATTTATTGTTGTATTTTTCATTGATGGAATTTCGGCACCGCATCATGCTGGATAAATTAAAACCCATGAAAGACGGCGACTGCCAGCCTCCGTTCTCTGAAATGCTCACTGAGATTGAGATGAACCAGCAAAAGCTGACCGGCTTACTGGAATATTATTTTTACTATTTCAGGGGAATGTATGAATTTAAGCAGAAAAACTTCATCTCAGCGATTTCTCATTATAAGCGGGCTGAGGAAAAGCTTGAATATGTGGAAGATGACATAGAGAAAGCCGAGTTTTTGTATAAAATTTCTGAGGTGTACTATCATATCAAGCAGACTTTCTTTTCGATGAATTACGCAGGACAGGCGCTTGATATTTACAAGAAATATGAATTATACGGAATGAGAAGGGTGCAGTGCAAATTTATCATTGCCGGAAATCTGATGGACGCCCAGCAGCATAAAAAAGCGCTGGAATACCTCGAATGCGCCTTGGAGCACGCGGAGCGGCTTGATGATCAATATATGATTGCTGCGGCCTATTATAATATCGGGCACTGTATGTACAGTCTGGGTGACTTTTGCAAGGCGGCGGAGGATTTTGAACGGGCGGCCGCCGGATTTGAAGCACACAGCTTCCGGCAGGTCATCCAGGCTGTTTTTTCACTCACGCATATCTACTTTAAAACGGAAAAATACAGTGAAGCCGCCGCCAGCTGCGCGCGGGGCATGAGAAGCGCGGCGGAATGGGAAGATGAGATCTATCTGACGAAATTCCGTCTGATTAAAGAGCTTTATCAGGGGGAAGGCGGACAGGATTCGCTCAAAGAGTATTTTGACATTCTGGAATCAAAAGAGCTGTTGGCTGACACAGAGGAACTGCTTCAGGACGCGGCTCATTTCTTTCATCAACGGGAGAACTACAAAGCGGCATCTTATTTTTTCAGCAGGCTTGTCGGCGTGCAAAAAAGGCTGCAAATGAACAACTACGCATAATGAAAAAAAGAACGAGGGAGCTTCGGTTTCATCGTTCTTTTTATGATCCCTTTTGTTTTCAGCCGATCAAAACCGGGTACATGCTCTGTATTAACATCAGGGAGGAAAAGAGACAATGTATCAGGATTTACAGGGAAAAACAGCAATCGTAACAGGTTCTTCGAAAGGAATCGGAAAGGCCATTGCCGAACGCTTCGGCAAGGAGCGGATGAATGTGGTTGTGAACTACCTCGGTGATTCCGCCGGAGCGGAAGAAGCGGCGGACATCATTGAGAAAGCGGGAGGCCGAGCCGTCACCGTAAAAGCCGATGTATCCTCAGAAGAAGGGATTCAGGCGCTGTTTCATGCCGCGCAGGAGCATTTCGGGGGCGTGGACGTGATGGTCAACAATTCCGGCTTTAACGGAGCCGAAGCGATGCCCCATGAAATGAGCCTGGAGGATTGGCAAAGGGTCATCGACGTCAACGTGACCGGCACCTTTTTGGGGGCGAAAGCGGCACTGAAACATATGCTCGAGCGCGGCAAAAAAGGAACGGTCTTAAACATATCGAGCGTTCATCAGCAAATACCGCGTCCTGAAAACGTGCAGTACTCGGCATCCAAAGGCGGAATCAAAATGATGACGGAAACGATGGCGCTCAATTACGCAGACAAAGGCATCCGGGTGAATGCCATCGCTCCCGGCACGATCGCCACGGAGTCCAATAAGGATCTGGAAGATGAAACACATAAACAGGCCCAGCTGAAAAAAATTCCGATGAACGCCTTCGGCAAACCGGAAGAAGTCGCCGCGGCCGCCGCATGGATGGTGTCGGAAGAAGCGAGTTACGTGACCGGAACGACACTTTTCGTCGACGGAGGCATGACGCTTTATCCGTCTCAGCTGGACAGATAAAAGAGGGGGGAAACCTTCTCTTTTTTGTTTAGGGAAGGATCATAAAGGAAATGGTTCTCTAAAAAACAGGAGGGCCGCAAGATGGCAAGTGACTGGTGGAAAGACGCCGTTGTCTATCAAATCTATCCGCGAAGCTTTCAAGATACGAACGGCGACGGCATAGGCGACCTGCGGGGGGTTATCGCGCGTCTCGATTATATAAAAGAACTTGGCGCTGATGTGATATGGATCTGCCCGATTTACCCGTCGCCAAACGTTGATAACGGCTACGATGTGACGGATCATCAAGCGATTATGGAATCCTACGGAACGATGGAGGATTTTCACGATCTGCTTACAAAATGCCGCAGCCGCGGATTAAAGCTTGTGATGGATTTCGTCTTAAATCATACATCCACGGAGCATCCTTGGTTCAAAGAGGCGGAAATGAATCCGGACAGCAAATACCGCGATTATTATATTTGGCGGCCGGGCACCGCGGACGGCCCGCCGACCGATTGGGTGTCGGATTACGGACAATCCGTCTGGCAGTACGAAGAACATACGGGCGAATATTACCTGCATATGAACGCCGTCAAACAAGCCGATCTGAATTGGGAAAATCCCGAGGTTCGGCAATCAGTATACGAGATGATGAGATTTTGGCTCGATAAAGGCGTGGACGGATTGCGAATAGACCAGCTTCATCTTCTGTCAAAAAAAGAATATTTGCCGCCATATGAAGATTACATCGCCCGCCGAGCCGATCCGAAGCCTTTCCGGCCAAACGGGGCACGGATACATGATTACTTAAAAGAAATGACGAAAGAGGTATTTTCCAAATATGACGTGATGTCGGTCGGCGAGGCCGGATCAGTGACGCCTGAGGAAGGGCTGGTCTACACGGGAACCGATGAGCATGAACTGAATATGATTTTTCATTTTCAGCATATGGAGCTTGATCAAAAGCCGGGCCAAGAGCATTGGGATGTAAAACCGCTTGAGCTGTCCGATTTAAAGAAAGTGCTCACAGACTGGCAGGAAAAACTGGAACATCAAGGCTGGAATACGCTGTATTGGTGCAATCATGACCAGCCCCGGATCGTATCCCGTTTCGGAGACGAAGGAACATACCGCAAAGCATCCGCCAAAATGCTTGCCGCCCTGCTTTATTTCATGAAAGGCACGCCGTACATTTACCAGGGGGAAGAAATCGGCATGACAAACGCTCCGTTTGACAGAATAGAGGATTATCAAGATATTCAGACCGTCAATATGTATCATAAAAGGGTATTTGAAATGGGCCGCAACAGAGAAGAAGTCATGGCGTCCATTATGGCGAAAAGCCGGGACCATGCCCGTACACCGATGCAGT
The DNA here is from genome assembly GCF_009906915.1 of Bacillus sp. AM1(2019). NCBI lineage: Bacteria > Bacillati > Bacillota > Bacilli > Caryophanales > Bacillaceae > Bacillus > Bacillus sp. AM1(2019). The sequence continues at coordinate 328,522 of NZ_CP047644.1, forward strand.
GGGACGGCAGCAAGAATGCCGGATTTACGGAGGGCGAACCGTGGCTGAAGGTCAATCCCAATTACAAAACCGTCAATGCGGCCGAGGCTCAGGATGATCCCGATTCTATATTGAACTTTTACAAAAAACTGATCCGCCTGAGAAAACAGTATGCTGATATCATAAAAGGCAGCTACACCCTGCTGCTTCCTGATGACCCGCAGCTGTTTGTGTATGAAAGACAGGCAAACGGACAAAAACTCATGTCCATCAGCAACGTATCGAAAGAAGAAGCCGCCTTTTATTGGCCGGACGGCTCCGAACCTGAAAGGGCCGAGCTGCTTCTCAGCAACTATGAAAATGACGGCGGCACGGAATCCCGCATCACATTCCGCCCTTATGAAACAAGAGTTTATCTGCTTGCCTGATATGTGATACGACGCCCCCGTCCATACATGGCGGGGGCTTTTTAGGTAAATCGGATATCAATTTAGAAAAAAATATCTTGCAAAACGTAATTACTTCGTTTTATTATGGTATAGGTAACAAATGAAAGAGAAAGTACGCTTTGGAAATCGTCATCATTCTGATTTACAGAACAGGGGGAAACGGCTTGTTTAAAAAATGGAGCGGAATCATTGTCATTGCGGCATGCTTTTTAATCGCGGCGGGCTGCGGCAATTCATCTTCAAAAGGTTCGTCAGGTTCTTCGAAAAGCGGCAAACTGCACGTCGTGACGACCTTTTATCCTATGTACGAATTCACGAAACAAATTGTCAAAGACAAAGGCGATGTAGACATTCTCATCCCGTCTTCGGTCGAACCCCATGATTGGGAGCCGACGCCGAAAGATATCGCCGGCATTCAAAACGCCGATCTTTTCGTATACAACAGCGAATATATGGAGACATGGGTTCCTTCAGCGGAAAAAAGCATGAGCTCTGATCATGCGAAGTTTGTAAAGGCGTCAAAAGGAATTGACTTACTCGAAGGTTCGGATGAAGAGGAAGAGGAACATGGACACGGCGGTCATGACCACAGCCACAGCATGGACCCTCACGTGTGGCTCAGCCCGGTTCTTGCGCAAAAAGAGGTCAAAACCATTACGGCGCAGATCGTAAAACAGGACCCGAAGAATAAAGCATACTATGAGAAAAATAGTAAAGAATATATTGCAAAACTGCAGGATCTTGATAAACTATACCGTACAACATTAAATAAAGCGGCGAAAAAAGAATTGATCACACAGCACGCGGCATTCAGCTATCTCGCCAAAGAATACGGCTTAAAACAAGTCGCGATTGCAGGCCTTTCTCCTGAAGAAGAGCCGAGTGCGGCCAAACTGGCGGATCTCAAAACGTTTGCCAAAAAGCATGATGTGAAGATCATCTACTTTGAAGAAGTTGCATCGCCTAAAGTTGCAGATACACTTGCCGGTGAAATCGGCGCGAAAACGGAAGTGCTCAATACACTGGAAGGTTTAAGCCAAAAAGAACGGGATAAAGGCATCGGTTATATCGACATTATGGAGAAAAACCTTGATGCACTGAAAGATTCGCTATTGGTTAAATAACATAGTGTGCGCCGCGGGGTGCACACTATTTCTATGCGGGAAAGGAAGGTCAGCATGAATCTCGTTACATTAAAAGATATCGTTTTTGGTTATTCGCATACACCGGTGCTTGACGGCGTGTCGCTGGAAATCAAAAGCGGCGAATTCGTCGGCATTACAGGACCGAACGGCGCGTCAAAATCGACGCTCATGAAAGTCATGCTTGGCATGCTCAGACCTTGGGAAGGAACGGCCGAGATCAGTAAAAAAAATGCAGCCGGAAAACGCCTGACAATCGGCTATGTTCCGCAGCAGATTTCTTCATTTAACGCAGGATTCCCAAGCACGGTTCTGGAGCTTGTGCAATCAGGCCGTTATACGAAAGGAAAATGGTTTAAACGATTGAACGAAACGGATCACCACGAGGTGGAAAACGCGCTGAAGATGGTGGAAATGTGGGATTTCCGCCACCGGAAAATCGGCGATTTATCCGGCGGACAGAAGCAGAAAATCTGCATTGCGAGAATGCTTGCGAGCAATCCGGATCTGCTGATGCTTGATGAGCCGACAACCGCGGTTGATTATGAAAGCAGACAGGGTTTCTACGAATTTATGCACCATCAGGTGAAAAATCACAACCGCACCGTCGTCATGGTGACACACGAACAAAACGAAGTACAGCAGTATCTGGATAAAGTCATACGGCTTGAGAGGGGGGAAAAAGGCGGATGGAAATGTTTGACTTGGAATTCATGCGACGAGCTTTTCTAGCGGGAAGCATGATCGGAATTATGGCGCCGATATTAGGCGTATATCTCGTGCTGAGAAGACAGGCGCTGATGGCGGATACGCTGTCTCATATTTCATTGTCGGGCGTGGCCATCGGTTTTTTTCTCAGTACCAATATTACGGCGGCGAGCATCGTTGTCGTCACGATCGGAGCGATCGGCATTGAATACATGCGGCGGGCGTACCGTACATATTCAGAGGTATCTATCGCAATCTTAATGGCGGCCGGGCTGTCGTTTGCGATGTTTCTGATCAGCCTGTCAAAAGGCGGCGCGTCGATGAGCATCGATCAATATTTATTTGGATCGCTTGTCACGGTCAGCCAGCAGCAGGTCTATATTATCGGAGGCATTACCCTGCTGATTCTGCTTTATTTTATTATACTAAACAGACCGCTCTACCTGCTTACCTTTGACGAGGCGACGGCTAAGACATCAGGCATTAACACAAACCTCCTGTCAATGTCATTCAGCATCGTGACGGGGCTGGCGATTTCGGTCATTATTCCGATTATCGGCGTGCTGCTCGTTTCCGCGCTCCTCGTACTGCCCGCGGCTTTTGCAATCCGTATTGCCAAAGGGTTTAAATGGGTGTTTGCGGCGGCCATTATTATTTCTCTTTTCAGTGTGTTCATGGGGCTGACGTCTTCGTACCAGCTCGGAACGCCTCCGGGGCCGTCAATCACTTTACTGTTAATCATTCTGCTTCTGCTCGGGTTTACGCTGCAGGGGATTTGGAATGCGTTTAAAAAAGGAAAAGAACGAAAAAACCGCCGTTAAGCGGTGCAGCAGTCTCATCTGCTGCTCCGTTTGACGGCTTTTTTTACAGAAATATATCAGCAAGACGCTCATATGACTCTTTTTTTGCTTCGAAATCAAAGACGTTGCACAGCACCATTATCTCTTTTGTCTGATACCGCTCGGAAAGTTCAAGCAGACGGCGTTTCACTGCGGCAGGAGAGCCGACCACCATCCGCTTCCTGTTTTCTTCTATCTGTTTACGATCCTCCGGCGAATACGGATAAGCCTTCGCTTCTTCCACACTCGGCACGCGGCTGTCGGCGCCTTTTCCGACACGAAGAAGCCATAAATCCTGGCTTAAGGCGAGTTCTTCCGCTTTCTCATCCGTAGCCGCGCATATGACGAAAATGGCACAGAGCGAGGCGGGAGCGGAAAAATGGGCGGAGGCCCGGAAATGGTCCCGATAGATCTGAAAAGCTTTTTCCCCGCGTTCCGGATTAATGAAATGGCCGAAGACATAGCCCGCACCTTGAAGAGCGGCGCGTCTGGCGCTGTTTTCCCCGAGTCCGAGCACCCAAAGCTGCGGAGCTGTTTCAATCAAAGGCGCTGTTTTTATTCCTGCATAAGCATGGTTCGAGGGAATCGAATCTGTCAGAAAGGATGATAAATCCTCAAGCTGCCTGTTGAATTCGGTCATGCTTTTCTTTACCCCGTCTGTGAGGGCGAGCCGGATTTTCGTTGTGCCGCCCGGTGAGCGTCCGACCCCGAGGTCAATCCGGTTCGGATGCAGCGCCTCAAGCTGACGGAAAGTTTCCGCGACTTTATAGGGGCTGTACTGCGGCAGCAGCACGCCGCCTGATCCGACACGGATGGACGTTGTGGCTGCGGCGGTATGAGCGATCATAATTTCCGGCGAAACGCTTGCGAGCCCTCTTGTGCCGTGATGCTCGGCAAACCAGTACCGCTTATAGCCCCATCCTTCACTGAGGCGGGCGAGCTCCGCTGAACGGCGGAGCGTCTCGTGCGGCCCGTTTCCTTTGGATACGGGCGCCTGATCAAGTATGCTTAAATCAATCACTCGTCTGCCCCTTTCCTGACATGTATTGATACAAGGATAGGAAAAATGTTCAGTCCCCGTCAATTTCTTTGTTTTCTCTATTCTCTCCGGAACGAAGGAGAATATAGGAAGTGATTTTTCGCCGTTTTTCGCCAAAAATTCTTATGTTTTATGAAACTTTGATATAATAAAAGACGTATATCTTAATAAACACCGGGATTCTTGTCCCGGAATTTAGTAAAAATGCGCACTTGCGGCGTGCTTAGCGGCACCCTTACAGAATAGGAGTGAATCATATGGCGATCTCTTTACAAAAAGGACAGCGGATTGATTTAACAAAAGGAAAAGCCGGCCTGTCAAAACTGCTGGTCGGACTCGGCTGGGACCCTGTATCATCCGGGGGCTTTTTCGGAAAGCTGTTCGGCGGAGGCGGTGCCAATATCGACTGTGACGCTTCCGTACTGATGCTTGAAAATGATAAAATGACAGACAGCAAAAACGTCATCTATTTCGGCAATCTGAAAAGCCGGTGCGGCGGTGTCGTACATACGGGTGACAACCTGACGGGTGAAGGCGACGGCGATGATGAACAAATTCTCATCGATTTAGCGAAAGTGCCCGCTCAGATTAATAAACTTGTGTTTGTCGTCAATATTTACGACTGCGTCAGACGAAAACAGGACTTCGGCATGATTCAAAACGCGTTCATCCGCGTTGTTGATCAGGCTAATCGCGAAGAACTGGTGACTTACAATTTAAGAGATAACTATTCAGGCAGAACGAGCCTGATCGCGGCTGAAATCTACCGCCAGGACGGCGAGTGGAAATTCGCCGCAGTAGGAGAAGGCACAAACGATACAAAAATCGGCGATATCGTTAACCGATACGCCTAAACGATAAAAAGGAGAGTGCACTCATGGCAATTTCATTGGCAAAAGGACAAAAAGTAGATTTGACTAAAACAAATCCGGGTCTTTCTAAAGTCGTTGTCGGCCTTGGCTGGGATACAAACAAATACGACGGCGGACATGACTTTGATTTAGATTCCAGCGTCTTTCTATTAAATGAAGCAGGAAGATGCGCGTCGCCCGATGATTTCATTTTCTATAATCAGCTTGAAGGCGGAAACGGCTCTGTCGCACATTCAGGCGACAACCTGACAGGCCAGGGCGAAGGCGATGACGAAAGCGTAAGGGTCAACCTGAGCGCGGTGCCTGCCGCTATTGACAAAATTTCATTCGTCATCACGATTCATGAAGCGGAAGCGCGCGGCCAAAACTTCGGACAAGTTTCCAACGCGTTCGTGCGCATTGTCAATGAAGAAACAAATGAAGAGCTGATCCGTTATGATCTGGCTGAAGATTTCTCAATTGAAACAGCCATTATCGCAGGGGAGCTTTACAGACATAACGGCGAATGGAAATTTTCCGCGATCGGCTCAGGCTACCAAGGCGGACTGGCCCGTATTGCGACAGATTACGGCCTGCAAATCGGCTGAACCATATCAAACACAGAAGGGAGAGACAGCACATGGCTATTCAATTGGCGAAAGGACAGCGTGTTGATCTGACAAAAACGAACCCCGGTCTTACAAAAGCGGTGATCGGCTTAGGCTGGGATACGAACAAGTACTCCGGAGGGCATGACTTTGACCTTGACGCGTCGGCTTTTCTTGTCGATGCCCATGACAACTGTGTAAATGATCTTGATTTTGTTTTCTACAATAACCTGGAACACCCGAGCGGGGGCGTCATCCATACGGGAGACAACCGGACGGGCGAGGGCGAGGGAGACGATGAACAAATTATCGTCGACTTCTCAAAAATACCCGCAAATATTGAAAAGATCGGCATCACCGTCACGATTCATGATGCGGAAGCGCGCGGCCAAAATTTCGGACAAGTGTCTAACGCGTTCGTGCGCGTCGTCGATGAAAACAGCCAGAATGAACTGCTTCGTTTCGATTTAGGGGAAGACTTCTCGATTGAAACGGCGGTTGTCGTTTGTGAGCTTTACCGCCATGGGGCTGAGTGGAAGTTTAACGCCATCGGCAGCGGGTTTTCCGGCGGTCTGGCATCACTTTGCCGGAATTACGGCTTGCAGGTGTAAGCAGGAAATTACCGTTTTACTAAATAGGAGGAAAAAACTTGGATTTTCTACATCATATTATGTCGACCTACGCTTCCTTTTTTGATTGGAAAATGTGGGGTGAGGTGCTGACTGACCCTGTATCATGGGGGCTGATCGGTTCCTTGGTTCTGCTGGAAGGGCTGCTGTCGGCCGACAATGCGTTAGTGCTTGCGGTTATGGTAAGGCATCTGCCTGAAAAACAGCGGAAGAAAGCATTAACATACGGATTGTTCGGGGCATATATTTTCCGTTTTATCTTTATCGGGATCGGAATGCTGCTCATTAAGTTCTGGTGGATCAAAGTGCTTGGCGCGCTGTACCTGGCTTGGCTCGTCATTAAGCATTTCTGGATCGGAGAAGGTGATGACGATACGGAAGGCATGAAGAAAAATTCATGGATGGTCCGTACGTTTGGAATTTTCTGGGCCACTGTCGTTTCAGTTGAGTTAATGGATCTGGCCTTCTCTGTTGACAGCATTTTGGCCGCGTTTGCGGTATCGGAAAAAGTGTGGGTGCTCTTGATCGGCGGTATGCTCGGCATTCTCATGATGCGTACAGTCGCAAAAGTATTCCTTGTTTTAATTGATAAAATCCCTGAGCTTGAAAACACGGCTTTCGTGCTGATCGGGATCATCGCCGTGAAAATGGCGGCGAGCGCCTTTGATTATGAAATGCCGCACGTTGTGTTCTTCGGAATCATCATCGCTGCGTTTGTGGTAACGTTTATTATCCACTATTTCAACAAACAAAAGCAGGTTCAGGAGCAAACGGCTGCATCTAAAGAAGAATAAAACAAAAAAGGAGGGAGAGTTTCATTTCCTTCCTTTTTTGTACCGATAATCATGAAGAGAAAGGAGGAAAATGATGAAGCAGGAAGAATTGGTGATCCGAAAGGCCGAGCCGGAAAACGGTGACTGGGAAACGTTTCTGATGCGGCCGCTGCCGGAACGTCCCGGTTATGAGCGGGAAAACGGGCTGGCGTTTACCCGGCTTGCCGTCCGGATTTTGGGCACTCCTTATGATGAGACGGAGTATTACAATAAGCTTTTCGAGCTGTCTTCTCATGAAAACATCCATGTGTTAAGCGAGACGCTGGATAAGACCATCGCGCCTGAAACGTTTCAGGCGCTCCAGCACATTCATTCCGTCAATCAAAAAGAGAAAGGGCTTTCGGTTTCCAGGTTTGTCGCGTTTCTCGATGGAGGCAGGCTGCTTGCCAAACACGCTGATCCGCTTATGCACCGCCGGCTGAGAACCGCGTTTATGACGCTTTTGGAAACCTTTGCGGACCGGCATGAAAACGGGCTGAATCATCCCGATTTCCGGCGTGTGCTCTTGGATGTGTCAAAGTTTTCGCTGAACCACCTGAATCCATGGCTTGAACAAGCCGATATAGAGCGTGAGATGCCGAAGGTGGTGTGGTATGGAGACGCTACCAAAAGCCAGCTCTATTTTCTCTATTATATAATGCTGATCGGCTGTGACGTCCTATTGTTTCATCCGGCTGCGGAAGATCCGTTCAGCTTGATTGATCCGGATGAGGAACTCAGCTTTGTGATAAAGCTCCCCGCAACAGGCGGCCTTGAGCCATTCCCGAAAGAAAAGCCGGACAGAACGTCCACGACGGCCTACCGGTCAACGAAAGAAATTGAGCATGTGCTGAATCATGAGGAATCTATGATGTATAAGCCTTGGCAGTTCAGGGATCATACCCCGCAGTCCGTGACATTAAAAACGACGTATGATGAGTTATTTCTCATTGCGAAGGAGCGGGCGTTTATCCGGCCGCAATTTAAAGCGGACAGGGAGCGGGTGGCCGTTCCGAACCTTTTTGCGAAAGTGATGGGGGTTTCCAAAGATACGAAAGAATATTGGAACAGACTCCATACCGCCGCAGACTATCAGGAGACACACATGATCCGCAGTTTTCCGTTTACGGAAGAGCTGAAAGCCAACTACCAGTATCACTACAGTCAGGTTTTGAACGAAGAAGGAGCGATTGACGCGGAAAGGCTGAAAAGAAGCAACATCTGGCAGTACAAGCATCTGCCTTCAGGTGTGCAGAGCGCCATCGCCAATGTGATTTCTGACATGTGCAGAAACCCCGGGCTGAAGGCTTTGCCCGGCGAGCAGGCAAGGGATGCCGCAATCTATTTGTTCCGCCAGGCGACGAACCTGCCCGCTTCGCTGCTGCAATTGATTCAGACGTTTGATTACGCCCAAACCGTTCCGAAACTCGTTTTATATCATACGGAACAAAATGGCGAACTCACACGTTCTGACGCCGCCGCTCTGTTGTTTTTAAATAAATTCGGCGTCGATATCATCTTGTATAATCCGCCGGGCCATCAGGACATTGAGCATTATATTGAAGAAAGCCAATTTGATGTCCATTGGCTGGAGGACATGGTGTTTCGGCAGGAATATAAGGAGCCGTCACTCGTAAGAAAGCTGTTTAGAACCATTACGCAAAAGCAGGGAGAGTAAATAAACATGACAGAAAATCAAAATCCGCTTGTTCTTGATAAAAATGAAGAGATTTCTGAACAAAAAGCAGATGACATCAGGGTGCAGCTGCGCCAAGACCCTGAGGTGCAGCGTATTTCGCAGCAGATTGACGTGAAAAACCAAATGGAGCTGCTTGAGTACGGAAAAGAACCGGCAGTTGAAATCTCGAAGTTCTCAGACCGCATCTTAAATATGATGAAAACAACAAGTGTCACGGATTCAGGCACAATGCTGACGCAGCTCGGAAAAATCATGGACCGTTTCGACAAAAATGATTTCGATGAACCAAAAGGATTTCTCGCTAAAATGTTCAAACGCGGGAACAGCATGATTGAAAAGATTTTTCAAAAGTACCGCACGTTGGGCGGAGAAATTGAAAAAATCCACGTCGAAATTTCAAAATACAAAGATGAAATGGCAAAGACGAACCATACGCTAGAAGAGATGTATGAAAACAACATTAACTACTACATGGAGCTTGAAAAATATGTCGTTGCCGGGCAGATGAAGCTTGAGGAAATGCAGGCGCTCATTCCTTCTTATGAAGAAAAAGCGGCAGGCGGAAACCAGCTTGCGCAAATGCAGCTCGATACGCTTCGTGACGGGCTTCAGGCGCTTGAGGAACGTGTCTATGATTTAGATATGGCGCGGATGGTGGCGCTGCAAACGGCGCCGCAGATCCGCCTCCTTCAGCGCGGAAATACGAAGCTCATCGGGAAAATCAATTCCGCTTTCGTCATTACGATTCCGATATTCAAAAACGGCATTATTCAGGCTGTCACAGTCAAACGGCAAAAGCTTGTGGCTGATTCAATGAGCGAGCTTGACCGCCGCACGAATGAAATGCTGAAGCGCAACGCTGAAAATATTTCAAACCAAAGCGTGGAGATTGCCCGTATGGCAGGCCGTCCGAGCATTGACATTGAGACGATTGAAACGTCTTGGAATACGATTGTCAGCGGTATGCAGGAAACGAAACAGATCGAAGAAGAGAACAGACGTATCAGAGAAGACGGCGCGAAACGGATTCAACAGCTTCAGGATAATATTAAAAACGCAGTCTTAAAGAATTAACACACACCCCGCTTGCTTACGGCAAGCGGGATTTTTTTGCGAAAAAAGATAATGACAATGTGTAAAGACAGGTGTAAACTTATACGGTAATCATTTTCGATTTGAGGTGCTGCTTATGAACAAACAACCTGCCGTCACTCCGCGAAAACTTCTGGCGATTGCCGGAATGGGCTGGCTGTTTGATGCGATGGATGTCGGAATTTTGTCGTTTATTATCGCCGCGCTTCACACTGATTGGAATTTAACACCCGATCAAATGAAATGGATCGGAAGCGTCAATTCCATCGGTATGGCAGCGGGCGCCTTTGTATTCGGAATGCTGGCCGACAGGATCGGCCGGAAAAAAGTGTTTATGATCACGCTGTTATTCTTTTCTGTCGGAAGCGGCATATCCGCTTTCGCAACGGGATTGACGGTTTTTCTCATATTGCGTTTTCTGATCGGAATGGGGCTTGGCGGGGAACTGCCTGTCGCCTCGACGCTCGTGTCAGAAGCGTCCGCTCCCGAAAAGCGGGGACGGATCATCGTGCTGCTTGAGAGCTTTTGGGCCGCGGGCTGGCTTCTTGCGGCGGTGATTTCCTACTTTGTCATACCGTCATTCGGCTGGCAGGCCGCGCTGCTCTTAACGGCGCTGGCCGCATTTTATGCGCTGTACTTGCGGAAAAGCCTTCCGGAATCACCGGCGCATCAGGCATTGCCGCAGAAAAAAAGCATACGCGGGCAGGCGGGAAGTGTCTGGACGAAACCGTATATCCGGCCGACGGTGCTGCTGTCTGTCGTTTGGTTCTGCGTCGTCTTTTCATATTACGGCATGTTTTTATGGCTGCCGAGCGTGATGCTGATGAAAGGCTACAGCATGATTGAGAGCTTCGAATACGTCCTTCTGATGACACTTGCTCAGCTTCCCGGATATTTCTCTGCGGCGTGGCTGATCGAAAAAGCGGGGCGGAAGACCATCTTAGTCATCTATTTGCTCGGAACGGCGGGCAGCGCTTATTTCTTCGGTGCCGCGGATTCATTGGCCATGCTGCTCGCGGCCGGCATGCTGCTGTCCTTCTTCAATCTCGGCGCATGGGGCGTGCTTTACGCCTATACACCGGAGCAGTATCCTGCGGCGATCCGTGCGACCGGTTCCGGAACAACGGCGGCGGTCGGCAGAATCGGCGGCATTTTCGGTCCGCTTCTCGTCGGATCGCTTGCAGCCCGGAACGTTTCGTTTACAGCAATTTTCGCCGTCTTTTGTGCGGCCATCCTGATTGCCGTCATCACCATTATTATTCTCGGAAAAGAAACGAAACAGACAGAGCTTGCGCAATGAGCACCCTTTTGGGGTGCTTTTTTTAGTGAGCTGTCTGTTGGCAGACCTATATTTTTCCTTAAAATTCCTTATTTTCAGGAGGCGAAAACTTCTTTTTCCGGGACAATGTCGCAAAAAAATTCTTGTATTTGTAAAAAAAGGATAGGAAATCAGTTTGCAGCACATTCGATGGAAACGTTCTCAAGCCTGATAAAAGCCCGGTTTCCTTTATAATTTATCCTCAATAAGGAGGATTAGAGAGTATTTAGAAGCATACCAGAGGAAAATAAGACACAGGGATGTTTTTAAAGTAATGATACAAAATAAAAGGGATTATGATGTTTGTTTGACTTATTACAAACGTGTTACGGTATTAAAGATTGCTTATTATGGAGGGAAAATATGAATTTGGATGAGAAACCAATTAAGATAAAAGTCGAAAATGTATCTAAGGTTTTCGGAAAACAGACAAAAAAAGCCATTCAGATGCTGTCCAGCGGAAAAAACAAAAAAGAGATCCTGAAAGCGACCGGATCAACCGTTGGTGTCAATCAAGCAAACTTTGATGTATATGATGGGGAGATATTTGTCATCATGGGTCTATCGGGGAGCGGTAAATCAACTTTAGTTCGGCTGTTAAACCGGCTTATTGAACCGACTGCCGGGAATATTTATATTGATGGTGACATGATAACAAATATGTCAAAAGACCAGCTCCGGGAAGTGCGCCGGAAAAAAATCAGCATGGTCTTTCAAAAATTTGCACTGTTTCCGCACAGAACAATTCTTGAAAATACGGAATACGGCCTGGAGCTTCAAGGCGTCGACAAAAAAGAGCGTGAGCAAAAAGCGCTTGATTCGCTTAAACTTGTCGGTCTTGAAGGCTTTGAACACCAATTCCCAGATCAGCTCAGCGGAGGAATGCAGCAGCGTGTCGGACTTGCCCGCGCATTGACGAATGATCCTGACATTCTTCTGATGGATGAAGCTTTCAGTGCGCTTGATCCGCTGATCCGCAAAGACATGCAGGATGAGCTTTTAGACCTTCATGACTCTGTCGGCAAGACGATCATCTTCATCACGCATGATCTTGATGAAGCATTGCGCATCGGCGACAGAATCGTGCTGATGAAAGACGGTAACATCGTTCAGATCGGGACGCCTGAAGAAATTCTGATGAGCCCGTCCAATGAATACGTTGAGAAATTCGTTGAGGACGTTGATTTATCCAAAGTTCTGACAGCGGGCCACATCATGAAGCGCGCTGAAACCGTGCGGATTGACAAAGGGCCTCGTGTAGCGCTGCAGCTCATGAAGAATCTCGGTATTTCTTCTATTTACGCCGTTGATAAACAGAAACAGCTTCTCGGCGTCATTCACGCGGCGGATGCGAAAAAAGCGGTGGAATCCGACTTATCGCTTCAGGATATTTTAAATACTGAATTTACGACTGTGCACGAAAGCACGTACTTGACGGAAATTTTCGATGTCGTGTCTGATGCGAATATTCCGATCGCCGTCACGGACGATAAGGACCGCATGAAAGGCATTGTCGTGAAAGGCGCATTAATCGGCGCGCTTTCAGGAAATAACGATTATATAAATGTTGAAGATTCTGCTGAACAAGCTCAGGATTCTTCTGTTCAGGGGGTGAAGTAAATGGACAGATTGCCTAGAATTCCGTTAGCAGATATCGTTGACCGGTTTGTTGACTGGCTTACCATGACGTTCGGAGGTTTCTTTGACGGAATCTCAAACGGTTTGGCCGCTTTCGTAAACGCGATTGTGAGCGGTTTGGGTTTCATCCCGTCTATTTTATTGACTGTTATTTTTGCAGCTCTCGCTTGGTGGATCAGTACGAGAGGAATTGCACTCTTTACGTTAATCGGATTCCTTGTTATTGATTATTTGGGCTATTGGTCGCCGATGCTGCAAACGTTGGCGCTTGTCGTCACATCTGTTTTGATTTCCATTATTATCGGGGTTCCGATCGGCATATGGGCGTCTCAGAAAGAAACGGTCCGCCGCATTGTCACACCGATTCTGGATTTAATGCAGACCATGCCGGCTTTCGTATATCTGCTGCCTGCAATTTTCTTCTTTAATATCGGGGTTGTGCCAGGCGTCGTAGCATCTGTTATTTTCGCGATGCCTCCGACGATCCGCATGACGGTTCTCGGTATTAAACAAGTACCGGCTGATTTGATCGAAGCGACGGAAGCATTCGGTTCAACGACGTCTCAGCGTCTGTTCAAGGTCCAGCTTCCGCTTGCCACAAAAACGATTCTTGCCGGTATTAACCAAAGCATCATGCTTGCTTTGTCAATGGTCGTTATCGCGGCCATGGTCGGTGCGCCGGGCCTCGGTTCTGAAGTATACAGCGCCGTGACACAGTTGAAAACCGGTGTCGGAGTGGAAGCGGGTATCGCGATCGTCATCGTAGCGATTACACTCGACCGTATCACGCAAAACATTAAAGTGAAGAAGAAGAGCAGGGGGAATGCCTGATGCTTAAGAAAATCATCGGTGTCGGCGTTACCGCTGCGCTGGCTCTTTCTTTGGCTGCCTGCGGTTCGCAGACTGATGGTAAGGCAACGGCTGCGGACCAGGTGAACAAAACCATTATCGGTATTGATCCGGGATCGGGGATCATGGCCCTGACGGATGAGGCCGTGAACGATTACGGATTGAAAGACTGGAATGTCGTCACGGCGTCAAGTGCTGCCATGACGGCGACATTGAAGAAATCATATGACCGGAAAAAGCCGATCATCGTAACGGGCTGGACGCCGCACTGGATGTTCTCCAGATACAAGCTGAAGTTCCTTGATGATCCGAAAAAAACGTACGGAACTGCCGAGCAGATTCATACGATTACAAGAACCGGCTTCAGTAAGGAACAGCCTAACGCGGCCAAAGTTCTCAGCCAGTTCAAATGGACGCAGGACGATATGGGAGAAGTCATGATTGCCGTTGAGGAAGGCGAAAAGCCGGCCAAAGCCGCTGCTGAATATGTGAAAAAACACAAAGATCAAGTAGCTCAATGGACAAAAGGCGCTCATAAAGTCAAAGGGGATAAAATCAACCTGGCTTATGTGGCGTGGGACAGTGAAATCGCAAGTACGAACGTGGTCGGAAAAGTATTTCAAGACCTCGGCTATGACGTGAAGCTGACGCAAGTGGAGGCAGGACCGATGTGGACTGCGATTGCGACAGGCAGCGCGGATGCGTCATTGTCTGCTTGGCTTCCGAATACCCATAAGGCATATGCGTCTAAATATAAAGGCAAATATGAAGATGTAGGAACGAGTCTGACAGGCGTCAAGATGGGTCTGGTCGTTCCTCAGTATATGAAAAACGTCAATTCAATTGAAGATTTGAAGAAGTAATGAAGAAAAGCAGCCCTGTAACGGGCTGCTTTTTTTTAAGCTTCAAACGATTTGAGGACGGCGGCCGTTAATATCTCAACGCCAGTAAAGATGGCGCTTCGGTCAAATGTCATATGCGGATGGTGAAGTCCCGGCTCCAGACCGCATCCCAGGCCGAGCATCGTCGTTTTCAAGTTCGGCACCTTTAACCCGTAAAAGTGAAAATCCTCTCCTCCGGTTGTCACAAGAGGTTCATCCACATGTTTTTCTCCGAGAATGCCGCTGATCGCAGATGCCATGATGGCTTCCGCCTCCTTGTTTCGCTCGGCTGCCGGGAGGCTGTGTTCTTTTTGCAGTTCAATTTTTGCGCCGAATGCGGCAGCAGCCGCTTCGCAGGCTCTTTCGGTTTCGGCGGTTAATTTCTCCATGGCGGCATTGGTCTGTGCGCGGAGATCAAGGCTGAACGATGCTTTTCCCGGAATGATATTGGAACTCTCTCCGCCTGCCTGAAGCTTTGTCATCTTCACGGAATGCGGGATGCCGGGATCAAGATGAATGAAGCTGAGTTTTTGGACGAGAAGAGCGGCGATTTCGATACTGTTAAGGCCGAGATGCGGTCTCGCGCCGTGGGCTTCTTCTCCGATAATCAGGCCGTCAATATGCTGGCTTGAGCCATGCAGAATGGACGGTGCGCATCGGCCGTTTGCCGTTTCCTGTACGGGGCGCACGTGCACGCCGTATAAGAAGTCAACATCATCCAGTACGCCTTTTTCAATCATTTTCAGCGCTCCGCCGCCTTTTTCTTCCGCCGGCTGAAAAATAAAGCGGATGGTGCCCTTCGGAAGTTTCGGCTGACTCTTTAAAAGCATCATCGTGCCGAGCGCCATCGTCATATGTGAATCATGTCCGCATGAATGGTTCGCCTGAAAGACACCGTCCACTTCCTGCCACAGCGCGTCAATATCCGCCCGGACAGCCACAACGGGCGAGCCTTCTCCGATTTCGCCGACAACACCGGTACAATCATCAAACGTGCGGGTCCGGCAGCCGGCCTCTTTCAGTTTTTCAGTCAGATATTCAGTTGTTTGATATTCTTTCCAGCTTACTTCGGGATTGGCGTGCAGGTGGTCAAAAATATCCATAATGACTTGCTTCTCATGCTCTGTGAGTCTGTTCATGCCGTAAGTCCTCCTTCAAAAGCTGTCTGTTTTTTATTTTTGATATTGAAAACAGGCAATCGGTCTGTATATAATATAGCACACATATCTGTATTTTCTGAATAGTTTATAAATTTAAACCAGGATGGTGATGGTATGGCTGTTCCCAAGGCCGAACCTGTATTGAAAAAGAAGAAATTGTTTGTGATGCCTGATGCTTATGTGCTGCTGTTCATTGCCGCTTTACTATGCGCGATAGCGTCGTACATCGTTCCCGCGGGGGAATTTGACAGGGTGACAAAGGGCAGTGTGACGTCCGCCGTCCCGGGAAGCTATCATTCTTTAGACCAGTCTCCTGTCAGCCCGATCGCTTTTTTTACCGCGATTCAGGAAGGGATGACAAGTTCCGCGCCGATTATTTTTTTAATCCTGTTTACGGGCGGCACCATTGCGATTTTGGAGAAAACGGGCGCCATCAATGGATTGATCAGTAATGTCATCAGTACGTTCCGCACAAAACAGCTGCTGTTTATTGCGATTGTCGGATCTCTATTTTCGATCCTCGGCACAACCGGCATCGTCGTTAATTCCGTGATCGGTTTTATTCCGATCGGCCTGATTGTCGCCCGTTCGCTGAAATGGGACGCCGTGGCCGGAGCGGCCGTCATTTATATCGGCTGTTATGCCGGGTTTAACGCGACGATTTTATCGCCTTCACCGCTCGGGTTATCACAAAGCATCGCGGAGCTGCCGCTGTTTTCCGGTATCGGCCTGCGGATTGCCGTCTACATTTGTTTTCTGTTATCATCTATTTTATATATTTATCGGTATACGAGAAAACTCAGAAAAGCAAAGGACGCCAGTCTGCTGGGGAACGATTGGTTTCCGGCGGCAGGTTCACTCCCGCAGGTTTCTGAGCCGGAGGACAAGCATGTCCCGTTTACCGTCCGCCATAAATTGATTCTGGCTGTCGCGGCTTTGTCGCTTGCCGGCTTTTTATACGGTGCGCTTACTCTTGGCTGGTCTGATTCAGAGATGGCCGCCGTGTTCATTTTTATCTCAATCGTGTCCGGCCTGATTGCGGGAATGGCGGCAAATGATGTCGCAAAAACATTTATTACAGGCTGTCAGGGGCTCGTTTACGGCGCGCTGATCGTCGGAATGGCGAGAAGCATTTCCGTTATCCTGGAACATGGAAAGCTGCTTGATACGGTAGTCAATGGACTTGCGTCACTGCTGCACGGTTTCAGCCCGATGGCAGGCGCAATCGGGATGTATATTTCCAGCGCCCTGCTTCATTTTCTGATTTCATCGGGCTCAGGGGAGGCGGTCGTATTTATTCCGATCTTGGCGCCGCTTGCCGATCTGATAGGCATCACGAGACAGGTCGCGGTTGAAGCGGTCATGCTCGGAGAAGGCGTCGTAAACTGTGTCAATCCGACTTCCGGCGTGCTGATGGCCGTACTGGCTGCCAGCGGCATTCCGTACGTAAAGTGGCTTCGCTTCATGATTCCGCTGGCGCTGATTTGGTTTGTCATCGGTCTCGTGTTTATCTGCATAGGCGTCCTGATCAATTGGGGTCCTTATTAATATTTTTGTCAATGATATTTCGGTTTATCATTATGAATCGGCAAGATATAATGGGAGTTGTAAGCCATTCTTAATAGTACGGGAGGAAGTCATGAATCAGCGTCGGAACGGACTTTCAAACGTGAATGGAAAGAGTGAGAGTGTGAAAGAGAAAGAACGAATGATTTGGTCAGAAGTCGGAATGCTTGTGGGCACACTGTCTTTGCTTGACATCATCGTACGCGGACTTGTTCTGAACTGTCCGTTTAGGGAATGGGCCGGAAGCTTGGCGGTTTTCTTCATTATAATTGTTTATTATTGCATCAGGGCGGGAGCGTCGGGAATGCTCATGCCGAGAATAGACACCAAAGAAGAACTGCAAAAGCGGGTGAAGCAGCAGCGGATAGATTCAATTGCGGTCACTTTTGCGGCAGCGGCGCTTACGATGTACGACAGGGGGTTTCCCCATACATTCTTTGCTTGGCTGAAAATGATCTTTCTTTTTATCGTCTGCGGAGGCATTCTGTTTCTGCTTCGGTATGTCATTGTGAAGCTGTCTTACAGAAGAGCGATAAAAGAAATAAAAAAGAAATCATCTTGATGGTGGTTTCTTTTTTTGTTTATAAGAGAAAAGTCTTTTAATTTGATAGGAATATAGATTTGAATTCACTCTGCCGCGTTGCTTTGATAGAGAGTGTGTGGTAAGTTCAAATGTAAGCGTTAACAGAATTATCCAGTCTTCACAACAATTGAAAGGAGGAAGCTGAAGAAAGAGTAAGAGGAATTTTTGACTCCGCAGTCAGTCTTCAAAAATCAAATAAGGAGTGTCAAAAATGTTTAAAAAACGATTCAAAACCTCTTTACTGCCGTTATTCGCCGGATTTTTATTGCTGTTTCATTTGGTTTTGTCAGGCCCAGCGGGTGCAAACGCTGAAACTGCAAACAAATCGAATGAGGTGGCCGCGTCATCGGTCAAAAACGGGACCATCCTTCATGCCTGGAATTGGTCGTTCAATACGTTAACACAAAATATGAAAGATATTCGTGATGCGGGCTATGCAGCCATTCAGACGTCTCCGATTAACCAAGTAAAGGAAGGGAACCAAGGAGATAAAAGCATGAGGAACTGGTACTGGCTGTATCAGCCGACATCGTACCAAATCGGCAACCGTTACTTAGGCACTGAACAAGAATTTAAGGACATGTGTGCAGCCGCGGAAAAGTATGGCGTAAAAGTCATTGTCGATGCGGTTATCAATCATACCACCAGCGATTACGCCGCGATTTCTGACGAGATTAAGCGTATTCCAAACTGGACCCATGGAAATACACAAATTAAAAATTGGTCGGACAGGTGGGACGTCACTCAAAATTCATTGCTTGGGCTGTATGATTGGAATACACAGAATACTGAGGTGCAGGCCTATCTGAAACGTTTCTTGGAAAGAGCATTGAATGACGGAGCGGACGGGTTCCGCTATGATGCCGCCAAGCATATAGAGCTTCCGGATGATGGGAATTACGGCAGCCGATTTTGGCCGAATATCACAAATACATCGGCGGAGTTCCAATACGGAGAAATCCTGCAAGACAGCGCGTCCAGAGATACTGCTTATGCGAATTATATGAATGTGACGGCTTCTAACTATGGGCATTCCATCAGATCCGCTTTAAAGAACCGTAATCTGAGTGTGTCGAATATCTCCCATTATGCATCTGACGTGTCTGCGGACAAGTTAGTCACATGGGTGGAATCACATGATACGTATGCCAATGATGAGGAAGAGTCCACATGGATGAGTGATGACGATATCCGTTTAGGCTGGGCAGTGATTGGTTCCCGCTCAGGAAGCACGCCTCTTTTCTTTTCCAGACCTGAGGGCGGAGGAAATGGTGTAAGATTTCCCGGAAAAAGTCAAATAGGAGATCGCGGGAGCGCCTTATTTAAAGATCAGGCGATCACTGCGGTCAACCAATTTCACAATGAAATGGCCGGGCAGCCTGAGGAACTCTCAAATCCGAATGGGAACAATCAAATATTTATGAATCAGCGCGGCTCAAAAGGCGTTGTGCTGGCAAATGCAGGATCATCTTCTGTCACCATCAATACTTCAACGAAATTGCCTGACGGCAGGTATGATAATAGGGCCGGCGCCGGTTCATTTCAAGTAGCGAACGGCAAACTGACAGGCACCATCAATGCCAGATCCGCGGCTGTCCTTTATCCTGACGATATTGGAAATGCGCCTCATGTCTTTCTTGAGAATTACCAAACAGAGGCAGTCCATTCTTTCAATGATCAGCTGACGGTCACCCTGCGTGCAAATGCGAAAACAGCAAAAGCCGTTTACCAAATCAATAATGGGCAGGAGACAGCATTTAAGGATGGAGACCGATTAACGATCGGGAAAGAAGATCCAATCGGCACGACATACAACGTCAAGTTAACCGGAACGAACGGCGAGGGTGCATCGAGAACCCAAGAATACACGTTTGTCAAAAAAGACCCGTCCCAAACCAACATCATTGGCTATCAAAATCCGGATCATTGGGGCAATGTAAATGCTTATATTTACAAACATGATGGAGGCGGGGCCATAGAATTAACCGGATCGTGGCCGGGGAAAGCCATGACTAAGAATGCAGATGGAATTTACACGCTGACGCTGCCTGCGAATTCGGATACGGCCGACGCCAAAGTGATTTTTAACAATGGCAGCGCCCAAGTGCCCGGACAGAACCATCCCGGCTTTGATTATGTGCAGAATGGTTTGTATAACAACTCTGGTTTGAATGGTTATCTTCGCATTAATGGATAGGGCCATCATCACATCAGCGTGCCGACAAACCCTCGCTTCTGAGAAAGGGACAGCGCGTCTTCAATCACGCTGAAAAGATGACAACATCCTAAAACGGTTCCGTTTTAGGATGTTGTCAACAATCTGGAAACTATCACCGGTATTTTTTTGTCCAAAAATCAAACTTTTCTCTTGCAAAAGTTTGTGAAGTGTTGCACAATATAAATGTGAAATACTTCACAAGATAAAAACAGACACCACGAAACACTGGAGGATGAGCATACATGATGAACGAACGAGTGAACAAAGTAGCATTAATCGGAGCAGGTTTTGTTGGAAGCAGTTATGCATTTGCGTTAATTAACCAAGGGATCACAGATGAGCTTGTGATCATTGATGTAAATAGAGAAAAAGCCATGGGAGATGTCATGGATTTAAATCACGGAAAGGCATTTGCGCCTCATCCGGTCAAAACGTCTTACGGCACATATGAGGATTGCAAGGATGCCGATATCGTGTGCATCTGTGCAGGGGCCAATCAAAAACCGGGCGAAACGAGACTTGAGCTGGTCGAAAAAAATCTCGCCATTTTTAAAAGCATTGTCGGTGAAGTAATGGCAAGCGGATTTGACGGCATCTTTCTCGTTGCCACAAACCCGGTCGACATTCTCACTTATGCGACATGGGCATTCAGCGGCCTTCCGAAAGAACGCGTCATCGGCAGCGGCACGACACTGGATTCTGCGCGATTCCGTTATATGCTGAGTGAATACTTCGGCGCCGCTCCGCAAAACGTACACGCCCACATTATCGGCGAGCACGGCGATACCGAGCTTCCTGTATGGAGTCACGCCAATATCGGCGGAGTGCCGGTGCAGCAATTGCTGGAGAAAAATGCAGCTTACAAACAGGACGAGCTGGATCAGATCGTGGACGATGTGAAAAACGCGGCCTACCATATTATCGAGAAAAAAGGCGCGACATATTACGGAGTGGCGATGAGCCTCGCCCGCATCACAAAAGCGATTTTGCGTAATGAAAACAGCATTTTAACCGTCAGCACATATCTGGACGGCCAATACGGTGTAAACGACGTCTTTATCGGCGTTCCGGCCGTCGTCAATCGGAACGGCATCGCAGGTGTGACGGAACTTGAGCTGAATGAAACAGAACAGGCTCAATTCAGCCGCAGCGCAAACGTGCTGAAAGATATTCTCGCTCCGCATTTCGCAGAGTAAACAAAAAAGCAGTACATGACAAACGCCATGTACTGCTTTTTTTAATTCGCTTTTTTCGCCATTTCCTGAGAGGTTTTTACTCTCGCTTTTCCCATAAACAAAATGGTAACGGCCGCAATGACGATCGGCGCCAGCGCAAGCGTAAATACATATGTGATGCTTTGCGACATGGCGTCAATAATGCGATCAAGAATGTGCGGCGGAATATGAGCGCGCGTGCCGGCCTGGAAGATCTCCTGCGGATTTCCGATGTTCTGCATCGCGCCGCCCGCTCCTTTCATGCCGCTGAATGAATCTGTGAGCTTATTGGTAAACACATTCGTCTGGACGGTTCCGAAAATCGTCACACCGAGCGTCATGCCGAATGATCTCAAAAACGAGTTTGTTGAGTTGGCGCTTCCGCGGTAACGCGGCTCCAGATCGTTCATGGACGCGGCCGGCAGCAGTGAGAAGTTAAAGCCGACGCCGAATCCGGAGATCAGCATGAATACCGTCAGCATCGTACGCGCCGTATCCGGTGTCATATTGGAAAGCAGCAGCATTCCGATAAAGAAAGCGACCACGGAAATCAGCATTAAATTGCGGAACCGCACTTTCGTCTGGAAAATTCCGCCGATCATACTTCCGATAACAGAACCGATCATCATCGGCGTCAAAATAAAGCCCGCGCTTGTCGCGGTGCTTCCGTACACAGCCTGAACGAAGATCGGGATAAACACCGCTAAAATGACGAACGTGGCTCCGTAAAGGAACGCCAGAATCTGTGCCGTAGCAAATAAACGGTTTTTAAACATCCAAAATGAGATAATCGGTTCTTCCGCTTTTCTTTCCACAATAAAAAAGGCGATAAAGAACACGGCGAACACAGCGAACAGACCGATGATCTGCACGGAGTTCCAATCATATGTTTTTCCGCCGAGCTCAAGAGCGAACATCAGACCGACAATGGAAACCACCAGCGTGATTGCGCCGGCCCAGTCGATTTTCTGCTTCTTGTGTTCAAGGGATTCTTTATAATAACGCAGAATGAAAAACAATGATAAAATACCGATCGGCACGTTGATGTAAAACACCCAGTGCCAGCTGATGGAGTCGGTAATGAGCGCGCCTAAAAGCGGCCCGAGAACGCTGGACAGGCCGAAAACGGCACCGAACATGCCCGACATTTTTCCGCGTTTTTCCGGCGGAAATAAATCAAAAATGATCGTGAAGGCGATCGGCATCAGCGCGCCTCCGCCGATTCCCTGAATGACGCGGTAAATAATAAGCTGATCCATTGTTTGGGCGATTCCGCATAATGCAGATCCGATTAAGAAAAGTATAAGACCGAATAAAAAGAAACGCTTGCGTCCGTACATATCGGACAGTTTTCCGTAAATCGGCATACCGGCCATAACGGCTACCATGTATGATGCCGTCACCCACGCGAACTTATCGAAACTTCCGAGGTCCGCCACGATATTTCCCATCGCAGTGGCAACGATTGTATTATCCATAGCCGACATTAAAATGCCCAGCAAAAGACCGATGACGACAAACTTCGTCGAGGCGTCCTTCGCGGCTGTTTGTTCCATGCTTTTTCCTCCCATACTTACTTTTGATCATTAAATTTGCTATGATCATATTAGATTTGCCGAAAATTATCTTGACCGTCAAGATAAATTGATTTTATAGGGAGGCCTGTCAGTTGTCAACAAGAAATACCAGAAGCGAGACGGAGGAAACCGCCATACAGTTATTCCGAAAGATGGCCACAAGGACGATCCTGTTTCATCAGGCGGCCGCTCAATCTCTCGGTCTGTTTCCGACCGATTTAAAATCAGCTGATATCTTAAATGAAGCAGGCCCGATGACCGCAGGCGAGCTTGGGAAAAAAACCGGTCTCAGCACAGGTTCGGTAACGGCGCTCATTGACCGGCTCGAAAAAGCGGGATATGTTATGAGGAAAAAAGACCTCGAAGACAAACGTCGGGTGATTATCGTGCCGCTGACAGCCGGAAAGGCGAATGTGAAGCAATTGTTCAGCTCCTTATCCCAGTCCACGATCAGCCTTTGCCGGCAATATAAAGAAGAAGAACTGCGGCTGATATTCGATTTTTTAGGAAAAGCGACGGACATGATGGAAGACGAGCTTGAGAAATTAAAATAATGTATCATAGCACGGCCCATTCATGAATAACTTGTACAAGTTGCATGAATGAGGGGGAAGCCAATGAACATCTTTTTAAGCTACATAGTTCTCGGGCTGTCATTGTCAGCACCTGTCGGACCGGTCAATGCGGCGCAAATTGACAAAGGCATCAAAAACGGCTTTTGGCATGCATGGATTTTCGGTCTTGGCGCCATGGCCGCGGACGGGCTGTATATGATTCTGATCTATTTCGGGCTGTCTCAATTTTTGACCGCTCCTTTTGTAAAAACGTTTTTGTGGCTCTTCGGTTTTTTCGTGCTGACCTATACGGGAGTCGAAACGTTAAAAAATATCAGGGAAGCCATGAATGTCAGAAGCGGAAAAGGAAAACCGGCTTTTTACAAAACATTCGGCGCGGGATTTTTTATTTCTCTTTCCAATCCGCTGAGCATTTTATTCTGGCTCGGCATATACGGGAGCATTCTCGCCAAAACCGCTGAATCCTTCGATGCAAATCAGCTTTTGATTTACAGCTCCGGCATTCTTCTCGGCATTTTGATCTGGGATTTCTGCATGGCGGTCGCCGCGAGCACTTTCAGAAATCTCCTTCATGAAAAAGCGCTCCGCTGGCTGACGGGAGCGGCGGGTGTGTCTTTAATCGTTTTCGGGTTTTATTTCGGATGGCAGGGGATTCAAATGCTCATCTCATAAATAGAAGAGTCACCCATCGCCTATCTCCGTCATAACGTATCATGACGATACTGGAGGTGGGCCGATGGCAAGCGGGCTGTACACAAAAAGTTGCCTTGAGGAAAAGTTATTGGATCTGCCAAATTGGCAGAGAATCGCTTTTGAGCTTCTATCAGAAAAAGTAGGCGATAAAGCGGATACGTTTCCGTGCATTCCCGGACGTCAGGGATTTTTGACAGATCAGCTCCGGATATCCTTTGCGGGTGATCCCCGCGAAGAGGGAACCCCGGAGGAAGTGGGGATGCTGCTGTCAGAGTACGGAAAGATCTCAAGGGATACCGGAAGATACGCGTCGCTGCTTGTGATTTTTGATACGCCTGAGGATTTAGCTGAGCATTATTCCATTGAGGCGTATGAAGAGCTGTTCTGGTCTTTTTTAAACCGGCTGAGCGGCTGCGACCCGAATGACTGGCCGGAAGACATGCCGGAAGACCCTGAACATTATAAATGGGAGTTCTGCTTTGACGGCGAGCCATATTTTATTCTGTGCGCGACGCCTGCGCATGAAGCGAGACAAAGCAGAAGCTTCCCGTTTTTTATGCTCGCGTTTCAGCCGAGATGGGTTTTCGAAGGATTAAATGATTCAACCGCGTTCGGACGAAACATGAGCCGGCTGATCAGAAAACGCTTAGAGGCGTATGATGAAGCCCCTCTTCATCCCCGATTGGGGTGGTACGGAGGAAAAGACAATTTAGAATGGAAGCAATATTTCCTCCGTGATGATGAGACGCAAGTGTCAAAGTGTCCCTTTTCTTATTTGAAAAGACTGTTTAAACCGACGAAATAAGCTATGATCCGGCAGGGCTGTGTCCCTGCTTTTTTTGTACGATCCATGTCACGATCGCAATGACGGCGAGAAAACAAAGGCTGACCAGAAAACCGGGCCGGCTCGATTTCTCAAACAGCGTCCCGGAGACGGCCGCGACGATCAGCACAAGGGCGATAACAATCTGTGCGGTTCCCATCTTTGTCGTTTCGAGCAGTTTCTTGCCCGAGAACAAAATGAACAGCCACGTATAAAGAAGCATGAGGCCCGCCGCGGTTGTCATGTGTTCATATATGTTTTTTGGCAGCACCAGTGACAGGATGATGGAGACGATGAGTCCGGCAAACGTCAATCCGAGCGCAGGCCAGCAGATTTTTTTGTTTTCCTTTAACCTGAAGCATTTCGGCGCATCCCCGTCATCGGCCATTGTACAAAGCAATGTCGTCACGGCAAACAGCGAGGCGACGAGCGTGGAAAATCCCGCAATAATAAAAATCCCGTTAAAAATATCAAGAATGATATCTAAATGAAAACCCTTCAGCGATGTAATAAACGGGCTGTCCTGTTCGGTGAATTTGCCCAGCGGCACTAACAGCAGCGCCAGGCCGAGAGAAATGACGTAAATGACCGCAAGTACGGCAAGCATCAGCCGGCCTGATTTTGAGGCTTCCTCCGGTTTTTTCAAGTGTACGGTCATCAGCCCCAAGACTTCAATTCCTCCGAAGGCGTAAAACGCATAAATCAGTCCCGTCCATAACCCCATCGCTCCGTGCGGGAACAAATCCTTTGATTCGTTCGGCACCTGCACATCCGGTTTATGAGAAAATATACCGCACAGCGCCAATATGGCGATCACGATAAACATAAAAATCGCCGCCGTCTTGACAACAGCGAGCACATTTTCCGTTTTTTGAAAAACGGACAGCCCCGTAAATATAATCAAAAGACCGAGCACCGCATAGATGGAGGCGAAAATCCACAGCGGCACATTCGGAAACCAATGCTTCGTAAACAGCGAGATCGCTGTCAGCTGGCTTCCCGTGATCAGCATCTCGGACGACCAGTACACCCATCCGTTGCTGAAACCGGCCCAAGTGCCGAAAGCCTTTCTCGCATAAGCGCAAAAAGACCCCTTTTCGGGCTGTTTAGCCGAAAGCTTCGCAAGCTGCTCAAAGACAAAATAGGTGCCAAGCCCGGCAATAAGAAATGAGATCAGCGCGGAATATCCGCTTTTGACAATAGCAATGCTGGACCCGAGAAAAAAGCCCGTCCCGATTGTGCAGCCGACGCCGATTAAGGAGAGCTGCCACCAAGCGAGATTTCCTTTAGGCTGGTCCTGTGATTTACCCATGAAGTTCAACCCCTTTATCAAAGCTTAGATTGCAGCCGTCAGAAGGGGAATATACATCCAATAAATTGCTTTACATGAAACAAACGGCCGGAGTTCATAATAGAAGAAAAAAAGGAGCAGTCTGATGACACAGCAATTTATCGTACCGCCGAAAAAAGGGCTTGGTCTAAAGGTTCACAAAGGGCAGATTATAAAAGTTGTCGATGTGGAAGGACAGCAGGTGGCTGACTTCACGGCGTATCATGCCAAGGACTTTTATGAACATCTTGATCAGGGCGCGACGATTGATGCCAACCAGTCCATTCATGTAAAAACGGGTGATCATATTTATTCGAATTTATACAAGCCGATGCTGACGCTGATTGAGGATACAGTCGGCAAGCATGACCTGCTGCTTCCCGCCTGCCGTCCGGATATGAACAGGCTTTTATACGGAAAGCATAAAGACGAGCTCCAGGATACGTGCTATGACAATATGAGCGGGGCGCTTGAGCCGTTCGGGGTGCCGCGGCCGCATATGCATTACCCATTTGCCATCTTTATGAACACGGTGCTCGATGAGAAGGGGAACTTATCAGTCGAAACGCCTCTTTCTGACGCGGGTGATTATGTACGGCTCCGTGCGGAAATGGATCTCCTCGTCGCGTTTTCATCCTGTCCGATCGAAAAAGGAAAATGCAACGGAGACAGCATCACGGCGCTGCGGGTGGAAATCAGCTGATCCCGGTGTATTTGATTCACTTAAAATCCGCACCTGTGCTATATTTAACAGAGAGTCGTACATAGTGGCATGATTCATTTTCAGCATGAACGGGAAATGAATCATAAAGAAACAATGCAGGAGGAGTGATTGGGATGAGCATCCAGAAACAAATTATGAATGATCTCCATGTAAAGCCCTCAATTGATCCGAAACAAGAAATTGAGGACAGAGTGAACTTTCTGAAACAATATTTGAAAAAAACAGGTGCCAAAGGCTTTGTGCTCGGCATCAGCGGGGGGCAGGATTCCACGCTTGCGGGACGCCTCGCCCAATTGGCGGCTGAAAGCATCAGAGAAGAAGGCGGAAACGCGGAATTTATCGCCGTCCGCCTTCCGCACGGCACACAGCAGGATGAGGATGACGCCCAAATGGCACTCAAATTCATTAAGCCTGATAAATCTTGGACGTTTGATATTAAGTCCGCTGTCAGCGCGTTCGCTGATCAGTACAAAAAAGACACGGGCGATCAGCTGTCTGACTTTAACAAAGGAAATGTAAAGGCCAGAATGAGAATGATCGCTCAATATGCCATTGGCGGACAAGAGGGGCTGCTTGTCATCGGAACCGACCATGCGGCCGAGGCGGTGACCGGTTTCTTCACGAAATACGGTGACGGCGGAGCTGATCTGCTGCCGCTGACCGGATTAACGAAACGCCAGGGCAGACGTTTATTAGAAGAGCTCGGCGCGCCGGAACGCCTGTATTTGAAATTACCGACGGCCGATCTGCTTGATGAAAAACCGCAGCAGACTGATGAGACCGAACTCGGCATCACATACAATGACATTGATGATTATTTAGAAGGCAAGGACGTTTCTTCCGAAGTGATTGAGGCGCTGGAAAAACGCTACCTCAGTACGGAGCATAAGCGCCAGGTGCCGGCATCGATGTTTGATGATTGGTGGAAATAGAATGAAAAAAACCTCCCTTTTGAAAGGGAGGTTTTTGTTTATCTCATTTTTATTTATCTACACTTTCATAAATCCCTACCCAATACCCTTTGCTGCTGTCATAGTATTTGCTTTTGAAAATCCACTTTGTTCCATCTAAAACGAAAGAAGCAGCGAAGTTGCCGTTAGGGCTTTGAACGAGTTTGATGGCATTAATGCCGGCATCTGCTTTCGTTGAGATTGGGCTATTTTCCACGGATGCTGTTGGTGATGCGGCAAAGGCAGGAGCAGCAGACATCAGTAAGGCAAGAGACAGTGCAGAACCGGTTAACACTTTTTTGAATTTCATTTCGAGCACTCCCTTTTCAAATGAAATGTATTACAGTGTTAATAATTAGATTATTATCCATAAAATACCTTCTATGTTTCTAAAATTTTTTTCTTCATTTGAAAAACATTCCTTCAGAGGGACTTTTTATTTATTGATCCATTTGCATGGGTCAGGGACATGTTTTCAAAACGTTTTTTTATTTGATGCGGATATGATTCAGCTTCACCATCAATCTGTCGGTGAATCTTCGAAGGCTGCCTCTCGAATCAGGCTCAAGAGGCAGATTTGCTTGGGCAGCGATCGTTTCTGCGACCTGCTGAATAGACATTTGGTCTGTATGGAGATGTTCTGTGAAGAGGCTATGAGACAGGCTGTTGATGCAGCGGTCGATTTGTTTTGCGGCCCAGGAGTTTTTTCCTTCCGCTCTGGTGCGCAGGCGTTTCAGCAATGTTTCCTTTGAAGCCAGCAGGGTAAAGTGGTGAATGGTCCGGCCATCCTGTCTCAGCCTGCTGATCATGTCATGGAAGTATTGATCGTTCGTAATGGTCATGGGCACAATGATGATGCCCTGATATGTATCTGACAAATAGGAAAGCATGCTGTAATTGAATTCCCGCCACAGAGGGTAGCTTTGAAAGTCATCTTCAGCGATATCCGGCGGTATCATCGAACGCATCGCAAACCCCATCTTTTCAGGATCATATACGTAAGACGGTTTCAGTCTTCTGTGCAGTTCAAACGCTGTTTGTGTTTTTCCGGAACCGAAAGCCCCATTTATCCAAATGATCATCATGTATCCCCCTTTTTCTATATGATACAAAAAAAGACCCTTCGATCGAAGAGTCAGCGGGAAAAAACAGACGTATATTCGCGGAGCGATTCCTTTATATGCGTAAAGGCATGTTCTCCAAAATACTCAAGAGAAACAAAACCGTCATATTGTCTGTTCATCAGCTCTTTTAAAAATGCTTTTTGATCGAGATCTCCTTGAAAAATCGGAGTTGGCTTGCTGAGATACCAGTTGTCAAAATTCCAGTGATAGTTTTTCAGATGAATGTGGCTGACGGTATGATACAGTTTTTCTAAAGCGGGCATTTGGTCAACGTGATTGACGTGTAGGTTGGAGCCGTCAAAAATGGTGCGGACCCGCGGATGTCCGACATCCTCCAAAAATGCCAGCGCCGCCTCCGGTGTATCCGCGTACGTATCGTAATGAATCTCAAGCCCGATATCGACTTCATAGTCATCTGCGAGCCGTGCCGCCTGCTGAAATTGATCAACCGCACGTTGCCACTTTTCCGGTGACGTCCGATGCGAAGGAAGATTGCCGGCAAAGACTCTGATCAAGGGACTGTGCAGCTGTCGTGCCGCGCTTAATGCCCTTTGAACATCCTTTAACGCCTGCCTTTCATCCTGAGTGGCGAAGTCAGTGTACAAACTGACGGCAGGCACCCCGATGCCTTCCTCCTGAAGCTGCTGATCAAGCCTGTCGAGCGGGCCGATTTCCTCTATATATTGTTTAGCATGTCCGTACCACAGTTCGATTCCCTCAAAGGAGTGCTCCTTCGCGAAAGAAATGATGTCGAGAATATGCTTTTTTTTAAAACCTGTCGTGCAAAAACTCAGTTTCATCGGTAATCCTCCCGTAACTGTCTATCATATGTGTACTTTTTCCCCGGGTGCGATGCGGATAAACAGGTGAAAAGGGCAGACACTTTTTTATAAGCGGGGTGTGTCTGCATCAGGTCAGTGCGGCACACAAATTGTTTAGCGCTTTTTTGCGTCAAAGTATTAAATAATTGACCGAAGTGTTGTACAATTAATTTCATTCGAGTAAGGGGGGAGAAGCCATTGAAAAATGAAACGGAGCTGACGGACTTCAGTCCCGTCCGCAATAAACCGACTCGCGCTCGTTATGTGATACTGATTCTTTTGTTTTTTATCACTGCGATTAATTATATAGACCGTGCCAGTGTATCTATCGCCGCCCCGTCCATTCAGACATCGCTGAACATAAGCCCCGCGCTTTTGGGCGTCGTCTTTTCCGCATTCAGCTGGACTTATACGGGAATGCAGATTCCCGGCGGGCTCATTTTGGACAAATTCGGGTCAAAACGGACGTACGGAATTTCTTTATTTGTGTGGTCGGTTTTTACCGGAGTACAAGCTTTTGCGACAAGTTTCGGGTTTCTATTCGGCTGCCGCCTGCTCATCGGCATAGCTGAATCGCCGGCGTTTCCGGCAAACAACCGGATTGTCACGACATGGTTTCCAAGGCGGGAACGCGCCTTTGCGACGGGTGTTTATACGGCGGGGGAATATGTCGGGCTGGCGTTTGCCACACCGGTTTTATTCTGGGTGTTAACGGCATTTGACTGGCGCGCCGTATTTATTTCCTCAGGGGTGCTCGGAATTGTTTTCTCCATTTTCTGGTTTAAAATGTATCACGAGCCGAACGGGTATCGGAAAGTGAATCGTGAGGAGCTTGATTATATTAAAGAAGGCGGCGGACTGACTGAGGTGTCTGATTCAGCCGGCAGGATATCGTGGGCGGATTTCGTCCAGCTTCTAAAATACCGCAAGCTTGTCGGATTGTATATCGGCCAATTCGCCGTAGCCTCCACGCTGTTCTTCTTTTTGACATGGTTTCCGACTTATCTGGCGGAGGCAAAGCACATGGCTTTCTTAAAAGTCGGCTTCGCTGCATCAATCCCGTATATCGCTGCTTTTTTCGGCGTATTGTTCGGCGGATTTTGGTCTGACGGCATGATGAAACGGGGGGTGTCGGTGAACGTTGCCCGGAAAACGCCCGTCATCCTCGGTCTTCTGCTGACAGGCTCCATCGTGCTCGCGAATGTTACGGATTCTGCTCCTGCGGTTTTGACGATCTTATCCATTGCTTCTTTTGCGCAGGGCATGTCCAATATATCCTGGACGATGCTGAGTGAGGTGGCGCCAAGCGAGACAATCGGATTGGCAGGAGGCGTGTTTAACTTTTTCGCCAATATGGCCGGTATTATCACCCCGCTTATCATCGGGTTTATCGTTTCTGCGACCGGTTCATATAACGGAGCGATTCTGTTTGTCGGCGCTGTCGCATTTATCGGGGCATTTTCTTATATTTTCATTGTCGGAAAGGTGGAACGCATTACGCTCCGATAGAAAGAAAAACTCATCTCTTCTTATAAAGGATGGGTTTTCTTTCATTGCATTATCTCTATATTTCAATATTGAGTTATCATATAATAAACATAACTTTTTCATTTCTTAGGAGGATTTCGCCGAAGATGAACGCAAAACGTGCCATTCCCGTAAGAGAAAGAAATATCGTACTGATCGGATTCATGGGTGTCGGAAAGACAACAATCGGCCAGCTGGTCGCTAAGAAATTATACAGAGACTTCATTGATATTGATCTGCAGATTGAGAAAGATTTCAATATGTCCATCCCTGAAATGTTTGAGAAAAAAGGTGAAGCCTTTTTCCGTCAGACCGAAAAGGATTATATATTAGATATTTGCCGCAATACGAAATTCAAGATCGTGTCGCTTGGGGGCGGTTCGTTTAAACAAGAGGAAATCAGACAGTGCTGCCTTGAAAACTGTCTCGTGCTCCATCTTGATTTATCATGGGAGAATTGGAAGCAGCGGGCTGATCTGCTGATTGAAAGCCGTCCCGTTCTGCATAACCGTTCCATGGATGAAATGCAGCAGCTCTTTAACGAGCGCCAAAGCATCTATGATAAACATAATTCAAAAGTGGCGACGGATAATCTGGAACCAGAAGAAATAGCCGATTATATCGTAGAAACGTTAAAAATCGGCTGGGACCTGTATCAGCCGATGTAAAAAGAGCCGTGACGCTGTGAGCGCACGGCTTTTTTGTTTTTAAACAAACGTTTATTAAAATGTTTAGAAAATGAGTGTAAAATCGTGTTAAGATAGAGTCAGAAAATTAAATCTTATAAAACAAAGGAGAATAATCGGATATGCAATTATACGACTTGCCGCTCGACCAACTGCAAACCTATAAACCAAATAAAACCGCTCCTCATGACTTTTCGGATTTTTGGGCATCATCATTACATGATCTTGCAAAGGAAGAGGCAAAGCCTGAATTGAAGGCTGAAAGCTACCCGGCTGACGGCGTGAAAGTATTCCGGCTGACATACCGTAGCTTCGGCAAGGCGGAAATTGAGGGATGGTACGCCGTTCCCGACCGGCAAGGACCGCATCCGGCCATCGTGAAATATCACGGCTATAACGCGAGCTATGACGGGGATATACATGACATCGTAAATTGGGCGCTTCACGGATATGCCGCGTTCGGCATGCTTGTCCGCGGCCAGCACAGCAGCACAGATACAAGCGTCTCACCGCACGGACACGTTCCCGGCTGGATGACGAAAGGGATTTTAGATAAAGATACATATTATTACCGCGGCGTGTACTTAGACGCCGTCCGGGCTTTGGAAGTCATCAGCGGCTTTGATGAAGTGGATGAAACGAGGATCGCCGTCATCGGCGGGAGCCAGGGAGGCGGACTTTCAATCGCTGCGGCGGCACTATCTGATATTCCGAGAGCGGTTGCGGCCGATTATCCTTATTTAAGCAATTTTGAGCGGGCCATTGATGTTGCTCTTGATGAGCCGTATCTTGAGATTAACTCCTTTTTCAGAAAGAACGGCAGCCCTGAAACGGAGAAGACCGCGATGAATACACTGGCCTATTTTGATATCATGAATCTGGCGGACCGCGTAAAAGTTCCGGTGCTCATGTCCATCGGGCTGATTGACCGCGTGACTCCGCCGTCGACGGTGTTTGCCGCTTACAATCATCTGGAAACGGAAAAAGAATTGAAGGTTTACCGGTATTTCGGACATGAATACATACCTTCTTTCCATACGGAAAAGCTGGCCTTTCTGAAAGCGCATCTGAAAGGCTGACGACAGCGAAAAGCCCAAGTACTTGGGCTTTTTTCAGGAATAATCACGGAAAAGGACGGATACAGATGGAACAAAGGATCATCGAAGAATTAAAACGAATTGAAGCACAGCACGGCGTCAAGGTGCTTTACGCCGTAGAATCAGGGAGCCGCGCATGGGGATTTCCGTCAAGCGACAGCGACTACGATGTACGGTTTCTCTATGTGCCGAAAAAAGAATGGTACTTTTCGATCGAACCGCATAGGGATGTCATAGAAGAGCCGATTCATGACATGCTTGACATCAGCGGCTGGGAACTGAGAAAAGCGCTTAGGCTTTTTAAAAAATCAAATCCGCCTCTTTTGGAATGGCTCTCTTCGGAGATGATCTATTATGAAGCTTTCTCAGCGGCTGAAAAGCTTCGAAAACTGAAAATCCGCGCCTTTTCGCCTGAAGCCGGCATCTATCATTATCTCAATATGGCAAAACGGAATGAAAAAACGGAACTGCGGGGCAGTGAAGTGAAGATTAAAAAGTATTTTTACGTTCTGCGTCCTCTCCTTGCCTGCAGATGGATTGAAACATTCGGCTCCGTACCGCCGATGTCATTTCCCGTACTGGCCGATGCCTTATTGACGGATGAAGCGCTCATTTCTGAAATCAATACACTGCTTACAAGGAAAAAAAGCGGTCAGGAGCTGGCTCCGGAACCGAGAAATACGATCATTCATGCATTTATAGAAGAAGAAATAGAACGCATCGGGCACTATGTCAAAACGATCAAAACGCCGAAACCTGACATAACGGAGGAACTGAATCGGCTATTGATTCAGACCGTCGAAGAGGCGTGGGAGGAAAAAGGCGGAAATTGACGATTGCCGTCACTTCCGTCCGCCTTTTTTCGGCATAATCCGCCTGCTATCTAAGAAGCTGATTGTGGTAAAACCACAAAAATTTATCAGAATCTTTGTATTTTTAGAATATTGTGAGAGGATGTTTTGTCCATTTACAATAGACTCATACAAATACTTCTTAGATTGCGGGGTGTTAAGGTTGGAAGTGATTACAAGAGATTTTTTCTTATTTTTATCCAAGAGCAGCTTTCTCAATAAGATGGCGCGAAGCTGGGGAAGCCGTGTGGCAGCCGGCAAAATCATCGGAGGAATGGATTTCCGCAGTTCTATCCCGACAATCCGACATTTGAACAGCCAGGGGCTGTCAGTTACTGTCGATCATTTGGGGGAATTTGTCAACAGCGGTGATGTCGCGAAAGAACGCACCGAGGAGTGCATGCAGACCATCGCCTTAATCGCTGATGAACAGCTGAATTCCCAAGTGTCATTAAAAATGACGTCTTTAGGTCTTGATATAGATCTCGATCTCGTCTATGAAAATATGACGAAAATCCTCCAGACGGCTGAAAAACATAAAGTCATGGTGACGATTGACATGGAAGATGAAACGAGATGCCAGAAGACGCTGGATATCTTTAAAGACTTCCGGAGCCGGTATGAATATGTTAGCACCGTGGTGCAGGCTTATCTGTACAGAACGGAGAAGGATCTTGATGACCTCAGCCCGCTGAATCCGTTTCTGCGGCTTGTCAAAGGGGCCTATAAAGAATCGGAAAAGGTGGCCTATCCTGAAAAAAGCGACGTCGATGAAAATTATAAAAGACTCATCCGCAAACAGCTTTTAAAAGGACATTATACGGCAGTTGCCACGCATGATGACAAAATGATCGAGTTTACAAAACAGCTTGCCAAAGAGCACGGCATTCCAAACGACCGTTTTGAGTTTCAGATGCTGTACGGCATGCGCTCGCAAACCCAGCTCAGCTTGGTGGAAGAAGGATACCGCATGAGAGTCTACCTGCCTTACGGGGATGACTGGTACGGCTATTTCATGAGACGGCTCGCCGAACGCCCCTCAAACATCGCATTCGCCTTTAAAGGGATGACTAAGAAGTAAAAAAGGGAGAGATGACAATGACTACACCTTATAAACACGAACCATTCACAAATTTCCAAGATCAATCGAACGTTGAAGAATTTAAGAAAGCGCTTGCGACGGTAAATGAGTATCTGGGAAAAGATTATCCGCTTGTCATCAACGGTGAAAAGGTAGAGACGGAAGCGAAAATCGTTTCAATCAATCCGGCTGATAAAGAAGAAGTCGTCGGAAAAGTGTCAAAGGCGTCCCAGGAGCACGCTGAGCAAGCGATTGAAGCAGCTGCGAAAGCGTTCGAAGAGTGGAGATACACCTCCCCTGAAGAAAGAGCGGCCGTTTTGTTCCGCGCAGCTGCCAAAGTCCGCCGCAGAAAGCACGAATTCTCCGCCCTGCTCGTCAAGGAAGCGGGAAAACCTTGGAACGAAGCTGATGCGGATACGGCGGAAGCCATCGACTTTATGGAATACTACGCGCGCCAGATGGTTGAATTGGCAAAAGGCAAGCCGGTCAACAGCCGCGAAGGCGAGAAGAACCAATATGTCTACACACCGACCGGCGTAACGGTCGTCATTCCCCCATGGAACTTCCTCTTTGCGATTATGGCGGGAACGACGGTGGCACCGATCGTAACGGGCAACACGGTCGTTCTTAAACCGGCAAGCGCGACACCGGTCATCGCGGCGAAATTCGTAGAAGTGCTTGAGGAATCAGGTCTTCCGAAGGGCGTTGTCAACTTTGTGCCGGGAAGCGGAGCGGAAGTGGGAGACTACCTCGTCGATCACCCGAAAACAAGCATCATTACGTTTACGGGATCACGTGAAGTCGGTACGAGAATTTTCGAACGTGCGGCGAAAGTGCAGCCGGGACAGCAGCATCTGAAACGCGTCATTGCAGAAATGGGCGGTAAAGATACAGTTGTCGTTGATGAAGATGCGGACATTGAATTGGCGGCTCAATCCATCTTTACATCAGCATTCGGCTTCGCGGGACAAAAATGTTCTGCAGGTTCACGTGCAGTTGTCCATGAAAAAGTGTATGATCAAGTATTAGAGCGCGTCATCGAAATCACTGAATCAAAAGTGACGGCAAGCCCTGACAGCGCTGACGTGTATATGGGACCTGTCATCGACCAAGGTTCTTACGACAAGATCATGAGCTACATTGAAATCGGAAAAGAAGAAGGCCGTTTAGTAAGCGGCGGCACCGGAGATGATTCAAAAGGCTACTTTATTAAGCCGACGATCTTCGCTGACCTTGATCCGAAAGCCAGACTCATGCAGGAAGAAATTTTCGGGCCTGTCGTTGCATTTTCTAAAGTGTCAAACTTTGATGAAGCTTTAGAATTGGCAAATAATACTGAATATGGTCTGACAGGCGCGGTCATTACAAACAACCGCAAACATATTGAACGGGCGAAACAGGAATTCCATGTCGGCAACCTATACTTCAACCGCAATTGTACGGGAGCGATTGTCGGCTATCATCCGTTCGGAGGCTTCAAAATGTCCGGCACTGATTCAAAAGCGGGCGGCCCGGATTATTTGGCCCTCCACATGCAGGCGAAAACAATCAGTGAAATGTTTTAAGAGGGACTGAATGGACATCCTCCTCGCGGGGGGTGTCCATTTCACCATAAACATATAAAGCGGAGGAGGAAAT
This sequence comes from Bacillus sp. AM1(2019), assembly GCF_009906915.1. Taxonomy (NCBI): domain Bacteria; kingdom Bacillati; phylum Bacillota; class Bacilli; order Caryophanales; family Bacillaceae; genus Bacillus; species Bacillus sp. AM1(2019). The sequence continues at coordinate 365,293 of NZ_CP047644.1, forward strand.
GCCATAGCAAACATTCAGTTGATTATTTCCATTTGTATTTATATGGCGGGCATGCTGTTTATCGGTTATTTCGCCTACAGACGGACGTCAAATCTGACGGATTACATGCTCGGGGGGCGTTCTTTAGGCCCTGCCGTCACAGCGCTCAGCGCGGGAGCGGCGGATATGAGCGGATGGCTCTTGATGGGGCTTCCGGGCGCCATGTTCTCGACAGGATTAAGCGGCGCTTGGATTGTGATCGGGCTTGTGCTCGGGGCATGGGCGAACTGGCTTTTCGTGGCGCCGAGGCTGAGAACGTATACTGAAAAAGCGGGGAATTCCATCACCATTCCGGGTTTCCTTGAAAATCGTTTCGGTGATCATACGAAGCTTCTCAGACTGTTTTCGGGTCTTGTCATTCTCGTCTTTTTCACATTTTACGTATCATCCGGCATGGTATCCGGAGGCGTCTTATTCAACAGCATTTTAGGGTTGAATTACCACACGGGACTGTGGGTCGTGACAGGCGTCGTTGTCGCCTACACCTTGTTCGGGGGCTTTTTGGCGGTAAGCTGGACGGACTTTGTCCAAGGGATCATTATGTTTGCGGCGCTTATTCTTGTGCCGATTGTGACGATTTTCCATACGGGCGGCCCGGGAGAAACCGTTGCCGATATCCGTTCCGTCAACCCGGAACTGTTTAACATGTTCAAAGGGACGACCGTCCTTGGCATTATTTCTTTATTTGCGTGGGGGCTCGGCTATTTCGGGCAGCCGCATATTATTGTGCGCTTTATGGCGATCACATCTGTGAAAGAAATCAAACGCGCCAGACGGATCGGAATGGGATGGATGATTTTGTCTGCACTAGGCGCGCTGTTTACGGGTCTTGCGGGAATCGCGTATTACCACCAGCACGGACTGAAGCTGGCTGATCCGGAAACCATTTTTATTCAGCTCGGCAACATTCTGTTCCACCCGATTATTACGGGATTTCTCATTTCTGCGATTTTAGCGGCCATTATGAGTACGATTTCGTCTCAGCTGCTCGTTACGTCCAGTTCTTTAGTGGAGGACTTGTATAAGTCCATGTTCAGGCGTTCGGCTTCTGATAAGGAACTCGTATTTCTGGGGAGAATGGCAGTGCTTGCGGTGTCAATCATCGCTTTGGTGCTCGCCTGGGAGAAAAACAACACGATACTTGGTCTTGTCAGCTATGCATGGGCGGGATTCGGCGCTTCATTCGGGCCGGTCGTACTGCTCAGTTTATTTTGGAAACGGATGACGAAATGGGGGGCACTCGCCGGCATGATTGCGGGAGCGATTACCGTAATCATTTGGGCGAATGCCGGTCTTTCAGACTTTTTGTACGAAATCATTCCGGGCTTTGCTGTAAGCCTTGCCGCTGTATTTGTCGTCAGCTTATTGACACAGGCTCCGTCAAAAGATGTCACAGATCAGTTTCATGAGTACCGTGATACACTTTCTCAATAAAAGCAAGGAACGAGAGGAAGAAGGGACCGCCCTTTTTCCTCTTTTCACGATACAGGCTTTCGGATCGTTCCGTTTTGGGAATATGTGAATTTTTTTCTATACAAAAAGTCACCCCGCAGAGTATGATAAAGATAAAAAGAGCATAGGAGAAATAGGTATGGAAGAGCTTTTAGAGAGAGTTTTTTCATTTACGGACATTGATAAATTAATTGATTTCATCAGTTATGAATTGCAGAAGCCCGTTATTCTGGAAAGCGCGGATTTCTTTTTGCTTGCCTATAATTCTTATTACATTAATCACTTCGACTCCGCCAACCAGCAGACGATATTTTCAAAAAAATGCCCCGTGCAGATTTTTGAAAGGTTTCTGAAAGACGGGGTGATCGAAAAGCTGAAAACCGTTCCTGAACCGTTCCGTGTCGAAAAAATAGACAGTATCGGACTGAATCAGAGAGTGGTTGTAAGCGCAAAACATAAAGGGGAAGTGATGGGCTACATCTGGATTCAGGAGCTCGACCGAAACTTGACGGACGAGGAGCTCGACTTTTTATATGAAACTTCATTCCATGTCGGAAAAATCATCTATAAAACGAACCGGCTGAAACAGGAAAAAGAAGAGAGAGCGGAAGACCTGGTGAAAAGGGCGATCTTTCAGCAATTCTCCTCTGAAAAGGAGTTCAGGCGGGAAGCGGAAAAGATGAACGCCGTGCTGCCATCGGTTTTTTCGGTAGTCGTCCTGCACGCCGCAAATGGGGATGGGGAGGCAGTCGAAGATGTGAAGGAAAACATCAAATCGTACTTGAATTTGCGGGATAAAGTCAGTCACGTCTTAACCATTGATTCCAATATTGTCATCGTCGTCGCAAGCTTCTCGCAAAAAAGCTCCGGCACTTCGGCAGCATCTGAATTCATCCACAAACTGCTGACTCATTTTCACTTTCAGAAGATCCCCACTCCCATCTATATCGGAATCGGCAATGAATACAGCAGCATCCTGAAGCTCGGCAAAAGTTATATAGAGGCCCTTGAAGTCATAAAGGCCGCCGAAATTACCGGAAACCAGGAAAATATCCCGTACGAATACAGTAAGCTCGGGATTTACCGCTATCTTGAAAGTATCGAAGAAAAAAACGCCTCACTGGAATATGTAAACAATGATTTAGCGTTATTAAAAGCCAAAGACAGAGAAAGCAGTACAGAACTGCTGAAAACGTTAGAAATCTATCTCCTCAATAACTGCAAAACAAAACCAGCCGCAGAACAGCTTTTTATTCATCAAAACACATTGAACTACCGTATCAAACAGATTCTTGACATGACATCAATTAATTTAAACGACTTCAGGACAAGGTGCCAGCTGTATCTCGATATTATGCTGATGAAAAAGAGATAAAAAAGAAACCAGTCGCCGTACTGGTTTCAGTTTTAATACCTTCCCGCTTATCAATCTCAGAACCTCACTTCTGAATCACTCCTTTCCCGCAAGATGAGAAATGAATAAACACTGATCCTCAATATGTGTTATACTTTCATTGATATTGATTCTCAATTAAAAATTTATGAAGTATAGATATAAACGGGAGGCACAACGATGGCGGAAAATCATGAGGTGTACGACGTCACGATTATAGGCGGAGGCCCGATCGGCCTGTTTGCGGCTTTTTATTGCGGGATGCGCGAGCTGAAAACGAAAGTGATCGAGTTTTTGCCGCGGCTCGGAGGGAAAGTGTCTATGTTTTTCCCTGAAAAAATCATCCGTGATATCGGCGGAATACCCGGGATTGCCGGAGAACAGCTGATTAAGCAGCTGAAGGAACAGGCTGCGACATTTAAGCCGGATATCGTGTTGAATCAGCGGGTGACCGGATTTGAACGGCTGGAAGACGGAACCATTGTGCTGGAAAGTTCCAAAGGGGAAAAGCACTATACGCGCACGGTGATTTTGGCCGTCGGCATGGGAACGCTTGAGGTCAATGAACTTGACAGCGCGGATGCGAGCCGTTATTCGGGAAAGAACCTTCATTATAAGGTAGAGAAGCTTGATGCGTTTCGAGATAAGCATGTCGTGATTTCCGGAGGGGGAGATACCGCGGTTGACTGGGCGAATGAGCTGGAACCGATTGCGGCGTCTGTTACCGTCTTGCACCGCAGGGAGGAGTTCGGCGGTTTGGAAAGCAGCGTGGCGAAAATGAAGCGGTCTTCCGTGCGGGTGCTTGCGCCGTATCGTCTGAAGCATCTCAACGGCACCGGGGAACGGATCGAGAGCGTCACCGTTTGCCAAACTGAGTCCGGACTTTGTGAAGACATCAAGCTTGATGAGCTCATTATCAACCACGGGTTTAAAATTGATCTCGGCCCGATGAAGGACTGGGGGCTTGAGATTGAAGAAGGCAGGATTAAAGCTGACAGACATATGCGGACGAATCTTCCGGGCGTGTTTGTCGCCGGTGACGCCGCCCATTATGAAAGCAAGCTCAGATTGATTGCAGGCGGTTTCACGGAGGGGCCGACCGCCGTGAACAGCGCCAAAGCCTATTTGGACCCGCAGGCGGATCAGATGGCGATGTATTCGACTCACCATAAAAAATTGGTGACACAATAAAAAAGGCTGACCCCCGATGTTGAGTCTGGGGGGTCAGAAAAGCATTCCGGCGTATCAGCTGTGAACGAGCATGTCTTTCATTTCATTTCGTATAAACGCAAATAACTGCTCCTGGTTTTTCACGGCGGTAAACCCGCAGCCGGCGGGGACGTCTTCGCCCATGCAGATGACGGGAGGGCGGTTTGCTGACGAATCCGGTGATATGCCGATTTGTTTTCCGGCGCTGATCAAATGCTGAGCGGATTCTTTGCCCGTACAGATAATCATTTGCAGAGGAGACTCACTGATCGTGCGTTCGATCATGGAAGTGAACCGCTCATCTGCGATATGTTCATGGGTGATATAAAGCGGGCATGATTTTGAGTCTGACAAGTTTTCTGCTGCTTGACGGCTTCCTACAATGAGCGAATGCGGAGAATCAATTTGACATTCGGATAGGAGAAAGCCCCGTTTTGTCAGTTCCGTCTTTGCGGCCTCAGTTGCTGCATTCAGGCTTGCGGTCACCCGGCGGATGTCGATCTGCTTGAAAGCCAGTGTGTCAAAGAATTCGCATACCGCAAGGCGCGATGTGAAAAATAGTTGTTCAAAGGCGCTGATCTGTTTCAGGATGTTTTCGTTTGCGGGCATTTTTTTAACGATCCGCTTCGGCCATTCAATAACATCGGCGCCATACTCGCGCAGCTTGTCTGTCAATGTATGTTCTTCATCGCCATGAGTGACAACCATGATATGCCGCCCGATGAACGGTTTGCTTTCAAACCAGCTGTGTGTTTGAAAATTGACAATATCACCGATGACGATAATGGCAGGGTTGGTGATGTTTTGGCTTTGAACTTTTTCATGGATATCCTGAAGCGTTCCTTTAACGCTCCGCTGCCGCCCCCACGTCCCCCATTGAATGACGAGTACGGGAACGGAAGGGGATTTTCCGTACTCCGTAAGCTGCCGGCATATAAATGACAGATTTTTAACGCCCATGTAAAACACAAGCGTTTGAACGCTTCGGGCAAGCCCTTCCCAGTCGAGATTCGGCCTGCCTTGCAATGATGTATCATGAGCGGTGATCATCGCGAAGGACGAAGCGAAATCACGATGGGTGACGGGGACTCCCGCATACAGCGGCGCTGCGATTCCCGAGGTGATGCCGGGCACCATTTCGTAGCTGATGCCGTGCTGATGAAGCGCCTCTGCTTCTTCGCCGACTCTGCCGAACACACTTGGGTCTCCGCCTTTCAAGCGGACGACGGTGCAGCCCTCCGCCGCTTTTTCAATCAGCAGGGCATTTATCTCAGACTGTTTCATAAAATGGCGGTCGGGCAGCTTTCCGCAATAAATGAACCGGCAGTCCGGTGAGGCATATTCAAGAAACTTTGGGTTTGCGAGCCGGTCATACAAAATGATATCCGCTTTCTCCAGAGCCTGTTTTCCTTTTACGGTGATCAGCCCCGGGTCTCCTGGTCCGGCACCGACAAAATATACGATTCCGTTTTTCATGATGGCGTCATCCCTTCAGCAATTTAAAAAATGAAGGACCACTTGAAAAAGTGATCCGGTCTTTGCTCAATACAGGAGGTATACATTCTCTCCTTCAATCAGTGTTTCGTATGTTTTGACACAGCCATGATCCGGCTCTTGGACTTTTCCGTCTTCTAAGGAGATTTTCCAGTCATGCATCGGGCAGAAGACGTATTCTCCGCTGACGATGCCTTCAGCCAGGACGCCCCCTTTATGGGGACAGCGGTTTTCGACGGCGCGGACGCTCCCGTCAGAAAGCTTAAATACGGCAAGCTCTTTATCTTCTATATATACGGTTTTTCCTAACTCCTCCGGTAATTCGTTTACTTTGCCTATGCAAACCTTTGTCATATCTTTATTAACCATGTCCGTTCCCCCTTACTGTTTTATGAAGTCGTGACGACATTTTCGAATAGATCTTTAGATGCTTTTTTATCTTTAAGGAAGTATTGCCACGGATCTTTGTGAACAGAGAGTGTTTCATTCATTCTGTCGTTGAGCTCCTGCCGTTTTTCCGGATCGTTTAATACGGATTGGACATGAGATAAACCGACGCGCTCAAGCCATGCGGATGTCCGCTCCAGATAGTTTGCCGTTTCTCTGTAGTACTGAAGGTAAGCCCCCGCATATTCTAAGACTTCTTCATTCGTTTTTACTTTCATCAGCAAATCACCGGCGCGCAAATGGGTTCCGCCGTTTCCGCCGACATAAAGCTCCCAGCCTCCGTCGATGCCGACAACGCCAAGGTCCTTAATGCCTGATTCCGCACAGTTCCGCGGGCAGGCGGACACGGCCATTTTGACCTTATGAGGCGTATTGAGCCCTTCGAATTTTTTCTCAAGCGCAATGCCCAGTGCCATGGAGTCTTGCGTGCCGAAGCGGCAGAATTGTTCGCCTACGCACGTTTTTACCGTGCGGAGTGTTTTTCCGTACGCGTAGCCTGACGGCATATCAAGCTCGGCCCATACTTTCGGCAGGTCTTCTTTTTTGACGCCGATGAGATCAATTCGCTGGCCGCCTGTCATTTTAACGAGCGGGATCTCATATTTGTCGACGACATCGGCGATCTTGCGGAGATCTTGAGAGTTGGTCACGCCGCCGTACATCCGGGGCACGACTGAGTATGTTCCGTCTTTTTGAATATTGGCGTGCATCCGTTCGTTCACAAAACGGGATGTTCTGTCATCCTCGTATGTAGCCGGATTAATCATGCCTAAGTAGTAGTTGAGGGCAGGACGGCATTTGGAGCATCCCTCCGGCGTTTTCCAGCCGAGCACGTTCATGATTTCTCTTGTATGGGACAGCCCTTTGGCTTTGATTTCTTCTACGACTTCATCTCTCGACAGTGATGTGCAGCCGCAAATCGCTTCTTTTTGCGCGGACGCGTCAAATTCTGAGCCCAGTGTATATTGAAGAATGTCTTCCACGAGCGGTTTACAGCCTCCGCAGGAACGGGATGCCCCGGTGCATGCTTTGATTTCGTCCGTAGATGTGCAGCCTTTTTCCTGAATGGCTTGAATAATCGCGCCTTTTGATACGCCGTTGCATCCGCAGATGATTTCATCGTCGCTCATCGCCGCGGTCATGCTTGCGCCTGCTTCCTGATCAAGAGGCTGTAAGATTGATATTTTGGAGGTTTCAGAGATATCGGCTTCTTTTTGAATCATTGAAAACAGGCGGCTGCCCTCGCTGCTGTCTCCGAACAAAACAGCGCCGACAATTTGATTGCCCCTCAGGACGATTTTTTTATAAATGCCGTCCTGCTCATCGAACACTTTAATTGCTTTTTTGTCCTCTGATTCGTTAAAGTCACCGGCAGAGAAGACTTCGACGCCTGATACCTTTAATTGAGTGGAGAGAACGGAGCCTTCATACGGTTTTGTTTCAATGCCGCAAATATGTTTGGCCAGCACTTTTGCCTGTTCATAGAGCGGTGCCACAAGACCGTATGCGATTCCGCGGTGCTCGGCACATTCACCGACCGCGTAAATGTGCGGAATGTCAGTCTGCATATAATCGTTGACAATGATTCCGCGGTTTACCGGAATGCCGCTTTCTGTGCCAAGCTGTGTATTCGGGCGGATGCCGACCGCCATGACGACCAGGTCAGCTTCGATGCTTGTGCCGTCTTTGAAGCGTACGCCTTCGACACGGTCAGTACCGAGAATTTCTTCGGTTTGCTTTTCAAGGAAAAAGGTCATGCCTTGTTTTTCTAATTCGTTTTGCAGCAGGCGTCCCGCCGCAGCGTCAAGCTGGCGCTCCATCAGGAATGGGGCGAGGTGGATGACAGACACGTCCATTCCGAGATTCAGCAGTCCGCGTGCGGCTTCCAAACCCAGCAGTCCTCCGCCGATGACAGCTGCTTTTTTATATTGTTTTGACGCGGCGAGCATCGTGTCTGTATCTTTTATATCCCGGAAAGCCGTGACGCCTTTTTTGTCTGCGCCCGGAATCGGAAGGATAAAAGGGACAGAGCCTGTCGCCAGGATGAGTTCATCATAAGGCTGGATTCTGTCTGCATCGGTGATGACGGTTTTGTTTTCCGTGTCGACTTTGATGACTGTTTCACCGGTATACAGCTGAATGTTGTTTTCTTTGTACCAGTTCCAATCGTTTAACGTAATGTCTTGAATGTCGGTATCGCCTTGCAGCACTTTTGACAGGAGGATTCGGTTATAGTTGGGATGAGGTTCGGCCCCGAATATTGTAATCTCGAATTCGTCTTTTGAAACACGCAGTATTTCTTCAATCGCTCTTACCCCGGCCATTCCATTTCCAACAAGGACTAGCTGTTTTTTTCCCATCAGATGATCCGCTCCTTATCTTTGTTTTTTTTTTAGCGTAGCACAGCAAAAACAAATATTTAAGATGCATGTTATGAAATGTAACAAAAAATACTAAAAAATCTAAAAATTTTATGAAAAATTATATAGGGCTGATTCGTACCGCACACATCTTAAAACCGGGCATTTTACAGTCCGGATCCAAGGCTTCACCAATTAAGTCGTTGACGTTTTGCGTGTCAGACCAATGGATGGGAACAAACAACGTGTCTTTTCGTACGTTCTCCGACCATCTGCTCCGGACCGTGATGCTGCCCCGGGGGGATTCTATCTTCACGAGAACACGGTCTTCGATATGATAGTCGGCCGCCGTTTTTGGGTGGATTTCCACAAAGGATTCAAAATGTCTTGCAGCCAAGGCAGAGCTTTTTCTCGTTTGGACACCCGTTAAGTAATGAGACATCACCCTTCCTGTGGTTAAATAGAGCGGATAGCCGGCGCTCGGTTTCTCTTTCGGGACGGCCGGTTCATTTGGAATCACGCTTAATTCAGCTCTGTGATCGGGATGGGCAAATGAGTGCTCAAACAATCGCCCGGTTCCGGGGTGATCCGCTTCAGGACATGGCCACTGAATGCCGCCTTCCCGCCTGAGCCTGTCATAGGTGATGCCAGAGTAATCAGCAATTCCGCCGCGGCTTGCTTCTCTCAGTTCGTTAAAGATTTCCTCCGACGAGGTATAGGGAAAATAATGCCCTTTACCAAGAGCCGAGGCAATGTCACAGATGATCTGCCAATCATGTTTCGCTTCTCCGGGACAGGTGCGGCTCGCTTCTCTTAATGTCACGCGGCCTTCTACATTTGTCATCGTGCCTTCGTCTTCCAAATAAGAGGAGGCGGGTAAAATCACATCCGCGAATGCCGCGGTCTCAGAAATAAATAAGTCAACTGCGACAAAAAATCTCAGTTTCTTGATTGCCTGCTTGACGAAATTCGCATTTGGGCCGGAAACAGCCGGATTGGAACACATGAGAAACAGTCCTTTGATGTCGCCGCTATCTATTTTTTCTATCATTTCATAGGCTGAGACGCCTTTTCGCGGCAGCTCATCCTGATGAATCCCCCACACCTTCGCAATATGCGCCCGGTGTTCTTCAATTTCGATAGAACGGTAGCCCGGAAGCTGATCCGCTTTTTGGCCGTGTTCTCTCGCGCCTTGTCCGTTGCCTTGACCGGTAATCGTCCCGTAACCTGAGAAGGGCTTGCCGATTTTTCCGGTGATCAGCACCATATTTAAGAAAGCTTTCACCGCTGCGGTACCGTCAGTCTGCTGTTCGATCCCCCGCGCTGTAAACAGCATGCCGGATGTTTCCTTGGCAAACTTCACGGCGGCCTTTCGCATAAGCTCCAAAGGAACACTTGTCTGCTCGGAGATCTCTTCCAGATCCAAAGCGTCGGTATGCCGTTTGAGCTTATCGAATCCGTTTGTGCGTGTGCGGATAAAGTCTTTGTCTGTAAGCTGTTCGTCAATGCAGATTTTGACGAGTCCGTTTGCCAGAGCGGCGTCTGTGCCGGGCTTGATTTTCAGGTGAAGATCGGCTATTTTAGTCGTCGCCGTTTCCCGGGGATCAATGGCGATAATGTAAGCCCCGTTTTCTTTCGCTTTATCAAAATACGGCATGATCGTCGGCTGGCATTCCGCGATATTGGTGCCTGCCAGGATGATGACACGTGTATGCGGAATGTCCGATAATGGATTCGTCAGGCCCCTGTCCGCGCCGAATGTCTGGCCGGCCGCCGTTGCTGCGGCAGACATACAGAGCCGCCCGTTGTAATCGATGTATTTCGTCTGTAAGCCGACCCGTGCGAACTTTCCAAGCAGATAGGCTTCTTCATTTGTAATTGAGGCGCTCCCATAGACGGCCATCGCATCATTGCCGTGTTCGGTTTGGATCAGATTGATTTGTTCCTTTATGCGATTCAGTGCTTCAGCCCAAGAGACAGGCACAAATTCACCGTTTTTTTTAAGCAGGGGGCGTGTAATGCGGGAAGAGTGCACGGCATGCTGATGGGCATTCATGCCTTTTGTACATAAACGGCCATGTGTCGTCGGATTATCAATGCCGATTGCAGTGTATTTCTTCCGTGCCGCGAAGGTTTGTTCCGTAAGCTGCATTTTGCATTGCATGCTGCAGAACGGGCATTGCGTCTCATATGTTTTTTCCGATTGGACATCTTGCAGTTTGTCACGGAAATAACGGAGCATCGGTTCAGTCAAAAAGCTTCATCCTTTCGTATGGCGTTTTCCCGGCAGACAGGTTTTGAAGCAGGGATATGTCTGAACGGAGATTTTTCAGAAGCTGTGTCCGCATATCTTCTTCAAACAGCATTTCTCTGATATGGACGAGGCCGAGTCTGTCAACCCATTGATAAATCGCTTCGTTGTAGTGAGCCGTTTCGCGATAATATTGAATAAGGCCTTTCATCATAGCGGCGGTACTGTCTTCGTTATTCGTCACACAAAAAAGGCTGCCGGCGCGGGCTTGTTTTCCGCGGACGCCCCCGATATAAATTTCCCAGCAAGTTTGTGTCTGAAGCGCGCCGATATCCTGAATGTAAACATCGGTGCAATTGTTTTCACATGACAAGCTGACGGATACATAAGCGGGGACGGCAAGCATGTCGGTATCTCGTTCAATCCTGCTTGCCAGCTCTTGAAAGGAGCGATGCTGTCCGCACGTACATGCTTTGATTTGAATCGTCCAGCGGTGCCGGGGGGAGAAAACCGGCATGTTCAGTGCTTTTCTGATGCTTGCAAGGTCATTTGGCCTGATTCCGGAAAGCTTCAGCCGGTGACTGTCAGTAATTGAAACGCCGGGGATGCCGTATGTTTCAATGACGTTTGCGATGTTTTTGAGCTCTGCCGCACTTGTCAGTCCGCCGTACATTTGCGGAATCAGGGTGCATGTCTCTTCTGCCGATATTTCATTGAACTGCATAAAATCAGGCCGCATCCTTTCCAGGTAGTAGTGAAGCGCCGGAATACAAATGCGGCAGCCGTTTTCTGTTTTCCAGCCGATCACTTCCATCACCTCGGCGGCATCAGTGAATGGACGGCGCCGAAGTTCGGCGATGACTTCTTCTTCCGTCAAATCGGTGCAGCCGCAAAACGAAGGCTGGCGGGAAGGTTTTGTGTAATCATCGCTTGCCATATACTTCAGCAAGTCTTCGACGAGCGGCCTGCATCCCCCGCAAGACCCGGACGCTTTTGTCATGTGCTTCACTTCCTCCGCGGTTTTTAAGCCATATTTGTTCACCGCTTCTTCAATGGAGCCCTTGGTCACTGAGCTGCATTGGCAAATGGTTTCATGGGGAGGCATAGATTCAAAGGATATGCCGCCTTGATCCGGTTCCATGAGCTGTTTTTTCACGATGGAAATGTCCCTTTGCTTCACAAGACTGTCGAGAAGCCGCTGTTTACCGCGCGTGTCCCCGAATAAAATAAAGCCGGCCGGTTTATCGTCCTCAAAGAGCGCTTTTTTGTAGATGCCTGCATGCTCATCATGGAACAATATGCCGGCTGTGTGCTCATTTTCGTGCACCTTTCCTGCCGACCATACATCAATACCGGCTATTTTTAAGGCTGCAGATTGTGCAAAGCCTTGAAACCCTTCGCACGGAACACCGCATAGATGCTGTGCGAGCACTTTTCCCTGTTCATAAAGCGGTGCAGCCAATCCGTATACAATCCCGTCATGCTCCGCGCATTCACCGACGGCATACACATTCGGTTTGTTCGTCTGCATGAATTGATTGACGATGATACCTCGATTCACTGAAAGTCCGGCAGATGCAGCCAATCGGATATTGGGCCTCACACCGGCGGCCATGACAATCAGGTCTGCTTCTATGGAAGAACCGTCTTTGAAACGGATGCCTTCCGCCCGTGAGTTTCCTGTAATGGATGCCGTGTCTTTCTCTAATAGAAAGACTAAGCCTTTTCGCTCCAGTTCTTTCTGCAGCAGATGGGATGCCGTTTGATCAAGCTGTTTTTGCATAATGGCGGAAGAGTGGTGAATGACGCTGACGTCCATGCCGAGCTGCCGTAAGCCGACGGCCGCTTCAAGACCTAATAAACCGGCGCCGATGACCGCCGCCTTTTGATACCGGCCGGCCGCATTGATAAGGGATTGGCAGTCTTCTATTGTCCGAAAGCCGCAGACGCCTTCTTTCTCTGCTCCGGGTATGGGGAGAATATAAGGAGTGGAGCCAGTTGCCGCGATGAAATGATCGTAAGTCATGCTGCGCTTTCGATCCGTTGTGACAACCTGCCGTTCTGTATCAATGTGTACAACCGTTTCTCCCGTGTAAAGCGTAATTCCGTTTTTTTCGTACCATTCGCGGCTATTCAGCGTAATGTCATCAAGCGAAACCTCACCTTGTAAAACGGAGGATAAGAGAATGCGATTGTAATTGGGATGAGGTTCGCTTCCGAAAATAACAATCTCAAACATGTCACGGTTCATCTTTAAAATGTGTTCAATACAGCGGATTCCGGCCATTCCGTTCCCTGCTGCAATTAATCGTTGTTTCTTCATTCGCCAAACCTCCTTTGCAGCTGCCTGTAAGTTTTGCTTCTCTATGAGAAATTATGGCACATTGCCTGATTAACGCATTAAATGTGTCGCATTATCTTACACATGTCTTTTCCGGTGAATGCCGGTCATATATTCTTGATTCAGCAATTTGAAATGATAGAAGACCGGAAAGGAGAATGTTATGAAGCTGTCGGAATTAAAAACAAGCGGCCATCCGCTCACTCTGCTCTGTTCCTTCTTATATTTTGATGTGAGTTTTATGATTTGGGTCATGCTGGGGGCGCTCGGCGTTTATATTTCTCAGGATTTCGGGTTATCTTCTTTTGAAAAAGGATTTGTCGTGGCTCTGCCGATCTTATCAGGATCTGTGTTTCGGATCATATTAGGCGTGTTAACGGACAGGATCGGGCCGAAGAAAACAGCCGTGATCGGGATGCTGATCACGATGATCCCGCTGCTTTGGGGGGCATTCGGCGGCCGTTCTTTGACTGAGCTGTATGCGATCGGCATTCTGCTGGGCGTGGCGGGCGCAAGTTTTGCTGTCGCGCTTCCGATGGCGAGCCGATGGTATCCGCCTCACTTGCAGGGGCTTGCGATGGGGATAGCAGGTGCCGGCAACAGCGGCACTTTGTTTGCGACATTGTTCGGTCCCCGCCTTGCGGAACAGTTTGGTTGGCACAGTGTAATGGGAATTGCGCTTCTTCCGTTGATGATCGTTTTTATACTGTTTATCGTCATGGCGAAGGACTCTCCTGCACAGCCCGCACCGCAGCCGCTTAAAAACTATCTTCACGTTTTCAGGCAGAAGGAGACATGGTGTTTCTGTCTTTTGTACGGCGTCACTTTCGGAGGTTTTGTGGGATTATCAAGTTTTTTGGCGATTTTTTTCGTTGATCAATATCAATTGTCAAAAATCCATGCCGGTGATTTCGTCACAATATGTGTTGCAGCGGGCAGTTTCTTTCGCCCTGCAGGAGGCTGGATTTCAGACCGTGCGGGAGGTGCGAAAGTTCTCGCTGTACTGTTTGTCATCGCGGCTCTGTGTATGGCGGGAGTCAGCAGCCTGCCTCCGCTTACAACGGTTATCGTTCTGTTGCTTATCGGAATGATGGCGCTCGGTATGGGCAACGGAGCAGTATTTCAGCTTGTCCCTCAGCACTTTGCAAAAGAAATCGGAATGGTGACGGGAATCGTCGGAGCGGCCGGCGGCATAGGAGGTTTTTTCCTTCCCAATATTTTAGGATCATTGAAGCAGATGACGGGAACTTATGCGATCGGTTTTATCTCTTTTTCATGTATCGCATTGCTCGCATTTGTGCTTGTTCTGGCCGCAGGCTATTTTTGGAGAAAAAGCTATGGCACTGAAAACAGTCCTGCGGATGTTTAAGTTTGGGCGGAAGACACGTATGACAGCGTGTCTTTTTTATGATTGATTATTTTTCACTTGATTTTAAACGGAGAATATATCAGAATAAATAGTAACGGTTACGATTTGTAACAATGTACATCATGATGAAAAAGGGGCAGGTGCGGGATATAAATCGTAATCATTCTATTTTGTCAGGAGGCTATTTATATGAAAAAAATTCCGGTTACAGTATTGAGCGGCTATCTTGGTGCCGGAAAGACGACCGTTTTGAATCATATTTTACAAAACCGCAACGGTTTAAAAATTGCCGTCATCGTCAATGACATGAGCGAAGTAAATATAGACGCGGGATTGGTGAAGCAGGGAGGCGGCTTGTCAAGGACGGATGAGAAACTCGTAGAATTATCCAACGGCTGTATCTGCTGCACGCTGCGTGAGGATCTATTAGTCGAAGTTGAGAAACTCGCGAAAGACGGCAGATTTGATTATATTGTGATTGAATCAACAGGGATCAGCGAACCGATTCCCGTTGCCCAGACATTTTCTTATATAGATGAAGAAATGGGTATTGATCTGACAACATTCTGCAGGCTGGACACAATGGTGACCGTGGTGGATGCAAACCGCTTCTGGCATGATTTCCAGTCCGGTGACAGCCTTCTTGACCGGAAGGAAGCGGCGGGAGAAGAGGATGAACGGGAGATTGCCGATTTATTAATTGACCAAATCGAGTTTTGTGATGTGCTCATTTTAAATAAATGCGACATGGTGGGCGAAAAAGAGCTTGAACAGCTGGAAACGGTCCTTCGCGCATTACAGCCCCGTGCCAGACTGATCCGGTCCGTCCGCGGAGAAGTGCCCGCCGAATACATATTGAATACCGGTTTATTTGAGTTTGAGGAAGCGAGTTCATCAGCAGGATGGATAAAGGAACTGACGGCAGGTCATGAAGCGCACACTCCGGAAACGGAAGAGTACGGCATCACTTCGTTTGTGTACTCGCGGCGTCTGCCGTTTCATACCGCTCGTTTTGACAGCTGGCTGCATCAATCAATCCCTGACAACATTGTGCGCGCAAAAGGAATTGCTTGGTGCGCAACCCGCAACAGCCTTGCGCTGCTGATGTCTCAGGCGGGTCCGGCGGTTTCGATTGAGCCTGTTTCTTATTGGGTGGCGGCAATGCCGAAACTTGAGCAGGAGCAGATCAAACAGCAGGAACCGGAGATTCTGGAAGATTGGGACGACCAATTCGGAGATCGTCATACGAACCTGGTGTTTATCGGAACAGATTTAGATGAAGCAGCCATTACAAAGGAATTGGATCAGTGCCTGCTCACGCCGTCTGAGTTCGATTCCGACTGGTCGCAGCTTGAAGATCCTTTTCAATGGGATATTCAGCGGGCCGAATAACATACCGGCCAAGTTTAGAAGCAGGTGAAAAGGGAAGGAGTGATGAAAAAGGAGCTGACCAAGTGTGAAAGCACTGACATACCAAGGAAAAGAACATATGGAAGTGAAAGAAGTCCCGGCACCCGCCATTCAAGATGAGAGAGATGTCATCGTTCGAATCACCGCAACCGGGATATGCGGTTCAGACCTTCATTTATATAAAAACGGAATACCCGCCGATCCGGGTTATATCGTCGGGCATGAGCCGATGGGAATCGTTGAAGAAACGGGCAGTCAAGTCAAAAAGCTGAAAAAAGGCGACCGGGTCGTGATTCCTTTTAACATCGGCTGCGGAGAATGTCATTATTGCAAGCACCAGATGGAAAGCCAGTGTGATGAATCAAATCCAAACCCTCATACAGATGCCGGCGGCTTATTCGGTTTCTCGGAGTTTAACGGTAATTATCCCGGCGGGCAGGCTGAATATTTACGTGTTCCTTATGCTGATTTCTCTTCTTTTCTGGTTCCGGCAGACAGTGAGCTTGAAGATGAGCAGGTGCTGCTTCTGTCAGATGTCATGCCGACCGCCTTTTGGAGCGTCCAGCACAGCGGAGTGAAAAAAGGGGATACAGTCGTTATTCTGGGATCAGGCCCGATCGGCTTAATGGCGCAAAAATTCGCGTGGAAAAAAGGAGCTAAACGGGTTATCGCAGTTGATCAAGTCCCGCACCGCCTTGAACATGCGAGACGCATAAACGGAGCAGAGACCTTCAATTTTTCAGAACATGATGAGATCGGGAAACTGCTGCATGAACAAACGTCAGGGGGCGCGGATGTAGTGATTGATTGTGTCGGAATGGACGGCACGCCGCTTTCAAAAGAAAAAACAGAGCAAAAACCGAATCAGTTCGGAACGATCAGTCCGATTCTTACAGCATCAGAAGCCGTTAAGAAGTTCGGAACCGTGCAGCTCACGGGCGCATACATTTCTGAAGCGGACGGCTTTCCGCTCGGCGATTTTTTCACACGCAACGTTTCTTTAAAAATGGGCCAGGCACCCGTTATTCATCTGATGCCGATGCTGTATCAAATGATCGAACAAAATGAAATTGATCCGACGGATATCATTACACACAAAATGAGTCTTGCGGAAGCTCCTGCTGCATATGATATATTTGACAAAAAAGAAGATGGCAACATTAAAGTGATTTTGAAGCCATAGCGAGGAGAAACACGATGAATATTTACAGACCGGCGGGATTTTGGATCAGATTGGGAGCCGTGGTACTCGACTATTTAATTACTTCAGTGCCTTTGGCGATTATTTTTATGCTGGCAACAGGAAAAGATCCGAATGAGAGCGCAATGATCAGCATCATTTTGACTCTTTATGGTATTTTGCTCCCTGTATACTGGAACGGTTATGTTATCGGCAAAAAGATCTGCGGTATCCGCATCGTCAAAAAAGACGGAACTCAGGTAGGCTTTTTCACTATGATTTTGAGAGTGCTTGTGGGCGGCCTGATATATGGGGTGACGTTTGGAATCGGTGTGATCGTGAGCGCATTCATGGTCGGTATGAGAGAAGACAAACGGTCAATCCACGATTTTGTAGCGGGAACGTATGTCACATACGCGCTGCCGGACGAATCGATTGAAAAGAGCGAATAATTTCGCTCTTTTTTTGCATAAAAAATGGATGGGGGAGCAACATATAACAAACGTTAAAGGAGGAAAGAGTCATGAAAAAAGCTGCATTGTCTTTAGCTGCGTTTTTCATTACAGCAATGGTTTTCACAATGCCGGCACACGCCGCCGGAACAAAAATGCCTTCAACAATGTCACTCACGGAACAGCAGAAAAAAGAAATTGAATCACTTGAAAAAGAAGTGCTCGAAAAACGAAAACATGTCATATCCAAATATGTTGAGTACGGGGTCCTGCCGAAAGAAAAAGCAGAACATATTAAACAGCATATGGACAGGCGCTTTAACATGATGAAACAAAATGGGTTTGTCCCGAAGCCTCCGCCTCATAAATTGGAAAAGCGGCATCATCATTCTTAAGCATCCGGCAAGCCGGATGCTTTTTTGTTTTTATCGGGATTGCTCTGAAACGCGTTTCATAACGTATGATATCAATATCATACGCATCAGGAGGATGAAACACATGATACATAAAAAACAGGGCCTGTTCCCTGATACATTTCTATGGGGGTCAGCCTCGGCTGCCTATCAGGTTGAAGGAGCCTGGAATAAAGACGGTAAAGGACCTTCAGTATGGGACTTATTCACGAAAATACCGGGTAAAACGTTTAAAGGCTCAAATGGTGATACAGCAGTCGGCCATTATGAGCGCTATAAAGAAGATATCGTCTTGATGGCAGAAATGGGTTTGAAAGCTTACCGATTTTCTGTCAGCTGGCCGAGAATTTTTCCGAATGGCAGAGGGGAAATTAACGAATCAGGGGTCGCATTTTACGAAGACCTGATCGATGAATTGATTTCTAACGATATTGAGCCGGTGCTGACTCTTTATCATTGGGACTTGCCTCAGGCGCTGATGGATGAATACGGCGGCTTTGAATCAAGAAAAATTATTGATGATTTCAATGATTACTGCATTGCGTTATACAAAAGATTTGCCGGCAAGGTGAAATACTGGGTCACGTTAAATGAGCAGAATTATAATTTTCATAACGGGTTTATAACAGCTGCACATCCGCCCGGCGTAAAGGACAGAAAACGATTTTATGCAGCGAATCATATCGCATTTTTAGCTAATGCCAAAGCGATTGAATCCTTCAGACAATATGTTCCTGACGGTTTGATCGGCCCGAGCTTCGCTTATTCACCGGCTTATCCGCTTACAAGTCACCCTGAAGACATAACTGCATTTGAAAACGCAGAGGAATTTATGAACCATTGGTGGCTTGATATGTATTGCCGGGGGACTTATCCGCAAATTCCTTTCAATTATTTAAAGGAAAAGGGCTGGGCGCCCGCCATTGAAGCCGGGGATATGGAATTGCTTGCGAAAGGCAAGCCGGATTTTATCGGTGTTAATTATTATCAGACGATTACGTACGAAAGAAATCCTCTTGGCGGTGTATCGGAGGGGAAAATGAACACGACTGGTCAGAAAGGGACAAACCAGGATACCGGTATACCGGGGCTGTTTAAAACGAAAAAGAATCCTAATCTCGTGACGAGTAATTGGGATTGGACGATTGACCCGATAGGTCTGCGCATCGGCCTCCGGCGTATAACGAGCCGCTATGATCTGCCGGTTTTTATAACAGAAAACGGGCTGGGGGAATTCGATAAAATAGAAGAAGACGGCTCAATTCAGGATGACTACAGAATTGACTATTTACGCTCCCATCTTGAACAGTGCAGAGAGGCCATTAGTGACGGAGTTCGTCTCATCGGCTACTGCAGCTGGTCATTCACGGATCTGTTAAGCTGGCTGAACGGCTATCAAAAACGCTACGGTTTTGTCTATATCAATCGAGATGAAGAAGATGAAAAGGATTTGAAACGGATCAGGAAAAAAAGTTTTTATTGGTACCGAAATGTAATTGAAACAAACGGTAAAAGTTTATAAAAGTTCCCTGAGAGAAATATGATTCTCTCAGGGCTTTCTTTTACATTGCGGCTGCATCAATAATATACGTATCCGCATGAAGATCGGATATTTCGGCAGGCACTGAATAACAGGTAAGGCTGTATCGGCCTTTCGGAATATTAAAAGAAAGCCGCTTTGACATCACGCTTTCAATCTCAATTCCATCTTTTACAGCCTCAAAGGGAACAGTCGCTTTTTTCTCATAGGATGGTACCGGTTCACTTGTGTTAAGCCTGAGGACGATAAATGCCCTCGTATTTCTCCTTGCCTCAAATGAAACAGCTCCGTCAGCTTCCGCATATCCTTTTTCAATGGCTTCATCGGTCCAATCGATAACAGGCGGTTCTGAATCTTTTTGGAAGATTGTAAATTGATGATAAGAAATGGCCAGTTCTTGCGGTTTCCATGATTTAATCAATGCGCTGTTCCTCCTGTTTTTTACTTGATTTTAAATAATACTCTCGTTCCGTCGGGATCATTGGTAAGCTGGTGTCCGACCCAAGAGCCGGCTCCGCGGTTGTCTGCCGGAGAAATATATTCTACGGAGGCATTATTTCCGCCCTGTTTACAAACCGCCATCGGCCATTCATCCCTATCGTATCCCGTTTTGACAGGCACATGTTTAAGAGATTGCTCACGCCGCTTATGTACTCCGTCTCTGTCAATGGTGCATATGCTGGAATGTCCTTCTTTTATCGCGTCCTTAATATGCTTTGCTGTTTCCGGATATCGATCGGACGGAAATAGGATTACCTTGTCGTAATCACTCTTCTGAACGGTCTGCTCGTTATCTGAGAAAAGATCACCCTTGATCAGGGCCGCGACTGCTCCGGCAATGATGATAAGAACAAGCAGCAGTGCTTTTAATGTTTTCAAGAGTATCAATCACCTCCAGTTATAAATTGCTGTTAAGCTGGTCCAAGAATAAAGCAGAATCGGCCGGCTGTAAAGCTGTTAAAATATATTTCTCAGCCGCAATTCAGCTGAATATCTGTAAAACCATCCGCACAAATCAACTTTATTCATTAAAAATTCGATCAGAAAGTGTTTTTTGCCGTTTCCCTATTCAGAAATGAACGGTTGCGGCCGTATCGTCAATTGACTTATTATAGCGATAAGCTCACCGGCGAGGTATCTTCGTCTGCGAGTGTCGTGCGAAACAGGACGATAAAAAGACGGCCATCTGATAAGAAGGCCGTCAGCAAATCATTCCAGATTCGCATGCTTTGTAAACATGTCTGCTGAATTCAATTCTTTTTTCTCCATGATTTTTAGAATAACCGCATCGTAGAACAGCAGAAGAGTTTGTTCGAATAAAGAACCCATCGGCTGAATCGTCTTTCTGTCTCCGCCGGTCTCTTCCTTAGGAGAGCCGGGAATCGTTATTGTAAGATCCGCAAGTTTGCCGAGACTTGAAGCGGGGTTAATCGTTAATGCAGTGATGATGCCGTTAAGGTTTTTGGCTTTTTCAGCCGTATGAAGCAGACTTTTTGTTTCGCCTGAGCCTGAGCCGATGATGACGAGACCGCCTTCTTGGAGGGGAGGGGTAAGCGTCTCACCGACGATGTAAGCGTTCAGGCCGATGTGCATCATCCTCATGGCGAACGCTTTAGCCATAAAGCCGGAACGTCCCGCTCCGGACGTGAAGATTTGATCTGCCGATAAAATCTGATCCGCAAGCTTGTCAGCTTCACTGTCGGATATTAATGCTGCGGTGCGGGATATTTCATTTAGTATTTCATGTAAGTATTCAGTCGTTTTCATGATCCTTGTGTGATCAGCTGTTTCATTTTAGCAGCAGCATCCGCTTTATTGTCAGCTCCCGTAATGCCTCCGCCGACAATGATTAAATCTGGGTTTTGTTTGATGGCTTCAGGAAGCGTATCAAGTTTGATGCCTCCGGCAATTGCGGTTTTAGCGCTCTTGACCGCTTTTTTAATCGCCGTCAGTTCCTCGAATGAATTTTTTCCTTCTGCTTGAAGATCATAACCTGTGTGAACACAAATATAATCAACACCGAGTTGGTCAATTTCTTTTGCCCGTGTTTCAAGGTTTTTTACGTTAATCATGTCGACGAGGGTTTTTTTCTGCTGTTTTTTTGCTTCGGCAACCGCCCCTTTGATTGTTGAGTCGTCTGTCGCCCCTAAAACGGTGATGATGTCGGCTCCCGCTTCTGCCGCTTTCATGATCTCGTAACCGCCTGCATCCATGATTTTAAGATCGGCAAGCACTTTCAAGTGAGGAAAGGCTGTTTTCATTTCCTGCACGGCTTTCAGTCCTTCATTAATGACAACGGGAGTGCCGATTTCTACAACATCTATATATTGTTCGACCTCTTTCACAAGTTCAATTGCTTCCGGGATATTTACTAAGTCTAATGCCAGCTGTAATTCCACTTTATATCCACTCCTCTTTTTCATGTATTTCCATTCTATAGAGTGCCCCGCATGTTGAGAAGTACGCACTTTGAAGTCTAATAGTTACTTTGAGGATACTGTCCCCGCAGGCAATGCGCTTTGTTTCAGCAAAACTGCGTGGTAGTATAAACTGACGAAAGTTGTGTGAAAAAGTAAGCGTGTATGAATAGATGATGACCGTACAAAAAGTAAGAGGAAGGAGAATTGTCCGTGAGCCGAATGGATGAGAAAACGTTTAATTGCGAAAAGGAATTGACGCTTGCCGTGATAGGCGGGAAGTGGAAAATGCTGATTATGTGGCACTTGGGAAAAGAAGGGACGAAGCGGTTTAATGAGCTGAAAGCTTTAATTCCGGATATTACGCACAAAATTCTTGTGAATCAGCTCAGGGAGCTGGAGCAGGATCTGATCGTTCACAGGGAAGTTTACCCTGTCGTCCCTCCGAAAGTGGAGTATTCTTTAACGGCGCAAGGAGAAAGCCTTATGCCGATTCTGGACGCCATGTATAAGTGGGGAAAAGATTATATGGAATTAATCAACATTGATAAAACTGCAATAAAGGAATCTTTTTGAAGTGCTCTATGTAAAATAGAGTGCTTTTTTTGCGGTTTAATGAAATCATATTGCGAACATTCGGGCCGTCTGTTTCGGTTCTTGCGCTGTTTTTTCCGGGTCAGCTTACGTACGTAAATTTTTTTCATTCTGCCATAACTGGATATTCGACAGATTTTCATTATAGTTTAAAGATTTTTAATTTTACGTAAATAATATTTTTGAAAATAAATTGCGGGATGCCGCAAAATACCCTCTGGATTCGTCGGATTTTTTTTCGGTGTGCCGCATGAAACTTTTCACCCATTTTTCGGTGATAAAAACAATATTTTCATATAAAGTGAACGTAAGTAGATATATAGAAATACATGCAGAAATAGGTAAACCTTTCGTGCTTACAATCAATGGCTTTTTGTCTTGATTTCTCATAAATTTGATGCCGCATTTCGGACTGCGCGGGTGAACGGATGACGGATTTCGGCGGTGATTGAATCGGGATCGTTTTTGGAGGTAAGTGGTTCTTTTGGCTTGAGAATGAGTTAGGGACATAGAGGGAGGCTGTTTCTAAGGGAGAATTGACAACTTTATCTTAAAAAGGGGAGGCGCACACATATGGAAATAACTTTTTATCCTTTAACAAATGCTCAAAAACGTATCTGGTATACAGAAAAATTCTATCCGAACACAAGCATTTCAAATCTAGCCGGTTTCGGGAAACTCATTTCTGAAGACGGCGTACAGGCTCATTACGTTGAGAAAGCGATACAGGAATTCGTCCGGCGGTATGAGTCGATGAGAATCCGTCTGCGGCTTGATGATGAGGGGGAGCCCGTTCAATATGTG
The DNA here is from genome assembly GCF_009906915.1 of Bacillus sp. AM1(2019). Classification (NCBI taxonomy): domain Bacteria; kingdom Bacillati; phylum Bacillota; class Bacilli; order Caryophanales; family Bacillaceae; genus Bacillus; species Bacillus sp. AM1(2019). The sequence goes on from NZ_CP047644.1 coordinate 388,458, forward strand.
AGCGAATACCGTCCGCTCTCTATCGGGCACACGGATATCAGGCAAGCCGGCTGCTCTGCGGACGAGCTGTCCAAATGGGGGCGTGAAGAAGCTGGCAAGCCTCTGGCGTTATATGATCAGGATTTATTCCGTTTTTCCGTGCACACGATCAGTAAAAATGAGGTCTGGTTTTACGCTAATGTGCATCACATTATTTCAGACGGGATTTCCATGACGATTCTGGGCAATGCGATTACTGATATTTATTTGGAGCTTTCAGGCGGGACAAGTGAGGAACAGACGGAGATTCCTTCTTTTATTGAGCACGTGCTGACAGAGCAGGAATATGTGCAGTCGAAGCGGTTTAAAAAGGATCGGGATTTTTGGAACGGGCAGTTTGAGACCGTGCCGGAGCTTGTGTCCTTGAAACGGAGCCAGGCAGATGCGGGTCTTAATGCGAAACGGTTTTCTCAAGAAATTCCTCACGACTTATATGGCCGCATTCATTCATTCTGCGAGGAGCATAAAGTCAGCGTACTATCTCTGTTCCAGTCAGCTCTGATCACTTATCTCTACAAAGTGACCGGTCGTGATGACGTTGTCACGGGTACGTTTATGGGAAACCGGACGAATGCGAAAGAAAAGCAGATGCTCGGGATGTTCGTATCTACGGTGCCTGTGCGGACAAGCGTTGACGGAGGACAGTCGTTCTTGGAATTCGTTAAAGGCCGGATGAAGGATTTGATGAAAATTCTCCGCCACCAAAAGTATCCGTATAACCTGCTTGTCAATGATTTGCGCGCTTCGAAAAGTTCGCTGAGCAGATTGTTTACGGTGGCTCTGGAGTACCAGGTGATGCAGTGGCAGAAAAAAGAGAATCTGTCCTTCCTGACAGACCCTATTTTCAGTGGAAGCGGTACAAATGATATTTCAATTCATGTGAAGGAACGATGGGACACCGGGAAATTGACAATTGATTTTGACTATCGCAGCGACATTTTCAAGGGGGAAGAGATTGAATCTGTTTCTGAACGTTTGATCACGCTGATTGAAGATGCGATTTCATCTCCTGATCGCATAATTGATGAACTTACTCTTCTTTCTGAATCCGAGAAAGAGCGGCTGCTGAAACGGGCCTCCGGCAATCCGGTGAATTACCGCAAGGAGATGACGATTCCGGGGCTGTTTGAAGAGAAAGTGAAGTCACTGTCTGACAAACCCGCGGTTGTGTATGAAGGCCGAACATTGTCCTATCGCACATTGCATGAACAGTCAGGCCGTATTGCCGGACGCCTTCTTCAAGCCGGGATATCAGCCGATTCTCCTGTCGCGGTGCTGCTTGGCCGTTCTGAGCGTGTCATTGCGGCAATATTGGGAATTTTGAAAGCGGGCGGCGCCTATGTGCCGATAGATCCTGACTTTCCGGCGGATCGGATTCAGTACATTTTGGAGGACAGCGGAGCGAAGGCTGTTCTGACGGAAGCCGGAATACAGGCGCCTGCAGCGGATGCCGAACGGATTGATTTTGACGAGGCTGTTCAGTATGAGACGGCTGCGGACGGTGTCAGCACACAATCAGACCGGCTGGCTTACATCATCTACACGTCAGGTACAACGGGGCGGCCGAAAGGCGTGATGATTGAGCACCGGCAAGTTCATCATCTGGTGCAATCACTGCAGCAGGAGATTTATCAATGCGGTGAGCAGACATTAAGAATGGCGCTTTTGGCTCCGTTTCATTTTGATGCGTCCGTCAAACAGATATTCGCCTCGCTTCTTTTGGGACAGACGCTTTATATCGTGCCGAAAACGACTGTAACGAATGGCTCGGCACTGCTGGACTATTATCGTCAAAACCGGATTGAAGCCACTGACGGAACGCCTGCGCATCTGCAGATGATGGTTGCGGCGGGAGATGTCAGCGGAATTGAACTCAGCCACATGCTCATTGGGGGAGAGGGCCTGTCCGCGGCTGTTGCTGAACAGCTGATGACGCTCTTTCATCAATCGGGCAGGACGCCGCGTCTGACGAATGTCTACGGGCCGACAGAAACGTGCGTAGATGCGTCCGTGCATCAGATGTCAGCCGATAACGGAATGAATCAACAGGCGGCGTACGTTCCGATCGGAAAACCGCTCGGCAACGCCCGTCTGTATATATTGGATAAGCACCAGCGGCTTCAGCCCGACGGCACGGCCGGTGAGCTGTATATCGCGGGTGATGGTGTAGGCCGCGGCTATTTAAATCTTCCGGATTTGACCGCAGAGAAGTTTTTGCAGGACCCGTTTAACGGAAGCGGCCGCATGTACCGCACGGGTGATATGGCGCGCTGGCTGCCGGACGGGACGATCGAATATATCGGCCGTGAAGATGATCAGGTGAAAGTCCGCGGCTACCGTATTGAGCTGGGAGAAATTGAAACGGTGCTCAGAAAAGCTCCGGGCGCGGCGCAGGCCGTCGTGCTGGCACGGCCGGATCAGCAGGGCAGCTTAGATGTCTGCGCATATATCGTTCAGGAAAAAGGAACCGAGTTTCACCCTGCCGAGTACAGAGAGTATGTGTCCAAGCACCTTCCTGATTACATGGTGCCCGCTTACTTTACAAAAACGGACGAAATTCCGCTCACGCCGAGCGGGAAGGCGGACCGCAAAAAGCTGTTTGCGCTTGATGTGCAGGCTGTCAGCTCATCCGAATATGCCGCGCCGAGAAATGAAACGGAGGAAATGCTCACCGTCATCTGGCAGGAAGTCCTCGGAATGGACAAGGCGGGCATTTATGATCATTTCTTCGAGTCAGGCGGTCATTCATTAAAGGCCATGACGCTTCTGACGAAAATTCATAAGCAAATGGGCGTTGAAATTCCGCTGCAATACTTGTTTGAGCATCCGACGATTGCGGCGCTTGCCGATTATGCGGAAAACCGAAACGAAGGACCGGCATTCAGTGCAATTGAGCCGGCTGAGAAGCAGGCGAGCTATCCGCTTTCGCTCGCTCAGCAGCGGACTTATATCGCGAGCCAATTTGAAGACGCGGGAGTCGGATATAACATGCCGGCTGCGGCCATGATTGAGGGCGTTTTAGACCGAGAAAAGCTTGAGCGTGCATTTTCTGCCTTAATCAGCAGGCATGAAGCGCTCAGAACATCGTTTCAATCAGAGGACGGCACGCCGAGACAGGTGATTGGCGAGCATGTTCCGTTTCATATTGAAATGATCGAAGCGCGCGGAAGAACGAATGAACAGGTCATGAAGGACTTTGTGCGCCGTTTTGATTTATCTGAGGCGCCGCTGTTCAGAATCGGCCTGCAAACGCTCGGTCACAATCGCCATCTGCTGCTGTTTGATATGCATCACCTGATTTCTGACGGGGTGTCTATTTCCATCATGCTGAAGGAACTGGCTGACATCTACGGCGGAAATCAGCTGCCTGAATTGCGCATTCAATATAAAGATTATGCCGTATGGCAGGCGGAACGGGCGAAAGAAGGCTACAAGAAGGAGCGGGCGTACTGGAAAGAAGTCTTCAGCGGGGAACTGCCGGTGCTTCAGCTGCTCCCTGATTATCCGCGGCCGCAGGTGCAAAGCTTTGAAGGTGACCGCGTGTCCGCCAAGCTGCCGAAAATGCTGCGGGAACGGCTGCAGAAGCTTGCCGAGAAAAACGGAGCCACCCTTTACATGGTGCTGTTATCGGCATACTATACGCTGCTTTCTAAGTATTCGGGACAGGAAGACATCATCGTGGGAACACCGTCAGCGGGAAGAAATCACTCCGATACCGAGGGGCTCATCGGGATGTTTGTCAACACGCTCGCGCTGAGAAGCTCCGTGAAGCAGGATCAGACATTTGCCGGCTTGTTAGGTCATGTGCGCAAGCAGGTGCTGGATGCGTTTTCTCATCAGGATTATCCGTTTGAGTGGCTGACCGAGGAACTGAACGTGCCCCGGGACATGAGCAGGCATCCGATATTTGACACGATGTTCAGTCTGCAAAATGCTTCGGACGGAATTCCGGAGATCGGTAATCTGACGCTGTCTCTTCATGAAACAAACTTCAACATCGCCAAATTCGACCTGACCATGCAGGCCCGGGAAACAGCGGAAGGCATTGCGCTTGATTTGGATTATTGCACGAAGCTGTTTAAGCGCTCAACTGCGGATCGCATGCTTGCGCACTATGTCCGTCTGCTGGAGAGAGCGGCAGCTCAGCCGGATGCGAAAATCAGCGAATATGATCTGCTTTCTGAACGGGAGGCTTTGACTCAATTACAGCGGTTCAACCCGGAACGCACGGCATACCCGAAAGAGCAAACGATCGTGCAGATCTTTGAAGAACAAGCCCGAAAGAACCCTGACCGGACGGCTCTTCAGTTCGAAGGGGAAACCCTGTCGTATCAGCAGCTGAATGAACGCGCCAACAGGCTTGCGCGGCATATTCTTTCGGTCGGAGGCGGCGGAAAAACCGCGGCTGTTCTGTGTGAACGGTCAATGGATATGATTGTTTCCATTATGGCTGTGTTAAAAGCGGGGTCCGCCTATGTGCCGATTGATCCTGAGCATCCGGTTCAGCGGATTCAGCATTTCTTCCGCGACAGCGGGGCGAATGTGCTCATGACTCAGCAAAGCCTCAAGCCGCTTGCGGAAAAGGCCGGTTTTCAAGGCGTCATTGTGCTTGCTGATGATGAGGCGAGCTATGAAAAGGACTCTCGCAATCCAGCATTGCCGTTTGATTCCAAAACGATTGCCAATCTCACTTATACATCAGGCACGACGGGAACGCCGAAAGGAAACATCGTCACACATGCCAACATTTTGCGGACGGTAAAAAATACGAACTATTTGACCGTTTCTGAAGAGGACACAGTGCTCGGTCTGTCAAACTACGTCTTTGACGCTTTTATGTTTGATATGTTCGGTTCGCTGTTAAACGGTGCAAAGCTTGTGATCGTCCCGAAAGATACGGTGCTGGATATGTCACGCCTGTCCCGTGTGATCAAACGGGAGAACGTCAGCATTCTGATGATTACGACGGCCCTGTTCCACCTGCTTGTTGATATGGAGCCGTCCTGTCTGACGACGCTTCGGAAAATCATGTTCGGGGGCGAAAGAGCGTCTGTAGAACATGTCAAAAAGGCGCTGGCGGCAGTCGGAAAAGGAAGACTGCTTCATATGTACGGCCCGTCGGAAAGCACAGTGTTTGCGACATACCATCCGGTGGATGTCATTGAAGAGGATACGCTCTCCGTTCCGATCGGGAAACCGGTCAGCAATACGGAAGTCTTTATCATGAACTCAGCCGGACGCATTCAGCCGGCGGGTATCCCGGGAGAGCTGTGCGTCAGCGGGGAAGGTCTCGTAGAAGGGTACTACAACCGTCCTGAACTGACGGAAGAAAAATTTGTAAAGCATCCGTTTAAGGAAGGTGAACGGATGTATAAAACGGGCGATTTGGCCAGATGGCTTCCGAATGGCGATATCGAGTTTATCGGACGTATCGATCATCAGGTGAAAATCCGCGGTCAGCGGATTGAGCTTGGCGAAATTGAGCATCAGCTCCAAAGCCATGACCAGATTCAGGAATGCATTGTGCTCGCTGTGGATCAGGGCGCGGGTGACAAACTTCTTTGCGCGTATGTTGTCGGCCTCCGAGAAATCTCTTCCCGGGAGCTGAGGGAGCATACGGCGAAGGATCTGCCGGCTTATATGATTCCGTCCGTCTTTATTCAATTGGATGAACTGCCTCTTACAGGGAACGGAAAAATCGACAGACGGGCGCTGCCGATGCCGGATGTGACCGCAGCGAATGCCGTGTCTTATACGGCGCCGCGCAACGAAACAGAACAAAAACTGGCGGATATTTGGGCTGAGGTGCTGCAAATGGAACGTGTCGGCGTCCATGATCAGTTCTTTGAGATCGGGGGCCACTCGTTAGCGGGGATGAAACTGCTGGCCCTTATCCAGAAGACATTAGGCGTGCAGCTTACCTTAAAGGATCTGTTCACTTCTCCGACGGCTGCGGGGCTGGCGCAGCTGATTGAAGGGGCTGAGCGGAAGGCGGCTGAGAGCATCACACCGGCGGCCGAGCGGGAAACGTATCCGGTTTCTTCACCGCAGAAGCGGATGTTCGTGCTTCAGCAGCTGGAAGGCGCTGAAACAAGCTATAACATGCCGTCTGTGCTCCGCTTAAAAGGAAAGCTTGATGCAGAAAAGCTGAAATCCGTCATGAAACAGCTGACAGAACGCCATGAAGCCTTCAGAACGACATTTGACATAAAGGATGGAGAAACGGTTCAGCGCATATGGGCGGAAGCTGATATCGACATGGAATATTATGAAGCCTCTGAAGAAGATGCTGAACGGATTATTCAGAGCTTTATCCGGCCGTTCCGCCTGGATCAGCTTCCTCTCGTCAGAACGGGACTGGTCAAGCTGGCTGAACATGACCACCTGCTGCTGTTTGATATGCACCATATCATTTCGGACGGCGCTTCAGTCGGCGTGCTGATAGATGAACTGTCCCGCTTATATGGCGGCGAAACGCTTGAGCCGCTGCGGATTCATTATAAAGACTATGCGGTATGGCAGCAGAAATTTATTCAATCAGAGCAGTACCGCAAGCAGGAGGAGCATTGGCTTCGGGAGCTTGACGGCGAGCTTCCGGTATTGACGCTGCCGGCTGATTACAGCCGTCCGGCCGTGCAAACCTTTGAAGGAGACAAGCTGGTCTTTTCTCTGACTGAGGAACAGACGTCGGCTCTTCGCAGTCTTGCGAAACAAACGGATTCTACCATGTACATGGTGCTGCTGGCGTCATACAGCGCCTTTCTCTCAAAACTGAGCGGACAGCATGACATCATTGTCGGCTCGCCGGTTGCGGGACGGTCACATGCGGATCTCACAAACGTCATCGGTGTTTTTGTGAATACACTCGCGCTTCGTACGTATCCGGAAGCGGACAAAACGTTCACGGACTATCTTAAAGAAGTGAAACAAACCGCTTTACATGCATTTGACGCGCAGGATTATCCGCTTGAAGACCTTCTGCAAAAGGTTGAGGTGCAGCGTGATACGAGCAGAAATCCGCTGTTTGATGCGGTATTCTCAATGCAAAATGCAAATGCGGAAAATCTGGTCATGGAAGGAATTGAGCTGAAGCACCATCCGTTTGACAGAAAAACAGCCAAGTTTGACCTGACAATGACGGCTGAGGACACAGACGAAGGCTTAACGTTTGTGCTTGAATATAACACCGCGCTGTTTAAACCGGAAACGGCAGAGACATGGAAGCATTACTGGCTTCAACTGTTAGAAGCCGCAGCGGAAAATCCGGCCGCGAAGCTTTCTGAGCTTTCATTGGTGAATAAAACAGAAAAACAAGCCCTCCTTGACGCATGGAAAGGAAAAACAATTTCTGTGCCGCGGGACAAAACGGTTCACCGTCTCTTTGAAGAAACGGCCGCCCGCTACGCGGACCGGCCGGCCGCGGCATACAACGGCGCGAAATGGACGTACGGCGAGCTGAACGCAAGGGCGAATCGCATCGCGCGCATTCTCATGGACTGCGGCGTCACGGCTGACGAGCGTGTCGGCATCCTGACGAAACCGTCCTTGGAAATGGCCGCGGGCGTACTCGGCGTCCTGAAAGCGGGCGCGGCATTTGTGCCGATTGACCCCGACTACCCGGAAGAGCGGATCAGCTACATTCTGCAGGACAGCGGCGCGAAGCTTCTTCTCACACAGGAAGCGCTGGGCGTGCCGGACAGCTACAAAGGAGAAACGATCCTGCTTGACGGCGGACGCTCCATTCTGAGCCTGCCGCTTGATGAAAACGATGAAGCGAACCCGCAGACGGAAACAACGGCGGATCATCTCGCTTATATGATTTACACATCAGGAACGACCGGACAGCCGAAAGGTGTCATGGTCGAACACCATGCGCTGGTGAACCTGTGCTTCTGGCATCACGACGCATTCGCCATGACGGCGGATGATAAAAGCGCCAAATACGCGGGCTTCGGTTTTGACGCCTCCATCTGGGAGATGTTCCCGACATGGACCATCGGCGCGGAACTTCACGTCATTGACGAAGCGATCCGGCTGGATATCACCCGCTTAAATCACTATTTCGAAGAGCACGGCGTGACCATCACCTTCCTGCCGACGCAGCTCGCCGAACAATTTATGGAGCTGGAAAATACCTCTCTCCGCATGCTTCTCGTCGGCGGCGATAAGCTGAAGCGGGCGGTGAAACAGCCGTACACGATCGTCAACAACTACGGCCCGACGGAAAACACCGTCGTCGCGACAAGCGGCGTCATCAATCCGGAGGAAGGGTCGCTTTCGATCGGACGGGCGATTGCCAATACGAGAGCTTATATTCTCGGCGACGGCGATCAGGTGCAGCCGGAAGGCATTGCCGGTGAATTATGCGTGGCAGGCCGCGGACTTGCGCGCGGATACCTGAACCGTGAAGAAGAAACGGCGAAGCGGTTTACCGCCGATCCGTTCGTGCCCGGCGAGCGCATGTACCGGACCGGCGACCTCGTCAAATGGAACGCGCAGTGCGGCATCGAATACATCGGGCGTATCGACCAGCAGGTCAAAGTGCGGGGCTACCGGATCGAGCTTTCAGAAATCGAAGTCCGCCTCGCCCGGCTTGCGGACGTTCATGACGCAGCGGTGACGGCGGTGGAAGACAAAGCGGGCAATACCGCGCTTTGCGCCTATGTCGCGCCTCAGCAGGACGATATCGAAACGCTCAAAGCCGCGCTGAAAGACACGCTGCCTGACTACATGGTGCCGGCGTTCTGGGTGGAGATGGACGAGCTTCCGGTCACCGCAAACGGAAAGATTGACAAAAAAGCCCTGCCGGAACCGGACATTGAAGCGGGAAGCGCCGCGTACAAAGCGCCGGAAACGGAGATGGAGACGCTGCTTTCCGACATTTGGCAGGAAGTGCTCGGTCTTGACCAGATCGGCGTAAGCGATAATTTCTTCACGCTCGGCGGGGACTCGATCAAAGGCATCCAAATGGCAAGCCGTCTGAACCAGCACGGCTACAAGCTGGAGATGAAAGACCTCTTCCAGCACCCGACCATTGAAGAGCTCGTCTCCTATGTGGAGCGAACGGAAGGCAAGCAGGCCGACCAGGGACCTGTCGAAGGCGAAGCGGAGTTAACGCCGATCCAGCGCTGGTTCTTTGAGAAAAACTTCACCGACAAACACCACTGGAATCAATCCGTCATGCTTCACGCGAAAGACGGCTTTGATCCGGAGATAACAGAAAAAACATTACATGTCCTGACGGTGCACCATGATGCGCTCCGGATGATTTATCGTGAACAAAAACCGTATTACAGAGGGCTTGAGGATGTGTCTGTTGAACTGAACGTCTTTGAGCTGAACGGACCTGCTGAAGACCATGAGGACCGTATCGAAAGGGAAGCAGACCGTCTTCAAAGCAGTATTTCACTGGAAATAGGACATCTGCTGAAGGCCGGGCTCTTCCAGGCTGAAGATGGAGACCACCTTCTTCTCGCAATCCATCACTTAGTCGTGGATGGTGTATCTTGGCGGATTTTACTGGAGGACTTTACGTCCGTTTATACGCAGCTGAAGCAAGGCAATGAACCGGCGCTGCCGCCGAAAACACATTCATTCGCCGAATTTGCTGAAAGAATCAAAGAATACGCAAATACGAAGGCGTTTCTGAAAGAAGCGGATTACTGGAGAGAGCTTGAGGAAAAAGAGGTGTGCACTCAGCTTCCGAAAGACAGGCAGTCTGGTGATCAGCGCATGAAACATACGAGAACGGTCAGCTTCTCTCTGACGCCTGAACAAACTGAACAGCTGACGACAAACGTACATGAAGCCTATCACACCGAAATGAACGACATCCTGCTCACGGCGCTCGGATTGGCGCTGAAAGAGTGGACGGGTGAAGACACGATCGGCGTTCATTTGGAAGGCCACGGGCGCGAAGATATTCTTGACGGCCTGAATATCACCCGGACGGTCGGATGGTTTACGAGCATGTATCCGATGATCCTTGAGATGAAGCACGCCGACGATCTTTCATATCAGCTTAAACAAATGAAAGAAGACATCAGACACATCCCGAACAAAGGAGTCGGCTACGGCATTCTGCGTTATGTAACGGCGCCTGAGCATAAAGAGAATCTTTCATTTGAGATTGATCCGGATATCAGCTTTAACTACTTAGGCCAGTTTAATGAGATGTCGGATTCCGGCTTATTTACAAGATCCGGGATGCCGTCAGGACAATCGCTGAGCCCTGACACAGAGAAGCCGAATGCGCTTGATATTGTCGGATTTATAGAAAACGGGCAGATGACGATGACGTTTGCCTATCATTCTCTCGAATTTCATGAAAAAACCATTCAATCGTTCAGTGACAGCTTTAAAGGGCACCTCTTGAAAATCATAGATCACTGCCTGGCCCAAGACGGACCTGAGCTTACGCCTAGTGATCTTGGCGATGATGATCTGACGCTTGATGAACTTGATAAATTAATGGAAATTCTCTAACAGAAAAGACAGAGGTGACATATGAGCAAAAAATCGATTCAAAAGGTGTATGCACTCACACCGATGCAGGAGGGAATGCTGTATCATGCGCTGCTTGATCCGCATTCTTCCTCCTACTTCACACAATTAGAGCTTAGGATCCACGGAAGCTTTCAGCTGGAGCTTTTTGAAAAAAGCGTCAATGAGCTGATCCGGACATATGACATCCTGCGTACGGTATTCGTGCACCAGCAGCTTCAAAAACCGCGCCAAGTCGTATTGGCGGAGCGGAAGACGAAGGTGCACTATGAAGATATCAGTCAATTAGATGAAGCGCGCCAAACCGAATATATTGAACGTTATAAACGCAGCGTGCAGCAGCAGGGCTTTCATCTGGCGAAGGATATTCTCTTTAAAGCGGCGGTGTTCAGACTCAGTGAGAAGGAGCTGTATCTCGTCTGGAGCAATCATCATATCGTCATGGACGGCTGGAGTATGGGCGTTTTGATGAAAAGCCTGTTCCAAAACTATGAAGCGCTTCGTACCGGCCGGCCCGCCGGGGGAAGCCAGGGCAAACCTTACTCTGACTATATCAAATGGCTCGGAGGCCGGGATTATGAGGAGGCGGAACAATATTGGAGCAGCCGCCTGGCGGATTTCGAACAGCCGAGCCTGCTCCCGGGCCGTCTGGCAGCAGAAAAGAAAGACTACCAAAATGAAGAATATTCTTTTGTCTGGGATGAAGAGCTGGTCGCGCAGATTCAGCAGACCGCCAACCGGCATCAAGTCACGGGGCCTAACCTGTTTCAGGCCGTTTGGGGTGCGGTGCTCAGCAAATACAACTATACAGACGATGTGGTGTTCGGCACCGTTGTATCAGGCCGTCCTTCAGAAATCAACGGCATAGAAACGATGGCGGGGCTGTTCATCAATACGATTCCCGTCAGAATCAAGATTGACAAAGGTGCAGCCTTTTCGGACGTGATGGCGGCAGTTCAGAAAAACGCCGTGGAAGCCGAGCGCTATGATTATGTGCCGCTCTATGACATTCAAAAGCGCTCCGCCCTGGACGGCAGCCTCTTAAATCATTTGGTCGCGTTTGAAAACTATCCGCTGGACAAAGAGCTGGAAAACGGGGGCATGGAGGAAAGACTCGGCTTTTCCATTAAAGTTGAACATGCTTTTGAGCAGACGAGCTTTGATTTCAATCTCATCGTGTATCCGGGAAAAACGTGGACTGTCAAAATCAAATACAACGGAGCGGCTTTCGCCCATGATGCCATCGAACGAACGGCGCATCATCTGACCCGCATGATGAAAGCGGCGGTCGGAACGCCTGACGCGCCCGTGCGGGAACTCGGCCTTGTTTCAGGTGAAGAAGAGCGGCAGATTGTTGAGGTATTCAATGATACGAAAACGGCGCTTCCGGAAGAGGAGACCGTTCACCGTTTGTTTGAAGCACAGGCAAACCGGACGCCTGCAAGCATCGCGATAAAAGAAGCGGGACGCGAATGGACCTACCGTGAAGTGAACGAAGCGGCCAACCGCCTGGCGAGACGCCTTGTGAAGAGCGGGCTGGAAAAAGGCCGGACCGCCGCTATTATGAACGACCGGTCTGCGGAAACCGTTATCGGAATGCTTGCCGTCCTAAAAGCAGGCGGCGCATATGTGCCGATTGATCCGGCTTTTCCGGAGGACCGTCTCCGCTTTATGGCGGAAGACAGCTCAATTCGGCTCGTGCTGACAGTTCAGGACTATCAAGAACAAGCGGGCGCATTGCAAGTCCCGGTCGTCATGCTGGATGAAAGCACGGATGAAACGGTAAGCGGAACAGACTTGAATCTTCCGGCCGGCGGCAACGACTTGGCGTATATCATGTATACATCCGGATCGACCGGCAAACCGAAAGGCGTCATGATTGAACACAGAAATATCATCAGGCTCGTCAAACATTCGAATTACGTGCCGGTTCATGAAGAAGACCGGATGGCGCAAACGGGAGCCGTCAGCTTTGATGCCGGAACCTTCGAAGTCTTCGGCGCATTGCTGAACGGAGCGTCATTGCACCCGGTGAAAAAAGAGACGCTGCTTGACGCCGGACAATTCGCCCAATTTCTGAAAGAGCAGCGGATCACGACCATGTGGCTGACGTCTCCGCTGTTTAATCAGCTTGCCCAAAAGGATGCCGGCATGTTTAACACGCTCCGGCACCTCATCATCGGCGGTGATGCGCTTGTGCCGCATATCGTCAGCAAAGTGAGGAAGGCATCACCGGAGCTGTCGCTTTGGAACGGCTACGGGCCGACGGAGAATACGACGTTTTCGACGAGTTTTCTCATTGATCAGGACTACGACGGTTCGATCCCGATCGGGAAGCCGATAGGAAATTCCACTGCGTACATTATGGATGAAAACCGCAGCCTCCAGCCGATCGGCGCGCCCGGTGAGCTGTGCGTCGGCGGAAGCGGAGTGGCAAGAGGCTATGTGAATCTGCCTGAATTAACGGAGAAGCAGTTTGTACGCGATCCGTTCAGACCGGATGAAATGATATACCGGACGGGGGACTTGGCGAAGTGGCTTCCGGACGGCACGATCGAGTTTCTCGGCAGAATTGACAACCAAGTAAAGGTCCGCGGTTTCAGAATCGAGCTCGGCGAAATCGAGGCGAAAATCAGCCAGGCGGAGAATGTGACGGAATCTGCGGCTGTGATCCGGAAAAATAAAGCGGATGAAAATGAAATCTGCGCTTACTTTACCGCAGACCAAGCCCTTTCGCCGGAAGACCTGCGCAAAACGCTTTCGGAATCACTTCCGGAATACATGATTCCGGCGCACTTCATCCAGATGAATCAGTTTCCGCTGACGGCGAACGGAAAGATTGATAAAAAAGCGCTGCCTGAGCCTCAGGCTGAAGCCGTTCAAAAAGAATACGTAGCGCCGAAAACGGAAGCGGAGCAGAAACTCGCGGACATTTGGGAAGGCATTCTCGGTGTAAAAGCGGGTGTGACTGACAATTTCTTCACGATTGGCGGACATTCTTTAAAAGCCATGATGATGACCGCTAAAATTCAGGAGCACTTTCAAAAAGAAGTGCCGATTAAAGTGTTATTTGAAAAGCCGACCATTCAGGAGCTTGCGCATTATTTGCAGCATGAGAGCGAGGAGGAGCAGCAGTTTGAACCGATCCGACAAGCGCCTTATCAGGAGCATTATCCTGTTTCCTCAGCACAGCGCAGGATGTATATCCTTAATCAGCTCGGACAGGCCAGCACGAGCTACAACGTCCCTGCTGTACTTCTGCTGGAAGGATCAGTAGACAAAAAGCGTCTTGAGGAGGCCATGCAGGCATTAATCAACCGTCATGAGACCTTGCGTACGTCGTTTGACATGGCAGATGGAGAAGTTGTGCAGACCATTCATAAAAATGTGTCGTTTGAGCTTGAAACCGCCGAGGGCCGGGAAGAAGATGCAGAAGAGCTGACAAAAGACTTTATCAGGCCTTTTGCGCTCAACCGCGCGCCGCTTGTCCGTTCGAAGCTGATCCGGCTTGAAGAAGACCGGCATCTTCTGCTGATTGACATGCACCACATTATTACGGACGGAAGCTCAATGGGCATTTTCATCGGTGATCTTGCGAAGCTTTATCAAGGCACGGAGCTTGCGCTGCCAAAGATTCATTATAAGGATTTTTCAGTCTGGCAGCGTGAAAAAGCAAATCTCGATCAGCACGAAGCCTACTGGCTTGAGACGTTCAAAGGCGATCTGCCGGTGCTGGATCTGCCGCTTGATTTCCCGCGTCCTGCCGAGCGCAGTTTTGAAGGGGAACGCGTCATCTTCGGGCTTGATAAACAGGTGACGGCGCAGATTAAGAAGCTGCTGGCTGATACGGATACGACGATGTACATGTTCTTGTTGGCCGCTTTTCAAGTGCTGCTGTCCAAATATTCGGGGCAGGAAGACATCATAGTCGGGTCTCCGGCGGCCGGAAGACAGCATCCTGATCTCCAAGACGTGCCGGGCATGTTTGTCAACACAGTTGCGCTTCGGTCGCATCCTGCCGGCAAAAAAACGTTCAAACAATTTTTGGATGAGGTGAAAACGGCGAGCCTTCAAGCTTTTGAGCATCAAAGCTATCCGCTTGAAGAATTAATTGAAAAACTGCCGTTAACGAGGGACACAAGCCGGAGTCCGCTGTTCAGCGTGTTATTTAATATGCAGAACATGGAGATCCCGGCCCTGCGGCTCGGAGATTTGGAGATTTCTTCATACTCCATGCATCATCATGTCGCTAAATTTGATCTTTCCTTAGAAGCGGCTGAACGCGGAGAAGAGGTCGGATTGAGCTTTGATTACGCGAAAGCCTTATTTGCGGACGAAACCATCCGCCGCTGGAGCGCTCATTTTGTCAATCTGATTAAAGCCTGCGCTGAAAATCCGGATATTCAGCTGTCCGACGCAAGCCTGCTGTCCGCTCCTGAACGGGAAGCGCTCCTTTCTGATGAAAAACGTACGGAAGCGGATCTGCCTGAGGGCACTTTTGTTTCGCTGTTTGAACGGCAAGCGCAAAAAACGCCTGATCTCACGGCGGTTGCGGGCGGAACAAGTCTGACATATCGTGAGCTTGATGAACGCTCGAACCGGTTTGCCCGCCACCTTCAGGCTTGCGGAACGGGCAGTGAGGACATCGTGGCCATTATGATGGATCGTTCGGCGGACTTGATTACCGCGCTTCTCGGCGTCATGAAAGCCGGAGCGGCATTTCTCCCGATTGATCCGGAGACTCCTGAAGAGAGAATCCGCTACTCTCTTGAAGACAGCGGAACGAAGCTTCTGGTCGTCAATGAGAGAAACATGACCGCGGCCGCCGTTTATAAAGGAAAAACGGTCGTAATGGAAGACGGAGAATGGCAGAACGAAAGCGCCGGCCGGCTTGAAACGGAGCCCGGCGCCGACCAGCTTGCATATATCATTTATACCTCGGGAACAACGGGCAAACCGAAAGGCGTCCAGCTGGAGCACCGCAATCTAATCAATTATGTCACATGGTTCAGCCGTGAAGCCGGTTTGACCGAAGCTGACAAATCTGTGCTGCTGTCTTCTTACGCATTTGATCTCGGCTATACGGCTATATTCCCGATTCTTCAGGCGGGCGGCGAGCTGCACATTGTGCCGAAAGAGACGTACACCGCGCCTGATCAGCTTGGTGAGTATATACAGAAAAACGGCATTACGTATATGAAACTGACGCCGTCATTGTTCCATATGATCGTCAATACAGCCCGCTTTGCGGCAGAACGCCGTTTCAGCCCGCTTCGTTTAGTGGTGCTCGGCGGAGAAAAGATCATCACGTCCGATGTCCGCAAGTTTCATGACGTATACGCCCATACCGACTTCATCAATCACTACGGGCCGACGGAAACGACGATCGGTGCCATTGCCGGACGGATCAATATGGAGCGCCTTGATCAATATGAGCAGCGTCCCGTCATCGGCCGCCCGATTGCGAATACCGGCGCGCTTGTATTGGACGGAGCAATGCAGCTCGTGCCTCCGGGCGCAAGCGGCGAGCTTTATATTACCGGAAAGGGGCTTGCCAGAGGATATCTTCACCGTCCGCAGCTGACGGCGGAGAAATTTCTCTCAAATCCTTTTTCACCGGACAGCCTGATGTACAAAACGGGAGATGTCGTCCGCAGGCTTTCTGACGGGACGATTGAATTTATCGGCCGTGCGGATGATCAGGTGAAAATCCGGGGCTACCGCATTGAATTAAAAGAGGTTGAAACCGTGCTGTTAAGCGTAAACGGCATTCAGGAGGCGGTCGTTCTCGCAGTCAGCGAAGGCGGGCTGCCGGAACTGTGCGCGTACTATAAAGCCGACAGTGAGCTGAAAGGCTCTGAGCTTCGCAAACGGCTTTCCGAAACCCTGCCGTCTCATATGCTTCCGGCTTATTTCGTGCAGGTAGAGCGCATTCCGCTCACAGCCAACGGAAAAACCGATAAAAACGCCCTCCCGAAACCGGGCGTCAGCCAAACGGCGCAAACAGCTTCAGCCTTGCCGGAAACGGAATTGGAGGAAAAACTGTGCCGCATTTGGAAACAGACACTCGGTACGGATACGCTCGGCATCGACGATAATTTCTTCGATTACGGCGGGCACTCTTTAAAAGGCATGATGCTCCTCGCCAATATTCAGGCTGAACTGGACAAAACGGTTCCGTTAAAAGCGCTGTTCGAACAGCCGACTGTCCGCCTGCTTGCCGCATATATCGAAAAATCAGCGGTATCTGAGGGATATCGGATGATCTCACCGGCAGACAGTGCAGACGCGTACCCGTTATCATCCGCCCAAAAACGGATGTACGTCCTGAACCAGCTTGACCGGGAGACAATCAGCTATAATATGCCGTCCGTTCTTCTGATGGAAGGAGAAGTCAATATTTCAAGGCTTCAGGAAGCGCTCAATCAGATGATCAATCGCCACGAGTCTTTGCGGACGTCCTTTATCGATCAAAACGGCCGCCCGATGCAGCAGATCGCAGAACAGGCTGACATTGACCTGCACATCTTTGAAGCAGCGGACGAGGAGAAAGCGGATCTTATCATTCAGGCATTCATTAAGCCGTTTGATCTGAGCGCGGCTCCGCTCATTCGGGCCGCTCTTGTCAGACTGAACGAAAAGAAACACCTGCTGCTGATGGATATGCATCATATTATTGCCGACGGCGTATCCAGAAGCATGCTGGTCAAAGAGCTCGCTCATCTTTATAAAGGGGGAAGTCTGCCGTCGCCGAACCTGCACTATAAAGACTTCGCCGTCTGGCAGAATGAACCTGAGCAGGCCGAACGGATGAAAGACCATGAGCGTTATTGGCTCTCCGCATTTTCCGGCGAGCTTCCTGAATTGAATCTGCCGACTGATTTCCCCCGTCCGCCGGTTCAAAGTTTTAAAGGACAATACGTCCGTTTCAGAGCGGGGCGTGAAACGGAAAAAGCGGTGCGTGAATTAATGGAATCATCAGGAGCGACTCTTCATATGGTGCTTCACGCCGCGTTCCATGTCTTTTTGAGCAAAATCACGGGGCAGCGCGATATCATTATCGGCTCGGTGACCGCCGGAAGAACGAACGCCGAAGTTCAGGAAATGCCGGGGATGTTTGTCAATACGCTTGCGCTTCGCAATGAAACGCGCAAAGAGCAGACCTTCGCCGGGCTGCTCGAACGGGTGAAACAAACCAATCTCGACGCGCTGGCGCATCAGGATTATCCGTTTGAGGATCTGATCGGAAAGCTTGACCTGTCGAGAGATATGAGCCGAAATCCGTTGTTCCAAGTCATGGTGACGACAGAAGATCCGGATAAAGAAACACTGGAACTGGAGAACCTGCGCATCACTCCGTATGAGTCAAACCAAGGCACGGCGAAATTCGATCTGACACTCGGCGGATTTACGGATCAAGAAGGCCTCGGCCTTCAGTTTGAATATGCGGCTGATCTGTTTAAAAAAGAAACAATTGAAAAGTGGAGCGCCGGGTTCCTGCGGATTCTGAAGCAAGCGGCAGAAAGCCCGGACAGAAAGCTGCCTGAGCTTTCACTGATCAGCGATGCTGAAAAACAAGCTCTCCTCAACGCATGGAAAGGAAAAACACTCTCTGTGCCGCAGGACAAAACGGTTCACCATCTCTTTGAAGAAACGGCCGCCCGCTACGCGAACCGGCCGGCCGCGGCATATAACGGCGCGAAATGGACGTACGGCGAGCTGAACGCAAGGGCGAACCGGATCGCGCGCATTCTCATGGACTGCGGCGTCACGGCTGACGAACGTGTCGGCATTTTGACGAAACCGTCCTTGGAAATGGCCGCGGGCGTACTCGGCGTCTTGAAAGCGGGCGCGGCATTTGTGCCGATTGATCCGGACTATCCGGAAGAGCGGATCAGCTACATTCTGCTGGACAGCGGCGCCAAGCTTCTTCTCACACAGGAAGCGCTGGACGTGCCGGACAGCTACAAAGGAGAAACGATCCTGCTTGACGGCAGCCGCTCCATTCTGAGCCTGCCGCTTGATGAAAATGATGAAGCGAACCCGCAGACGGAAACAACGGCGGATCATCTCGCTTATATGATTTACACGTCAGGAACGACCGGACAGCCGAAAGGTGTCATGGTCGAACACCATGCGCTGGTGAACCTGTGCTTCTGGCATCACGACGCATTCGCCATGACGGCGGATGATAAAAGCGCCAAATACGCGGGCTTCGGTTTTGACGCCTCCATCTGGGAAATGTTCCCGGCATGGACCATCGGCGCGGAACTTCACGTCATTGACGAAGCGATCCGGCTGGATATCACCCGCTTAAATCACTATTTCGAAGAGCACGGCGTGACCATCACCTTCCTGCCGACGCAGCTCGCCGAACAATTTATGGAGCTGGAAAATACCTCTCTCCGCATGCTTCTCGTCGGCGGCGATAAGCTGAAGCGGGCGGTGAAACAGCCGTACACGATCGTCAACAACTACGGCCCGACGGAAAACACCGTCGTCGCGACAAGCGGCGTCATCAATCCGGAGGAAGGATCGCTTTCGATCGGACGGGCGATTGCCAATACGAGAGTTTATATTCTTGGCGGCGGCGATCAGGTGCAGCCGGAAGGCATTGCCGGTGAATTGTGCGTGGCCGGCCGCGGTCTGGCGCGCGGATACCTGAACCGTGAAGAAGAAACGGCGAAGCGGTTTACCGCAGATCCGTTCGTGCCCGGCGAGCGCATGTACCGGACCGGCGACCTCGTCAAATGGAACGCGCAGTGCGGGATCGAATACATCGGGCGTATTGACCAGCAGGTCAAAGTGCGGGGCTACCGGATTGAGCTTTCAGAAATCGAAGTCCGCCTCGCTCAGCTTGCGGACGTTCATGACGCAGCGGTGACGGCGGTGGAAGACAAAGCGGGCAATACCGCGCTTTGCGCCTATGTCGCGCCTCAGCAGGCGGATATTGAAGCGCTCAAAGCCGCGCTGAAAGACATGCTTCCGGACTACATGGTTCCGGCGTTCTGGGTGGAGATGGACGAGCTTCCGGTCACCGCAAACGGCAAGATTGACAAAAAAGCCCTGCCGGCGCCTGACATTGAAGCGGGAAGCGTCGCGTACAAAGCGCCGGAAACGGAGATGGAGACGCTGCTTTCTGACATTTGGCAGGAAGTGCTCGGTCTTGACCAGATCGGCGTAAGCGATAATTTCTTCACGCTCGGCGGCGACTCGATCAAAGGCATCCAAATGGCGAGCCGTCTGAACCAGCACGGCTACAAATTGGAGATGAAAGACCTCTTCCAGCACCCGACCATCGAAGAACTCGTCTCTTATGTGGAGCGGACGGAAGGCAAGCAGGCCGACCAGGGCCCTGTCGAAGGCGAAGCGGAGTTAACGCCGATCCAGCGCTGGTTCTTTGAGAAAAACTTCACGGACAAACACCACTGGAATCAATCCGTCATGCTTCACGCGAAAGACGGCTTTGATCCGGACCTGGTGGAAAAAACCCTGCAAGCATTGATTGAACACCATGATGCGCTCCGCATGGTTTACCGTGAAGAAAGGGAAGGCGGCATCATTCAGACATACCTCCCTGTCACAGAATGCAAGGCAAGCTTTGACATCGTTGATCTGTACGGAACTGACGAGGATATGCTGAAAAGCCAGATTCAGCGGCTTGCCGATCATCTTCAGGGAAGTCTGGATCTGGAGAACGGCCCGCTGTTAAAAGCGGAGCAATACCGGACAGAACAAGGCGATCATCTGTTAATCGCGGTTCACCATCTCGTCGTGGACGGGGTTTCATGGAGAATTCTGCTTGAGGATTTCGCTTCAGGTTATAAACAGGCGCAGCAGCAAAACGACATCGTCCTCCCGCAAAAAACCCACTCCTTTAAAGATTGGGCGGAGGCGCTGAACACGTTTGCGCAATCAGAAGAGCTGAAAAAGCAGGCGGATTATTGGGCGCAGGCAGATGCGGAAGAACTCCGGCCGCTGCCGAAAGATCATGATCAGAACAAACGACTCGTCAAACATACGGCGGCCGTGAAATGTGAATTAACTGAGGAAGAAACGGCACAGCTGCTGACAGATGTTCATCATCCGTACGGAACGGAAATCAACGACATTCTGCTCAGCGCGCTCGGCTTAACGATCGGTGAATGGACGGAAAACGGCAAAGTCGGCATCAACTTAGAAGGACACGGCCGGGAAGAAATCATACCGAATGTCAATATTTCACGGACGGTCGGCTGGTTTACGGCCCAATATCCGTTGATTCTGCAGATCAGCAAGGAAGACGGCGTCTCTTCCGTCATTAAAACGGTAAAAGAGACAGTGCGGCGCGTTCCTGATAAAGGTGTAGGATACGGGATTCTCCGGTATCTGTCATCCGATGAAACAGAAAAAGGCGTCACGCCTGAAATCAGTTTTAACTACTTGGGGCAGTTTGACAATGAAGTGAAAACGGAATGGTTTGAGCCGTCTCCATATGATATGGGACGTCAAGTCAGCGAAGAGTCAGAAGCGTTATACGCACTGAGCTTCAGCGGGATGGTTACAGGCGGCCGCTTCGTCATTTCCTGCTCATACAATCAGGAAGAATATGAAAGAAGCACCGTCGAAACACAGATGCAGCGGTTTAAAGACAATCTTTTAATGATCATCCGCCATTGCACGGCCAAAGAGGAGAAAGAATTTACGCCGAGCGATTTCAGCGCGCAGGATCTTGAGATGGATGAAATGGGAGACATCTTTGACATGCTTGAGGAGAATTTAACGTGACAAAAACAGTTAACAGAAGGGGGGAGCGGAGCAGATGAGCCAGTTCAAAAAAGATCAAGTTCAGGACATGTATTATTTGTCGCCGATGCAGGAGGGAATGCTGTTTCATACTCTCCTGAATCCCGGCCAAAGCTTTTACATCGAACAAATGACAATGAAAGTAAAAGGCAGCTTGAATATCAAATGCCTTGAAGAAAGCATGAATGTGATCATGGACCGGTACGATGTATTTCGTACCGTGTTCATTCACGAAAAAGTAAAAAGGCCGGTCCAAGTCGTATTAAAAAAACGGCAGTTTCAGATAGAAGAAATCGATCTGACACACTTAACGGGCAGCGAGCAAGCATCCAAAATTAATGAATACAAAGAACAGGATAAGATCAAGGGCTTTGATTTGACGCGGGATATTCCGATGCGGGCAGCCATTTTCAAAAAATCGGAAGAAAGCTTTGAATGGGTGTGGAGCTACCACCACATCATTTTGGACGGCTGGTGCTTCGGTATCGTCGTGCAGGATCTGTTTAAGGTATACAATGCCCTGCGCGAACAAAAACCGTACAGCCTGCCGCCGGTCAAACCGTATAAAGACTATATCAAGTGGCTTGAAAAGCAGGATAAACAAGCATCACTGCATTACTGGCGTGAGTACTTAGAAGATTTTGAAGGACAAACGACATTTGCGGAGCAAAGAAAGAAACAAAAGGACGGCTATGAGCCGAAAGAGCTGCTCTTCTCACTGCCGGAGGCGGAAACAAAAGCATTTACCGAGCTTGCAAAATCGCAGCATACCACTTTAAGTACGGCGCTGCAGGCAGTCTGGAGCGTATTGATCAGCCGCTACCAGCAGTCCGGCGATTTGATCTTCGGCACAGTCGTTTCCGGGCGTCCCGCAGAAATCAAAGGCGTTGAACATATGGTCGGGCTGTTTATCAATGCTGTCCCGAGGCGGGTGAAGCTGTCTGGGGATACCACATTTAACGGCTTGCTCAAGCAGCTGCAGGAGCAATCGCTGCAGTCTGAGCCGCATCAATATGTGCCGCTCTATGACATCCAAAGCCAGGCCGATCAGCCAAAGCTGATTGACCACATCATTGTGTTTGAAAATTATCCGCTTCAGGA
Organism: Bacillus sp. AM1(2019); assembly: GCF_009906915.1. NCBI lineage: Bacteria > Bacillati > Bacillota > Bacilli > Caryophanales > Bacillaceae > Bacillus > Bacillus sp. AM1(2019). The sequence continues at coordinate 410,886 of NZ_CP047644.1, forward strand.
TGCAAAAAATGAAGAGAACAGTGAAAACGGCTTTGATATGGAGGATGTACACGTTTTTGAGAAATCGAATTATGATCTCAACCTGATGGCTTCTCCAGGTGATGAGATGCTGATTAAGCTTGCCTATAACGGGAATGTGTTTGATGAGGCGTTTATCCTGCGCTTAAAATCTCAGCTTCTCACAGCGATTCAGCAGCTCATCCAGAAGCCGGATCAGCCTGTCAATACGATCAGACTTGTTGATGAAAAGGAAAGAGAGCTTCTGCTTACCGGCTTAAACCCGCCGGCTCAGACTCATCAGGCGAAGCCTCTGACGGATTGGTTCAAGGAAGCGGTGAATGTAAATCCTGATGCGCCGGCGCTTACGTATTCCGGCCAGACTCTTTCCTATCGTGAATTAGATGAGGAAGCGAACCGTCTTGCGCGCCGTTTGCAAAAGCAAGGTGCGGGCAAAGGCTCCGTTGTCGCGTTGTACACGAAGCGCTCGCTTGAACTGGTGATCGGCATTCTCGGCGTATTAAAAGCAGGAGCGGCTTATCTGCCGGTTGATCCGAAGCTGCCGGAAGACCGAATCTCGTATATGCTGGCTGACAGTGCGGCAGCCTGTCTGCTGACACATCAGGAGATGAAAGAAAAAGCGGCTCAGCTGCCGTATACAGGAACAACACTCATCATCGATGATCGGGCACGGTTTGAGGAACAGGCAAGCGATCCTGCAGCCGCAATTGATCCCGATGATCCGGCGTATATTATGTATACGTCCGGCACAACCGGAAAGCCGAAGGGCAATATCACCACTCATGCCAATATTCAAGGATTGGTCAAGCATGTAGATTACATGGCATTTTCTGAACAAGATACGTTCTTATCTGTTTCCAATTACGCCTTTGACGCATTTACCTTTGATTTCTACGCATCAATACTGAATGCGGCACGGCTCATTATCGCAGATGAACATACACTGCTTGATACAGAACGGCTCACTGATCTGATCCGGCAGGAGAATGTCAATGTCATGTTTGCGACAACCGCACTTTTTAATCTTCTCACCGATGCGGGAGAGGAGTGGCTGAAGGGGCTCCGCTGTGTGTTATTCGGGGGTGAGCGCGCTTCTGTGCCTCACGTCAGAAAAGCGCTTGAGATCATGGGGCCTGGCAAGCTGATTAATTGCTACGGGCCGACTGAGGGCACGGTGTTTGCGACAGCTCACGTCGTGCACGACATACCGGATTCCATTTCCTCATTGCCGATCGGAAAGCCGATCAGCAATGCCAGTGTTTATATTCTGAACGGGCAAAATCAGCTTCAGCCATTTGGGGCTGTCGGTGAACTGTGCATCAGCGGAATGGGTGTATCAAAAGGGTATCTGAACCGTCATGACCTGACGAAGCAAACGTTTATCCCAAATCCGTTCAAGCCGGGAGAAACGCTTTACCGCACAGGGGATTTAGCACGCTGGCTGCCGGATGGAACAATTGAATACGCCGGGCGTATTGACGACCAGGTCAAAATACGCGGACACCGGATTGAGCTTGAAGAAATCGAAAAGCAGCTGCAGGAATACCCGGGTGTGAAAGATGCGGTCGTTGTTGCAGACCGCCATGAGTCCGGAGATGCATCAATCAATGCCTACCTCGTGAACCGGACGCCGCTTTCAGCTGATGACGTAAAGAGGCACTTGAAAAAACAGCTTCCTGCTTACATGGTGCCGCAAACCTTTACTTTCTTAGAGGAGCTTCCGTTAACGACAAACGGGAAGGTCAATAAACGGCAGCTGCCGAAACCGGATCAGGCTCAGCCGGCGAAAGAATGGATCGGGCCTCGAAACGCGACGGAAGAAACAATTGCGCACATCTGGTCCGACATCCTCGGCAGACAGCAGATCGGGATTCATGATGATTTCTTCGCGCTCGGAGGCCATTCCTTAAAAGCGATGACGGCAGCGTCACGCATTAAAAAAGAGCTCGGTGCGGACATTCCGGTGCAGCTGTTATTCGAAGCGACGACAATCGCAGACATTGCCGGTTATCTGCTTCACGGTGAAGAAAAAGGAATGAAAGATCTCACCATCATGAATAAAAATCAGTCTGACACACTGTTTGCGTTCCCGCCGGTTCTCGGTTACGGGCTGATGTACCAGCCGCTGGCAAAACAGCTGTCCGGCTATAAAATCTGTGCGTTTGATTTTATCGAGGAAGACAACCGCATCGAACGCTACACAGAGCTGATCAATCAGCTCCAGCCGGAAGGACCGGTCAAGCTGTTCGGATACTCGGCAGGCTGCACGCTCGCCTTTGAAACGGCCAAACAGCTTGAAGCCGAAGGACGTAAAGTGGAGCGGCTGATCATGGTCGATTCCTATAAAAAACAAGGCGTCAGCGACTTAGAAGGCCGCACCGTAGAAAGTGATGTCCAGGCGCTGATGAAGGTAAACCGGGACAATGAAGCGCTGAATAACGAAGCCGTCAAAGAAGGTCTCGCCAAAAAAACAAACGCGTTTTATTCTTATTTCGTGCATACCGTCAGCACCGGCACGGTCAATGCGGATATAGATCTATTAACGTCAGAACCGGACTTTGCGATGCCGCCGTGGCTCGCTTCGTGGGAGGAAGCCACGACAGGTGAATACCGTGTGAAAAAAGGCTGCGGCACTCACGCAGAAATGCTTCAGGGAGAATGTCTTGAAAGGAATGCGGCATATTTGCTCGAATTCCTAAAGAAGGAACATCCGAAGCTGACAACTTCACGATAGAAAAGGAGGAAGCCGCCAATGGTCCAGCTCTTTAAATCGTTCGATACCACAGAAAAAACGCAGCTCATCTGTTTTCCGTTCGCAGGAGGCTATTCCGCATCATTCCGCCCGCTCCACACCTATCTTCAAGGTGAGTGTGAGATGCTTGCCGCGGAACCGCCGGGACACGGAACAAATCAAATGTCCCCCGTTGAGGATTTTGAACAGCTTGTCAGTTTATACAAGCAGGAGTTGAATCTCCATCCTGACCGCCCGTTTGTGCTGTTCGGCCACAGTATGGGAGGCATGGTCGCTTTCAGGCTGGCGCAAAAGCTGGAGCGGGAGGGCATTTACCCGCAGGCCGTGATCATCTCAGCCATTCAGCCGCCGCATGTGGAAAGGAAAAAAGTGTCTCATCTTGATGATGAAAAATTTCTCGCCCATATTATTGAGCTTGGCGGAATGCCGCAGGAGTTAGTGGAGAATAAGGAGGTCATGTCATTTTTCCTGCCTTCTTTCAGATCCGACTACCGCGCGCTTGAAAGCTTCCGTCCGTCTGATTCTCACATCATTCAATCACCCGTCCATATTTTTAACGGGCGGAAGGATAAAAAATGTATCAAAGATGCGGACGGATGGAAAAAATGGGCCGGCAATCCCGTATTTCATGAGTTTTCGGACGGCCACATGTTCATATTAAGTGAAACTGAAAAAGTGGCGGAACGAATCTATGAGATTATTAACAGGAGCACTGCAGGCCAATTGTTATAGGATATGACAGACAGCATTCGCTGTCTGTTTTTTGTAACAAAATCCGCCCGTGAGTTTTCTCATTTATCAAAAATTTTATGTTATGATTTGATGGAATATAATTTTGAAGGGATTGTCGTACATGAATGATGCAGCAAAAGAGCTGAACAGAACATTATCTGAAGAAAACCCGTACGTGCTTCATATGCTTTCTGATTTGGGCAGAGAGTTGTTTTATCCGAAAGGGGTGCTGACACAATCGGCGGAAGCGAAAGCCAAGGCCGGAAAGTATAATGCCACGATCGGGATTGCCACCTCACAAGGCGAGTCCATGCACTTTTCCCATATTCAAGAGACACTGTCCGCCTATAACCCCGATGATATCTACGATTATGCTCCGCCGCAGGGAAAAGAGCCGCTCAGACAGGAATGGCTGAAAAAAATGCGTCTCGAAAATCCTTCATTAGCCGGCAAAGACATCAGCACGCCGATCGTGACAAACGCTTTAACACACGGGCTGAGCATTGCCGCCGACTTGTTCGTCAATGAAGGGGATGCGCTGCTTCTGCCTGATAAATATTGGGGAAATTACAATTTCATTTTCGGTGTCCGGCGCAAGGCATCCATTGAGACGTACCCGCTTTTTCAGCAGGATGGGCGTTTTAATGCGGCGGGGCTGTCCGAGCTGCTGAAAAAGCAGAAAGAAAAGGCGATTGTTGTGCTGAATTTCCCGAATAATCCGACAGGCTATACGCCGGGGGAAGAGGAAGCGTCAGAAATCGTCAGCGTGATTCTGGAGGCGGCGGAGGCCGGCAAAGAGATTGTCGTGCTCGTAGATGATGCGTATTACAATCTGTTTTACGATGAAACGGCCATTCAGGAATCCATCTTCAGCAAACTCGCCCAAGTGCACGACCGGGTGCTTTGCGTGAAAATAGACGGCGCGACGAAGGAAAATTACGCATGGGGATTCCGCGTCGGTTTTATTACGTACAGCACAAAAAGCGAAAAAGCGCTGCGCGTGCTCGAGGAAAAAACAAAAGGGATTATCAGGGGAACGATTTCAAGCGCCCCGCACCCGTCCCAAACATTCATGCTTCGGGCGATGCAGTCACCGGAATACGAGAAAGAAAAATCGCTGAAATATAACATCATGAAAAAACGGGCTGACAAAGTGAAAGCCGTTCTTGCAGAAAACAAGCATTATGAAGACGTATGGACGCCTTATCCGTTTAACTCGGGCTATTTCATGTGTGTCCGGCTGAAAGACATAAACGCCGGCGAATTGAGAGTGTCGTTGCTTGAAAAGAGAGGAATCGGAACGATATCCATTAATGAAACCGATTTGCGAATCGCATTTTCATGTGTTGAAGAAGAACACATCGCGGATCTGTTCGAAGAAATTTATCAAGAAGCAAAGCAGCTGCAGAAACAGGCGGAAATATCAGGCTGACAAAAAAGGAGGGGACACCCTCCTTTTTCTATGCTTACAGCAGCTCTTCATACGTTTTCATCTCAATCCCGTCACAAAAATCGGGATGCGCCGCACAAACGGCCAGCTTATACTCCTCGTCCGCCTCATATGTGCGGATGAAACAAGGTTCATGTCCGTCCGGGAGCTCAATGGACACATGGCCGTCGTCTTTAAGGCGGACGCTGAATGAATCAAGCGGCAGGGAAAGCCCTTTTCCGGCCTGCTTGATAAAGCTTTCTTTCATCGACCACAGGTGGTAAAAATAATCGGTCTGCTGATCGGGGTGTTTCGCTTGCAGATCACTGTATTCCGTCGGTGAAAAAAACCGTTTGGCGATATCAATCGTGCCGGGCTTCATTTTTTCAATATCAATGCCGATCGGTTTTGAATCAACGGCACACACGATCCAGCGCCCGGAGTGGGAAATGTTAAAGTGCATGTCCGGAAGCGCGGGGATGTACGGCTTTCCGTATTCCTGGACGCTGAATGAAATCCCGGCCGGATCAAGTCCGTAAGCCTTCGCCGCAGCGGTGCGGATCAGCATGTCGCCGATCAAGGTGCGGTGAGCATCCTCCTTATGGTAAAAGCGCCGGCATTTTTCCCGCTTTTCGGCGGACACGGCCGCCATCATCCGATCCTCTTCCCCTGCAGAAAGCGGGCGGTCCATATATACTCCGTAAATCTTCATGTCCAGATCCTCCGTCTGAAAATATTGTCAAAACCATCCTATCATATCAGACGAAAGCTGTCCGAAAATAAAAAAACAAAACCGTTTCGGCTTTGTTTTTAATGAACGGACGTTGCCCGCCCGGAGATCGCGTATGTTAACAGTTTAGAGGACTGCGGCAAAGAAAAACGCAGAATCAGCCCCGTCAAAACAGCCGTAATAATGGTTCCGGCGCCGATCGGTCCGCCCATCATCCAGGCTGCGGCAAGAATCGTCAGCTCAATGCCGTTCCGCACCCATTGTACGTTCCAGCCCGTTTTTTCAGATATCAGCATCATCAGAGAGTCCCGGGGGCCCGCGCCGAGCCCTGCTGATACGTAAATACCGACGCCGCAGCCGATCAGCAGCAATCCGATAGAAAAGAACACGGCCGCTAAGGAAAAAGCGTGCGCCTCAGGAAGCAGAAACGAAAAGAAATCAATAAACATTCCCATCAGCACCATGTTTAAGATAGCACCGATTTTCGGGAGCGTCCTCGTGAACAGGCAGGTTAAAGCGACGATGACCGCGCCGACCACGATGGACCATTGGCCGACAGAAAGCCCGAAATGCTGAAAAAGCCCATAATGAAAGGCATCCCAAGGGCTGATGCCGAGAGCTTTTCCTTTAATGGTTAACGATACCCCGAAAGACAAAATCAACAGACCGGCAAAATAAAACGTCCAGCGCATCCAGAATTCCCGCTTCAAAGAGGTCCCTTCTTTCATAAAATTTCATTAATTGTCATTGTAGCATAACCGCCAAAAAAAAGAAGAAGCGAAATCAGTGTTTCGCTTCTTCTCCCGCTCCTACAAAGGATTCAGTATACGATTTAAAAACCGCTGCGTGCGTTCTTCTTTCGGCGCGGAAAAAATGTGGGCCGGCGGTCCTTGTTCCACAATGACGCCGCCGTCAATGAAGATGACTTCATCGGCCACTTCCTGCGCGAATTTGATTTCATGCGTGACGACAACCATCGTCCAGCCTTCGTTCGCCAGATCCTTAATCACTTTGAGCACCTCGCCGACCAGCTCCGGATCAAGCGCTGATGTCGGTTCGTCAAACAGCATCAGCTCGGGCTGAATCGCAAGCGCGCGGGCGATGCCGACCCGCTGCTGCTGACCGCCGGAAAGCTGGAACGGATATAAATCCATTTTGTCTTTCAGTCCGACTTTTTCCAGAAGCTCCATCGCTTCTTTTCTGACTTGCTCCTTGTCGCGCTTTTGCACTTGAATGGGTCCTTCCATGACGTTTTCAAGCGCCGTGCGGTGAGGAAACAGATGATACGCCTGAAAGACCATGCCTGATTTGCGGCGGAGGCGAAGAATATCAGCCTGCTTCACTTTTTTGGAGAAATCTATTGCAAAATCGGAGAATGCCAGCTCGCCGCGATTGGGGATCTCAAGCGCGTTCAGACAGCGCAGAAGCGTCGTTTTTCCTGAACCGGACGGTCCCAGAATGGCGATGACTTTCCCTTTTTCTATCTCCATATCTATCTTTTTTAAAATTTCATTCTGTCCGAATGATTTATTTAATCCTTTGACGGAAAGCATATCGAAACCTCCTTATTTGGCCACATAACGGTCGAGACGCCGTTCGATCACGTGCTGTACGATTGACAGCAAGAAGCAGATGATCCAATAAATAAAGGCGGCTTCAATATAGATGACCAAGATTTGATCAAGGTTTTGCGCGCCGATTTCCTGCGCTTTTCTGAACAGCTCCGCGACGAGAATCTGTGACGCGAGAGATGTATCCTTGATCAGGCTGATAAATGTATTTGATAATGGCGGAATGGACACGCGAAACGCCTGCGGCAGGATCACGCGGAACAATGTCTTGCGATAGGTCATGCCGATCGTATAACCGGCTTCCCATTGCCCTTTCGGCACGGATGAAATAGATGCCCGGATGATTTCAGAAGCATAGGCGCCCACGTTTAATGAAAACGCGATGACTGCGCTTGGGAAAGGGTCCAGCGTAATATTAAATGTCGGGAACAGATAAAAAATGATGAACAATTGAACGAGAAGAGGAGTGCCGCGCACCGCTGATACGTATACGCTGAACACCCATCTCAATGGTTTCATATTTGACATTCTGGCGAGCGCCGTAATCAGCGCGATGATCATTCCGAAAATAAAGGAAAGAATGGTAAGGGGAATCGAGTAATAGATTCCCCCGGAAAGAATCGGCCAGAATGACTGCTGCACCAAATCCCACGGAATGGCTGTTGCAATCACGGGTTCCGGCATGTTACTTAGAAACATCTTCGCCGAACCATTTTTTCGCTATTTTAGAAAGAGTCCCGTCCTCTTTCATTTCTTTTAACGCTTTGTTGACGTGAGTCACAAGTTCACCGCTTCCTTTTCGGAATGCGAAATACGTCTGCTGCGGCTGGCCTGCTTCAAACGCGATTTTCACGTTTTTATTGCCGGACGTTTTTAAGTAGTTCAGTACGGCTAGCTTATCATTGTAAGTCAGATCAGCGCGGCCCTGCTGAATGAGCTGAAGGGATTGCGCCATGCCTTCAACGCCTTCAATTTTCGCGCCGGCTTCTTTCGCTAATTTATTGTAATTGCTTGTTAATGACTGAGCCGCTGTTTTTCCTTTGACATCAGCCTCTTTCGCAATCGTGCTGTCTTTTTTCGTCACGACGACTGCATTTGACGTTGTGTATTTATCAGAAAAATCATATTGGTTCTCACGGCCTGTTTTGCCGACTTGGTTGGCGACGACGTCAAACCGTTTCGCGTTTAATCCGGCAAACATGCTGTCCCATTGTGTTTCCTTAAAGTCAGCTTTCAGACCGAGGCGTTTCGCGACTTCTTGAATCACTTCAACATCATATCCGGTCAGTTTGTCAGTCTTTTTATCATGGAAGGTAAACGGTTCGTACGTTCCTTCTGTGCCGACGGTCAGTACGCCTTTTTTCTTGACAGAAGCCCAAAGATCGCCGTCTTTTGACTTAGATCCGCTGTCCTGTGAGTTTCCGCAGGCTGCAAGCATTGCGATGCTGACCATCATGAACAAAGCGAATAATGCTTTTTTCATCTTCTTTATTCCCCACTTTTCTGAGTAGTTTTATTGAGAAAAAATAGCTCCCAATTGTAAAGGATAACTTTTTTTTAGTATGAGTCAAGTAATTGGTTTTCATAAGCGGGAATTCTTCGTGTTCCGAGATCAAAATAATTCCAAAAACTGTCTGACCGGCTTCGGCAGATAGCTGTCTTTTCTCCAGATGACGGCCGGTGTCATGACAAACGGGTTGTCTTCGATGATAACCGTTTTGACATGCGAACGCATATGGACGGGAATCATCGTCAAAGGCAGAATTGTGGCGCCGAACCCTGATGATACGAGGCTCAAGAGCGTCGCGGAGTCATGGCATTCACAGACAACCTGAAGGTCGAGACCATACTGTTCACAAACTTGGAGGACTTGGTCATACACACCTCTTCCATTGACGGTGCGCAAAAGGATCAAAGGCAAAGAGGCGATGTCATTCAGTTTAATCGTTTCTCCGCACAGTCGTTTTGAATGCTCGGACAGCACCAATACACACGGAATGTCTTCAAGCTCCTTCGATTCAATTCCGTCGTTTTTAATCAAGGTGGTGGTGACGGCGGCGTCAATCTGCCGGGTTTCCAGAAGCTCGAGCAGTGAGACGGGCTCATCTTCCCAAATGTTAAAGGTGAGATGCGGAAACCGCTCTTTCATCTGTGACACTTTCTCAAGCATGAGCGCTGCGCAGTAAATGGTTGACCCGACGGCAAGTGTCCCGGCCACCGCCTCCTTCAGCTCTTGTACCTCGATAATGGCATCCTCAAACTTATGAAGAATCTCTTTCGCTCTTTTCAAAAAGACATTTCCTTCATATGTAAGGGTCATTTGTTTCTTTTTATTGCGGTCAAACAGAATGACGCCCAATTCTTCTTCGAGCTGTTTCAGCTGTCTGCTTAAAGGCGGCTGTGCCATATGAAGCTTTTTGGCGGCCGTCGTGATTTTCTGCTCTTGGGCAATGGTGATGAAATAACGCAATTGCCGGATATCCATGAGAACGCGCTCCTTTCTTTTATACCTTTAAGGTATGATACATAGATTTAACGAATATTTTTCATATGGATATATCAGGAGTATGATGGTTTTGACACCACATTTCAAGCGTAAAGGAGGGGTCAATATGAAGCTCGTCATCGGAATGACCGGGGCAACGGGAGCCATATTCGGGATCAGGCTTTTAGAATATTTAAAAGCCGCGGAGATCGAAACCCATCTTGTCGTGTCTCCTTGGGCAAATGTCACCATTACACATGAAACCGATTATACGTTAAAAGATGTCGAGAAACTCGCATCCTATACGTATTCTCACAAAGACCAAGCGGCGGCGATTTCAAGCGGCTCGTTTGAAACGGACGGGATGATCATCGCTCCTTGCAGCATGAAATCACTGGCAAGCATCCGCACCGGAATGGCTGACAATCTGCTGACAAGGGCGGCTGACGTCATCTTGAAGGAGCGGAAAAAACTTGTGCTGCTGACAAGAGAAACGCCGCTCAGCCAAATTCATTTAGAAAATATGCTAGCGCTTACAAAAATGGGTTCCGTCATTCTTCCGCCGATGCCGGCATTTTATAACAAGCCGGCTGACATGGATGAATTGATCGACCATATTGTGTTCCGGACGCTCGATCAGTTCGGCATCCGTCTGCCGGAAGCGAAACGGTGGTACGGAATTGAAAAACAAAAAGGAGGAACCTGATAATGGCCTATCAGGATTTTAGGGAATTTCTCGCCGCTCTTGAAAAAGAAGGGCAGCTCTTAACAGTCAACGAAGAGGTGAAACCGGAGCCGGATCTGGGCGCCGCCGCGCGTGCAGCCAGCAATCTCGGGGATAAAACCCCTGCGCTTTTGTTTAACAATATTTACGGACATCACCATGCGCAGGTGGCTCTGAATGTCATCGGCTCGTGGCCGAATCACGCGATGATGCTCGGCATGCCGAAAGATACGCCGGTAAAGGAACAATTCTTTGAGTTCGCCAAACGGTACGATGCATTTCCGGTACCGGTCAAGCGGGAAGAAACCGCGCCGTTTCATGAAAATGAAATAACGGAAGATATCAATCTATTTGACATCCTTCCGCTATTCAGAATCAACCAGGGGGACGGCGGCTACTATTTGGATAAAGCGTGCGTCATTTCCCGCGATCTTGAAGATCCGGACAATTTCGGCAAGCAGAATGTCGGTATTTACAGAATGCAGGTAAAGGGAAAAGACCGCCTCGGCATTCAGCCCGTGCCTCAGCATGATATTGCGATTCATCTTCGCCAAGCTGAAGAACGCGGCGTGAATCTTCCCGTTACGATCGCGCTCGGCTGTGAGCCGGTGATTACGACAGCTGCGTCAACTCCGCTGTTATACGATCAATCCGAGTATGAAATGGCCGGCGCGATTCAAGGGGAGCCCTACAGAATCGTCAAATCTAAACTGTCTGATTTAGACATCCCTTGGGGCGCTGAAGTCGTTCTGGAAGGAGAGATCCTTGCGGGAGAACGGGAATACGAAGGACCTTTCGGTGAGTTCACGGGCCATTATTCAGGCGGCCGCAGCATGCCGGTGATCAAAATCAAACGGGTATATCATAGAAACAATCCGATTTTTGAACATTTATACTTAGGCATGCCGTGGACGGAGTGCGATTATATGATCGGCATTAATACGTGCGTGCCGCTTTACCAGCAGCTCAAGGAAGCTTATCCGAACGAAATTGTCGCCGTGAACGCGATGTATACGCACGGCCTGATCGCCATCATTTCAACGAAAACGCGCTACGGCGGATTTGCCAAGGCGGTCGGCATGCGCGCCCTGACCACGCCGCACGGACTCGGCTACTGCAAAATGGTCATTGTCGTGGATGAGGATGTCGATCCGTTTAACCTGCCGCAAGTCATGTGGGCGCTCTCAACGAAAATGCATCCGAAACACGATGCAGTCATCATTCCTGACCTGTCCGTCCTTCCGCTTGACCCGGGGTCTGATCCGGCAGGGATGACACACAAAATGATTCTTGACGCCACGACGCCTGTCGCGCCGGAAACAAGAGGCCATTATTCGCAGCCGCTTGATTCTCCGCTGACAACGAAAGAGTGGGAACAAAAACTGATGGACTTAATGAATCAATAAGAAAGGATGAGGTTGCAATGAAAACATGCCCGCGCTGTGAATCGAAAAAAGGAGAAACCGTCAGCCAATCGCCGGTCAAAGGCGCCTGGGAAATTTACCAATGCCAAACCTGCTTTTTCACATGGAGATCCTGTGAACCGGAAAGCATCACGAATCCGGCGGCATTCAACCCGGCATTTAAAATTGATCCGAAAGAAACGGAGACGGCCGCACATGTTCCCGCTGTTCCGGAAAGAAAAGCGTAATGCTGACGGAGCACTTGCCCGAGGCGCTTTACACGCTTTTAGACGGGATGGAGCTTGAAAAAAAGCAGCACGACGCATTTGTGCTCCAATCCGTGACAAAAGAAGGCCGTCCGCACGCGGCCATGATCAGCGCCGGTGAAATCGTGGCCGTGAGCAAAACAAATCTCCGGCTCGCCTTATGGAAAAACACGACGACCGTAAGAAGCCTTCTGCATTCGGGACAAGCTCTTTTCATCGCCTGGCACGGAGGAGCCGCATATTACGTCACATTGGAATGTGAGGCGCTTCCGCCGCTGAAAGAGGCGAAACACGAGCGGGAACAGTTTAGCTGCCGCGTGATCACCGTCAAGGAAGATCGGGCGAAATACGCGGATCTGACATCCGGACCGGCCATCCAGCTCCACGAACCGGAAGATGTCTTGAAGAGATGGAGAGAAACACTTGAGGAGTTAAAACGATAGACGCATAAAAAAAGCCTGCGGACGATTCCGCAGGCTTTTCTTTTATTGTACGCCTTTCATCGCCCGTTTAATGACGGGAGACAGAAGAATCAAAATAATACCGAGAATGATCGAAACAAGACCGATTGAGCCGAAGTAGGCCGCTTCAGAAATCTTATCAAACAAACCGACTACTTTTGCGTTCAGGGCTTGACCGCAGGCGTTTGTTAAAAACCACATGCTCATCGTCTGCGCTGAGAAAGCGGCAGGCGCAAGTTTTGTTGTGACGGATAAACCGACCGGTGAAAGGCAAAGCTCACCAAGCACAACCAAAAGGAAGCTGAGCACAAGCCAAAGCGGGCTCACAAGCTCGCCGCTTCCGCCCATAACCGGAAGCACCATGACTAAAAATGATAATCCGGCAAGGATAATGCCGATCGCGAATTTAATCGGTGTTGAAGGCTGGCGTTTGCCGAGCTTCATCCAGATCCAGGCGAACACCGGCGCGAAAATAACAATGAATAATGGGTTCAGAGACTGGAACCATGAAGACTCAAGATGCATGCCCGCAAAGGAAAGTCTCGTGCGCTGATCCGCATATAAAGCAAGAATCGTCGCGCCCTGCTCCTGAATCGCCCAGAACATTGCCGCTGCAACAAACAGCGGAACATAAGCCGCAAGCCGTGATTTTTCCGTTTTCGTCGCTTTTTTGCTCGTGAACATCACGATAAAGTAAATAACCGGAATGACAATGCCGAGGATACTGACGGTGTCAATCACACGCTGGATCGTCAGCCAGCCGGTTTGGATCAGAACGATGATAACGGCTGCTGCGATGACCACTCCGATTCCCGTGCCGATCACTGATGATTTAGAAATCGGATTCGGTACATTGGAGCCTGCTTTGCCGAGGTATTTCTTTCTCGTAAGAGCGAAAACAATCAGTCCGAGGAACATACCGGCCGCGGCGCATCCGAAGCCTAAGTGGTAGTTGTACTTCTGTCCGAGTGTTCCGACAATTAGCGGCGCAAGCAATCCGCCGAGGTTGATCCCCATGTAAAAGATGCTGAAACCTGAGTCGCGGCGCTCGTCTTCCTTCGTATATAAATCTCCGACAACGCTGGATACGTTTGGTTTAAGCAGGCCGGTTCCGATAATGATCAGAGCCATGCTGGTAAAAAACGCCGCCGTGCTGCCAGGGAAGGCAAGAGCGATGTGCCCGAACATAATTAAAATTCCGCCGTAAAATACGGTGTTTGCCGTGCCGAATACCCGGTCGGCCAGCCATCCGCCGATGACGCTCGACATGTATACGAGAGACCCGTATATGGACATGATGGCAACTGCGGTCGTTTTATCAAAGCCGAGACCGCCATGAGCGACTTCCGTGTATAAATAGTAAAGCAATATGGCTCTCATACCATAGTAGGAGAAACGCTCCCAAAATTCGGTGAAAAACAGTGTTAACAAGCCGCGGGGATGACCGAAAAAGCCTCGTTGCGGCACAGTTTCTGTTATAGAGTCCTTATCAATAGATGCCACCTGAGCCAACCCTTTCTTAAAAAAGTGTATTACAAAAATCATATTCTTATATAATACTTGTGTCAATATAATTTATACTGAATTCAAAAAATTCCAGAATGAAAAGATATTAAAACGTTGAATATAGACGAATTTTCCTAATTCCAATGACTTATTTTGTTATATTATCTGACTAAACTATCTTTATAAACTTTTTTAATAAAATTTAAAGTATGTACAGGCGGAGCGGGATATGGCGGAATAAGATGACAATAAGAGAGGAAGGAGGAGATTATCACTTGTCGAATCGTATATTGGATATTACGGATTGCGGTGTGGCGGCAGACGGAAAAACCGACGTGACGGGCGCCATCAACCAATGCTTGGCCAGGGCCGTAAGCGAAGGCTGTCATACGGTGTTTTTTCCGCCCGGAACGTATAAAATCAACGGCACGCTTGGCGGGGACAGCAGCCAGCCGTTTCGGAACGCCGGGATTAACGTGCCGAGCCATCTCACCATCGTTTTAGATCCGGAATGCACGATTAAAGTGGCGCCGAACAGCTCCTGGGGCTATTCGGCTTTCTATATAGGCAGGCGTGAAAATGTCACCATCACCGGCGGCCGGATCATCGGCGAACGGGATGAACACACGTATACCAATGTCCCTTTGCGGTCGACCCATGAATGGGGGTTTGGAATCTGTATTGAAGGCAGCAGCAATGTGCTGATCGAAAATGTGAAGATTTCGGATTTTACGGGAGACGGCATAATTGTCAGCCCGCTCGGGTTAAAAACAAACAGTGATTACGAAACTTCAGAACAGGTGACCATCCGCCGCTGTGAGATCAGGCAGTCAAGGCGGAACAACATTTCAATCACCGGCTGCCATACCGTTACGGTGGAAGAATGCGTGATTGAAGACGCCGGGCAAGGGAACGGAACGGCTCCGAAATTCGGAATCGATATTGAATCGTACGGAGAAGGCGATATTGATTATGAAGAAGCTCTTCATATTACGGTCCGCAACAACTTCTTTTCCGGAAACGCCGCAAGCTCAGTCACCAACTTTAACGGATATAATGTGTTAATTGAAGGAAATCATTCCGATAACACAATCAGCTACGGGTATGGGGCACATACCGTCATTTCGGGGAATGTTTTCTTTCGGTCAGACGGCGGCTCAAGGACCGCAGTCGCCGGACAAGGTGTGTCACAAGGACAGGACAGCAGCAATGCCGTCATTTCCAACAATCTGATTACCGGTTTTTCCACCGGAATAGATGTAAGGGGAAAAAGCGTCCTCGTCACCCATAACAAAATCAATCAATTTGAAAATACGGGCATTTCCGTCTATCAGGCAGAAGATGTGACCGTTGACGGCAATGTCATTGAAAACGGACGTTCCGAAACGAGACGAAGCACGGGGATGCGGGCGACGCTGTCGGAAAACGCCGTCTTTATGAATAACACTCTGAATCAGGTGACAGACGGAATCAGCATGTCGGCCGGCAATATCACCGTAAAACAAAATGTGCTGACATCGTTCAGCCGGGGCATATGGGTCACAGGCGGAAATGCCGTTATTGAAGGAAATACGCTGATTCCGAATGCGTATCAGGGCGCCGCGGAGTCCTATGCCGTATCTGTGACAAATGATGCCGGGGCTGTCATCAAGGGAAATCTCTTCAAAAGCTACAAAAACTATCCCGTGTTCAGTTCAACATCCTCGGGAACCTCTGTCATCAGCAACCGCTTTGAATCATCACCGCTTATCGTTACCGTGTATCTGAACTCAGGCACGCATGAAGTCATAGACAATACGCTCACGATCAATCGAACGGCGGGCAGCCCGATCGGCATCTATCTGAACGGAGCCTCCAATTCCCTCGTGTCGGGCAATACCATCAACAACCTTTCCGCCGCTTCTGCTTCCGCCATCCAAACCAATTCCTCCGTAAGTACTAAAATCATCGGCAACCGCATTATCAAAGGCGTCATTGTGAAACACACGACAGATACGGAAAGCGGAAATATCCTCATCTGAAAACAATCTGCGCCGGAAACATAAAAAGAACACATGAACTCCGAAAGAAGGAGGGATGTGTTCTTTTTTGACACAATACAGCCGTGCGCCTGTCAGGCATCTTTTTTACCTGATTTATATAAAACGATCATTTCTCTGATTAAAAAGAGGGCGAATAAAAACAGCATCAGCCATTCTGAGAAGGTGGTCAATTTAAAAGCGGACAGGTTGTTTTGGACCGCTCCATAGAAACTGAAACCTTGCAGCATATCCATCGTCACTGAAATGATCAGACAGGCAGCAAGCAAAAAAAATGAAACCCCCAATATTTTCATGCGCATCACTCTCCCTTTTTATCCTTTTCGATTACGCAGAACTTATACAGACTTTCCGCCGTGCATAATCTTTTGCCGTACAGGAAGAATATGAAAAAAACGAGGAAAGGTTTTTTGCGATATGCCGCCATTTTTTAAGCAGAAGAAACAAAAAAAAGCCGATCAAAACGACCGTGACAATGAAGGCAGAAAAGAAGCGGACAGCCAGCCGGACAAAGAGCGGGATGAGCCGATCTCCCTCAGCTTAAAGCAAAATATGAAGAAACTGTCTGAGAGGTTCGGCAACAGTGCCGATGTCGTCATCCGCCGGCTGAAAATCGGAAAAGAAGAGCTTCCGGCCGCAATTGTGTATATCGCCGGTTTGGTAGACGAACAGCTTGTCAGCCAATCCCTTCTGGAGGATTTAATCGACATCCCGTCCGTTCAGCCGGAACAAGCGGTCTGCCTGATATACGATAAAACGCTTGCGATCGGCGGGGTGAAAGAGGAAGAAAAATGGAAAAGTCTTTATGCCGGGCTGGTGGCGGGCAGCACGCTCATTTTTGTCGACGGGGCTGACAAGGCGCTGATCGCCAGCACGGAAGGGGGAGAGCACCGGTCCATTCAAGAGCCGAGCACCCAGGTCTCTTTCCGCGGCCCGCGGCAGGGATTCACTGAATCTCTGCAAACCAATATTTCCATGATCCGCAGGTATGTAAAAACGCCTGATGTATGGGTTGAAAAAATGGAGATCGGACACGAAACGAATACGGATGTCGCGCTGATGTATATTAACGGAATTTGCGATAAAAAGCTGATTAAGGAAGTCCGCAAGCGGCTGAAGCACATTGACATCGACAGCATTCTGGAATCCGGCTACATTGAACAGCTCATTGAAGACGCGCCGTTTTCTGTGTTTCCCACCGTATATCATACAGAGCGGCCGGACGTTGTGGCGGGGAATCTGCTGGAAGGACGATTTGCGATTGTCGTGGACGGAACGCCGTTCGTTCTTCTCGCGCCGGCATTATTTATTCAATTTTTTCAATCCGTTGAGGATTATTATTCACGATTTGATATCGCCACCAGCATCAGGGTGCTGCGGGTTTTGATCTTCTTCATTTCACTGGTGGCGCCGGGGATTTATGTGGCGGCGACGACCTTTCACCAGGAAATGATTCCGACCCAGCTGCTGATTGTCATCGCGGCCCAGCGGGAGACCGTGCCGTTCCCGGCCGTGATTGAAGCGCTGACGATGGAAGTGGCCTTTGAGATTCTCAGGGAGGCGGGTGTCCGGCTTCCGAGAGTTGTCGGCTCCGCTGTTTCCATCGTCGGAGCGCTTGTCATCGGCCAGGCCGCCGTGCAGGCCGGCATCGTCTCCCCGGCCATGGTTATCGTCGTCGCGCTGACGGCGATTGCCAGCTTTGCGACCCCGGCTTTTGACATGGCGATATCTGCGCGGCTGATCCGGTTTCTCTTTATTCTGTCGGCGGCGGTTATGGGATTTTACGGGCTGATTCTGGGCATTATCATGATGTTTGTCCATCTGTGCGGCCTGCGTTCATTCGGATTTCCGTATATGTCCCCGCTCGCTCCTTTAACCCCGGGCGGGCTGAAAGATTCCCTCCTCCGCGCTCCGTTATGGGCGGATGAAAAAAGGCCGGGACTGCTCGTGCAGGAAAACAACAGGCGCCAAGGGGAACATCAAAGACCGAAACCGGAGACATCCAGAGGAATGGTTAATAAAGATGTAGAAGAGGGCGACGGTAATGAAAAGACGTAAATGGATGCTTATCCTTTGTACGATGGTTTCCCTTATGTTTGTATCCGGATGCTGGGATAAAAGGGAGCTGACCGATTTAGCGGTGATCTCCGCCATCGGTATTGACCGGACCGAAACGGGAAAATACGTCCTTCATTTCCAAATTATCAATCCGGGAAATGTGGCCGGCGGTCTGCAGGGCGGCGGAGCGGGAGACCGGCCTCCGGTTTCCGTCTATTCGGTGTCCGGAGACAATATGACGGAAGCTTTGAGAAAAGGCTCGATGAAAGTGTCCAGAAGGCTCTATTTTGCCCATACGAATCTCGTGGTGTTCAGTGAAAAACTGGCGAAAGAGGAAGGGCTCAGTTTTATTCTGGACAATCTTGACCGCGACACCGAATTCAGGACGACCGCAACCGTTGTGATCGCGCATAATTGCAAGGCTGAAGACATTATTAAAGTGCTGACGCCGATTGATAAAATCCCTTCCAATAAAGTGAACAAGACGCTCAGCTTCACGCAGGAACAATACGGCAGGGTCATTAAAACCAGCCTTCAGGACGTTCTGATTGATCTCGCTTCTCCGGCCGGGTCGCCGTTTATTCCGGGTTATGAAATGCACGGAGACGATAAAGCCGGTCCTACGATGGAAAATACGCAGACAACTGAACCGAAAGCAGTGCTGTCAGCGGACGGACTGGCGGTGTTCAAAAAGGATGGGAGGCTGGATTACTGGATTGAGGATGACGACAGTGTGGGGGCTGTATGGCTGCTCAATAGGATCAAGCATACGTTCATCAATGCGGATTGGAAGAACGTGAAGCATGCAATCAGTCTGCAGGTCACCCGCCAGAATACAAAGGTGACGGCCACTTTTCCGAACGGAAAACCGTATATTCACGTGCATGCTCAGGTCGAGGGGCTGGTGGACGCTGTCAGATACCCTTTCCATCTGTCTGATCCGCAAGTGCTGATGACGATGCAAAAGGCGCTCAGCGTGCAGCTTGAGAAAGATATCACCAAATCGATTGAAGATATAAAAGCCCATAAGAATGACTTCGTCGGCTTCGGAGACCTGATCTATCGGAAGCATCCGGACAAATGGAAAAAGTTCAAAGGGAAGTGGGATGAAGAATATTTCCCAAATCTCCCCGTAGATGTCAAAACGGAAGTCATTATCAGAAGAACGGGCTTGCGGAATAATCCTCTCTCAGACAAGCTTGAGCATGATTGATTTGAGGAGAAAGGAGCGAAGCGTATGGAAAATGCGAAAATCGGCACGCGTCAGCTGTTTATTATGATCATTTTGTTTGAATTGGGCAGTTCGTTATTGATCCCGCCGGGAACGATGGCCGGGCGGGATGCGTGGCTGTCCGTGCTTCTCGGGTGCGTTATCGGTCTCGGGCTTTTCTACGTTTATCAGGCGCTGTATCAATTTTTTCCTGAGTCTTCTCCGAGAGATTACATGAACGAACTGATCGGCAGACATCTGAGCTGGGCTGTCTCCCTTCTTTATATTCTCTATTTTGCTTATATCGCGGCCCGCGTATTGCGGGATTTTGGCGAAATGCTTGTCACCTTCGCCTACCAGGACACGCCGCTTTTAATTGTGAATGCCATGCTGATGATCGCCGCGATATTTGCGGTCAGAAAGGGAATTGAAGTGATAGCGAGAGCCGGCGAGCTGCTGTTTGGCATTATGTATTTCCTGACAGCCGTCGGGCTGATCCTCATTATCAGCTCAGGCACGATAAACCTCAGATTTCTCCAGCCCGTTTTAGCGGAGGGTGCAGGAACGGTCATTTATTCCGTGTTTAAACAGACGATGTTCATCCCATTCGGTGAATTAATCGTGTTTGTCATGATTTTCCCTTATTTAAAAGATCGGAAAAAGGTGAAGAAAACCGGATTTCTGGCGATTATCATCAGCGGGCTGTTTTTGGCGATGTCAGTGGCGATTAATATTTGTGTGCTGGACGTCAACTTAATGCTCCGCTCTCAATTTCCGCTGCTGAGCACCATACAGACAATTAAAGTGGAAGAGTTTTTAGACCGGCTGGATGTCTTTTTCATGCTCGTGCTCGTCATCGGCGGTTTTTTCAAAGTCAGCCTTTTTACATATGCGGTTGTCGTGGGCGTGTCCACGCTGTTTAAAGAAAAAAATCCGTCCCAGCTGGCCTTCCCGGTCGGATTGGGGGTGCTGATTCTCTCCATCAGCATCGCAAGCAATTTTTCGGAACACATGAATGAAGGCTTAAACATTGTGCCGATCTATATTCATCTTCCATTTCAAGTGCTGTTCCCCGTTTTGCTGCTTATCATTGCCGTTATTAAGAAAAAGGTCAAAGGGACCGTCTATACAGTTTCGAAGAAATAACCCGGCCGGTGCGCCGGGTTTTTTTAAATATCATGATTTTTGTCTTAATGCATTGACAAACTTGCCTGACAATTGTACATTTTGATTTATTCTTATAAAATTACTAGGAAATATAGGTTTAGTGGTGTTAATATTTTCCGAACCGTATTTCAGAATAGAAGGAGATCCATCATGACAAAGAAAAAAGAAATCAAACTCGGTGTGTTTCTCGCGGGCACCGGCCATCATGTCGCTTCTTGGAGACATCCTCAGGCACCGGCGGACGCGAGCATGAATTTGGATTATTTCAAAGAACTGGCGAAAACGGCTGAGCGGGGGAAATTGGACATGCTGTTTTTGGCGGACAGTTTATCAATAGACGGCAAATCACATCCGAATGTGCTGACGCGCTTTGAGCCGTTTACGCTGCTGTCGGCGCTCGCTCAGGTCACATCCCGCATCGGTCTGACGGCGACCGCATCTACCACATACAGCGAACCGTTCCATATCGCGAGGCAATTTGCATCACTTGATCATCTTTCCAACGGCCGCGCGGGCTGGAATGTCGTCACATCTTCGATTGAATCGACCGCGCTTAATTTCAGCGGCGAAAAGCATCTTGAGCACCATCTCAGATATCAGCGCGCGGAAGAATTCGTTGAAGTCGTCAAAGGATTATGGGATTCGTGGGAGGAAGACGCCTTTATCCGTGACAAAGAATCAGGAGCATTTTTTGATAAAGACAAAATGCATGAATTGAACCATAAAGGAACATATTTCTCCGTGAGAGGGCCGTTAAATGTCGCCCGCACACCTCAAGGGCGCCCGGTCATTATTCAGGCCGGATCATCAGGAGACGGAAAAGCGCTGGCCGCCAAAACGGCGGAGGTCATTTTCACCGCGCAAAATCATTTGGAATCCGCGCAGGATTTCTATCAATCTATTAAAGAACAAGCGGCTTCTTTCGGCCGTGATCCTGAAAAAATCGCGATCATGCCGGGAATTTTTCCCGTTATCGCCGATACCGAAGAAGAAGCAAAGGCAAAATATGAAGAGCTCCAAGACCTCATCATTCCGTCTGTCGGCCTGAACATTCTGCAAAACTATCTGGGCGGCGTCGACCTTTCCGCCTTCCCGCTTGACGGCCCGCTGCCTGAATTGGATGCGGATGCGTCGAATGCCGTTAAAAGCCGGTTCAAGCTCGTTCAGGAGATGGCCAAACGCGATAACATGACCATCCGCGAACTTTACAAATATGTGGCGGGTTCAAGAGGCCATCATATCTTTGTCGGAACGCCGGAACAGCTTGCCGATAAGATGGAAGAATGGGTCGGAAAACAAGCTTGTGACGGTTTTAACATCATGCCGCCGCTTTTGCCTGAAGGTCTCACTCTTTTTGTAGACAAAGTGATTCCGATTTTACAAGAACGGGGCGTGTTCAGAAAAGAGTATGAAGGAACGACGCTCAGAGAACATTTCGGACTGGAAAAACCGGCAAACCGATATGCCGGCTAAAGGAGGGCTCATCATGTCAAGACAATACCGGCTCGCAACGGAGGCAGACGCTGATGAGCTGCTTTCACTGACACTGCGGGCGTATGAACCGATCCGCAAGCTCGGCATCAACTTTGCCGCTGCCACGGCGGATAAGGAGCTCGTTTTGAATAACATACAAAAAAACGCCTGTTACGTTTTGGAAGAAGACGGACGGATTCTGGCGACGATTTCTCTGCGGATGCCGTGGGGGCCGAATCCCGGGCCGTATGGTGTCCCTCATATTTGGTGGTTCGCCGTCGATCCTGAAACCGGAAAAAAAGGGACGGGCTCGGACATGCTGGAGTGGCTGGAGAATACAGTGCTCCGCGATACATTAAAAGCGCCTTTCGTGTCACTGGGCACAGCGGACAAGCATCCGTGGCTGATCGGCATGTACGAGCGGAAAGGCTACGTCCGTGCAGGCGAAAAGGATTTAGGAAAAGGGCACATCACCATTTATTTAAAAAAACAATTGCAGGATTAACATTTTAATAGGAAAAGGCGGGATTTCAATGAAGAAGAAAACATGGGCTTTGCTGCTGTCTGCCGCGCTTTTGGCGGTCTTATCAGCATGCGGAAACGGAAAAGAAAGCGAAGGCGGCGATAACGTACTGCATGTAGGCGCCACCGGACAAAGCTATCCGTTCGCATATAAAGAAAACGGCAAGCTGACCGGCTTTGACGTGGATGTCATGGAAGCCGTCGCGAAAAAAATCAACATGAAACTGGACTGGAAGCTGCTTGAATTCAGCGGTCTGATGGGAGAGCTCCAGACCGGCAAACTCGATACCATCTCTAACCAGGTCGCTGTCACGGACGAACGCAAGAAAACGTATAACTTCACAGAACCGTATTCGTATGCGGGCACTCAAATCGTCGTCAAAAACGATAACAAAGACATCAAATCAGTCAACGATCTAAAAGGAAAAACAGTGGCGGCCGTTCTGGGCTCAAACCACGCGAAAAACCTTGAGAGCAAGGACCCGGATAAAAAAATCAACATTAAAACATATGAAACACAAGAAGGTACGCTGAAAGACGTGGCTTACGGACGGGTTGACGCTTATGTAAACAGCCGCAGCGTCCTGATCGCCCAGATCAAAAAGACCGGTCTGCCTCTGAAATTAGCAGGAGACCCGATTGTCTATGAAAAAGTCGCTTTCCCGTTTGCGAAAGATGCGGCTCACGATAAAATCCGTAAAAAAGTAAACAAAGCCATTGAAGACCTGCGGAAAGACGGCACGCTGAAAAAGCTGTCTGAAAAGTACTTTAACGAAGATATCACAACGGAAGCAAAGCATTAAGAAACGGCGGTGAAAATCGAGAATGAACAGCATTGATTGGGGATTTATGTTTTCAGCTTTTCCCGCGTTAATCGAAGCCTTGCCGATCACATTACTTATGGCCGTCGCGGCCATGGTATTTGCCGTGATCGGCGGCCTTATATTAGCGCTTATCACAAAAAATCGTGTTCCTGTGCTTCACCAGCTGTCAAAGGTGTATATTTCATTTTTCCGGGGCGTGCCGACGCTCGTGCAGCTTTTCTTAATTTATTACGGCCTGCCTCAGCTGTTTCCCGGAATGAGCAAGATGACGGCGTTAACTGCGGCGATTATCGGGTTAAGCCTGAAAAATGCCGCCTACTTGGCTGAAATCTTCCGCGCGGCGCTCAACTCAGTCGATGAGGGGCAGCTTGAAGCCTGTCTGTCTGTCGGAATGACAAAATCCCAGGCGTACAGACGGATCATTTTCCCGCAAGCCGTCAGAAACGCGCTTCCCGCGACGGGAAATACGTTTATCGGCCTGTTAAAAGAAACATCGCTCGCCTTTACATTAGGAGTGATGGAAATGTTCGCCCAAGGAAAAATGTACGCATCAGGCAACCTCAAATATTTTGAGACGTATTTAGCCGTCGCGGTCATGTACTGGATTCTTACGATTATTTACAGTGTGCTGCAGGATCTGCTCGAACGGGCGATCAGCAAGCCTTATCGCACATAGGAGGAGGCTCAGGATGATACAAGTCAGACATATTCGAAAAGCATTTAAAGACCTTACCGTACTTGACGGGATCGATCTTGAGATCAAAAGCGGCGAAGTCACGGCCATCATCGGCCCGTCAGGCTCGGGAAAATCAACGCTCCTCCGTTGTTTGAATCTGCTGGAGCGCCCGGATGACGGCATCATTGAAATCGGTGATGCAAAGCTGAATGCCTCGTCCTATTCGCGCAAAGACGTTCATAAGCTTCGCCAGCAGACGGCGATGGTGTTTCAGAATTACAACCTGTTCAAAAACAAAACCGCCCTGCAAAATGTGACAGAGGCGCTGATCACCGCGCAAAAGAAACCGAAAAAAGAAGCGGAACAGATCGGTATGGATCTGCTGCGGCAAGTCGGTTTAGAACACAAAGCGGACAGCTACCCGATTACGATGTCAGGCGGGCAGCAGCAGCGGATCGGGATTGCGCGCGCCTTGGCTGTTGATCCTCACGCGATTTTACTGGATGAACCGACTTCGGCCCTTGACCCTGAGCTTGTAGCCGGGGTGCTCCAAGTCATCAAATCAATTGCCGAAAAGCAGACAACCATGATCATTGTCACGCATGAGATGGCTTTTGCTCGTGAAGTGGCCGACAAGGTTATTTTTATGGCAGACGGACGCATCATCGAACAGGGAACGCCGGAAGAGCTGTTTGACAATCCGCAGAACGAACGGACGAAAAAATTCATTAAGCAAGTGGGAGAGCCCGCCGAACTTGTCTAAGAAGGGAAGAAGAAGAAATGGCAAATGAAACGTATGAATCATTAAACAAACGTTTAATCAATATCCGCCGCGACCTTCATGAACACCCTGAGCTGTCAGGCGAGGAATACGAAACGACGAATAAAATCCGCCGCTGGCTGGAGGAAGAAGGAATCACGGTTCTTGATGTGCCGAAACTTCAAACCGGAGTGATCGCTGAAATCAAAGGAGACAAAAGCGGCCCCGTCATCGCCGTCAGAGCGGACATCGACGCATTGCCGATCGAAGAGAAAACAAACCTTCCGTTTGCTTCGCGAAACAGCGGCGTGATGCACGCCTGCGGCCATGATTTCCATACGGCATCTATTCTCGGCACGGCTTTCTTATTAAATGAGAGAAAGCATGAGCTGAAAGGAACGGTGCGGTTTATTTTTCAGCCCGCAGAAGAAATCGCCGCCGGAGCAAGACAGGTCATTGAAGCCGGCGCGCTTGACGGTGTATCGGCGATATTCGGCATGCATAACAAACCTGACCTCCCCGTCGGCACGGTCGGACTGAAAGAAGGCCCGCTGATGGCGAGTGTCGACCGCTTTGAAATCACCGTTAAAGGAAAAGGCGGCCACGCCGGAATCCCTGATAACAGCATTGATCCGATTCAGGCGGCAGGGCAGATCATCGGCGGCCTGCAATCAGTTGTCAGCAGAAATATCAGCTCGCTTCACAATGCCGTCGTCAGCATCACAAGAGTTCAGGGCGGCAGCTCTTGGAATGTCATCCCGGACCATGTTGAAATGGAAGGCACCGTCCGGACGTTTCAAAAGGAAGCGCGTGACGCTGTTCCGAAACATATGAAGCGGGTTGCCGAAGGAATCGCGGCAGGGTTCGGGGCAGAAGCCGAATTCCGCTGGTATCCTTACCTTCCGTCAGTGATGAACGACGCCCGTTTCATTCAGGCGGCGGAACAAACGGCTGAAGATCTCGGGCTTCAAACCGTTCGGGCAGAACAGTCGCCCGGCGGCGAAGACTTCGCGTTATATCAAGAAAAAATCCCCGGCTTCTTCGTCTGGATGGGAACAAACGGAACAGAAGAATGGCACCATCCCGCCTTCACACTCGACGAAAAAGCGCTCCCGGCAGCGGCTGAGTTTTTCGCCCGGCTGACCGTCAACGTATTGGAGCAGACGGATTGAATACGGAAAATCTGACGGCCGGGCTTGCTCAGGCCGTCATGTCGTCTGTGCCGGAAACATCCGCTGAAGCGATGAAAGAAGCGCGCAAAGGACTGCTTGATTTTACAGCGGCAGCCTTTGCGGGGAGACGGGATAAAGGAGTTGAAAAGCTGGTAAAACTGGCCGAAGAAGAAGGCGGGGTGCCGATAGCGCCGCTTATCGGCAGAAATCAAAAAACCGCGCCGTCCCAATCCGCGCTCATTAACGGCTTCATCGCACATGCGCTTGATTTTGATGATGTTCATTCTGATGTAAGAGGACATCCGAGCGCAGTCATCCTTCCGGCTTTGATTGCAGCCGCATCAGCCGGCCGTATAGACAAAAGCCGTTTTCTCGGTGCTTATGTGACGGGAATCGAAGTGATGGCGCGGCTCGGTGAGTCAGCTGGAAGGCATCATTACGAGAAAGGCTGGCACAATACAGGAACGTTAGGTGCCATTGCGGCCGCATGCGCCGTCGGATTCGCGGAGAATCTGAATCAAACCCAATTGCAGAAAGCAATCGGGTTTGCGGCTGCCCGCTCCGGAGGCATGAGAGTGCAATTCGGGACAGAAATGAAGCCGCTCCACGCCGGACTGGCTGCTCAAGCCGGGTTGTTCGCCGTAACGCTTGCAAAGGCCGGTTTCGGCGGCTCAGTTCATGCGCTCGACGGGGAGAAAGGTTTTTTCGGACTGTACGGCGATCTTGAACGGGCAGAAACCCTGCTTGTAAACGGGTGGGGAAAACCTTGGCGGATTGTGAGCCCGGGACTTTGGTTTAAGGTTTATCCGTTTTGCTCGGCGGCTCATCATGCGGCGGACGCCATTCTCAAGCTGAAGGCCGAACATGGTCTCACTTTCGGCCAAACGGAACGGATCGACGTGATTTATCCGCCGGGCGGGGACGCCGCATTGACAGAACGGCGCCCGAAAACAGGCGAAGCGGGACGGTTCAGCGTGGAATATGTGATCACCTTAGCTTTGCACGGTAAGGATTTTTCAGTTGAACATTTCACATCCGAGCCGATTCCGGAATCCTTTCAAAAAGGATTTGAGCGGATTCACCGCAGCTCCGATGACCAAATTCTGCCGGCTGAAAACGCCGTTCCGAAGGGCCGTTTTACAATTGTACGGGTTACGGCTTCCGGCGGTCATGTCTATGAAACACGTATCGACTGTCCGAAGGGAGCGCCGGGAAACGGCCTTTCTGAAAAAGACATTGAAGACAAACTCCGGCTCGCTTTGCCGGGGGAAGAGGAAAAGGCGGAAGAATTGATCAAAGCAGCCGGACAATCAAATATGGACCGTTATTTACAGCTGATATAAATAAAAAGAGCGGGGGGATGCAGCCCTCGCTCTTTTTACGTTCACTTCTATTGAATAGGGGGATATAGGGTGCGCCCCTGTCTGCGCTGGCAGGGGCGCGGTATCAGGAAACGGCCGTGCCGTTTTCTTTTACCGTGAAACTTCCTCTTGATAAGCGGATGTTGATATCCGAAACTTTGGCAATTTGTTCGTCGTGCGTAACCATGATGACGCATTTGCCGTCTTTATGCGCCAAGTCCTGAAAGAGCCGGACGATTTCCTTTGACGTATCCTCGTCGAGATTTCCCGTTGGCTCGTCCGCGCAAATCAAATCCGTGTCACAGCAGAAAGCCCGCGCAATTGAAACGCGCTGCTGCTGTCCGCCGCTTAATGTCAGCACCCGCTGACGGGCCTGCTGTTCGGTGAAGCCGACTTTTTTCAGCATGCTGAGCGCGAACGCATCTTTGTTGTTCTCCTTAGAGCCGGTGATCTCCATCGCCGTTGTGACATTCTGGAGCGCCGTCATATACGGGATCAGATGATAAGATTGAAAGACGATAGAGACATATTGATTTCTGAATTTGGTTAATCCGATTTTGGAGATGTCTTCTCCGTTATAAAGGATGCTTCCCTCTTTAGGTGTGTCAAGGCCGCCCGCCAGAGACAGAAACGTTGTTTTTCCCGTTCCGGAGGCGCCGACAATTGTATAAAACTTCCCTTTTTCAAAGCTGATCGTTATATCCTGAAACAGCGGCTGTGATTTGTCTTGGTACCAGTAGCCGGTCTGTTGAAAGGTTAATAGGCTCATTATGCTGCCTCCTCTTATTCCTGCTTGGTCAGGATCGTTTTAGGGTGAAGCCGCATGACTGATACAGACGGCAGTAATGTGGCAATGACGGCAATTGCGACGCCGATTCCGCTAAGAATCAGAAGGTCATTCAGCGAGACGTTTACCTGCATTGTACTGATGACATCCGCGCCGGATGAATGCTGACCGAACATGCCGCCTCCCCGCAGCATTTCTCCTCCGCCCCAGCCGCTTGTTTGCTGCGAATCACCGGCTGAGCTGACCTGCTGGGAAAGAAGCTGATTTCCGAGCTGATTCGCCACAAGGCTGCCCGTGACGGATGCGATCCCGATGGCGATAACCGCGACAACCAGAATTTCCGTTAAGAATTGTCCGATGAGCTTCCAGCGCTTTTCGCCGATCGCCATCAAGACACCCATTTCATACTTACGTTCCCTGATCGACATCATCACGATCAACCCAAGAATGACCGCGCCCGCGATGGATACAAGGTATACCACGTTTTTAGAAAATGACGTGACATTTTCAATCGGGCCGACCATTTGCTGATACACCTGATCATTTGTCGTCAGCGCGTAGGTTTTATCATCTACAGATGTTTTTTTCGCAGCCGCAACGAATGAGTCAATATATTTGGCATCATCCATATAATAAACGGCTGAGCTGATTTTGTTTTTGTTATCAGACCCTTTTAACGCCGCCGCGGCGGTGTAAGGCGTATAGATTTTATTGTCAGGATTTAAGAATGAAAAATGCTGTGCCTGATCGTCTCCTGATGATGTTGTTTTATAGATTCCCACAATTTTAAGCTTCGTTTTCACAGAATCATCCGCTGCTGAAGAAACGGTAATGGAGCCGCCGACCTTCAGCTTGTTTTGATCTGCCAGCGTTTCATTAATCACGGCGACTTTTGCGTCCGCATCTGTTTTTGTGATGGCGCGTCCGTCAGTGATTTTTGAGCTCCCGTCCGTGAAATCATCAAGCAATGCCGTAGAGAGCACGCCTTCGATCGAGATATCCGCTGAAATCATCTGTCTTCCGCCGCCTTGAAAACGGCCGGCGCCGGAACTGTTATCGGCTGATTCGCCTGAGCTTTTTATCGCATCAAAGCTTTCTGCATTTGCTGACGCTGTCGTGAGGAAATTGTAATTTTTAACATGCTGTAAAGATGTAAGCTTCTTGGCATCTGAGACGGAAATCGGTGTTGATTCAAACGTCCTCTTTTCACCGTCTTTTTGCTGCTGCGCCATTTGCTTTTGGCGGTCAGCCTGGAGTGTGACGCTCCCGCCGAGCTGCTGCCTTGCCAGTTCGCTTGATTTCTTTGCCGCTGACTGGATCGCAAGACCGGACAGGACAAAAATGCAAATCACTGAAAACACAACCAGCTGCAAAAATGTTTTTCCCTTTTTTGCCTTCATGCTCCAAAAGGCTCTTTTTATAAAGTTCATGTCTGTTCCTCCGTATGGATGTCAGATCTTGTAAAACCGGCCTTCTTTAGCACCGGCCATCCGATATGTATATAGTAGGAGAAATGTATGAAAAAAATATGAACAAACTATTTCCGGGTGATGAAATAAAAACTAACATTTGTGAAACCCGAAAACATCCGGGTAAAATGGTGCTATTATAAGAAAAAGCGTCAAGATAAGCGGAGGAACAAATGAAGATATTAATGATAGAAGATAATATAAGCGTATGCACCATGACGGAAATGTTCTTTTTTAAAGAAGGGTTTGAAGCCGAATTTGTCCATGACGGAGTGGAAGGCTATCAGCGGTTTACGGAAGAGGACTGGGATTTGGTCATTCTGGACATTATGCTTCCATCCATGGACGGAGTGACGATCTGCCGGAAAATAAGAGAGACGAGCAGTGTGCCGATTATTATGCTGACCGCAAAGGACACGGAGTCTGATCAGGTGATCGGGTTTGAAATGGGGGCCGACGACTATGTCACCAAGCCGTTCAGCCCGCTGACACTAGTAGCGCGGATTAAAGCGGTGATCAGAAGATACCGGGCGACGGGGCAGGCCGTAAAAAGCGACGACTTGATCGAAACGGCGTGTTTTTCAATCAATAAGAAGACGCGGGAAGTGTTTCTGCACGGAAAACCTGTCGAGAATCTGACGCCGAAGGAATTCGATCTGCTCTTTTATCTCGCACAAAACCCGCGCCAGGTTTTTTCGAGAGAGCAGCTGCTTGAGCAGGTGTGGGGCTATCAATTTTATGGCGATGAACGTACGGTTGATGTTCATATTAAACGGCTGCGCAAAAAACTGTCCAGTGACGAAAAACCGTTTTTATACACGGTGTGGGGGGTAGGATACAAATTTGATGAGGATTAAATACTTATATCAGCTGCTGTTAAGCCATGTCAGCATTTTGATTTTGGCCTTTTTCATCATCATTTCCCTGTTTTCGCACTTTGTGAAAGATTTTGCGTATCAAAATAAAGTGGATGAGCTGTCATCTTACGCCCAGCAGATCACAAGTGAGCTGAACGGCCGCGATCTTGATCTGCGCCGCCTGTATCCGTATCAGGACATGTTAAAAACGCGCGAGACCAGATTTATTATTTTTGATGAACATCAGCAGCCTTACTTTTTTCCTGACGATATGCCGCCGCGCGAGAAGCTGAAAAGTAAAGAGTGGCACATGCTGAAGCAAGGGAAAACCGTTCAGATCAGAGCAGAAATGAACCGTTTTAATACGGAAGGATTGGAAGTATCGCTTGTCGCAAAACCGCTTTTTATCAACGATCAATTTAAAGGAGCGGTGCTGCTCGTGTCTCCCGTCAGAGGGGTCGAGCAGATGATCAGTCAGGTCAACCGCTATATGATTTACGCGATCATCAGCACCCTTATCATCACGATTCTGCTGAGCTGGCTTTTATCTAAATTTCACGTCAAGCGGATTCAGACATTGCGGGATGCGACCGGAAAAGTGGCATCCGGTGATTACGATATTTCTCTTAAAAACAGCGGCGGCGATGAAATCGGCATGCTGGCGTCCGATTTCAACATCATGGCCAAAAATCTGAAGCAATCGAGAGAGCAGATTGACCGCCTTGAAAAACGGAGGCGCCAATTTATCGCCGATGTCTCCCATGAGCTGAGAACGCCTTTGACGACCATTAACGGACTTGTGGAGGGGCTTAACAGCAACACCATCCCGGAAAAAGATAAAGAGAAATGCTTCTCGCTGATCAGCGAAGAAACGAAGCGGATGCTCAGGCTCGTGAAAGAAAACCTGGATTATGAAAAAATCAGATCCCAGCAAATCAAACTGGATAAGCTCAGCCTGCCGCTCATCGAGGTGTTTGAAATTATTAAAGAGCATCTCAATCAGCAGGCGGAGGAAAAACAAAATCAGCTGCGGATTCAAGTGGAGGACGGCGTCAAAGTGTTCGCCGATTATGACAGGCTGATCCAGATTCTCGTCAACATCACGAAAAACAGCATACAATTTACGCAAAAGGGAGACATCACGCTGCGCGGGTATGAAGGCTATAAAGAAACGGTGATTGAAATCGAAGACACCGGGATCGGCATCTCCAAAGAGGAAATTGAGCATATATGGGAGCGGTTTTATAAGGCGGACGTGTCCCGGAGGAATACGGCATACGGCGAATACGGACTCGGCCTGTCCATCGTCAGGCAGCTCGTCGAAATGCACAAAGGCACGATAGATATTAACAGCGAAAAAGGAAAAGGCACGACCTTTACAATCCGCCTTCCGCTGAATACGAAAAATGAATAATCTTGAACCGGCGGTCCCGTCTGGCCGCCGTCTGTTTTAACTCCACTCGGAAAATTGCGCTCTGCCGAAACAAAGTTTGCGTGTTTTTCGGGATGGAAAGAGACGGAAACGTGATAAAATAACTGGTAAACAGGTCTTGGATGGGGAGGGTGAAGGAATGAAGAGCGGGTTAATTCCTTCTTCAGCAGTCGGGCAGAAAATTAACGAGTGGTATCGATACATCAGAACATTCAGCGTGCCGGATGCGGAGATCTTGAAAGCCGAGATCAAACAAGAGCTTGACCGTATGGAGCCTGATTCGAACTTAGTGCTTTATTATTCCCTCATGGAATTTCGCCATCAGCTGATGCTGGACTACTTGGAGCCGCTGGAAAAACTGAAGATAGAAGACCAGCCGACCCTGTCGGAAATTCTTGATAACATTGATAACAGCCAGGCCGGCCTCAAAGGGCTTCTCGATTATTACGTCAACTTTTTCAAAGGCATGTTTGAATTTGATAAAAGAGAATTTATCTCAGCGATTACATATTATAAACAAGCTGAGAAAAAACTGGCCTTCGTATCGGACCACGTGGAACGGGCGGAGTTTTATTTTAAAGTGGCCGAAGCTTATTATCATATGAAACAAACGTATTTTTCTTTGATACATATAAAAAACGCTTATGAAATTTACGTAGAGCAGGACACATATAACGTCCGGATCATTCAATGCCATTTTGTATTCGGCGTCAATTTAATGGATGAAAGGCGCTTTGAACAGGCGGCCAAACATTTTCAGCACGCTCTGCAAATGGCCGAAAAAGAACAAAAAGCGCAGCTTGTCGGGAGGGCGCTGTATAACCTCGGACTGTGCTACTACAATCAGGACCGCATCGGTGAAGCGATTCCGTACTTTGAACGGGCGGTCGATACATTTGAATCACAAAGAATCGTCAATTCTCTTCCTCAAGCATATTTTCTAATCACACTCATTTACTTTAAACTCGGAAAAAAAGAAAAAGCGTCGGAATATCACAAGCGGGGATATGAATATGCTAAAGAAACAGACGATCCCGTTTACACGGTAAAATTCGAATGGCTGCAGGCTCTGTATCAGGCGAAACCGGATGAGGAAACAATCAGCGCGTGTTTCCGTTACCTGGAAGATAAAAATTTATACGCCGATATAGAGGATTTAGCACTAGAAGCAGCTAAATATTACTATGAACAAAATTGCTTTAAAATTTCTTCTGACTATTTTCTGAAAGTCGAAGAGGCAAGGAAACAAATACAAAGGAGTGAGGGTTTGTATGAAATTGAAATCTAAATGGTTTGTTATTTGTTTAGCAGCCGCCGCGATTTTTACAGTGACAGGTGCAGGCCAGACAGATCAGGCTGAATTCCATGTAGCTGAAAGAGGAATGACGTGAGAAGAAAATAACCTGAACAAAGGAAAAGACTGCCCGAGAATGTTCCCGGCAGTCTTTTTTTTTGCGCGGCCGGACTCGGACAGCGGCGGAAAACAAAAGAAAACGCCGCAGGTCAAAACCCGCAGCGTCCTCATATAGACGGAGTGATGCTTAGAAACCGCCAACGAAGGCAGTACCAACAATAATCAACAGGATAAATAAAACAACGATCAAAGCGAAAGAGCTGACTCCTGAATATCCTGACATGAGCTTCACCTCCATATTGTCTATACCATACAATATGTAAAAGAAGCTGCTTTGTAAGGGATATTAGTGGACAAGAGAAAAAAGAGGCGGTGTCCTATGAGAGTAAAACTCCGGCGAAAAATTCGTCATACAGCGCCCGCACCGCGTGTTTTTCCTGTTCTTCTTTCACTCCGAACATCATGCTGACTTCCGAGGACCCTTGATTGATCATCTCGATGTTGACGCCCGCTTCCGACAGTGCTTTGGATGCCCTGGCGGTTGTGCCGACATTATGGCGCATCGCTTCCCCGACGACCATAATCAGCGCCAGATTGTGCCTGACTGTGACTTCATCTGCTTGAAGTTCCTGCTTCAGACGGGTGACGAGCCTGTGTTCCAGTTCTGAGTCCATCTGATTGTGCCGAAGGATGATCGTGATGTCGTCAATGCCGGATGGAACGTGTTCATACGTCAACCCTTCTTCCTCCAAAATGTGAAGGGCTTTGCGGCCGAAACCGATTTCCCGGTTCATTAAATATTTGCTTATGTAAATGCTGCAAAAGCCCGTGTCGCTTGCGATGCCGATGACTGGCCCGTTCGTATTGTCACGGCTGCTGACGACGCGTGTTCCTTTCGCATCCGGATTATTCGTATTCTTAATCTGAACGGGGATGCCGGCCCGAAATGCGGGAATCAGCGCTTCATCATGAAAAACGGAAAATCCGGCATAGGAGAGCTCACGCATTTCCCGATACGTCAGTTCGTTAATTTCTTTCGGATGCCGCACGATTGACGGGTTGACGGAATAGACGGCGTCCACATCAGTAAAGTTTTCGTACAGGTCGGCTTTTAAGCCGTTAGCGAGAATGGAGCCGGTAATATCAGAACCGCTCCGGGAAAACGTCACAATCTCATGCTCCTTCGTGTAACCGAAAAATCCCGGAAAAATGATCAAGCCTTCCCGGTTTCTCAGACGGTACAAATGATCATAAGACTCAGGGAGCACCTGCGCGCTTCCGGGTTCATTCGTCACAAACAGCCCCGCTTCTTTCGGACTTACGTATTCCGCTTTCACGCCCTGGCGCCGGAAGTAGGCTGCGATCAGCTTCGCGTTGTTGTCCTCGCCGCTCGCCTTCACCGCATCCATATATTGTTCGGGATTGGTTTTACAGCTGTTTAAGAGAGCGAATAGGTCACTGCGGATTCTTTCTATAATAGAGAAATCCAGGTTCAGCTCACGCGCGATGGCGGCGTACCGCTCAATGACCGTTTCGGCAAGCTCGGGCGCTGCACCTTTTTGTAAATAATGCTCCGCACAGCGGATTAACAGATCCGTCACCTTTGTATCGTCCGAGAAGCGTTTTCCCGGTGCCGATACGACGACGGCTTTCCGCGCGGGATCAGCCGTCACGATTTGAAACACTTTCTCAAGCTGGGCTCCTGACGCAAGAGAGCTGCCTCCGAATTTTACAACTTTCATGATTTACATCCCCTAATATTTAAATTTTCTCACAAATTTAATTTTTATTATCTCTCTTTCAAACATGTAAATCAAGGATTTTTTCTACGTGGGAAGAACATTTGTATTTTCATGGAGGAATTTTGCCGCTGTTTGTCAGATTGTTTCCCTCAAGCGTGTCATCATGTGCAAAAAATGATAAGCAGCCAAATGAAGGTTATAGAAAATCCTGCAAATTCTTGATAGACTGATTGTAAGACAATTTAGTGTACGGCCCGCGGATGACCGCTTTTGAAAGCAAAACTGTATTGACTGCGCTTGGAAAGATGATAAGATTATAATTGTCGTTGATAATGATAATCATTACGAGTGGGATATATGGGAGTTGTTTGGCAATCAGTCATACCGTTTGTGATGGGTGCAGGGAGGCAGCATGAAGCTACGTTACTTACTTTTGCTACTGGCGGTTTTGGCGTGTACTTCTATATTTATCGGTGTAGAAGATTTGTCGCCGCTGGATATTTTTCATTTAAATAAAGAACAGGCAGGTACATTATTTGACAGCCGGCTGCCGCGTTTGGTGAGCATTATCATCGCCGGCATGAGCCTGAGCATCTGCGGATTAATCATGCAGCAGATCAGCCGGAATAAATTTGTATCGCCGACGACTGCGGGAACGATGGACTGGGCAAGGCTCGGAATTTTGATTTCATTAATGCTTTTTACGTCAGCGAGTCCGCTTGTGAAAATGTCTATCGCTTTCGTTTTCGCGTTGGCGGGAAATTTCCTTTTCATGAAAATCCTCGAGAGAATCAAGTTCAATGATGCGATTTTTATTCCTCTCGTCGGTTTAATGCTTGGGAACATCGTCAGCTCAATCGCCACGTTTATCGCATATAAATACGATCTGATCCAAAACCTGTCATCTTGGCTGCAGGGAGATTTTTCACTGGTCGTCAAAGGCCGGTATGAGCTTTTATATCTGAGTATCCCGCTGGTGATCATCGCTTATGTGTATGCGGATAAATTTACGGTGGCGGGAATGGGAGAGAGCTTTTCCGTCAATCTCGGCCTGAAATACAAACGCGTCGTTAATATCGGTCTGATTATCGTGTCGCTCATCGCTTCACTGGTGATCCTGACCGTCGGGATGCTGCCGTTTCTCGGTTTGATCATTCCCAATATGGTGTCGATTTACAAAGGGGACAACCTGAGGAGCAGCCTGCCCCACACCGCTCTGCTGGGCGCTGTTTTTGTACTGTTTTGCGACATTTTGGGAAGGTTGATCATTTTCCCGTACGAAATTTCCATCGGCCTGATGGTCGGTGTTATCGGCAGCGGCATCTTCCTGTATATGCTGTTAAGGAGAAAAGCATATGAGTCATAATAAAAAAATTACGCTGCTGGCGGCGCTCGCCATGATATGTATCGGATTCTTCCTGTTCTACGGACTGGGCAATTGGGAATACTCCCTGCCGAGACGATGCTTCAAAGTGCTTGCCATGATGCTCACCGGAGGAGCGATCGCGTTTTCAACGGTCATCTTCCAGACGATTACAAATAACCGCATACTGACACCGGGCATTTTAGGCCTCGATTCCCTGTATATGCTCATTCAGACCGTCATCGTGTTCCTGTTCGGTTCAATGAATATCGTCATGATGAACAAAAATCTTAATTTCGTCATCTCCGTCGGGCTGATGGTGCTCTTGTCACTCGTTTTGTATCAGCTCATGTTTAAAGGCGAGGGGCGGAACGTGTTTTTCCTTCTGCTTGTCGGCGTCGTGTTCGGCACGCTGTTCAACAGTCTGTCATCCTTTATGCAGATGCTGATTGATCCGAATGAGTTCCAGGTTGTTCAGGACAAAATGTTTGCCAGCTTTAACAATATCAACACCGATCTTTTATGGTTTGCCGGTGCTGTCTTTCTTCTGACGGGCATTTATGTCTGGCGGTTCACGCGGTTTTTTGACGTGCTGTCGCTCGGCAGGGAGCACGCCGTCAACCTGGGGATTGATTACGATAAGCTTGTGAAACAGATGCTCATTGTCGTCGCCATTCTTGTGTCTGTCTCTACGGCTCTTGTGGGGCCGATTATGTTTTTAGGACTGCTTGTCGTCAATCTGGCGAGAGAGTTTTTAAAAACCTACAGGCACACGTATTTAATCGCGGGTTCTGTCCTGATCAGCATCGTCGCGCTCGTCGGAGGCCAGTTCGTCGTGGAGAAAGTGTTCACGTTTTCCACGACGCTGAGCGTCATCATTAATTTTGCCGGCGGGATTTATTTTATCTATCTGCTGTTAAAGGAGAATAAATCATGGTAGAGGTCAAAAATGTAAGCAAACAATACGGAGGGAAAACCGTCCTTGAGAAAACGTCTCTATCCATTCAAAAGGGCAGGCTCACCTCATTTATCGGTCCGAACGGCGCGGGAAAAAGCACGCTGCTGTCTATCATGAGCCGGCTGATTAAGACGGATTCCGGGGAAATCACGGTCGACGGGCAAGAGATCGGGGCCTGTAAAAGCAACGATCTGGCGAAAAAAATCAGCATCTTGAAGCAGACGAACCAAATCAATATCAGACTGACAATTAAAGACCTGGTCAGCTTCGGCAGATTTCCGTATTCCCAAGGGAAACTGACGGATGAAGATTGGGTGCATATCAACCAGGCCCTCAGTTATATGAAGCTGGATGAATTAAAGGATAAATACCTCGATCAGCTCAGCGGAGGCCAGTGCCAGAGGGCATTTATCGCGATGATCATCGCTCAGGATACCGACTATATTTTTCTCGATGAGCCGCTGAACAATTTAGATATGAAGCATTCCGTTGAAATGATGAAGCTGCTGAAGCGGCTTGTGGAAGACTTCGGAAAAACGGTCGTCGTAGTGATTCACGATATCAACTTCGCATCCGTATATTCAGACCATATCGTCGCTCTGAAAAACGGCCGGATCGTCAAAGAAGGGCCGGCGGAGGAGATCATTGAAACCTCCGTGCTTGAAGATATTTATGATATGACCATCCCGATTCAAGAGATTGACAGTCAGCGGATCGGTGTGTACTTTTCTTAAAAACCAGATGAGGTGAAAATCATGAAAAAATTCGCATTGCTATTCATTGCGCTAGTTACGATTTTTGTTGTTTCTGCATGCGGAAACGGGGACAAAACATCAGGCAAATCAAAAGAAACAATCACAATCAAAGATGACCTGAACAAAGAAGGAGTCAAAGTGCCGAAGAATCCGAAAAAAGTCGTCGTATTCAACTTCGGAATGCTGGACACGATGGATGAACTCGGTTTACAGGATCACGTGGCGGGACTTCCGAAACAAAACCTTCCAAAATACTTATCTTCATATAAAAGTGATAAATACGCCAATACCGGCGGTTTAAAAGAACCGGATTTTGAAAAAGTCGCGGATATTGATCCGGATTTAATCATTATCGCCCACAGACAATCTGATTCTTATAAAGAGTTCTCAAAAATCGCGCCGACGATTTATCTTGATGATGACTATACAAACTACGTTGACAGATTCAAGCACAACACCGAAGTGATCGGCAAAATCTTTAACAAAGAAAATGAAGTGAAAGATAAGCTTGCGAAAATTGACAAATCCATTGCGGATCTGAAGAAAAAGACAAGCAGCACGGATAAAAACGGGTTAGTGGTGATGGCGAACGACGGCAAAATCAGCGCGTTCGGATCTAAATCAAGATACGGCTTCATTCATGATGTGTTCGGCGTCAAACCGGCTGACAAAAACATTGAAGCCTCACTGCACGGACAAAGCATTTCCTATGAATATATCGCCAAAACAAACCCTGATTACATGTTTGTCGTTGACCGCGGAACAGCGATCGGCACAAAATCTTCAACAAAACAAGTGGTTGAGAATGATTATGTAAAATCGGTGAAAGCCGTGAAAAACAACCATGTTGTCTACCTTGATTCAGCTACATGGTATTTATCAGGAGGCGGCCTGGAATCCATGGCGCAAATGGTGAAAGAAGTAAAAGACGGAATCGAGAAGTAAAAAAAGAACCCGGTCACATACGTGATCGGGTTCTTTTTGGTTTACCGCGTAACGGCCTGCTGCTGCTCGGGCTGACGCGGTTTTTTCTTCAATATAAAAGATAGGAGGAAGCCGGCCAGCGCGATGCAGGCGGCTACGACAAATGCCGCATTCATGCCGTGCAGGGCGGCGTTTGCCGGAGTTGACGCATTTGCGTGCGCGGCCTGGCTGCTCATCACGGAAACTAAAAGTGCCGTACCGATAGAACCGCCGACTTGGCGGACGGTATTGTTCATGGCTGTGCCGTGCGGAATTAAGTGGCGCGGCAGGGCGTTGATTCCCGCTGTCGTTACCGGCATCATAATCATGGCTGTTCCCAAAAGCCGCGCGGTATAAACGACGACAATCCAAATGAGAGACGTCGAGTCCGTCAGATTCATAAACGGCAGGGACGTGAGCAGGATGATGAAGAATCCGGTCATCGCAAGGCCTTTTCCGCCGATTTTGTCAAACACCCGGCCGATAAACGGAGACATCATCCCCATCACAATCGCGCCCGGCAAAAGCATTAATCCGGTATCAAACGCGGATACGCCCCGGACTTTTTGCGTGTAAAGCGGGAGAATGGTTTCCGTTCCGATCAGCAGCGCGAAAACAAGCGTTCCGAGCAGGGTGGTCAGGCTGAAAATCCCGAAAGAAAACACGCGGAATTCCAGCATCGGTTTTTTGAGCTTCATCTGTCTTGCGATAAAGAAAATCAGCGCGACCGCTCCGACAAGCAGCGAAGTCAGCACTTCAGTACTGGTCCACCCTGATGAACCGGCGCTTGAGAAGCCGTAAAGCAGCCCGCCGAATCCGAGGGTCGATAAGATCACGGATAAAATATCAATCTGTGTTTCTCGTAATGTCGTGACGTTTTTCATCAGAATAATCGCTAAAAGCAAATCGATGACTGCGATCGGGAAGATGATGTAAAACAAAGACCGCCAAGAGAATGCTTCAACCGCCCATCCGGAAAGCGTCGGGCCGATCGCCGGCGCGAACGAAATAACCAAGCCGACCATACCCATGGCGCGGCCGCGCTTTTCCATCGGGAAAATCGTGAGAAATACCGTCTGCATGAGCGGCAGCATAATTCCGGCGCCGGCCGCCTGAATAATCCGGGCCGTTAAGAGCACCGGAAAGTTCGGGGCGAATGCGCCGACAATGGTGCCCGCCGTGAAAATACTCATAGCGGAAATCAGGAGGGTGCGGCTCGTAAATTTCTCTATTAAAAATGCGGTAATCGGGATTAAAATCCCGTTCGTCAGCATAAACGATGTTGTCAGCCATTGCGCTTTGTTGGCATCTATATTGAAGTCATTCATAATGTGCGGCAGCGCCGTGATAAGCAGTGTCTGGTTCAAAATGGCGACGAACGCTCCCGCCAAAAGAATCCCGACAATGACAGAGCGGTTGTATGGTGCAGTTTTAATACTCTTATTCAAGCTGATTCCTTCTTTCTTTATAGTTTGAGCAATGTTTTAACGGCTGCAAGCGGCTGGTGCAGCGGTCCGGCCTGCTCCAAATAACCGATGAGCGCTTTTATAAGAAAATCCCGCGGCTGTTTGTCCGCTGATTCTTTCTCCAGCATAACCGCCGCGGAAGCGAGTCCTGCGGCATCATATTTTTCCTCCGGAAGGGCTGAGACAGCTTCTTTCAGTTCCTTCAGGCTTTCAGCCAGCAATACGGTTTTGTCTTTCGGCTCAAATGAGGAAGCGGAGGCGGTATAAAGGTCAATCATCTCCTGAGGCAAAGCCGTTTCGGTTTTCCTGTTTTCGACGATGAGATTGAGATGGCGGATGATAAAGTCTGTGAGCGGCTCCAGAGCGAGCGGTTCTTTTTCCAGCTTAATCAGCGTGATGCATTCTCTCAGGAGCCCCTGCAGGACGATCACCAGCTCCCATACATAAGGAATAATGTCTTCGCCGTACGTCTGAATCAGTGAATCGCGATGCCAGCAGATAAAGGTGGAGCGGGCCCTGTGAATATGCCGTTTTACCCGCTCATTAATGGAAGAGGGGCTTCCGTACATCAGCATATTAAAAAACTGCTGATTGCGCCTGAAGCCTTCAAGCTCAGCCATCAGTTTTTTGGCAAACCGTTCCTCAGGGGAGAGGCTCGTTTCTTCATTCAATAATGAAGCGGCCGCTACCATCTGTTTCTGGTTAAAATCGAGCAGCTCCAGGAGCAGGTCTTCCTTTGATTCAAACAGCTTATATAAAGATGCTTTGGAGACTTTGCACTCCTCTGCGATCGCCTGCATCGAAACCGACGAAAAGCTTTTCCCGGAAAAAAGCTTCCTTGCCGCCAGCAGAATATCCGTTTTCTTATCATTCATAAGCCCAGATTCCTTCTTTCGTCACAATAGAAAACCCATCGGTTCACAGAAAACCAATGAGTATATGATGAAAATATTAACAAAAATTTTTACATAGTGTCAACGCTTTTGTTTGAGAAATAGAAAAAACCTGCCGGAGTGTTCCGGCAGGCTGATACGTTTATTTATCCGTCTTAAATCCTTGTTTTTCAAGCATTTCACGAATGTGAGGATAATAAACCTGCTTATAGTAGGAAGTGATGCCTTGTGACCAGTTTCTTGTTTCCTGTCCGTCGGTGCGTTTTTTCATGTATTCGGACATCTGCTTGTCATAGGCCTCGATATGGGTTCTTACATCTTCTTCTTGATACGTTTCATGATGCAGAACGGCTGCTTGCGGCAGACGCGGTTTTTTTGCGGAGCGGTCTGCCGGATGGCCGATGACGAGACCGGAAACCGGGAAAACGTATTTCGGAAGTTTCAGCAATTCAATGAGTTCGTCAGGCTTGCCGCGCACGGCGCCGATCGGCACAGTGCCGAGTCCCATTGATTCAGCCGCAGCCGTTGCCGTACCCAGCGCAATCCCGACATCTACGGCTCCGACTAGAACGGACTCTAAACCGTTCGTGATCTCAAGCGGTGTATCATTATATTCTTCAAGCGCAATTTTGGCGCGGTTAAAATCAGCGCAGAATAAAAGGAAAACAGGCGCTTGGTCAATCCACGGCTGGCCGCCGGCCAATTCGGATATTTTTTTCTTCCGCTCCTTATCTTTCACCGCAATAACGGTAAATTGCTGGCCGTTAATGGAAGTCGGCGCTGCCTGAGTTGCTTGGATGATAAGATCCAGCTGCTCATCCGATACGGGTTCATCTGTGTAGCTGCGGATGGAACGGTGGTCTGTTAATATTTGAAGGACTTCGTTCATGTCATTCATCCTTTCGTTACTCTGACAGTTCTGTGCGGACGACGTCAAGCGGCGCACTCAGCACTTCTTTTGCTTTTGCCACGAATCCTTGGAAATGGTCAGTTGCGTTGTGGAATTTCATCGCTTCTTCATCTTTCCATTGCTCAAGCATAACGAATGTATTTTCCTCACCGACTTTTTCGAAAAGGTCGTATTGCACATTTCCTTCTTCCGCGCGTGAATGCTGAACAAGTGATTGCGCTTCTCCTAAAAATTCCTCGCGTTTATCCGCTTTTACTTTCATGTAAGCCTGTAAGACGATCATTGTTATTCCTCCTGATTGGGTTTATTTGTTATAGTTCGAATATTATCGAACTAACTGTAACATGTTTCGCAGTGAATGGTAAAGGAAAAACCCTCACCGCCTAAATTGTCACCCGCCGCTTTTATGTGTTACATTTGACTCATGAACATTCCAAACCATCCTGAAACCGACCGCTTACAGTTGACAAAGGTTCTTCATGCTCTGAGTGATCCGCTCCGCTTAGAGCTGGTCAAACAATTGGCGGAAACAACAGAAAAAACGTGCGGCACCTGCGCTGATGTCCGGGTCGCCAAATCAACGCTGTCCCATCACTTCAAAGTGCTGCGGGAAGCGGGGATCGCCCAAGTGCGCATAGACGGGAAGCACCGTTATTATTCCCTGCGCAAAGATGATTTACAAGCGGCGTTTCCCGGCCTGCTGGAGGCGATTTTGCAGACAGAACCGGACCGCTGGTAAATAAGTCCCCGAATTCCGGGGGTTTTTTTATGCGCCGAAAACCGCCCGGTAAAGCCTGAGGACGCCTTCTTGAATATCGCTCTCCTTCAGGCGGGCGAACCCCAGAATGAGCTGCGGCTTATTTGAATCGCCTCCTGCTTTCAGACGGAACCGGCTCATCGCAAACAGATCGAGCTGTTCTGCATCCGCCCGTGCCAATATCTCTTTTTCTGAACGGGCGCAGTCAAACTCAGTGACAAAATGAAGCCCCGCATTGGCGCCCTTTACACTGATTCTTTCTCCGAATGTTTCTTCCAAAGCCGAAATGAGGCGTTCCCGCATGTTCTTATAATGCTGCTTCATCTTTTTAATATGTTTCTGATATTCACCTGAGTCGATAAATTCTTTCAGCGCGAGCTGGGCAAGCGTGCTGCACGTATGCAGGTCATACGTTCTCTCTTTGAACGTCCGCAAAAGCCCGGGCGGCAGAACCATATAGCTGATGCGCAGACCTGGGAAAAGGGATTTTGAAAAGGTCCCCATGTAGATGACATTTTGAAACCGGTCAAGGCTTTGAAGCGCCGGTATCGTATCGGCGTCATATTTAAATTCACTGTCATAATCATCTTCAATGATGAAGCGGCCGTTCTGTTCGGCGGCCCAGTTTAAAAGCTGAATCCGCCGGGAAGCGGGCATGATCACGCCTGAGGGGAATTGATGGGAAGGCGTGGTGATCAATACACAGGGCCGGCGTTTTTCGATTTCGGCCATGGACATGCCTTTTTCATCAAGGCTGATCGTCGCAACCTTTTTCCCGAGGTTTTGCAGCAGCCGGTACATCCTCATATATCCCGGGTTCTCCATGGCGTACAGCGCGTCTTTTGGCAGCAGTTCCGTCAGCAGCTGCATCAGCATTTGCGTGCCCGCCCCGAGCACGATTTGTTCCGGGCGGCATGTAACGCCCCTTGTCAGGGAAATAAGCCGCGAAATGGTTTCACGGACTTTATATAAGCCTTGCGGATGGACGAGGTCTCCGAGTGTATGAAATGAACGGGCGGCTGCTTTATGCTCACAGCGGAACCAGCTTTTCAGGGGAAAATGCGCCGTATCCACGCTCATATGAGAAAACGAAATCCAGCCGCTCTTATCCGGCTCCCGCTCTTTTAAATCTTCAGGCAATGAGAGCGAAGGCGTTTCTTCATGATAAACCGTATCAATTTCCTCCACGAAAAAGCCTTTTCTTTCGACTGCATATAAATAACCTTCCGAAAGCAGCTGCTGATAAGCTGAATTCACTGAATTCA
This sequence comes from Bacillus sp. AM1(2019), assembly GCF_009906915.1. Lineage (NCBI taxonomy): Bacteria > Bacillati > Bacillota > Bacilli > Caryophanales > Bacillaceae > Bacillus > Bacillus sp. AM1(2019). The sequence continues at coordinate 455,196 of NZ_CP047644.1, forward strand.
CGCTGACCTTCAGCGTCTCGGCAAGCTCCCGTTTAGACGGCACCTTTGTATGAGGCATCAGGCTGCGTTTCAAAACGGCCGCTTTTATGTGCTGATAGATCTGCTGGTATATATAATCCGCCGTTTCCGAATGATCAATGGAAATCGTCAGCATCCAGACCCTGCTCCTTTCTGACACCATGGAAAAATTGATTTTGGTACTTTTCATCATACCAAAAAGAAGTCAGAATGATAAGAAAACAATATAGGGGGATGGAATCTATGAGTCGAACAGCATCATCGGAAGTGACAACAGCCCAGTGGCAGCAAAAACGGGATCAATTCGTTTCCAAGGGGGTCGGCAACGGAAACCGCAGCATGGCGGTAAAAGGGGAAGGGGCGCTTTTGTACGATTTGGACGGCAGACGATTCATTGATTTTGCCGGAGCGATCGGAACGCTGAATGTCGGCCATTCCCATCCGAAAGTGGTGGAGGCCGTGAAGAAACAGGCGGAGGATCTGATTCACCCGGGATTTAACGTCATGATGTATCCGTCTTATATTGAGCTGGCCGAAAAACTTTGCGCCCTTGCGCCGGGAGATCATGCGAAAAAAGCGATTTTTCTCAATTCGGGGGCGGAAGCGGTGGAAAACGCCGTGAAAATCGCCAGAAAATATACGAAGCGCCAGGCTGTCGTGTCATTTACAAGAGGGTTCCACGGCCGCACGAACATGACGATGAGCATGACGAGCAAGGTGAAGCCTTATAAATTCGGTTTCGGCCCGTTTGCCTCAGAGGTATATCAAGCGCCGTTTCCTTACTATTATCAAAAGCCGGCCGGCATGACTAACGAGCAGTATGACGACTTTATCATCAGCGCTTTTGAGGATTTCTTTATCGCCGCAGTTGCACCGGAAACCGTCGCCTGTGTCGTAATGGAGCCGGTTCAGGGAGAAGGCGGCTTCATCATTCCTTCAAAACATTTCGTGCAGCACGTCGCCGCTTTTTGTAAAAAACACGGTATCGTTTTTGTAGCGGATGAGATTCAGACCGGTTTTGCCAGAACGGGAACGTATTTCGCGATTGAACATTTCGAAGCCGTTCCGGATTTGATCACCGTATCCAAATCACTTGCGGCCGGATTGCCGCTGAGCGGCGTCATCGGCCGGGCGGAAATGCTTGATGCCGCCGCGCCGGGTGAACTCGGGGGCACATATGCGGGAAGCCCTCTCGGATGTGCGGCTGCGCTCGCGGTCTTGGATATTATTGAAGAAGAAGGGCTGAATCAGCGTTCCGAAGAGATCGGCCGGATCATCGAGCATCAAGCGCTCGAGTGGAAAAAAGAGCATGCCTGCATCGGAGAAGTGCGCAGACTCGGCGCGATGGCGGCCATCGAAATTGTCAAAGATCCGCACACGCGGGAACCGGACAAAGCAAAAGCCGCGGCGATCGCTAAAACGGCGAACGAGAACGGACTGCTGCTGCTGACGGCCGGCATTAACGGCAACATTATCAGATTCCTGACGCCGCTTGTGGTGACGGATGAGCAGCTCAAAGAAGGCCTTTCCATTATCGAAGCAGCTCTGTGAGTTCAATTATTGGAATGCCGCCGGATGTGTCTGCTATCATGAAAGTGTGAGATACATCAACAAGCATTCAATGGTTTTACTATAGGAAAGAAAGGAATGTTCAATATGCCAGAACAATTAACAGTGTACAACCCGGCAACGGGAGAGGCGATCGAAAGCATCCCCCAGCAGACGGCCGATGATGTTGAAAAAGCGATTGAACGTTCACATCAAGCGTTTCAATCATGGTCCAAAACATCAGCGGGAGAACGAGCCTCACTTTTGAGAAAATGGTATGAGCTGATTGTTGAAAATAAAGAAGAACTTGCGGAATTAATTACGAAAGAAAACGGCAAACCGTACGAAGAAGCGGTCGGAGAAGTTTTATACGGCGCCGGCTATATTGAATGGTTCGCCGAAGAAGCAAAACGGATTTACGGCAGAACCGTACCTGCGCCGACAACGGGCAAACGGATTGTCGTCACCCGTCAGGCGGTCGGCCCGGTAGCCGCGATCACGCCGTGGAATTTCCCGAATGCGATGATTACAAGAAAAGCCGCGCCCGCTTTGGCGGCAGGCTGTACGTTCATCATCAAACCGGCGGAGGATACGCCGCTTTCCGCTTACGCCCTTGCGCGTCTCGCATATGAAGCGGGAATTCCGAAGGACGTGCTGCAAGTGGTGATCGGTGACGGAGCTGAAATCGGAAACGTCTTCACCAGCAGCCCGAAAATCCGCAAAATTACCTTTACCGGCTCAACGCCTGTCGGCAAAATCCTGATGAAAAACAGCGCCGACACCGTAAAACATATGTCAATGGAGCTTGGCGGACATGCGCCGCTGATTGTGGATGAAGCCGCTGATCTTGATCTGGCGGTAGCCCAAACAATGGCCTCTAAATTCAGAAACGCCGGCCAAACCTGCGTCTGTGCGAACCGGCTGATCGTACACGAATCCGTAAAAGACGAGTTTGCGAAAAAACTGAGTGAAGAAGCTGCGAAACTCAAAGTCGGAAACGGTCTTGAAAAAGGCGTAAACGTCGGCCCTGTCATCAACAAAAAAGGCTTCGATAAAATCGTCGGCCAAATTAATGACGCCGTGGAAAAAGGCGCAAAAGTGCTGACGGGCGGAACGTATGACCAAAACGATGAAAAAGGATGCTATTTCGTGACGCCGACCGTGCTGTCAAACGTAGATACATCCATGAACATCATGCATGAAGAAACATTCGGCCCGGTTGCGCCGATCGTTACGTTCTCAGATATTGATGAAGCGATCAAGCTTGCGAACGATACGCCGTTCGGGCTTGCGGCTTATTTCTTCACAGAAAACTACCGCCGCGGCATCTATATTTCTGAACAGCTTGAATACGGCATCATCGGCTGGAATGACGGCGGTCCGTCCGCGGTTCAAGCGCCGTTCGGAGGAATGAAAGAAAGCGGCATCGGCCGTGAAGGCGGTACGGAAGGCATTGAACCGTACCTGGAAACCAAATACATGTCTATCGGACTTTAATGAGCCGAAAAGAAAGCCCCGCTTCTAAGCGGGGCTGTTTTTATTGAGCAGTCTGCCGGTGAATATCGCCCGGCAGGCTTTTTTGATCTTGCGGGAATAATCGGTTCGATTCCAGACAAAATAACAGCAAATACGATTGAAAGAAGGTCGCCATCATGGATATATTACTGGCTCTTCTCCCGGCTTTATTTTGGGGGAGCATCGTGTTATTTAACGTCAAATTAGGCGGCGGGCCTTACAGCCAGACGCTGGGAACGACAATCGGGGCGCTCATCGTTTCGTTTGTGCTGTATCTGTTTGTCCACCCGGTGCTGTCTGGGCGCATTTTTATTGTCGGCATCATCTCGGGACTGTTTTGGTCGCTCGGCCAAAGCAATCAGCTTAAAAGCATACAGCTGATGGGCGTTTCAAAAACGATGCCGATATCAACGGGAATGCAGCTCGTCTCGACTTCTTTGTTCGGTGTGATCGTATTCAAAGAATGGTCAACCCCGATCGCGATTACGCTGGGTATTCTCGCCCTTATTTTTATCATCATCGGGATTGTGCTCACATCTTTAGAAGATAAAAAGGGGCGGGCGGACGGAGAACCGGGAAACTTTAAAAAAGGCATTGTCATCCTGCTGATCTCCACGCTCGGTTATTTGGTCTATGTCGTTGTGGCCCGGCTGTTCGGCGTATCCGGATGGTCAGCGCTTCTGCCGCAGGCGATCGGGATGGTCATCGGGGGACTGCTCCTGACGTACAAGCATAAACCGTTTAATAAGTACGCCCTCAAGAACATTCTGCCGGGAATCATCTGGGCGCTCGGGAATATGTTTCTGTTCATCTCACAGCCGCGCGTCGGAGTTGCGACAAGTTTTTCCCTCTCTCAAATGGGGATCGTCATCAGCACGCTCGGCGGAATCTTCATTCTCCGTGAGAGCAAAACGAAGCGTCAGCTGGTCGCCATTGCCATCGGGATTATCCTGATCATTGTGGCCGCGGTATTCTTAGGCGTTGCGAAATCAAATTCATAACATATGCAGGAGGTTTGAACATGTACACGGATTTAAAAGGAAAAGTCGTTGCCATTACGGGAGCTTCATCAGGATTAGGAAAAGCGATGGCGATCCGCTTCGGACAGGAGCAGGCGAAAGTCGTGGTTAACTACTATAGTAATGAAAAAGACGCCCAAACCGTTAAAGAAGAGATTCAAAAAGCGGGAGGCGAAGCGGTCATCATTCAAGGAGACGTCACAAAAGAAGAAGATGTCAAAAACATCGTGCAGACCGCAGTGAAGGAATTTGGCACATTGGATGTCATGATCAATAACGCCGGCATGGAAAATCCGGTTCAGTCGCATGAAATGCCGCTCAAAGACTGGAACAAAGTCATCAATACCAATCTGACCGGCGCTTTCTTAGGAAGCCGCGAAGCCATTAAATATTACGTAGAGAATGATATTCAAGGAAACGTCATTAACATGTCAAGCGTACATGAAATGATTCCATGGCCGCTGTTTGTTCACTACGCGGCAAGTAAAGGCGGCATCAAATTGATGACGGAAACGCTGGCGCTTGAGTACGCGCCGAAGCGCATCCGTGTCAACAACATCGGGCCGGGCGCCATCAATACGCCGATCAACGCGGAAAAATTTGCGGATCCCGTTCAGAGAAAAGATGTGGAAAGCATGATTCCGATGGGATATATCGGTGAGCCGGAAGAAATCGCGGCTGTCGCCGTCTGGCTCGCCTCAAAGGAATCAAGCTACGTAACCGGCATTACGCTGTTTGCTGACGGCGGAATGACAAAATATCCGTCATTCCAGGCAGGACGCGGATAAGAAAAAAAGCGATCGCAGGCTCTTTAGAGCCGGATCGCTTTTTGCTTACGCGCGTTTTTTCTTTACAAGCGCCGCGATGGAAAGGATAATCGCCGCAGCTGACAGAACGATGGCCGCAATATCAAGCGCTGATACGCCGGATTTGGATTTGCTTTCTTCGTTTGACTGTTCAGCTCCGTGCGCATCCGTCACGCTGGCCGATTTCGTGATTTTCGTAATCGAGTGGGGCGTGTCGGCTTTCTCATCACCCGTCCATTCTACAATGCTGCCGTCTTTGTAATATTGGTAAGCGTCCCAAGCGGCATCTCCGCTCTTTTCAGGATTTTTCGCAACGAACGTGAACTGCTGGAATTGGCCCGGCTGAATGCCGCCGTCCTTTGCTTCCCAAGTGACGGAGACCGCTTTGTCATCATGTTTGGATACGGATGTTTTCCAGCCCGGAATCGGCTGATACTGCTGAAATTCAACGCCGGCGGGCATTTTCAGCACGACTTTCGTTGTCGGCTCATTCTTTTCCACAGGCACTTTCATCGTGTACGTTTCCCAAGAACCGGCCGCGGATTCCGCGGGTTTGACTGAGACGTGGGCGCTTGCTGTCGCCGTAAAACCGACGAGTGACAGGGTCACGGCGGATATGAATAATAAAGCCTTTTTTTTCAACATGAGATACACTCCTTAGTTTGTCGTTGAGAATATTTGGTTGATTTCATTAAAATCGTTTGTCAGCCCGTGGACTTTGATCTTCCAGTTTCCCTTTTCGGTGATGGACAGGTTGGCGGCTTCGAATGTGCCTTCCTTCGTCTTCTTCAAATCAAAGGTGCTTTCATGCTGTTTGCCGCTGAAGCCCGTCTGGTAAACAGTGACCGTAAATTGCTGAATGTCTTTTACCAAGCTGCCGTTGTGATCGGTGACAATGACTTGAAATTCATTTTTACCCGGCTGGTTCGGCGTAATGTGCAAGGACAGGGTCTCCCCGTTTCCGATCGTTTCTGAGCCGTTAAAAGGCAATGGCGCAGGCGGCGGCGGGCTGGGCAGGCTTGTGAAGACGGCGGTTGTGAATAATACCGCGATGCCTAGTGCCCATTCGGCCTTTATCGTTGCGCTGATGCTCCTTTTTCTGCTGAACTTCGTCATCCATACGTGAACGGCGCCGAGCGCAAGCATGATGACAAACAGTCCGATTTTCAAAAGGAGCGTCTTACCGTAAGCGGTGTGAAAGAGTGAATCAAACGTGCGGATAATGAAAAATCCGTTCAGCACACCTGAAAATAACAGCACGCCGACAGAGGCGAACGCCCAAGGAGAAAACCGTCTGACCGTTTCCCAAGCGATGGTTTTATCGGGTTTTCTCCACTCTGATGAAAGAAGCAGCACAAGCGCGGCGATACCGCCCATCCATACAGACGCGGCCGATAAATGGAGAAAGTCCATTGCGATGCCGACCGCTTTTTCGTCGATAACGGCCGCATGCCCGGCGAATGCTTTTGCCAAAAGCGAAGCGAAGAAGAACAAAAGCGGCGCCGTCCAGTACGCAAATGACCGGAATGCTTTCTTCTTCAACAGCGGGATCATGGACAGGGCGAGCAGGATAAATAAGCTGATCTGGATCATCCAGACGTACCCGCCTGCCGTTTTCAGAAGCGTTTCTTTTACATAGTCCGGCTGAAACGCGGCGCTCCAAGCGCCGCCCGCGTTTTCTTTCGTCTGGATCGGGAGCTGGCAGATAAGCGCGAGCCCCGTTAAACACAAAGAAATCACGAGCAGCTTTACAGTTCGTTTTGCTTTTGATGAATCTTTATTATTTCTGTACCAAAACAGATGGAAAAAAGCCGTGCCGATAAACAGGGAGAGAGCGGTGTACAAAATACCGCGGTCGATGGCCGCTTCGGGATGAAGCGCCGCTTGCGATGATGTCTGCTCCTGAAGTTCTCCGCCGGCTTTTCCGATACTGAAAGGGATGACGCCGGATACCGGATGTCCGTCGGCCGATACCGCGTTCCATTCCGCTCTGTAAATATCATGCGGCAGGTTTTTTTTCAATGCCGCGGTCATGATGCGGGCATCATTTTTTTGAATCACCGTTTTGCCCGCGTCAACCCGTTCGCCGGATGAATTATAGACCTTAATGGAGTGGAAGCCTTCTTCAATCTGTTCATTAAACTCAATTTCAATCTGCTTCGGCGCTTGTTTTAATTCGCTGTTCTCACCCGGATTTGAGTTTGTGATGTAGGCGTGGGCGAAGCTTGTTTTCGGAATCAAAACAAGGAACAGCAAAAAGATGAGCCAGCGTTTGTTCTGTCTCATGGATGATGACACCGCCTTCCGGTTGGTTGTTGTTATGTCTTGCTGCAGGTGCATCCCTTCTGCCTGTCGTGTAAGATGATGTCCGCCGCCTCGTCAAAGGTGCAAATGACCCCGCCGAATCCTTTTTGAAACCGTTCTGCGTAATCAAGCGTTGAGAAGGGAATCGCCTGAGGCCGGCAGCAGTGAAGGTCAATATCGGCATGGACTAAAAAGTATGCGGAAGCTGCCGTCAGTGTCGTCTGGAGAAGAAAATCTTTACAAATGACGTGGGACACTTCTTCCTTTTTATCCTCATACCGCAAAATCGCGCAATGAATGCAGCACATCTGCTCAACGGCTTGTGAAACGGTAATAAGCTGAACAGAATATGAATGCTGAATCGGCCGCAGGCAATAGCCGCATTGATTGGCGCTTCGTTCTGAAGCGGGAGGGAGCGTAATGCCGCCGGGTGTCCGGATAATCCGGTTTGCATCCGCCAGCTGATTGACGTCTCTGTACACGGTCATCTCGGAGACGCCGAATCTCTCGCTTATGTCAGAGATTTTCAGCGCGCCCTCTTCTTTCAGCCATTCAAGCAAGGTTTGCTGTCTGTGAATCGGAAGCAATTCTGCATCCTCCTTTTTATGCGAATGAGTGATGAACCTCCCTCTAAGAGTAGATGTTTTCACAAATGCACACAAGAGCCTGATGATAAAATATGTGAAAAAATGTTGAACAATCACAAGTGTAAAAGACGTAGTCAGACTCTGTTATAATAGAAGAGTTGAATGGAGGAATAAACATGAAAGAAACGACCTGCCCGAACTGCGGCAAGCCGATTACAGGCGACATGGTCAGATCATCCATGATCCCGTGCCAGTTTCAGTGCGGGCATTGCCATGTGAAATTGCGTGAATATAAAGTATCCGCTCCGATTATGGCTGCGGCCATTGCGATCACGGTGCTTTTGATTTATCTTGTGCAGATGGCCAGAACCGCCGTCATGCCGATGTTTCCGGCAGCGCGGTATGTGCCGGCCGCCATTTTCGCGCTCGTATGTGCGTATCCGGTGTTTATTATCAGTGAGCGGCTCATTGCCAAACTCGTTGTCACAAAAGGACACATTATATACAGAAAGCGGTAAGACACCTTTGATGAGGTGTCTTTTTTTTGTTAAGGATTTGTCACAGTCTCTGTGCCAAACTCCTCTTTACTTTTCATTGAATGGGGATTGTAAGCGTTTTATGATGAAGACACAGGGGAGAGAGAAACCCCGTGTCTTATTTATTTTCATCTGAAGGCAAGCAAACAGGGAGGGAATGAACATGCAGCAAGAACAGCAAGCTGGCATGAAAGTGAAGATACAGCGGTTCGGCAGTTATTTAAGCGGTATGATCATGCCGAATATCGGCGCATTTATCGCATGGGGAATTATCACCGCGCTGTTTATTCCAGCGGGATGGTTTCCGAATCCGCAGCTGAATACATTGGTAAGCCCGATGATTACGTATCTACTGCCGCTTTTAATCGCATATACGGGCGGAAAAATGATTTACGATCACCGCGGGGGAGTCGTCGGAGCGACGGCGGCCATCGGAGTCATTGTCGGAGCGGACATTCCGATGTTCTTAGGGGCAATGATTATGGGGCCTTTGGGCGGTTATCTCATTAAACAATTAGACCGTGTGTTTAAAGATAAAGTCAGACAGGGTTTTGAAATGCTGATCAACAACTTCACGGCGGGAATTATCGGAGCTGTGCTGACGATTATCGCGTTTTATGCGATCGGCCCGGTCGTCCTGTCTCTTAACAAATTGCTGGCGGCGGGTGTGGAAGTCATTGTCCACGCGAATTTGCTGCCGATTGCAAGCGTTTTCGTAGAACCGGCGAAAGTCCTGTTCCTGAATAACGCGATCAACCACGGCATTTTAAGTCCGATCGGAATCGAGCAGGCCGCCAAAGCGGGTAAATCCATTCTGTTCTTAGTGGAAGCGAACCCCGGGCCGGGACTCGGTATTTTACTGGCATATATGTTCTTTGGGAAAGGCTCTTCAAGATCGACGGCTCCGGGAGCGGCGATCATTCATTTCTTCGGGGGGATTCATGAAATCTATTTCCCTTACATTTTAATGAAACCGATGCTGATCCTCGCGGCGATCGCCGGGGGAGCGAGCGGACTGCTTACATTCTCGATCTTTAACGCGGGTCTTGTCGCCGCATCATCTCCGGGAAGCATCATCGCCATTTTGGCGCTGACGCCGAAAGGAAGCTATCTCGGCGTGCTGGCGGGCGTCATCGTTGCCGCGGCCGTATCGTTTATCGTTTCGGCGCTTATTCTGAAATCGTCTAAAGCGGGTGAAGAAGATTTGACAGCCGCGGCGGAAAAAATGCAGGAAATGAAAGGCAGGAAAAGCGAAGCGGCGGCCGCGTTGGCAGACAAAGAGGAAGAGCCGGAAAACAGCGCCGCTGATATTTCCGCCGACCAAGTCAGCCGCATTATCTTCGCGTGCGACGCAGGTATGGGATCGAGCGCAATGGGCGCCTCCATTTTAAGAAACAAAGTGAAAAAAGCAGACCTGGATATTGATGTGACAAATACGTCGATCAATAATCTGCCGAATGACGCGGATATCGTCATTACGCATAAGGACCTGACTGACCGCGCGAAAGCGAAGCTGCCGCAGGCGGTGCACATTTCGGTTGATAATTTCTTGAACAGTCCGAAATACGATGAACTGATTGAAAAGCTTAAAAACTAATCAAACAGAAAGAGGGATCTTCATCATGGAAGTATTGGCTAAAGCGAACATCAAACTGAACCAGACGGTGAACTCAAAAGAGGATGCCATCCGCCTCGCGGGACAGACATTGATTGATAACGGCTACGTGAAGAACGGCTATGTGGAAAAAATGTTCGAACGTGAAGAAACATCATCCACGTTTATGGGGAATTTCATCGCGATCCCGCACGGCACGGAAGATGCAAAGGATGAGGTGCTTCATTCAGGCATTTCCGTCATCCAGATTCCGGACGGTGTTGAATACGGTGAAGGCAATACGGCAAAGGTCGTTTTCGGTATCGCCGGAAAAAACAATGAACACTTAGACATCCTGTCAAACATCGCCATCATCTGCTCAGAGGAAGAAAACATCGAACGGCTGATCAGTGCAAAGACGGAAGAAGAACTGGCCGCTATTTTCAGCGAGGTGAACTGACATGATTGCCCTTCATTTCGGAGCGGGAAACATCGGGCGGGGCTTTATCGGCGCCCTGCTCCATCATTCCGGCTATGACGTAGTTTTCGCTGATGTGAATGAAACGATGGTCAGCCTTCTCAATGAAAAGAAGGAATATACCGTGGAGCTTGCCGACGGCGGCCGGCAGACCGAAATCATCGGCCCCGTTTCAGCCATCAACAGCGCGGTGCAAGAACAAGAGCTGTACGGGCTGATCAATGAAGCAGCGATCATTACGACGGCGGTGGGCCCGAACGTTCTCAGACTCATCGCCCCGTCCATCGCGGAAGGGCTGAAGCGCAGAACGTCCTCTGAGCCTCTCAATATCATTGCCTGTGAAAATATGATCGGCGGCAGCAGTTTTCTGAAAAAAGAAGTTTTCGGACATTTGACGGAAGCGGAGCGGGAACTCGTGAACCGGACGGTCGGCTTCCCGGATTCTGCGGTGGATCGGATCGTGCCGATTCAGCACCATGAAGATCCGCTGAAAGTATCCGTAGAACCGTTTTTTGAATGGGTCATAGACAGAACCGGCTTTGCCGGCGGCCAGCCGGTACTGGAAGGTGCGTTGTTTACGGATGATCTTACGCCTTTCATCGAGAGAAAGCTGTTTACCGTCAATACCGGCCATGCCGTTACGGCGTACGTCGGCTATCAGCGCGGATTAAAAACCGTCAAAGAGGCCATCGGCCATCCGGAAATCCGGCGTGTCGTGTACGATGCACTTTCAGAAACGGGCGAGTACTTGGTGAAAGCGTACGGCTTTAAGCAAGCCGAACACGAGCAGTACATGAAGAAAATCATCGGCCGCTTTGAAAATGAATACATCACGGATGATGTGACAAGAGTCGCCAGATCACCGCTCAGAAAACTCGGAGCGAATGACAGATTAGTAGGGCCGGCCAAAAAAATAAAAGAACCGAACGCGCTGGCAGAAGGCATCGCCGCCGCCCTGCGCTTTGACTATCAGGATGATCCGGAAGCGGTTGAGCTGCAAAAGCTTATCACGGAAAAAGGCACGAGCGGCGTTCTTCAAGACATTTGCGGTATTCAGCCGCATGAGCCGCTGCACGGCATCGTGCTCAAAAAGCTCAATCAATAAAAATGAACCCGCGTCGGGGGACGCGGGTTTTTTCTTGCGTTATAATGAGAGGGAAGGGAGGCTGCGTGATGAATCAGAAGCTATTGCCCCATCGTTTTCCGTTTCTTTTGATTGACGGCACGACGAACAGTGAAGCCGGAAAATGGGCGGCTGCTTACAAAAACATCAGTGAAAATGACTGGTTTATAACTGAATCCCAAAAAGAGATGCCATTTTCGCTCGTCGTTGAAGCAATGGCCCAAACGGCGGCTTGCGCGGGAATTACCGGCGGTGACGGTCTCGGTCTCTTATCCGCGGTGAAGAAAGCGGAAAGGTTAGGTGCCGCTTTGCCGGGAGACCGTCTGGATCTTTTTTTTGAGGTCACGCGAATCAGACGCGGTTTTGTGTTCGGCCGGGCGAAAGCGTCCGTTGCCAGGAAGCCTGTGGCGGAAGCGGAGCTCAGCATATTTATCCAGCCATCGTAAAAAAAGCCGCCTCCAGCGGCGGCTTTCGGACAAGCGTGTTATTTTGTATCATAATCTCTTTCACTTTGTGAATTGTCCCTTTGGTCATGTTTGTGTTTTTCGTCATTGGCGTTTTCCTTCAGCTCTTCCAGCGGAATCGGATCGGTTAAATCATGATGTTCAGGATTTTCATTCGGTTTATTCTTTTGTTTTCTTTCTTTCATCCTCCATCACCTCAATATTTATTTTCCTCAACGCTCGCCCTGCCAAACGCAGGAAGCGGTTTTTTGTTCCTGTGGGTCATATGTATTAAAATAGAGACGACTACAATATAAAAAGTGAGGTACATATATGCCGATACAAAGAGAAGACGCAGATATTAAACTGATCGCGATTGATATGGACGGAACCCTGCTCAATGACGAGCAGCTCATCCCGGAGGAAAACCGGCGGGCGATCAAGGAAGCGGAGGCGAAAGGAATTCACGTCGTCATCAGCACAGGACGCACGCTGATGACCTGCCGCGAACTGGCTGAGTCTCTCGAGCTGTCATCCTTTTTAATCACGGCAAACGGCAGCGAAATCTGGGATTCCAACTTTGAGCTGGTTGAGCGCAAGCTTCTTCATACCGATCATATTCAAAAATTATGGGATCTGAGGAATAAGCACAACACGAATTTCTGGGCTTCTACCGTCGATAGAGTGTGGAGAGGGGAATTCCCGGAAACGATTACGGATCATCAGTGGCTCAAGTTCGGGTTCGAAATCGAGGATGACGAAGTGCGGAATGAGGTGCTGAAAGAGCTCAAAGAATACAAGGAGCTCGAAATCACAAACTCAAGTCCGATCAACATCGAAGTCAATGCCCTCGGTATCAACAAAGCGGCTGCGCTGGCGAAGGTATCGGAAAAACTCGGCTTCACGATGGAAAATGTGATGGCCATGGGTGACAGTCTGAATGACATTGCCATGATTGAAAAAGCGGGTGTCGGCGTCGCCATGGGGAACGCGCAGGACATCGTGAAAGAAACAGCTGACTGGGTGACTGATGTCAACACGGAAAACGGGGTCGCCAAAGCGATCCGCCACTGGGTGTTATAATAGAAAAAAGGGAGAGTCTCAGCATGAGGCTCTCTTTTTTTGTTTTGTCAGATTTGTGACTAGGTCTATGGTAGGTTTTCTGACAAAAGGATGTTCAAACCTGTCAGAATTAAATATAATGAAGAGAAATTCAACAATTCGGAATAATCGTTCCGAATATCGGAATGATAATAAAATAAAACGTTTACAATACAGGAGGGAGCTTATGTTTCAGATTGACATCAATTGTGATTTAGGAGAGAGTTTCGGTGCTTATAAAATCGGACTGGATGAAGAGATTTTGGATTATGTGACATCTGCAAACATCGCCTGCGGCTTTCATGCGGGGGATCCCAGCGTGATGCGCAAAACGGTTGCGCTTGCGGCGGAAAAAGGCGTGAAAATCGGCGCTCATCCCGGGCTGTTCGATCTGCAGGGATTCGGGCGGCGGCAGATCGCGATTACGCCCGAGGAAGCGTATGATCTGACGCTGTATCAAATCGGCGCGCTGTCAGGGTTTTTAAAAGCAGAAGGTGTCGAGATGCAGCATGTGAAGCCGCACGGCGCTTTATATAATATGGCCGCCGTCAATCCCGGCCTGTCAGAAGCCATCGCTCAGGCGGTCTTTCATTTTGATCCCGGACTCGTTCTTTTCGGGCTTTCCGGAAGCGAGCTGATTAAAGCGGGAGATCGAATCGGACTGAGGACGGCAAGCGAAGTGTTTGCGGACCGCACCTATCAGGAAGACGGCACGCTGACGCCGCGTTCAGAGCCGGATGCGCTGATTCAGGATGACAAAAAAGCGGTCGGTCAAGTGATTCAAATGGTGAAAGACAGCACGGTGACATCACGTAAGGGACAAGCTGTAAACCTGAAAGCGGACACGGTCTGCATTCACGGAGACGGCGCCCACGCGCTGACATTCGCAAAAACAATCAAAAAAGAATTAAAAGCAGCAGACATTCAAATCAGCGCGCTTGCAAAAGACTGAGCAGCAGAGGGAGGAAGACAGCATGGAGCAAAAGAAAAAAACAGCCGGAAAGGCTTCCGGGAAATGGTCGCTTCTTTTAGGCGCGACATTTTTGATGGCGACATCATCAATCGGGCCCGGCTTTCTGACGCAAACGGCCACGTTTACCAATACATTGGCGGCAAGCTTCGGCTTTATCATTTTAATCTCTATTATTTTGGACATCTTCGCGCAAACCAATGTATGGCGGATTATCGCGGTTTCCGGAAAGCGCGGCCAAGAGATTGCCAATATGGTGCTTCCGGGCGCCGGTTATGCCATTGCTTTTCTGGTCGTGCTCGGCGGACTTGCGTTTAATATCGGAAACATCGGCGGCGCGGGTCTCGGTCTTCAAGTATTATTCGGAATCAAACCGGAGATCGGCGCTTTAATCAGCGCTGCGATTGCGGTTCTGATTTTCGTCATAAAGGAAGCCGGAAAAGTCATGGACCGTTTTATGCAGATCGCCGGAATCGTCATGATCGTATTGACGGTGTATGTTGCCGTAACGACGGCTCCGCCGGTCGGACACGCCGTTGTGAAAACTTTTATGCCTGATCATATCAGTGTGCTGGCAATCGTGACGCTTGTCGGCGGTACGGTCGGCGGATACATTACATTTGCCGGCGGCCACCGCTTGCTTGATTCAGGCATCCAAGGGAAGGAAGTCATTCCTCAGGTGACGAAAAGCTCCATCACGGGCGTCTTGATTACATCTGTTATGCGGATTGCCCTGTTTCTCGCCGTGCTCGGCGTCGTTTCAAAGGGCCTGCGCATTGATCCTGATAATCCCGCGGCTTCTGTGTTCAAGCTTGCGGCGGGAAATGTCGGCTATAAAATTTTCGGCGTCATCATGTGGTCTGCCGCTATCACGTCTGTCATCGGCGCCGCCTATACATCGGTGTCATTCTTCAAATCGTTTTCGGCAAAAATCGAAAAGCACTCACATGGCGTAATTATCGGTTTTATCATCGTATCCACTCTTATTTTTGTCACGATCGGCCAGCCTGCCAAAATTCTGGTCGCGGTCGGTTCGCTTAACGGCTTAATTCTGCCGCTTGCATTAGCGATGATTCTGTTGGGCGCTTATAAGAAAAAAATCGTCGGCGATTACAAGCATCCGATCTGGCTCACGATTGCAGGGGCGATCGTAGTGGTTGTCATGGCGGTTATGGGCATCTTTACATTATTCTCGCAAATGCCGCAGCTATGGAGCTGATGATATGAAAAACCATATGAGAGATACGAGTCCCGAAGAAGTCAGACAGCTTATCAGGAAAGGGCAGATGACCGGGCCGACGGCGGGGGTGGCCGTTTCTTACGCACAAGCCAATCTCGTCGTTTTGCAAAAGGATCTTGCCTTTGATTTTCTTTTATTCTGCCAGCGTAATCAAAAGCCTTGTCCGGTGCTTGATGTGACGGATGCGGGTTCACCTGTTCCGGCAATAGCGGCGCCGGGAGCTGATATCCGGACGGACTTTCCGAAATACAGGATTTATCGGCATGGCGTGCTTACTGAAGAGGTAACGGATATTACACCGTATTGGAAGGATGATTATATCGGGTTTTTGATCGGCTGCAGTTTTTCATTCGAGCAGGCCCTTATCAATCAGCACATTTCAATCAGGCACATCGATGAAGGCGTGAACGTTCCCATGTATAAAACAAATATTGACTGTGTTCCGGCGGGCCCGTTTTCAGGAAAGATGGTCGTCAGCATGAGACCGATTCCGGAAAGGCTTGCAGTTCGCGCGGCGCAGGTTACGTCACGTTTTCCCGCCGTACACGGCGCCCCCGTCCGCATCGGAAATCCGCAAAGCATCGGCATCAGCGATTTGCATCAGCCGGATTTCGGAGATGCCGTAACGGTGCGGGAAGGTGAAGTTCCCGTATTCTGGGCCTGCGGCGTTACACCCCAGGCGGTGATCATGGAAGCAAAGCCTGATATCGTAATAACACATTCACCGGGGCACATGCTGATCACCGATATACGAAATGAATCGCTTGCTGTCCTGTAAGTGAGAAAGAATACAACGAGGTGATGACAATGATGCAGTATAGCGGAAATACAGCGCTTGATATACAGCCGTATGGTGATTCCGCCGTTATCATCCGCTTTGGCGGGCACATCAGCGAAGAGGTCAACAGCCGGGTGCATGCGGCGGCAGCCTGTCTGGAAGAACGGCCGTTTCCGGGCTTCGTTGAATGTATTCCGGCATTCACAAGCTTAACGATCTTTTATGACGTGTATGCCGTCTCAAACATAAAAAAAGGCGTCTCTCCTTTTGCCCTGGTCAAGAAAGAAGTGACAGAACGTCTCAGTCATATAATGACCGGCCGCAAAGAAGAGCGCCGGGTGATGGAAATCCCCGTTTGCTACGGCGGTGATTTCGGTCCCGATTTAGAAGAGGTCGCTGAGATGAACGATCTGACCCCGGAAGACGTCATCCGCATTCATACTGAAGGCGAATATCTCGTTTATATGCTCGGATTTGCGCCGGGGTTTCCGTTTTTAGGAGGAATGTCTGAGCGGATCAGAGCGCCGAGAAAGGCGTCGCCAAGGCCGTCCATCCCGGCCGGTTCAGTAGGAATCGCGGGAATGCAGACCGGTGTGTATCCGATATCCACTCCCGGCGGCTGGCAGCTGATCGGCAGCACCCCGCTCCGGCTTTTCAGGCCGGAAGAACATCCGCCGAGTCTTTTGAGAGCGGGCGATACGGTGAAATTCGTCCGGATCACAGCAGAGGAGTACAGCCGCATCAAGGAGGGAGCCGAATGAGTATGAAAGTGGTAAAACCCGGTCTCTTGACGACGGTTCAGGACACGGGACGGACGGGATATCAGAAATACGGTGTATTGGGAAGCGGCGCAATGGATACGATCTCTCTGCGCATCGCCAATCTTCTTGCCGGAAATCAAGAAAAAGAGGCGGGGCTTGAAGTTACGCTCATGGGGCCCGGGCCTTCCTTTGAGTTCTCAGAACCCGCGGTTATTGCCGTCACGGGGGCGGATTTCGCCTTTCATATTAATGGGGAGCCCGCCCCTCTGTGGAAACCGGTTTTGATAAAGGAAAACAGCGTCGTCTCATTCGGGCCGTGCAAGCTGGGGAGCCGCGCATATCTCGCCGTCGCGGGGGGATTTGACGTGCCCGCCGTCATGGAAAGCAAAAGCACGTATGTCAGAGCGGGGATCGGCGGCTTTTGCGGAAGAGCGCTGCAAAAAGATGATGAGCTGCCGCTCGGCCGTATGACGCCATGTTCGGAATCAATCGCGTACCGTCTGAGCGATTCTTTCGGACAGCATGGTTTCTCAGCGCCTGATTGGTCTGTCAGCAGCAGAGGGTTTCTGCCGCTGAAAAAAAATCCGGTCATACGAGTGCTTGAAGGCGCTCAATTTCACGCTTTTACAGAAGAAGCAAAATTACGTTTTTATCAAGAGTCATATACGGTCACGCCTCAATCCGACCGAATGGGCTACCGGCTGAAGGGCGCTCCGCTTGAATTGCGGGAGCCGCTGGAAATGGTATCTGAGGCTGTGACGTTCGGAACGGTGCAGGTGCCGCCGGACGGCAATCCGATTATTCTGCTGGCTGACAGACAGACGACGGGGGGCTATCCGCGAATGGCGCATATCATAACCGCCGATCTTCCTCTAGTCGCCCAAACGATGCCGGGGGAACATATTACGTTCCGGGCCGTTGCGCTGGAGGAAGCGGAAATGCTGCTTTTGGAGAAGGAACAGCAGCTGAAGGAGCTGAAAGCAAGGCTCAAAATGGAATGGCTGATCTGACAAAGGGGCTAAAGACCATGGAAAACAAAAACAAAACCGTCATCAAATCAATGGAACTGCTTCATTTGTTTCTGACTGAACCGAGCCTGAGCTTAAATGAGCTGGTTTCTCTATCGGAAATGCCGAAGACTTCGGTTCACCGGATGGCAAGCTCACTGGAAGAAACGGGATTTCTCACCCGGGCAGCGGACGGCCGTTATCAGCTTGGCCTGATCTTTTTACAATTCGGCCAGCTCGTCTCTGAACGTCTGGATATCAGGAAAATAGCCAAACCGATTATGGAAGAGCTGTGCGGCGAAGTGGATGAGGCCGTTCAGCTGATCATGAGGGACGGGGATGAAGCCATTTACGTCGAAAAAATTGAAGGCACCCAAACCGTCCGCCTGTATACGGCAATCGGCCGCCGGTCGCCGCTGTACGCGGGAGCGTGCGCCAGAAGCATTTTATCGTTTCTGCCGGAAGAGGAGATTGACACATACATTCAGAAGACAAAGCTTGCCGCAATCGCCTCAGGCACGATGACGGATCGGGCTGAGCTGCTTCACTCCATTGAAAGATCCTTGCAATCAGGTTATACGATCAGCTATTCGGAATTAGAAGATTATACGGCGGCGATCGGGGCGCCGATTTTCAATCACGAAGGTAAGGTGGCTGCCGGAATCAGCATCGCCGGCTTCGAAGCCCGGTTTTCAGAGGACAGGCTGCCGTATTTAACCGAAAAGGTCAAAAACGCCGCACAGCATATTTCTGAGAAATTAGGTTATTGACCGAGCCAATTTTTCTTCACTCGCGTACATTACAATATCGATAGTAACGAGTGGAGGAAAGTAAATGGGACTTGTTTATACGGCGCTGGGGGATTCTTTGACGACGGGGAGGGGATCCGGGCCGTTTTCCGCCGGTTTTGTCCAGCGGTTCGGGCGCATGATGGCAGAAGATTTACAGACAAGAACCGACGTATCCATCTTTGCCAAATCAGGCCTTGAGACGGGAGAAATTCTCGGGCTTATGTCCTTGCCGTACATTCA
This sequence comes from Bacillus sp. AM1(2019), assembly GCF_009906915.1. Taxonomy (NCBI): domain Bacteria; kingdom Bacillati; phylum Bacillota; class Bacilli; order Caryophanales; family Bacillaceae; genus Bacillus; species Bacillus sp. AM1(2019). The sequence goes on from NZ_CP047644.1 coordinate 474,055, forward strand.
GAGGCGGATTCAGGCTGCTGATATGATTACGATTACAGGCTGCGGAAACGATTTGATTGATTCGGTTCAGGCATATCAGCAAACATCGGATGCTTCGGTATTCACCAGCGTGTCCAGTCACTGCCATGAGAACTTTGAAAAGATGATAGCCAAGATCGCTGCCTTAAAAGGGCCGCACCCGTCTCCTTATGAGATCCGCGTCTTCAATTTATACAATCCTTTCCCGGGCATCTCCATTGCAGAAAAATGGATATCCTCTTATAATGCGCACCTCAGCACACTCGCATCGGCGCCGCACGTCAAAATTGCCGACGTCCACAGCGCTTTCAAAGGAAAAATGAATGAATATCTTTCTCATGACCGCGTACACCCCAACAGCAAGGGGTATGAAGTCATGGCATGCGTCCTGCGGGGGCTCGGATACGGAAGCCTCGCCCGCTCATAAACCGCGCGCTCCTTTTCATGGGGAGCGCGCTTTTCGTGCTCCTTAAAACAAACTTAAAATTGTCCGACTTTCGTTCTATCCGCACAAAAAGTACGCTAGAATAATGGGGGATAAAGACAGAAATAGAATTGTGTTCAAAAAATGATAACAGAAAGGATGGATTGCTTTGCTGCGCGCCTTAAAACTGTCACTCGCGATGCTGATTATTATACTTGCGGCCGCCGCATTTACGTATGCGGAACATACCTCTGTCATACAGCCGGTTATGCTCGTGTTTCTCGGTGCGGTCATGTTCATTCAGGGGCTGGAGGAAAAACGGAAAGAAAACGACGGCTCCGGGAAATTCAATATCTATACCGCCGTTTTTGTATGGTCAATCTCCTTAATCGGTTTTACGCTTCACGCGATCTGAGTCTGATAGATCCTGAAAATGCTCCACAACAGGAAATGGTGAATAAAAACGGTGCAGTAAGGCTTTCCACTCCTGATATTCCGGCGATCCGCGAAAGCCTTTTGTATGATCTTCTAATGTCTCCCATTCCACAAGCAGCAAATATTTATGCGTCTTTTCCATACATTTGGACAAGGAATGGGACAGATAACCTTTCATGCCCGCGATAATCGGCTCCGCCCGGCGGAATGCCTCTTCGAATTCCCCCTCAAGGCCTTCTTTTACATACAGCATGGCTGCTTCTCTGATCATCTGAAATTCCTCCTTTTTTTAATAGATACATTGTATAAGAATATGGGCCGTGACGGCCGGAAAAACAAAAAAATTTTAAACGCTATGAGAAAAAAATCCTTGCCAGCCTGATTTGGTTTAGGAGAAAATAACAGTTGGAAGGCAGGGGAATAGACAGTGAAAAAAGGGTTATACCTATTACTTTTACTCGCAGGAATCATAGGTTTGATCGGCTGCTCGAAAACGGAATCGGCCGAAGACAGAATGAAAGATTTCGTGAAAGACTGGAACGGCGGTCATTACGATAAGATGTACCAAAGCCTCACCCAAGATGAAAAGAAAAAACGATCCAAAAAGGATTTTGTAAAACGATATGAAACCATTTATGAACAAGCAGGGGTCAAAAATCTGAAAGTCACTGCCGAAAAACAGGACGAAGACGATAAGAAAAAAGATGACCTCCAGCACATCGATTATAAAGTCAGCATGGATACAAAAGCAGGGAAGGTCGCTTTTGAAAACACGGCCGTCCTGAAAAAAGAAAAAACAGACGATGAAGAATCATGGAATATCGACTGGAATCCTTCTTTTATTTTCAAACAGCTTTCCGATGACAAAACCGTGCAGATCGCAAATGAGGAACCGAAGCGCGGACAAATTTACGACAAAGACGGAAAAGGTCTCGCCGTGAATACCGAGGTGCCGGAAATCGGCATTATCCCTGGAAAACTCGGCAAGGATAAAGACAGCGTGATCAAAAAACTGTCTGAAAAACTGGACCTTTCTGAAGACGATATCAAAAGCAAACTGAACCAGGGCTGGGTAAAAGACGACTCCTATGTCCCGATTCAAAAAATCAGACCGGATGATGAAAGCAAGGTCAAAAGCCTGCTCGCACTAGACGGCGTGACGAAAACGAAAGTCAGCTCCCGCTACTATCCGTACGGCGAAAAAGCGGCCCATCTGACCGGCTATATTAAAACCATCACAGCGGAGCAGCTGAAAAAAGCGAAAGACGGCCAATACAGCGATACTTCCAAAATCGGCATCGCCGGCCTTGAGAATGTATATGAAGACAAGCTGCGCGGCACGACCGGCTGGAAAATTTACGTCCCGCAAACAGGTGAGGTCATTGCTGAAAAGAAAGCCGAAAGCGGGCAGGATATTCATGTAACGATTGACATGAAAACGCAGACGAAGCTGTATGATTCTATGAAAGATGACAGCGGAGCGGCAGTCGCCCTCGAACCGCAAACGGGAGAGACACTCGCGCTCGTCAGCGCACCGTCTTATGACCCGAACGGCTTTCTTTTCGGCTGGAGCGGAAAAGAGTGGAAAAAGCTGAATGAAGATAAAAACAATCCGTTTTCAGCGAAATTCAACAAACTTTATGCGCCGGGATCAACGATTAAACCGATTGCTGCGGCAGTCGGCCTGACAAACGGCACATTGAAAGCGTCGGAAAAGAAAAAAATTACCGGAAAAGAGTGGCAGAAAGATTCGAGCTGGGGCGGTTACCATGTCACACGCGTATCAGAGCGCCTGAATGAAGTGGATCTCGAAAACGCGCTGATCACATCGGACAACATCTACTTTGCGCAAAATGCCATAGATGCCGGAGCGGACGCGTTTACAAAAGGATTAAAAACATTTGGCTTTGATGAAGAGATTCCGTACCAATTTCCGATTGAAAAGTCCTCAATCGCTAACGGCAAGCTTGATTCCGAGATCCTTCTCGGAGATACGGGCTACGGCCAGGGGCAGATGCTGATGTCTCCGCTGCACTTAGCGGCTGACTATACCGCATTTGTAACAGACGGAAATCTCGTCAAACCGACATTGATCAAAGACGGAGAAAAAACACCGCAAATCTGGCATAAGCAAGTGGTGTCGAAAGCCAATGCCGAAGAAATCACAAAAGGGCTGAGAGGCGTCGTTGAAGATCCGCGCGGCTCTGCATATCAGCCGGCCGTAAGCGGCATTACCGTAGCAGGAAAAACCGGCACAGCCGAGCTGAAAACGTCTAAAGAAGATAAAGACGGCAAAGAAAACGGCTGGTTTGTCGGTTACGATTATAAAAAGAAAGACCTCTTGATCGCGATGATGATTCAAGACGTCAAAAAACGCGGCGGAAGCCATTACGTCGTTGAAAAAGCGAAAAAGCAGTTTCAGAATCATTAAATGACGATTTTTGCGGGCTGAAAGGAAAATCGGCCGCCGAAGCAGAATGAAACAGCATGGGCAATTCCTGAAAACAGAGATACAAGAGGCTCTAAGAAAAAGGGGGATTTCACATGCAGCGCATTCAATTGGCTGAAGACCTGGAATTTTCAAGAGTGATACACGGGCTTTGGCGTTTGAACGAATGGAATGTTTCAGACGGAGAGCTGCTGAATCTGATTGAATGGTGTATCAGCCAAGGCATCACCACCTTCGACCATGCCGATATATACGGCGGTTATACGTGTGAAAAGCTGTTCGGCGGCGCTTTGTCCCTTTCGCCTTCAATAAGGGAGCGAATCGAAATCGTCACAAAATGCGGGATTGTCATTGAATCACCGGAACGGCCCGGAAACAAGTCGCATCATTATAATACGTCGAAGTCTCACATTTTAGCGTCGGCGGAGCAGTCGCTTTTGAATCTGAATACGGATTATCTGGATGTGCTGCTCATTCACAGACCGGACCCGCTTATGGACCCGGAGGCGGTGGCTGAAGCGTTTCACGCGCTGAAAAGCTCGGGAAAGGTCAGATATTTCGGGGTGTCGAACTTTAAAGCGCACCAGTACAGAATGCTCGAATCCTATTTGGATGATCCGCTCATCACAAACCAAATTGAAATCTCGGCGTACGAGCTGGAAAATATTCATGACGGCACGCTGGATTTCTGTCAGGAAAAACGCATTCCGCCGATGGCGTGGTCACCGCTTGCGGGCGGGAGCGTCTTTACCGGACAATCAGATAAGGACGTCCGAATCCGTGCCGCACTTCGTTCCGTACAGGAAGAAATCGGCGCCGCTTCCATTGACGAAGTCATGTACGCATGGCTGTTCACCCACCCGGCAGACATTATGCCGATTGTCGGCAGCGGAAAAAAGAACCGCATTTCCGCCGCGGTGCGTGCATCCGCGTACAAACTCAGCCATGATCAGTGGTTCCGGATTTATACCGGTGTCCAAGGCTGCGATATTCCATAAACAGAACAAACGCCCGGAAGCTATCTTCCGGGCGTTTGTTTATGTGGTGTGCAATGTCTAAAAACAAGTAAGGTCACTTTGAAGTATAGCCGTGCGGATCAAGAGTAACAAGCGTCATGGCATATTATCTGACACATTTTTCTTTTTCAATACTGTCACACGGCCCAGTGCCAAATTGCCATTTGAAAATGGTTGAATAATCATTGAAAGCGTTTTATATTATAACTTACACCACTTTCCCCGGCAGCACTCCCCATATGCCATACTTCTCACAACTAGAAAATCTGGAGGCGCGTTTCATGTATATGACAGCGAGAGAACAAAAATTAATGAAACATCTTTTACTGCAGAACCGGTACGAGACAGTGCATGAACTGGCGGAAGCTTTACAAGTCAGCACAAGAACCGTTCACCGCGAGTTGAAAACAATCAAACCGATGATGGAATCATTCGGTCTGGCACTTGATAAACAGCCCGGCAAAGGACTGAAAGCGGTAGGAAACCCGGAGGACAAACAAAAACTCCTGTCAGACCTGTCCTATGAACAGCATGAATACAGCGCTGAGGAGCGGAAACTTTTAATTCTATGTTCACTATTAGAGTCTCAAGAGCCGATCAAGCTCTACAGTCTGGCGAACGAACTGCAAGTGACAAACGCGACGATCAGCTATGACCTGGATGAGCTGGAGACTTGGATTGCGCCCTTCGGCTTGACGCTGATCCGAAAAAGGGGCTTCGGCATTCAGCTGACGGGGCCGGAAAATGCGAAACGGAAAATCGTCGGCAATCTCATCGTCAACCGCCTTGATATTCAAAGCTTTTTGGAAGCGGTTGAATTGAATATTAAAGGAAAACCGGACGATGCTGAAAAAATGTTCGGCGTCGTAAATAAAGCGGAACTTTTGAAAATGGACCGGCTCTTAATTCAGCTCAAGGAAAAAATCGCGATCGCCTTATCTGACAGCTCATACATGGCGCTTGCGGTTCATTTAACCTTTGCGATGGACCGGATCAGGCTCGGAGAAACCATCACGATGGAGGCTTCAGAACTAAAAGCGCTGCAGCAGACGAGGGAGTACGGCTCTGCGCTGGAAATGGCAAAAGAGCTTGAAAAAGCGTTCGGCGTTTCAATTCCGGAAGCTGAGATCGGTTATATCACCATTCATTTGCGGAGCGCCAACCGCAAATACAAAACGGAATTCAAACCGGAAGACATAGAGGTTGAAACGGCCTTGCAAACGAAGCAGCTGATCGGCTTCATTTCTGAAAAAATTAAAATTGATCTGACGGAAAACGGTTCTTTATACGACGGTTTAATCGCCCATCTGGAGCCTGCGATCAACCGGGTAAAAGAAAATATCGACATGTACAACCCGATGACCGAGCAAATTAAACGCGACTACTTTCTGCTGTACATGGCCGTAGAAGAAGGAATGGAAAAATTCTTTCCGGGGCTTCTTTTCTCTGATGATGAGATCGCTTTCATCGTTCTTCACTTCGGCTCCGCTCTGGAAATCAAACGGGAAGAAGCGAAGATCAAAGCGCTGATCGTCTGTTCTAGCGGCATCGGGTCGTCCAAAATGCTCGCATCCAGGCTGAAAAAAGAGCTTCCGGAAATCCGTTCCTTTGATATGTCTTCCCTCATCGAACTGAAGGACCGAGACACCGCTGCGTATGACATGATCGTATCCACTGTTCCGATCCCGTATGAAAACATTGATTACGTCATGGTCAGTCCGCTTTTAAACGAAGAAGACGCTGATCAGGTCAAGCAGTACATCAAAAGAAAAATTCCGCTGATTCTTGACAAAAAAAGAAACGGTAAAAGAGAAGAGAAGCAGCCGGAGACGCCTGATATGCTGGAAGCGGCCGGCCGTATGGCGCATTACGCGGCGGTTATCCAAAGCGTGCTGCGGAACTTTTCGGTCAAATCCATTGATTCAAACACGGCGTATGAGCTGTTTTTGAACCGTATGTTTGACATGCTGGAGCAAGAAGGATTGGTTCATAATGCCCAAAAAACCGCACAGCGCCTTGCTGAGCGTGAACGACAGGGCGGACTCGGCATTCCGGGAACGGCGATGGCCCTGTACCATCTCAAAAATGAAGAAATTGTCACGCCTTTTTTCAAAATTTATGATTTGACAGCTCCATGCAGTGTCAAAGGCATGGACGGAAATTCCCTGACCGCCGACCGCGCTTTGGTGATGATGGCGCCGGCTGATATGCCCGCTGAAGGGTCGGAAATACTAAGTGCGGTCAGCTCGGCCATTATCGAGTCTGAAGACAGTATAAAAGCCTTCCAGACTGAGGATGAGGCCGATTTATACAAACGTTTAAACAAGCTGTTTTATCATTTCATTCAGGAGAAAGGACAGCGGTAAACAGGAAGCGCACACCTCATGTGGGGTGTGTTTTTTTGTGCATGTATGAGGGTAAGGGGAAGGGAAGAAACTAAAAACACGGGACTATTGTATCATTCACTGATGGAATAGTTCTAAAACAAAATAGTTTTACAAGTTATATTTTTTGGTTTAAAATGGGTTGCGTGAGAAAGAAAATCTGACAGAGTTTTTTTTTGATTTATCATTATGGGAGATGAAAATATGGAGACATTACAGCATCTGATTCTGCATGACATTTCAAATAGCGAAGAGATCGAAGCTGTAAAAAGCGGTGCGTATACCCTGACCTACGCGGAATATCGAAAACGAATCAACCAGCTTGCACAAGCGCTTCTTGATAAAGGAATAAAAAAAGGCGACAGAGTGGCGATGCTTTGCAAAAACGGCCACGCGGCATCCATTGTCATGTTTGCGGCACTCGAAATCGGCGCGGTGGTTGTGCCGGTCAGCTGGCAATTAACACCTTACGAAATGAAAGGCATTTTAGCAGCCTGTGAACCGAAAGCTGTTTTTTACAGCACTGAATTTAAAGAGATCATGGAAGAAGTGCTTCCTGCGCTTGCATCTTCTCTTAAACTGAAGGTCGTAACAGGAACAGCTGCGGAGACAACGCCTGAGTTTGACGCTTTATTGACAGGCTCCGGTGATACACCGGATGTCGAAACGGTGTCTGAAAACGATACGGCATTGCTGATGTTTACCTCAGGTACAACCGGCAATCCGAAACGCTGCATGATCACTCACGGCGGCATATACAACTACGTAAACGCGACATTGGCATACACGGGGAGAATGCAGCATGTCCGCTTCTTAGCATGCCATCCGAATTACCATACGAGCGCGATTATCTGCCAGATGGTCGGCACGATGAGCGGAACGACATTCATTATGACAGACAATCAGGACCCTGTGGAAAACTTGAAGCTCATCGAAAAAGAGAAAATTCAAACCGTGATGGCGCTGCCTGTCTATTACACATACCTGCTGAAAGCATGGGAAACGCATCAGACTGACATGTCTTCTATCGTTTATATGATGACGGGAGGCACAAAGGTGCCAAGCAGTCTGATCCAGCAGTATCTCGACATCGGCATCCCGCTCATGCACGGATACGGAAGCACGGAAGCGTGGGGCATCAGCTCTTGGAATCCGCAAATGGGAATGGATAAAGCCGCTTCCGCGGGTAAACCGATGGAAGAAGTGGACGTCCACGTTGTAGATCCGGAAACAGGCGAAGTCCTTCCGCAAGGCTCAATCGGAGAAGTCGTTGTGACAAGTCCGTTTTTATTCAAAGGCTATGAAGGTAACGAAGAAGCGACACGAAAAGTGCTGAAAGACGGCTGGTTCCATACCGGCGATTCCGGCTATGTGGATGAAGACGGATTTATCTTTATCACCGGACGTTATAAAGATGTCATCATCTACGGCGGCGACAATATTTATCCCGACCAGATTGAAGAGGTCATTCAGCAAGTGCCTGGAATTCTCGAAACGGCGGTTGTCGGTATCCCTGATCCGCTCTACGGCGAAAAGCCGAAAGCGTTCATCGTGACAAACGGCAGAGAAGGCCTGACAGAAGAAGAAGTGACCCGATTCCTTCAAGAACGTCTTGCCGCCTTTAAAATTCCGGAAATTGAGTTCGTCAGCGAACTTCCGAAAAACAACCTTGGAAAAGTGAGAAAAGACGTGCTCCGCAAACAAGCGGTACGTTCATAATAGAAAATAAAAACCCGGCTGCCAGCCGGGTTTTTTTCTTGCGTTCCATGTGAAACATTTTTCTCCGAAAACGTTTTGAACTGTCTCATTCATGTTTATCCAAAAGACAGCCGAGGTAGACAAGAAATATGAGATCGAACAAGAAGGAGGAACTTGACATGGAAAACTATCCGAAGGAATTCCCGGCGGAATCACAAAACCGCCAGCCGGGCATTGAGAGCGAAATGAATCCGGCGCCTGTTTATGAATACAAAGAATATAAAGGCGCTGATAAATTAAAAGGGAAAACCGCACTTATCACAGGGGGCGACAGCGGTATCGGACGCGCCGTAGCGGTTGCTTACGCGAAGGAAGGCGCAAATGTCGCGATCGTCTATTTTGATGAACACGATGATGCGAAAGATACAAAAAAACGAGTGGAAGAAGAAGGCGTAAAATGTCTGTTAATCCCCGGCGATGTCGGTGAGGAAGACTTTTGTAATGAAGCCGTTGAAAAAACGGTTGAAGAATTCGGGCGTCTTGATATTCTCGTGAATAACGCCGCGGAACAGCATCCGAAAGAAAGCATTAAAGACATCACAAGCGAGCAGCTTCACAGAACCTTTAAGACAAACTTTTACTCACAATTTTATTTGACTAAAAAAGCGATTGATTACATGAAGCCGGGCAGCGCGATCATCAATACGACATCCATTAATCCTTACACAGGCAATCCGCAGCTGATTGACTACACGGCTACGAAAGGCGCGATTAACGGTTTTACGAGATCCATGGCGCAAGCGCTCGTCAACGACGGTATTCGTGTCAACGCCGTGGCGCCGGGGCCGATCTGGACACCGCTTATTCCGGCGACATTCTCAGAAGAAACAGTCGCTTCCTTCGGTCAGACTACGCCGATGGGCCGGGCAGGCCAGCCTGTTGAACATGTCGGCTGCTATGTGCTCTTGGCCTCAGATGAATCATCTTATATGACCGGGCAGACGCTGCATGTCAACGGCGGCAGATTTGTGACCACATAAGGGGGCTGAAGCATGACGATATCGAAACATGACGTGAATGCATACTATCAAAAAGCGGGAATCGTTCTGACTGATGATGAAGTCGAAGACATTCAAATCATGGATTACGGCTTAGACAAGCTTGAGGAAACCGGGCTTCAGCTGTTTATTTACGTGAATACCGACCGCTACTGTTCGAAAGAATTGGTGCTCTTCCCGGGCCAGACGTGTCCGGAACACCGCCATCCGCCGGTCGGCGGCGAGAAGGGAAAACAAGAGACATTCCGCTGCCGCTGGGGGAAGGTGTACCTCTACGTGGAAGGTGAAAAGACAGAGAACCCAAGCGTCCTCCCGCCGGAAGAAGACAAGGAATACTACACCGTCTGGCATGAGATTGTGCTTGAGCCGGGCGGACAATACACCATTCCGCCGGATACGAAGCATTGGTTTCAAGCGGGAGAAGAAGGGGCGGTCATTACGGAAATGTCATCGACAAGCACGGATGATCACGATGTTTTCACCGACCCGCGCATTTAAGGATGAGGCTGCTCGCCTCATCTTTTTTGTATGGAAAAAAATGAATTTACCTGTATAATGGCTAATAAAGGAAAGAAGGTGTGGTCGTGTTTTCCTGTCAAATCCGGGAACATCTGACGATCAGATTGCTTGCCAAAGAAGATACGGACGAATTGTATTCTGTTATGAAGCGAAATCAAAACCATCTCAGCGAATGGCTCAGCTGGGCGGAAGAACTGGCTGATATCGATACGTACCGAGATGTGATCATCCCTGAATGGCGTTATAAATACGCGGAAGAGAATGGGTTTGACGCCGGAATTTTTGTGAAGGGCCGGTTTTGCGGCATGATCAGCATCCATAATGCCGATCCAGTCAATCAAAAAGCAGAGATCGGCTACTGGCTGGATCGAGAGCATGAAGGATTCGGCATTATCACCGCAAGCTGCCGGGCGGTCATCACCCATGCATTTCAGGATCTCGGCCTGAACCGCATCATGATCAGCGCGGCTGAAAAAAACACGAAAAGCAGGGCGGTGGCGGAGCGGCTCGGATTTCAGAAAGAAGGACTGACGAGAGAAGGCATTTTCGTACAGGGCGCCTATCATGACACGGTGACCTACAGCATGCTGAAGCGGGAATGGAGCGAAGATCGGCAGAAGAGCACATTTCTTGGTTTAAATGTCTCCCCAATGTGGAAAAGTAACAGCGGAGACGTTAAAAAGGAGTGATTCTTCATGAATCAAAATGAAATCAAAGAAAAAGTGCTTGAAGTACTGGATCATCATAAAGTCGGTTCGCTTGCGACGGTAGAGCAAGGCAAACCGCATTCACGCTACATGACATTTTTCCATGACGGCTTAACGATTTACACGCCGACGAGCAAAGACACTCATAAAGCGGAAGAAATTGAAAACAATCCGAATGTTCATATTCTGTTAGGGTATGACTGCGAAGGATTCGGTGACGCTTATGTGGAAGTGGCCGGAACCGCCAAACTGAACAACTCAGCCGATTTAAAAGAAAAGCTGTGGGATCCGAAACTGGAACGCTGGTTTGACGGAAAAGACGATCCGAACATGGTGATTCTTGAAATTGAACCGAAGCAGATCAAGCTCATGAACGCGGGTGAAAAAACGCCGGCCGAGCTGGAACTTTAATAAATCATTTGATCATTCAGGGGCAATCTGTTATACTTAATTGCTAAGTGACAACATGCAAATAAAAAAGAAAGTAAACTTCTTTTTTCTGTTTTGATATAGAAGCTTCAGGCTTCAACGGACAGCTTGAAAAAAAGCTGAGCTTATTCTTTTCCTTCTGACATTCGCCCCTAACGAAGAGATGGAAAAAAGACTTTTTGTTTTACAATTCACACCGGCGCGGCTTCGGAGCCGCAGTGACGATTGAGAGGTAGGGCTTTCGTTGTCTTGTGTTCAAGAACTTCCATGGTGTTTACTTTCGAAGAATGATTCTGTCGGAACTGTTAATACGAATCACCCGCGGGCTAAGGCGGGCAACCATATATTATTTATTTGCGTAAGAAAAGAATAAGACAAAACCGCGCCGGGCATCCGGGCGGTTTTTTTATGTAACCGGCCGAAACCTCGCCGCAGTCTGCAGAGTCTAATCAGTAGAAAAGATTTGGAGGAATCATACATTGCACGTTATTACTTCACAAGTACTGTTTATCTTCTGTTTTCTGCTGCTGATACATTCGATTGAAACGCTTGCCTATGCAACACGCCTTTCCGGCGCGAGAGTCGGTTTTATCGCGTCCGCGCTGTCATTATTTAATGTCATGGTCATCGTGTCGCGCATGTCAAACATGGTTCAGCAGCCGTTTACCGGACATCTGATTGATGCCGCCGGATCAAACGCCCTGTCTCTTGTGGGCGCCCAGTTTCGATTTTTAATATTCGGCTCCACGGTCGGAACGATACTCGGCATCTGTCTTTTGCCGACATTCGTCGCGTTATTCACCAGGGCGATTATACACTTGGCGGACGGAGGAGGCTCCGTTATGCAGGTATTTAAAAAAGGATTTTCACTGAACGGGCTGAAGCATGCGCGTTCTTATATCAGACTGCCGTCAGTCTCCTATTTAAAGGGGCTTCAATTCCGAATGATCCCGAAACGCTTGTTTGTCATTAATATGGTCATTACGTCTATTTACACGATCGGTGTTCTGTCCGCTCTGTACGCCGGCCTTCTGGCGCCTGAGCACAGCACGACGGCCGTGATGGCATCAGGCTTAATCAACGGAGTTGCGACTATGCTGTTGGCTGTGTTTGTTGATCCGAAAGTTTCCGTACTGGCAGACGATGTGGCGAAGGGCAAGCGCAGCTACGTCTCCTTAAAATGGACATCATTGACGATGGTCACATCAAGGGTCGCGGGCACGCTTCTCGCCCAGCTCGTATTCATCCCCGGCGCTTATTATATCGCCTGGGTGACGAAATGGATGTAACGCATGAAAAAAGCTCCTCTGCAGAAGAGGAGCTTTTTTATTGATAATGTCTCAGGCCGCGATCATAAATAAAATTACCGAACGGAATAAAGGCCGCGATAAAACCGGCGGCTGACCATTTCACATGCCATTTGACAGTAAACGCCGCATACGCCAGCACCGCCAGATAAATGATAAACAAACCGCCGTGAATGGAACCGGCAATGGTGACGGCGAGCGGATGATGAGCCCAATATTTCAGCGGCATCGCGATAAACAGCAGCACCAAAAGCGACATTCCTTCAATAAACCCCATCGTGCGAAGTCTGCCGATCGGCGTGTGTAACATACAGCTCCCTCCTGTCGGACATCTTTTTTCCTCTATACTATAAGCAAAGGGCAGTCCTAATATGACCATTTCGCGTCTGTTCCTAAAAAACCTGCATGATTTCAGCCTGTTGTTCTTGTCATTTTTCGGATTTCTCTTGATAATATAGCCAAAAGGGTAAGGAAGGACTACAGTCATGAAACTAGATAATGTTGATCTGAGCATCATTAAAGAGCTGCAGCGGGACAGCCGCCTGTCCATGCGGGAGCTTGGCAGAAAAATCAAATTGTCAGCCCCGTCCGTCACAGAGCGTGTCAGACAGCTTGAATCCTTCGGCGTTATTAAACGCTATACATTGGACATTGATCAAAAAAAGATCGGACTTCCCGTTTCCTGCATTGTCGAAGCGACGGTGAAAAACGGAAAATACGATCAATTCAAAACCTACATTCAATCCATTCCCAACATTGAATTTTGTTTTCGGGTCGCCGGCGCGGCGTGTTATATGCTGAAGATTAACGCGGACAGCCTGGAAACGATCGAACACTTCATTAACCGCACCTCTCCGTATGCCCAAACCGTGACCCACGTCATTTTCTCAGAAATTGACACAAAAAACGTCCTCGATTAGAGAGAGCGTGAGGAAGTCTGTTATAATAACAGGATGATTGTGAAAGAAAGAGAAGTGAAAAGCATGTCAAAAACAGTTGTATTAGCTGAAAAACCTTCAGTCGGCCGGGACTTGGCCCGCGTGCTGAAGTGTTATAAAAAAGGAAACGGGTATCTTGAAGGCGACCGCTACATCGTCACATGGGCGCTCGGACATCTGGTAACGCTCGCTGACCCTGAAGGATACGGCAAAGAATTTCAATCATGGCGGCTTGAGGATCTGCCGATTATTCCGGAGCCTTTAAAGCTCGTCGTCATTAAAAAAACAGGAAAACAGTTCAATGCGGTCAAAGCTCAGCTTGTCCGGAAAGACGTCAGCCAGATCGTAATCGCTACAGACGCAGGACGGGAAGGGGAGCTTGTGGCCCGCTGGATCATCGAGAAGGCAAACGTCCGCAAACCGATTAAGCGGCTGTGGATTTCTTCTGTGACAGATAAGGCGATTAAAGAAGGATTCCAGAAGCTCCGCAGCGGCAAAGAGTACGAAAACCTGTATCATTCCGCGGTTGCCAGAGCGGAAGCGGATTGGATCGTCGGCATCAACGCGACCCGCGCCCTGACGACGAAATTTAACGCACAGCTGTCATGCGGACGCGTTCAGACTCCGACACTGGCGATGATCGCCAAGCGTGAAGCGGATATTCAGGCGTTCAAACCCGTTCCTTATTACGGTCTCCGCGCGGCAGCTGATCAGATGACGCTGACATGGCAGGATAAAAAAACAAAGCAGACAAGAACATTCGATCAGACGGTGACCGGCCGTTTGGCAAAAGATCTCCAAGGAAAGCCGGCAGTCATTTCAGAATTGAAAAAAACGGCGAAGAAAAGCTTCGCTCCCGGTCTTTACGACTTGACGGAATTGCAGCGGGACGCTCATAAGCGCTTCGGTTTCTCCGCAAAAGAGACGCTGTCCGTGCTTCAAAAGCTGTATGAACAGCATAAGCTTGTCACTTACCCGCGGACGGATTCCAGATTCCTTTCCGCAGACATCGTGCCGACTTTAAAAGACCGTTTAAACGGCATGGAAGTTAAGCCGTACGCACAGTACGTCAATCAAATACTGAAGCGGGGCGTCAAGGCGCATAAAGGATTCGTCAATGATGCGAAAGTATCGGATCACCATGCCATCATTCCGACAGAGGAGCCGCTGATCCTTTCAAGCCTCAGCGACAAAGAACGAAAACTTTACGATCTGATTGCCAAACGTTTTCTCGCCGTGTTAATGCCGGCGTTCGAATACGAAGAAACAAAGGTTACAGCCGATATCGGCGGCGAAACATTTACCGCAAAAGGGAAAACGGTTCAATCGCCGGGCTGGAAAGCCGTGTATGATATGTACGAGGATGACGACGATCATGAGGAAGACAAAGACCAGACGCTCCCGGATCTTCAGCAGGGTCAGCGCCTCACTGTCTCATCACTGAAAGAAACGAGCGGACAGACGAAACCGCCGGCGCGCTTTAATGAAGGCACGCTGTTATCCGCAATGGAGAACCCAAGCGCCTTTATGCAGGGAGAAGAGAAGAACCTTGTGAAAACATTGGGTGAAACCGGCGGACTCGGAACAGTCGCCACCCGCGCTGATATCATTGAAAAACTGTTCAACAGTTTCTTAATCGAGAAAAAAGAAAAAGATATTTTCATTACGTCAAAAGGGAAGCAGCTCTTACAGCTCGTCCCGGAAGATTTAAAATCGCCGGCCTTAACCGCTGAGTGGGAGCAAAAGCTCTCCGCCATCGCAGCGGGCAAACTGAAATCCGCCGTGTTCATTAAAGACATGAAAACATATGCGGGCAAAACGGTGAAGGAAATCAAAAACAGCAGCCAAACTTTCAGACATGACAACATTTCAGGCACCGCCTGCCCTGATTGCGGCAAAATGATGCTTAAAGTCAACGGCAAACGCGGCACGATGCTCGTATGTCAGGATCGTGAGTGCGGCAGCCGGAAAACGCTGGCAAGAAAAACAAACGCCCGCTGTCCGAACTGTCATAAGAAAATGGAGCTTCGCGGCCAGGGCGAAGGCCAAACCTTCGCATGTGTATGCGGCCACCGGGAGAAACTGTCCGTCTTTGAAAAGCGCAAGGCGAAAGATAAATCCGGACGCGCATCCAAGCGGGACATCAACTCTTATATGAAAAGCCAAAACAAAGAGGAGCCGATGAACAACGCGCTGGCAGAACAGCTGAAAAAACTCGGCCTGGATAAATAGATCAGAGAAAGGCAGCATTTGTAACGAAATGCTGCCTTTTTTTGTGTTTTTTACTGTAATGGGAATACGATCCTGTGAAGAGGGAAAAGGTGAGCAGGCGGTGCTCCCATTTAAAATTTTCCAATGTGAAAAAATGCTAGTATTCTTTTATCGTTTCCTATATAGTAAAAATACTTTGTGAAAAAATAAGATATGGGTCTAAAAAAGGATTTGTAAAATAGGAGGATAGACTGTGAAGCAATTCGTTTTTCGTCTGATGATCCTTTTGATTTCGATCGTTCTGACGGCGGGGTGCGCGGAGGCCGGCACTGAAAAACAGGCGGCGGCCGAACCGTCCGGACCGCTTCAGCCCGCAGAGCATTTTATTTATCATAAATTGATGAACGGGCGGGGGATGATCCGGACGAACATATCCGGTGAGCCGGAATATTTATCTGAGTCTCTCGGACTATGGATGGCATTTTTGCTGAACAGGAAAGATGAACGGCAGTTTCAAGCGCAATATCAGCTTCTCACCGATTCGTTTCTGACGAAAAACGGGCTCGTGTCGTGGAAGATTGACGGGAATAAAGCGAGCGGCACCAATGCCTTAATTGACGATTTCAGAATTATGAACTGTCTGAATGAGGCCGGAACCCTGTGGGGTAACAGTGAATACGGGAAAACAGCGGTGCAGATCGGGAAGGCGCTGGAAAAATTCAATACGAATGACGGGTATTTTACGGATTATTATGATGCCGCTTCAAATGCCGCATCAAAGACCGTGACGTTGTCCTATGTCGACCCCGGCGCCTTACAGATGCTCAGAGAAAAGGGGATTATCGATGAGAAAACGGAAAACCGGAACCTTGATGTTCTCAATCTTGCGCCCCTGAAAAATGGTTTTCTGCCGAAATCGTTCAATACTGAAACAAAGGAATACAAATATGACAGCGAAGTGAATGTCATCGACCAGCTGTACGCTGCCGTGAATCTGAAGCGGGGCGATGACAAAGCCGCCGTGCTGTCAAAATGGATGATAGAGGAATTTAAGTCGCGCGGACAGCTGTACGGACGGTACAGCGCAGACACGAAGGAGCCGGCGGTTCAGTACGAATCACCGTCCGTTTACGCCCTGGCCGTTCTTTTTTTAGCAGAACAAAAAGCTGATCCGGCTGTCATCAAGCCGCTTTATGAAAGAATGACTTCATTTGAAACGCTGGACACGCTGAAACCTGATTACGGCGGTTATATGAGCGGGGGCGATACACATTCTTTCGATAACCTGCTGCCGCTTCTGGCTGAAAGGAAATTGTTTAATGAAAATATCATTCAATGAATCACAAAAACTGTGCAGCTACACAGCAGTTATGCTGGTGCTGCTGTCTTTTTTTATTTACTATGCGTCTCAGCAATCCGCAGGGCTTCTGATAACCTGCATCACATTGCTTGTCACGGGAGCCGGCATATGGTTCGGGGCAATCTACGCGCTCGTCATCACCTTACTCGTCTTATTTGTTCTCGGCAGCCTGCTCCTGTGGTTTCAGACCGGGGGCTTTATGGCGTCTGCCGGTGCCGAAAGTCTGCAGGTGCTGGTCATTTGGGGGATTGCGCTGCTGCTCTTTTCTTACATAGCGGGAAGGATTCACGAGTTGGCGAAGGGGCTTGAGCGCTCAGTGAAACAGCTGCGTGAAGAGATTACGAGCTTTGTCGCCGTCGACAGGGTGACCGGCTTTGACAACCATCTGCGGATGAAGCTGGAGCTTTCTGAGGAAATCAAGCGGGCGGAACGCTACGGCAATTCCTTCGTCTTTTTGCTGCTGCACATGCATTATTTCAAGGAATTCAAATCCCTCTACGGAGAAAAAGAGACCGACCGCCTGCTGGCATTTATCAGCCGCCAAATCCGGTCAAGCGTTCGGGAAACAGACAAAAAATTCAGGCCGTCCGCCGAACGGTTCGGCATCGTGCTGACCCATACGCCTGAAGAAAACATGCCGGCCGTTCTGGCGAAGCTGAAAAAGGAATTGAATACGTACCGGCTGCAAAACGGTAAATACGTCTCCATCACCTTCCGTGTATGTTACTTGGCGTACCGAAAGGATTTACAAACGGCCGAGCAATTTTTAAATGAACTGGAAAACGAGATGATGATGAATGAACTCTAAATGGATACGTCTCTTACTCTCGGCGCTCTTCATGATTTCGGCGGTTTATGTTCCCCTTACGGCGGAAGCAAAAGACAAAAAGGACGGCATTCTCATTATTTATACAAGCACGGACGGCAAAGAAACCGCTGAGGTCAAAATGCTTGATCTGACCGCGGGCCATTTCTCATCAGCCGTCACCGTGAAAAGCGACGGAGACATCACAGCCGCGGACCTCAAAAAGAATCGGCGCGTCATCTATTACGGCGTCACGAAAAAAAAGCTCAGCACATCATTTGTGTCACTGATCAGCAGCATGCCGCAGCAGCTTATCAGCATCGGCTATAACGCCGGACAGTTCCGCCAATTTGCGGGTTTGTCCCTGACAGAGAAAGAAACGGTATACCGCATTTACGGCAAAGAAGAAAAAACAGACATGCCGCTTGAAAAAGGGATGTCCGTGCTCGGCGTATCGGGAGTAAAAGGGAAGTCCCTTTATACATACCGGTCCGGTGACGGCGGCACCCGCCCTTTTATGTGGAAAACGGCGCGCTCTGACTATTATTTCGGTGTGACGAGCCTGTTAAATGATTCGTTTCTGACGGCGAAAGCGCTGCGCAGCGCTTTCGGAGAATCAGCGGGCGGCACCCTCCTTTATTTGCGGCTTGAAGACATCAGTCCGATGTCAGATGAAACATTGCTTTACGAAGCGGGTGCTTACCTGCATAAAAGACACATTCCGTTTATTCTGGCGGTCATTCCGGTCTATCTCAATCCGGAAAACGGAGAAAAAGTATACTTGGCGGACAAACCGAAAATGGTCAGCGTCCTGAAAAAACTTCAGCAAATGGGCGGCAGCATCATTGTTCACGGCTACACGCACGCATACCGATACAGCGAAACGGGAGAAGGCTTTGAATTTTGGGATGCCAAAGCGGATCAGCCGATTACGTCAGAAAATGCGGATGATACTCCGGTCAAGCTTGAAAAGGAACAGGATTTTCCGAATGAAAAAGCGTACCGGACGTATGTGAAGCCTTTCCGTGAAAAAGAAAACATCTACACGAGAACGAAGCTGGAGCAGGCGATTGACGATCTGACAGAGCTCGGCCTTTACCCGCTGTCATTTGAAGCGCCGCACTATACGATGTCTGAAGAAGGCTACAAAATCGCATCTTCTTATTTCTCCAGCATTTTCGGACAAGTGCAGCTCAGCGGCACGACGTGGAAAACCTCGGGCGCCCCTCCGTTCGTCTCAAAGCCGGCTATGCTGGACGGGATGACGCTGTACCCTGAAACAATCGGTTATGCCGATAACTCAAAGGAAAATCCGCTCGGAGATATGGAGAATCATATTTCGCAGATGATTGATTTCGGCGGCGGAGTGGCGGGCGGTTTCTACCATCCGTATCTCGGCATGAAATACCTCCCCGAGCTCGTCAATCAGATGGAGCGGATTCCCGGCGGCGAGTGGCTCGATCTGAAGAAAACGAAGCAAACGGTAACGTCGGACAGCGTCAGGATCAAAACGGACGGAGACGGAACCATTCATGTGGAAAACAAGATTCATCCGATAACGGCCTTTTTCAATCACCATCAGCAGACGCCTCTGGAAAAAGCGCTTTGGATTCTCTCCGGCGTGGTGTTATTGTTTATCATCATGTTCGCCTGCTACGTTCTTTATTTGCGCGCCACATTAAAAAAACGAATCTTTAAGGAGAGAAGAAGCCTTGAGTAACATTCTGTTTTTTATCTCATTAAGTTTAATATGGGTGATGCTTCTCTATCACATGTTTCTGATGCAGGGCGGATTCAGGCATTATATGACCTTCGAACGGAACATTCCGAAATGGCGCGCAAAGATGGGGGAGCTCCCGAAGGTCAGCGTGCTCATTCCCGCGCATAATGAGGAGGTCGTCATCAGGCAGACGCTGAAGGCGATGGTGAACCTGTATTATCCGAAAGACAGGCTTGAGATCATCGTCGTTAATGATAATTCCTCCGACCGGACGGGAGACATCGTCAATGAATTTTCCCGTCAGTATGACTTCATTAAAATGGTCATCACAAAGCCCCCGAACGCCGGAAAAGGAAAATCTTCGGCGCTGAACTCAGGGTTCGCGGAATCGAACGGAGACGTGATCTGCGTGTATGATGCGGACAACACGCCGGAAAAAATGGCGGTGTACTACCTGGTTCTCGGTCTGATGAATGATGAGAAAGCGGGAGCTGTTGTCGGGAAATTCCGTGTCATCAACGCGGCCAAAACGATCCTGACGAAGTTTATCAATATTGAAACCATCTGCTTTCAGTGGATGGCGCAGGGCGGCAGATGGAAATGGTTCAAAATCGCCACCATCCCGGGAACGAACTTCGCGATCAGGCGGAGCATTATCGAACAGCTCGGCGGCTGGGATGATAAGGCGCTGGCGGAGGATACCGAGCTGACCATCCGCGTCTATAATCTCGGGTACCATATCCGCTTTTTCCCGGCGGCTGTGACATGGGAGCAGGAGCCTGAGACATGGAAGGTGTGGTGGCGTCAGCGGACAAGATGGGCGCGCGGCAACCAATACGTTGTTCTCAAGTTTTTATCCCAATTTTTCAAGCTGAAACGCAAGCGGATCATCTTCGATCTGTTTTATTTCTTTTTTACGTATTTTTTGTTTTTCTTCGGTGTGATCATGTCAAACACGATTTTTATCATCAATCTTTTTTACGACCTGCATCTGGCAGTCGGGTTTTTGGCGATGATTTTGTGGATACTGGCCTTTTTCCTGTTTATGACTGAGGTCATGATTACTTTAAGCATTGAAAAAACAGAAATGAACAAACAAAACTTCTTTATCGTATTTCTGATGTACTTTACATACTCTCAGGCTTGGATCGTGCTCGTCATCTGGTCATTATTCACAGAGATCAAGCACCGCTTGTTCAAGCAGGAAGTCAGGTGGTACAAAACGGAGCGATACAATCAAAATAAAAGCGGGTGACCTTTTTGAAAAAAGCGATCATATTGATAACTGGCCTTTTGCTATTGATGTATAACGGGCAGGCGGCCGCGGCCCGGGAACTGAAAACGGACGGTTCCGCCCTCGGAACAAGCGCCGGCGCAAAAGAGCAGCAGGCGCTGACTGGCGATCTGATGACACTGTACGGGGCGAAAGACAGCGCAGAGCTGACCTATCAGATTCCTGCGGGAGCTTCGAATGCCGATCAGTCGCTTCTGATTGATTACGAGGCGTCAAACTTATTAATTGCCCCGTCTTCTTTAACCATTGTCATTGATGATGAACCCGTCAAATCCATAAAGCTTGACGGCAGTTCCAAGCGGAAAACGGTGAAGCTCAATCTCAGCAAAAGCCAATCCGCCCAAGGCTATCACAATGTATCATTACGATTTTACGGCGTATTAAAAGAGGGCGTCTGCGTCAGGCAGGATACGTCAGGCAACTGGATAAAAATTTATCCGGACAGCCGCCTTGTACTTTCAGAAGCAAGCAAGTCAAAGGGAGCGGATCTCGGCCATTTCCCGTATCCGTTTGCCCAATCAGGCAATACGGGTGAAGAAACCGATATTATTCTTCCTGACAAACCGACCTCGGCGGAAGCTGAAGCCGCAGTCAAAACAGAAGCATTTCTGAAAACGGCAGACAGCAGGCTGAAGGTATCCTATGTAAAAGAATCCGACGCCGGCAAAATCAGCAATCCGTCAATTGTCATCGGCGCTGATCAGCATTGGAACGGGAAAATAAAAGAACTTTTCGAACAGGGGAACATCAAAGCGGAAGACAACAAACTTCTTCTCGCTGAACGGGTTCTGACATCAGGGGACAAACGGCAGCCCGTCCTGTTTGTCACGGCGCAATCAGACAAAACGCTGGCGGATAAAATCCGCGTCATCACAGACAGCGCTTATTCAGCTCAGCTGGGCGGAGATACTTTGACAATCGGCCGCCTTCAGCCCGCTGCGGAAAAGACAGGCAATAAACTGACATTAGAGGACTTCGGCGCGGGAAATGTAACGATCGGATCAAACAAAACGGCGTCAGAGCACTTCTTTTACCCTGCGGCGGCCGCTGTTGATAAAGACGGTAAGGTCAAGCTTTCACTTACATTAAAAACGTCGGAATCGATCCGGACGAAGGCGGATTCAGCAAATGACGCCGAGAGAGCGGAGCTGAACGTCATGGTCAACGGACAGCCGAATGCGGTGCGTCTTGATGATCTCGGCAATAAAGATAAAGACGGCTTTTACCACGTCTCAATCCCGATTGATCCGAAGCTTTTGCGAAGCAGCAGGTACATTGATCTGCAATTTGTCACATCAGGCTTGAAACATAACAATCCGTGTATCGACCGTGACGAAAACAAATGGGTCTATATTGATAAAAGCAGCACGCTGACGTATCCGGTAAGCGATGCGGCGCAGAAAGCTGATTTCGGGCAATGGCCGCTCCCGTTTGCGGGCGGCGGGAAAGAGAAAACAGTGATCGTCATCCCGGATGACGTAAACATGCAGACACTGAAAGAGCTTTCTCTGGTGGCGGATTCATTCGGAAACGGCTTTACCGTAAAGACGGCATCAGACATGAAGGAAGCGGATGCCAAAGGCCGGAATGTTGTGTTTATCGGAGGCCTGCCGCAAATTCCGCTTTTGAAATCAAACGCTTCTAAGCTTCTCGTGCCCTCAGACCGCAGCGGCGCGTACGATGTTTCTTCGTTTCAAATGCTGAATGAGACAACGAAACAAGTCGCGTTTACCCAGGAATCACCTTGGGACTCCGGCCGGAGCATCGCTGTTTTTGCTCCGTTATCAGGAAGCGGCGCGTCTGTCACAAAAGAGCTGATCAGCTTTTTAGACAGCACAAGCGATGCCGCAACCGTCATTAACGAAACGGCCGGCCGGCAGCTGTTTTCGAATCATCAGCAAATCAAGTCCGATGACAGCAGTCCATCGGCTGATACGAAAAGCCGTTCCGCACCACTGAACGTTACGTATATTGCTGTTTTCGCGGCGCTTATGATCATTGCGGCCGGTCTGATCTGGCTGACGGCAAGAAGGAAAAAAAGAAAAACGGATCATGAAAAAAGCGAAGAGTAATGAAGGAAAAAGAGGCCGTTAACAGGCCTCTTTTTTTGTATTTTCATTTCCATTTTTGGCGGTGATTTTTTTATTTTTGAAACAGCATAAAAGCCCCTTTACAACTGAACGGGACGGGAGTATGATCTCTTTTATAATCTATATCGCTTAATCTGTAATCAGAGCGGGGGAACCAATTTGCGGCGCGTGATGCCGCTTGGGGTGAATCCTTTTTCAGGTAGGGCCAACTCTCATCAGCCCGAATCCGACAGCTAACCTCGTAAGCGTTCATGAGAGGAGATGAATGAAACCTGTGCACGATTATGGCGCAGGGGCATCCGTTTGCCTCTGTGTCTTTTTGCTGTGCTGAAATATGGCATGCAATCGTTATTCGGAGACATCATAGCAGTAAGGGTTTGTAAATCAAACGGAAAATGAAAAAAAGGGGAAAACAACAAATGTACCATTCAATCAAAAGATTTTTGATTGGGAAACCGCTGAAATCACAGGCGGCCGGAGAGCAGAAACTCACGAAACTCAAGGCGCTCGCCATGCTTTCTTCAGACGCGCTGTCATCAGTTGCTTACGGAACGGAACAGATTCTGATCATTTTGGCTGCGGTAAGCGCGGCCGCGTTTTGGTATTCCATTCCGATCGCAGCCGGTGTTCTCATTTTGCTGCTAGCTTTGATTCTGTCCTACAGACAGATTATTTACGCTTATCCGCAAGGCGGGGGCGCTTATATGGTTTCAAAAGAAAACCTTGGTGAGAAGCCGGGTCTGATTGCGGGCGGCTCATTGCTTGTTGATTATATTCTGACGGTGGCGGTAAGCATTTCTGCCGGAACTGACGCCATTACATCGGCATTTCCGGCCCTGCACCCGTATCATTTGCTCATTGCTGTTTTGCTTGTAATTCTGATTATGATTTTAAATTTGAGAGGACTGTCAGAGTCGGCGTCCATTTTGGCGTATCCCGTCTATCTGTTTGTGGCGGCGCTTGTCCTTTTGATCGTCGTCGGACTGTTTAAGCTCATGACGGGCCAGGTTCATCCGGCCGAACACACGCCGATCGGCACACCCGTGGCGGGCATCACGCTGTTTTTGCTGCTGAAGGCCTTTTCATCCGGCTGTTCGGCACTGACCGGTGTGGAAGCCATTTCAAACGCGATCCCGGCCTTTAAAAATCCTCCGGCAAAAAACGCGGCCCGCACTTTGGCCATGATGGGGATTCTGCTGGCGATCTTATTTACGGGGATTACGGTGCTGGCGTACGGATACGGCACGGGACCGAAGCATGACGAGACCGTTATTTCGCAAATCGCCGCGGAAACTTTCGGACGGCATACGGTGTATTATTTCATTCAAGGCGTTACATCCTTGATTCTCGTGCTTGCGGCGAATACGGGCTTTTCCGCTTTTCCGCAGCTGGCGTTTAATTTAGCGCGCGATCAGTATATGCCGAGAATGTTTACGGTACGAGGCGACCGATTAGGATTTTCAAACGGAATCATCTTTCTCGGTATCGCGTCCATCTTGCTCATTCTTTTATTCGGCGGCCGCACGGAACATTTAATTCCGCTTTATGCCGTCGGCGTGTTCATTCCGTTTACGCTGTCGCAGACGGGAATGTGCATCAAGTGGATCAGGCAGAAGCCGAAGGGCTGGGCGGTAAAAATGCTGATCAACTCATGCGGCGCCGCCATTTCATTTATGGTGCTGTGTATTTTATTCGCGACGAAGTTCAATCTTGTCTGGCCGGTGCTGTTATTCATGCCTGCTGTCGTCATGCTGTTTTTCGTCATTAAAAATCACTACACCGCGGTCGGCGAACAGCTGCGGGTCGTTGATCAGCAGCCTGAGGAAATCAGGGGAACCGTCGTCATCGTGCCTGTCGCCGGTGTCACCACCGTCGTCCAAAAATCGATTCAGTATGCGAAATCATTATCGGATCAGGTCATTGCGGTTCATGTTTCCTTTGACAGAGAAAACGAAAAAAAGGTGGAAAAGCGCTGGGAAGAGCTTCATAACGGCGTCCGCCTCGTCACCCTGCATTCCTCATACCGCAGTCTGGTTCACCCGTTTGATAAATTTTTGGAAACGGTCGAACAAAAAGCGAAAAAAGAACAGTTCTCCGTGATGGTGCTGTTTCCGCAATTCATTACGAAAAAACGCTGGCAGACCATCCTTCACAACCAATCAGCCTTCTTGCTCCGAGTCCGGCTGTTTTGGAAGAAGGACATAATCGTCGCCACCCTGCCGTATCATTTTAAAAAGTAACGGCAAAGACCGCAGGCTGAAATGCCGCGGTCTTTTTTGTAAAGGAGGACGCCATGGCTCAAGGCGCTTTTGTTATCATTCAAAATGACGGGCGGGGCATATTGCTCGTAAAACGGAAAGACATTCCCTTATGGGATTTGCCCGGGGGCAGGATCGCAGAAGGTGAAACACCTGAATCCGCAGCCGTAAGAGAGGCCTTCGAAGAAACCGGTTATAACGTGACCATCATAAAAAAAGCCGGTGAGTATGAAAGGCCGGCATTTGAAGATACACAACATGTCTTCATCGGAGCCATTACCGGAGGAACACCGCTGATGAACGGGCCGGAAACCGCCGCATTACGCTGGTTTTCCCCAAACCGGCTGCCGCTGTTCATGGTGCCGAACAGGAAACTCCAAATAAAAGACGGACTCAATGGGGCGGCAAATCGTAAGGCAGTCCTTAAAGACCGAAATCTGTTATCCATCCTTGATCTGCTGAGAAAAAAGCTGAGAGTATAGCCCGTGTTTCAACCCGTATGAAAAAGGGGATGAATACAGGTAAAAGGAGGATGCAGTATGCCAAGTAAAACAGCAGGACACGTAATGACGGAGCTGCTTGAACAATGGGGAGTCGGTCATATATACGGCATTCCCGGAGACAGCATTAATGAATTTATCGAAGAACTGAGACATGAACGAAATAACCTGACATTCATCCAAACCCGGCACGAAGAAGTCGCAGCCCTGGCCGCCGCGGCTGAGGCAAAACTGACCGGGCAGATCGGTGTCTGCCTTTCAATCGCAGGACCGGGGGCCGTTCATCTGCTGAACGGTTTATACGACGCCAAAGCGGACGGTGTTCCGGTGCTGGCGATTGCGGGACAGGTTGCCTCAGATGAAATCGGCCGTGACAGCTTTCAGGAAATCAAATTAGAGCAAATGTTTGAGGACGTGGCGGTGTTCAACCAGCAAGTACATACGGCAGAAGCGCTGCCCGATCTTCTGAATCAGGCGATCCGCACGGCTTACAGCAAAAAAGGCGTTGCCGTTTTAACCGTTTCTGATGATTTATTCGCGCAAAAAATCAAACGGGAGCCGGTTTACACATCGCCGATATACCTCAAAGCCGATATAGAGCCGAAAAAAGAACATCTCGTGACATGCGCGCAATATATTAACAACGCAAAAAAACCGGTCATTCTCGCCGGCCAAGGGTTAAAATCGGCAAAAGAGGAGCTGCTGGTATTCGCCGATAAAGCGGCCGCTCCGATTGTCATTACCCTTCCGGCAAAAGGCGTCGTGCCTGACAGCCATCCCCACTTTCTCGGGAATCTCGGGCAAATCGGCACAAAGCCCGCCTACGAAGCAATGGAGGAATGCGATCTGCTGATCATGCTCGGTACGTCGTTCCCATACAGGGATTATCTCCCGGATGATACGCCTGCTATTCAGCTTGATTCGGATCCGGCGAAAATCGGGAAGCGCTATCCCGTCAATGCGGGAATCGTCAGTGATGCGGCTCTGGGACTGAAAGAGCTGACGGAATACATTGAATATAAAGAAGACAGAAGATTTTTGGACGCCTGCACCGAGCACATGAAGCATTGGTGGAAGGAAATCGAAAAGGATGAAACCGAAGCGACTCATCCGCTCAAGCCGCAGCAGGTCATTGCCCGGCTTCAGGATGCCGCCGCAGAGGACGCCGTCCTGTCGGTGGATGTCGGAACGGTTACGGTGTGGATGGCCCGCCATTTTAAGATGAAGAAGCAGGACTTTATCGTCTCAAGCTGGCTCGCCACGATGGGATGCGGGCTTCCGGGAGCGATTGCCGCAAGCCTTGCCGAACCTGAACGGCAGTCCATCGCCATTTGCGGAGACGGCGGATTTTCAATGGTGATGCAGGACCTGCCGACGGCTGTTAAATATAAACTGCCGATTACGGTTGTCGTTTTAAACAACGAAAATTTAGGCATGATTGAATATGAACAGCGGGTCAAAGGCAACATTGACTACGTCACCCAGCTGCAAAATATGGATTACGCCGCTTTTGCAGAAAGCTGCGGGGCAAAAGGGATCAAAGTGACGAAACACGAGGAATTGGCTCCCGCTTTTCATGAAGCGCTCAACTCAAATGAGCCGGTCGTCATCGACGCCGTCATCGGCGACGAGCCGCCGCTTCCGGGAAAAATCACTTACGGCCAAGCGAAGGGCTTCAGCAAATACATGCTGAAAAACTTCTTTGAAAACCAAAAAATCGAAATGCCGTCACTCAAGAAAAGCTTAAAACGGCTGTTTTAACAAGCCGGCGGTTATAAAAAAATAAACAGGCAGCATGCCTGTTTATTTTTTTAGGCTTTCTTATTGATGATTATTTCTTTACTGACCCCTTCCATGGTAAGGAAGTGGTCAGCAGTTTGAACCCGCTTGGAAGCTTAGAGGACGGGAACCGTAACCGAAAGTATATCGTATTAAAATCTGCGGAAACGGTAAAGAAAATCGTAAAATCTGCAGCTAGCAAGCGATGGCTGATAAAAAAGCTTTTGGAGGGACAGGACAGTTCATAACAAACGTGGTTCGCACATTAGCATCGCACAGCCCTTATCAGCAAAAACAGGAACAAAGACTGGCGTGGCGACGTACACCGTCAAGAAGGGAGATGTCCTCCCTGTAATTGCACAGAAAACTGCCGTAAACATGGCCACCATCCAGAGATTGAACAGTATCAAGGACCCGAATTTTATCAAAGTCGGCCAAGTATTAAAGCTGACGGACTCGGCCAGCTCTCCAACAAAAGGAAAAAAATCATCTTACACGCTGCCATCGGGCGTTTTTAAAGTGACAAGCCCCTTAACTAAGGGAACGGCCGTGAAACAGATCCAGACAGCTTTGGCAGCTCTCTATTATTATCCGGACAAAGGGGCAAAGAACAACGGAATAGATGGCTATTACGGTTCGAAAACAGCAAACGCGGTCAAACGATTCCAATCTATGTATGGGTTAACTGCTGATGGAATTTACGGACCGAAAACGAAAACAAAGCTGGAATCTCTACTAAAATAGGTCTACTGGGTCTTCTCTTTTGAGAAGACCTAATAATAGTAGTGAAAAATGTTTACATATTATTGAAATAAAAGTAAAAAAATAGTATGTTAGACTAGAAAACAAATTAAGGAGGAATTGTATGAAATTGCTAAAAAACTCAATTTGCTTTCTGGTCGTAACTTTATTGATTGCTACTATTGGATTTTCGCCACAAACGAAAGCAACACAAGAGGACTCGTTTGGATTAGCAAAACCAGTAACCTTTGAAGAAAAAGAAACTTTAACAGTAGATAAGAATGGAGTGGCTAAGAGCAATAATGATGACCAGGTTTCTGCCATTAAGGAGGCACGACAACTTGCCAAGCAGGATAGCCACAATGAAATAACGTATAAGAACCCCTTAGCTAAAGAAGAAAACAACATTGTTAATGTGCCAGTCGTTGAAAAAAAAGAAGAGAAAGCGCACACTAAAGCAGCTAGCTTAGTTACGATGTCCTACACAACAATATATGACCCCAACAAAAAATCCATCACAACTACAATAAAAATAGCAAGCATAGTTGGCGAAAAGCCTATAGTCATTGAAGCCAGAAACGATTTATATGAAAGTAACACTTATAGCGGAAAATATGGAAGGGTTTTTCTCCATAACAGAGAATTTTTAGGAAAAGACATTAAAGTAGGTAAATCATATTCAAAGTCGTATTATCCAAAAAAGACAAAGTTTTTTATGTCCCAACATACTTCAGTAGCCGGCTGGAAAGGCTCACTACCCGATACTTCAACTGGAACGTTGGCTCCAGCTCTTGCGAATAAAATAGCATGGCTGTATCCAAAAATAATAAATACTCACAACAATAAAACAATGCCTTTACCGGCTAAAGCAAATTTCCCTAAAATCCCACTTGAAGATAGAGTAAAATGGGACAGCTCGAAGGATCGAGATAATTATATAAAGAAATATATCGAAAAATATGGTAATCCAAAGTGGAAATGGTCAGAATTTGATATTCACCATGTGCTTCCGAGAGAATATGGAGGGAATAACAGCTTTAACAACTTGTACCCACTGACAAGAGATATACATCAACAAATTTTAAACCCTTGGTGGATGAAGTATTAAAAGAGGTGGCGCAATGGCGGTTTTTATTGAAAAAACATTAAATGGCTTAAAAGAATTACTTAATGAAAAAAGACAATTAAAAATTTTACGAAGTGAAGGAGATCTGGCTGAAGTGGAGTGTACCTTTTCTAATGGTGCCACAGACGAAGAGATTGCACTTTTTGAAAAGAAAATAAATGTTTCGCTCCCTAATGACTATAAAGCTTTTTTGAAACTGCATAATGGAGCCAGAATATTTGAATCGTTGATTTACGGTGAGAATGTGGGTGGGGGTTTGCATATTCTTAATTTAGAAGAGATTGAAAAGTATATGCAAAATGGTTTTTTAGAGCCTCAGTTTATTCCTGTCGCACATCTGTTAGACGGATGTTATTTGTTAATTGACAAAACCAAAATTTCCACAGATCCAAACTATTTATGGTTCCGCGGATTTATTGAGTATGAACCAATGCAACTTAATTTTGAGATATTTTTAGATAGGTATATCTTGTCTCAAGGAGCAAATTTTTGGGAGTGGAATATCTATACTGCTGAAAATTATTATAGGACTCACCAGGGTGATGAGGATTAACCTTTCCTACAGTTAATGGTAGCCCGCCTCTAGCTGGCCTGTATGGGCAAAAACAAATACTTTACTAAAAAAGGGCCACTGTTAGGGCCCTTTTTTATGTCCATCTCCAGTTTATAGCCCCATCAGGATAGACAGCAGGAACAATGATGCCTCTTTTATTCCCGTTATCCGAAACAAACCAGTTTTCGTCCTTTAGCCAATCTTCATCGTATTTCGTTTCATCGAAATCACATTCTTCGTCAATGAGGTCATTAAAGAGGCCTCTAAAAACCTCGATGTTTTCATATGGACTGAGTATTCCGTACATCCACATGCCTTCTCCGCTGACGTCGTGAATTTCGCCCAGCTTCTCATCTTTATAGTAAAGGAACACTTATCTTCACTCCTTTGATTGCAATTTGAAATACTCGCTCGGTATTTCGCCTCTTACTAAATATTCCGTGTCTCTTTTTGTCCAGCATCCTTTCCTAATGAAAATGTTGGCTGAATTTTACCATGTTGAAAAGGAACATGATCAATAACATGTTTTTTTAACTTAAATGATTCTTTAGAATGGAGTCTAAATAGCTGCATGCAGTAAAGCCGCAAAATGATTGCGGGATTTTTTCGTTTGTGTTTATTGTATAAATAGTTATAATATTACAAAAATAGTGATTAGAGGGAGAGGTATATATGGATCAAGTTTTGCCGTCGTCCCAAGTTGGTGTCAAGATCAATGAATGGTACAAAATGATTCGCCAGTTCAGTGTGCCTGATGCTGAGATTTTGAAGGCTGAAGTCGAACAGGAAATAGAGGAGATGGAAGAGGATCAGGATTTGCTTGTTTTTTATTCATTGATGTGCTTTCGTCACCAATTGATGTTAGATTCCTTGGAGCCGGAAGACAGATATCGAGATCGCCCCACAGTCGACGAACTACTTGAAAAAATAGAAAAGCCGCAAAAAAGACTTACAGGCCTCTTGAAGTATTACTCATTATTTTTTCGTGGAATGTATGAATTTGATCATAAAGAGTATGTTGATGCGATAAGCTATTATCGCAAAGCAGAGAGAGAGTTGAATGCTGTATCAGATGAAATGGAGCAAGCTGAATTTCATTACAAAATAGCTGATGCCTATTATCAAATTGATCAGCACTTTGTTTCCCTAAATCATTTGAAAAAAGCCAAGCAATTGTTTGAAAAAAATCAATTATATATAGTGAAAGTGATTGGCTGTAATATGATGGTCGGTGCTAACATGTACGATATGTACAGGCTGACGGAGGCAGAATCATATTATCGGGAAGCATTAAGTATCGCCCGTGGGTTGGATGAGGAAAAAGTGAAAAGAATTATCGGAGTGATCTTTCATAACTTAGGCTTAGTTTATTTAAGAGGGAAAAATTTAATTGCCGCTGAAGAGAATTTCAAAAAGGCAATAGACGTGAAAGAACATATTGATACAGTGTATGGTGTGAGATCATTATATATGATGGCAAATGTCCTGTACCAATGTGATAAAGCCAATGAAGCACGTTTCTTTTATGAAACGGCTTTAAATCGTGCTCGGACTTCTAATGAAGAAGAATATTTGGCGAAATTAAAAATCATTAATTCATTATACGAAGAATATAATGAACCAGCAGTGAAACAAAGCTTAGGCTACTTAGAAGAGAAACGCCTTTGGTCTGATTTCGCAGAGCTGACTGAAAAATTAGGTGACTTTCATTTTGAGAAGAGAAACTATGCAGAGGGAAGAAACTTTTTAAAGAAAACCATACACGCCCAAACACAAATACTTAAGGTTACGGAGGCTATATAATGAAGAAGGTTATAATCAGCTCCGCTTTAATCGGTATTCTTTTTACTGGATTATTAAGTGTAACAAATGTTTATACTGCTGAAATGAGTGATTCTGGAACTTTCCACATCGCTGAAAAAGCTATAAATATTTAAGTGTTCTCCAATTTTTGACCTCCACCTTTTAAGACTGGGGGATTTCTTTTTCTTATCCAGTAATCAACATACGCAGCCTCATATGGTTCTTAACCGCTGAGTGTATTGCGTTCACCTTTCCGTTTTGCTGTGAAGTGTTTTCTTGAACTATGCATGCATGAGAAAGACGCCGTCCATTTTTAAGCCTTTCTTCAATCATTCAAGGAAAAACAAAGGAGCTATCGAGAAGATTTCGACCTTGATAAACAGCCTGCATGCCTGTTTATTTTTTTTGTTTGTTGAGCGACTTGGCTTGCATATAGCCGCCCTAAACGGAAACGGAGATTGTGAAAAACCACAGCTGGCGGGCGATAGCTGATCAAGAAACTTATGAAGGACCAGTGCTCAGTGCAATTCATCTCAAGAACAGCCAGAGAGCGGTCACAACAGCGATCATAAAGTAATCTCCATCATTCAGTGTAGTTCCATTTTTGACAAACACAAGTGCCGTACGGTTTGTCTTTGTCCCTTTCGGGGTTTTAAGCGCAATGTTCTTCCCTATATTGTAATAAACAATTTTAAATAAATAATATGCCAGCGAACAGAATAAAAAGAGCAACATGAATTTGCCAATAAACAATATCATGTTTCATTACTCCCTTTTGCAGTTTTTTCGTTTGAATATATGACGGAAAAGTCAGAATGTTATATAAAAGGAGAAGTATTTTACAGAGGCTGGTATTAAACATTAATGAACGGTTCGCCGCAACATCTCCAGATCCGAAATCATTTTAAAACGAAAGAGAAGCCCGAGGATTATTAAAAAACAGTCCCTAATGTGTCCGCTTTTTTTGGAAAATTTGATCTAAGATGAACATAAAGAGGGTGAATAAGAAGGACACCGTAATCATATCTATCAGAAATATATTAGGAGTATCTTTTATTAATAGCAGCCATACCACCTGCAAAACTAAAGAAATAGAAAAATAAGATATATATGTCATGATCCTCATATTTGTTACCCCCTTAGCCTAATTTCTCTTTTGTGATCTTATCCAAATTAGTAAAAAGGATATCCAATCCCGAAAATAAGAAAGTGATGAACAATGAAAGAAGAATTTCTCCACCTTGAAATATAGATATGTTCTCAATGATATGATTGGAGACGTATTGGATTGAGAAGTAAACAGCAGCCCATGCAAAAATGAATTCAAGGATATAGGCTGACCAAGCAGGTAATGTAAAAACATGAGTCATTCCTTTTACAATTGCCGTAAGGATAAGCATATAAACTAAAGCTAAGATACTGACGACGACAGAAAATATGTATAAGTCTGAAAGTGAACCATAGATGATATACTCTCCGAAAAAATGATTTACAGTTATAGCTACAAAATAAATAACTAGGCTAGGTACAATTATAGCGAAGAACAGGGAGAATCCAATAAGTGCGATGAATGCTGCATGAGCTAAGCGGTTTGGCGGTGTATCCACGATCTCTTTTTTTAATAGAATCATAAAAATAAGAGATGAAATCACAAGGCAGCATAAGAAAGTGAGCAAAACAGTAAAAAAGACAGTCATGTGACATCTCCAATGAAAAAGTGCTATTAGAGTGAATCTAACAGCACTTTGCATTTACTTCATACGTATTTTCCTGACGATCATTTATGAATGATTTTAAAATGCTTTCATTGCTAAAGTTGTCAAATGAGCGAGGTTTTTAGCCTGACTGTCAGAAAGTCCGGACTTTTTAAGTGAAAGATAAAGATTCTTTTCCACGTCAGTCCAGCTTAAGGCGACATACTCGTTCAGCATTTTCTTTAAAACCGGTTCTATGTGTTGATTGAAAACGGATTCGAGTTCATTTCTTATTTTCTTTCCTGCTAATTTTTCAACAAGATTGAATAATTTTGTTTTATTTTTCAGCACTTCTCTGATTACATCTTTGACTGGTTTTGACACAGATGCATCGCTTTGTGCTTTAAGTCCGTAGGAAAATTGCGTATCAGTCTGATAAAAAAATGATTTGGTCGTTCCAGTGGCATTGGCAGTATTATTATGATTTTCTTTAGCTAAGGATGCGGGGACAAAAGTAGTAGTTACAAGGGCTAAAGATGCGGCAAACAGAATGCCTTTAGCTGCGTGTCTAATGGGAAATCCTCCTTTAGAAATGTAGTGTAGAGAGAAATGAAAGTCTATGTATTTAGGCGGGACCGATATGATCCGCTTTGAACATTTCCCCTCTCAGATACCATTCTATCAATAGGTATTTTTGGGGTAAATAGGATTTTCATACAGTATTTTTCTTATAATTCAAAATCTTCTTTAGCAGGATTCATTTTGGCTGCAGTTTCGATGATGGGACATGGGCTGAAGCCTATATAACACATGTACAGGCTGATTGAGGCGGAATCACATTATCGGAGCGGTTTATAATTCAGGGTTAATGAATAAAAATAAACAGGCGGCATGCCTGTTTATTTTCGTTTGCGTGAAAGAGCGAAGAAAAACGGGAAGGCGGAGCCGGCCAATAACGTACCGAATAAAAACATGCCCCCGATGAACACATGATAGTTCACCCCGCCGATCCAAAGCCCCGTGATTAAGGAAACGATGCTTAATGCGATCATCAAAAAGCCGGGAATCAGACGTTTCTTACCCGTTGTCCGATAAGCAAAAAGAGAACAGAAGATGCCGATGACAATCGGCACAATCCACAGATAAAAAAGGATAAATACTGACATAAGCAAAACTCCGATTTTTCTTCTATCATACCAAAAACGCCCGGAAAAAGATACGAACGGTACCCGGCGCCAAAAGAAAAACCGGCCGCTATGGCCGGTTTTTTTCTAACGGAAGGAATCGTAGATCACAAACAGATTAAGCGCGATCACCAAAACCGCAATCAGCCAGGCGAGAGCCGTCACCCATTTTCGGTTCGTCAGGGCGCCCATCAGGCGTTTGTTGCTTGTAAACATAATCAGCGGCACGAGCGCAAAGGCGATGCCGAATGAAAGAACGACCTGGCTCCATACGAGCGCTTCTGTGGCGTTGACCCCCGAGATAATGATGATCATCGGCGGAATGATGGTAATGAAACGCCGCAAATAAAGCGGGATACGGTAACGGATGAAGCCCTGCATGATAATATCGCCTGACAATGTGCCGACAGAAGAGCTTGAAAGCCCTGCGGCCAGCAGCCCGATCCCGAAGAGAATGGCTGAAGCCGGTCCGATATAGTGGCCGAATTGCTGATAAGCCACGTCTAAATCTTCTACATACAGCCCGTTCTTGAAGAAAAGCGCGGCAGCGACGATGAGCATGCTTGCGTTAATCGCCCCGGCGATCACCATCGCGATAAGTATGTCAATCGTCTCGAATCTAAAAATCTTTTTCCGCTCACTATCCGTTTTTCCGACGACACGGCGCTGTGTCAGTGCGGAATGTAAGTAAATGGCATGCGGCATCACGGTTGCGCCGAGTATCCCGGTTGCCAGAAGCACACTGTCCATTCCGTCAATTTTCGGGATAAACAGCCCTTCGAGAACGGAAGCGGCGTCAGGTTTGGCAAAGAAGGTTTGCAGAGCGAAGGCGATCACCACGACAAACAGAAGTCCGGCGATGCCCGCTTCCAGCGCCCGGTAACCCCGGCGCTGCAGCTCTAAAATCGCGAATGATCCGATTGCCGCGATAATGGCCGCTTCAACCATCGGTATGCCGAACAGCAGGTTCAGCCCGAGCGCCGCCCCGATAAATTCTGCCAGATCAGTTGCCATAATCACCAGTTCACCCTGTATCCACAGCCCGGCTGATACCCATTTCGGATACCGGTCTCTGGCGATTTCCGGAAGGTTTTTACCCGTGGCAATGCCGAGCTTCGCAGAAAGAACTTGAATTAAAAAAGCCATCAAGTTTGAAAAGAGGATGACCCACAGCAGCATATACCCAAATTTCGAACCAGCTGAGATATTCGTAGCGAAGTTTCCCGGATCAATGTAGGCAATCGCCGCGATAAAGGCTGGGCCTAAGAAAGGCAGAAGCCGCTTGAATCCCTTGCTTTTGCCGTCAAGTGCATCCTGCACGGCTTTTGCTTGCAGTGATTGTGCTGAGATGTCTTTGCTCATTATGTCTCACCTAAATTCCGATAGATTTTTAGCTAAATAACAAAAAGTTTCCTAGATGCAAATTATTTTATCTACATCATAAATCCGCTATTATGAGATGTCAAGTTCTTTATGTTCAATAAACCGGTACATTGATGCCCTGTTTTATCTATGGTATGTATCCCGCCGAAGAAAGGTCCGAAAATGAAAACGGCATCGTTCCGGGAAAGAAGCGATGCCGTTCGCAAAGCGTGTTTCCGCGTCCGATCATGCGCGGATGCGTTGAGCGTTCTTTTAAAAAGATGAAAAGAGGACACTTGCTCATATAACTTCACAACTTCCTGTCCGCCCAACTGATCCTGAGAAAAAGACGCTGTATTTCCTCCGTTTTCCCGGGTAAATAGAATAATAATGTTTCTTTCCATTGGAAGATAAAACCTTTCTGTACCATTCAAATGACCTCCGGAAAAACTCCGGCCGCTCTGAATAAACGTTTGAATCAACGATATATCAGTGATTCCAGTCCAATAAACCGCTGTTATTTATCAAATAAAGAATCGGCATGGTCACTTGCGAAGAAAAGAAGTTGGAGCATTAGACTTATTTCAGTTTCCCGGGCAAAAAAGTATAATAACGTCAGGAAAGCTTTCCAGCCATATGATAAAAGAGGGGGAATTTTCTTGGTACGTCGTTTGTCGATCATTTCTTTAGCCATGATTTTTGCTGTTTCTTTATTCGCTTTTGGCGGCTCTGCATCAGCAGCAGCTTTCAAACCTAAAGCTGAACCGGACGTTTCCATTTTAGCCAGCGGGGGCACAGTCGGTATTTACGGTGCTAATATGCGCTCATGCTCTAAGGTCAGCTGTTCAACGATCACAACATTCTCAAGCGGTAAAAAAATTACAGGTTCTTGGGTAACCGGAGAATATGTTCAAGGCCACTACACCAATTCTAATAAATGGCTGAAAGTCACGTATGCAGGAGCGACAGGCTACGTTTCAGTCACCACACTATCTTATTATTACGGTTTATAATCAGAAAAACCTCGTTCTCTTGAGAGCGGGGTTTTTCCTTTATTCCGATTCAATTTCCGCGTTTCGTTTCATCATCGTGTTTCATCAGCTGATCGATTTCTTCCTTAGAAGCGTTTTTTTTCCACTCTTTCGCCTGACTTGTCGCAATGGGAATGGCCCGTCCTTCTTCATAACCCTCATCTATCATCGCATTCGCGATTTCGATTGCTTTTTTCTTCACAGGTTCCTCGAGATTCTTCAATGATTGCGGATAATCCTTCATAGACCAAGGCATGTCTATCACTCCTTTATGAAAAGTGTTTCCCGCCTGGAGAAAAAGAAAACCGCTTCATCAAAAAGAATGACAGCTAGTTTTACGAGAGACCAGCAATTTCCGAATAAAATATAAAGGATAAAGAAGCAAGTACAGATTGAATGCCCACCACATAAGATCAAAATCACCGATAAATACCCAAAAGGCAATCGCTTGCAGGCCTGAACAAAAGGTCAGCACAAGTGATATTAATGCGAAAGAGCGCCATAACGCATGTTTCCGTTTATAAAGAAACAAGCTGTACAGCCCGGTTATCGAAATGAAAATATCTAAGGGAAAGAATGACCAGTTCCAGGCCATTATCATGGCGTTATCATAATCTTTAAACACCATGTTTTTTGGAATCCACTCAAAAAAAGTAACAATCCAATAAACGATAAATCCAATATCTGTAATGAGGAAGAGAACCTTTAACCCTTTCATCATCTGTTTCTGTCCGTATGAACGCTGATGCCGTTTGATGATGTTTCACTTTCAGAAATAAAGTTTAAGGAAACAACACCGATGATGATCAGAAGAACAGAGACAGCTTTTATGACAGAGAACTGTTCATGAAAGAAAAAAATTCCGATCGCGGAAATCAGCACGATCCCCATTCCCGACCAGACCGCATACGCGATGGAGACACTTATATATTTCAAAGTCAAAGTAAGAAAACAAAGGCTGCCGATATAAAACAATAATAATAAAATACTTGGGACAAGTTTTGTAAATCCATTTGATAATTTCATGCTGACCGTACCCAATACTTCAAAAATGATCGCTAAACTTAAATAAATCCATTGCATTCAACATTCTCCTTCAATCGTATTATTCAAAATTATACAATATATAGAATTTGAAGAAAATTAAACAATGGAATGTTTTCCGGATAAAAAATCCGGCCGGGTGTAAAAAGAAAACGCCATAAAGGTATACTATGAACAAAGAAATCAGAAAGGACGTGCAGGACGGGTGACAGAAGAGCGGACAGACCTGGAAAGACAACTGAGAGATATTCAAAAATGGGAAAAGGCGCAGCAGAGGGTGATGTTCTGGCAAACATTCACCCGCTTGCCGTTTCAGCTTTTGGACAAGCTGACACCGCAATTTATTCAGAGGAAAATCGGACTCATTCTCGATGAAACGGGAACGTTTATTCAGTCAGGCGGACAGTACCTGACATCAGAAAAGCGCATCATGAAAAAGTTTCAAAAACGGCTGCCGCATGGTACATGTCAAACGCTTCGCGACATCCGCAATGCGCCGCTTGCCGTCATGGACGAAATCGCAGAAGCCATAGCGCGTACAAGCGTAAAGGCCGCGACGGTGCAGGGAGCCGCAACGGGAGTCGGCGGCGTATTCACGCTGGCGGCAGACATTCCGGCGATGCTCGGCCTGTCCTTAAAGACGCTGCAGGATATCGCGGTTGCTTACGGCTTTGATCCGAAAGACAAAAAAGAACGCGTGTTTATCGTCAAATTGCTCCAGCTTGCATCCAGTGACGTCATCGGAAAAAAAGCGATCCTGCAAGATTTACGGCAATATGATCAAAACGACAGCGCCTATCAGCGCGTCGCCTCGCAAATCCAAGGCTGGCGGGAAGTCGTTTACAGCTACCGCGATACGTTCGCTGCGAAAAAACTGCTGCAAATGGTTCCGGTCGCGGGCATCATCTTCGGCGCGTCCGCCAACCGTTCAGCTTTAGAAAGCATCGCGGAAACAGGCACCATGCTTTATAAAAAACGCCGGATTCTAAAACGCATGCACGATACAGAATGATAAAAACCACCCGAAAACACATTCAATGTGTTTTCTTTGTTTAGCAGTTCTGAAATCGGGAAACCAACAACCAACACCAATTAAAGGAGGAATTCAAAAATGGCACAAGATAATAACAAAATGAGCAGAGAAGAAGCAGGTAAAAAAGGCGGAGAAGCGACAAGCAATAACCATAACAAAGAATTCTATCAGGAAATTGGTCAAAAAGGCGGAGAAGCAACAAGCAAAAATCACGACAAAGAATTCTATCAGGAAATCGGTGAAAAAGGCGGAGAAGCCACAAAGTAAAATCACGACAAAGAATTCTATCAGGAAATCGGTGAAAAAGGCGGAGAAGCCACAAGCAATAACCATGACAAGGAATTCTATCAAGAAATCGGCCAAAAAGGCGGAGAAGCCACTAGTAAAAATCATGACAAAGATTTTTATAAGGAAATCGGCCAAAAAGGCGGAAACAGACGAAGCAGCTAATAAAAGCATAAAAGGCAGACAATCTGCAGATCAAAAGCGATCCGGCGCACCAGCTGGATCGCTTTTTATTTTGGGAAAATCTTGATCTGAGCCGCCTTTGCGATACAATAAAATGAAAAAGGGGTTTTTCACTCGTGTCTGACATGCTGAATTTGCTCGCTATCGCCAGTAAAGTCAAAGAAAAACACGACAATTTTTCAATCGCGGAGATCAATGACCACTGTGTGCGCCTCGCAGTGTTTACGGGAGAATATGACTGGCACCATCACCCTGACTCAGATGAATGGTTCATCGTTCTGGAAGGGGAGCTGCTGATCGATTTTAAGGACAAAGAAACCGCAGTGCTCAAAGTAAATGACAGCCTGCTCATCCCGAAAGGCACGATTCACCGCACCCGCTCTTACGTCAGAACCGTGAATCTCTGTGTTGAGCATACGCATGCGAAAACAGTCATCACAGAGGAACGGTCATGCTAATCAAAAAGATTGTATGTGAAACAGACGCTGCAAACGCTGAAGCATTTGCGCAAGCACAGTCAAGGTGGGAAGCATTATCATGTGTAAATGGCTTCGTCAAACAGGCCGGCGGGTGGCGGAAAAACGCAGACGGCCTGTTCATCGCAGAGATCATCAGCGTTTGGGAGAACAGACAGGCCTATGATGATTTTATGGAGAACGAACATGACCGCCTATACGAAGAAATCGAGCAGAAGGCTGCGATTCTTTCAATAGAAGTGATGCTGTACGAAGAGGATGAACCTGTCATTCACGAGCTGTTACATCACCCGGACATCCGATACGAACCGAACTGGACGGTTCAGAAGGCATAATGAAAGCCCAAAACAGTTTGTTTTGGGCTTTGTCTTTACTCGCGTCCGGGAAGCGTGTTGTGGACATACGGCGGGACGGGATCCAGCTTAGCTATTTCGCCGTGCGCTTTCGGTTCCTTTTCGTATTCGAATGGTTCTCCGTCCGGAGCTGTTTCCTTCAGCCAATTTTGTTCAGCGCTTTCTCCGCCATCTGAGAAATGAATAAGCTTATGGGAGAATGACTGTTTTTCCAGCGCCTTCGGGAATGTGGAAGGAACGATCGGACCTTCCTGTTCTTCTAATTCTTTAATGGCCGCAAGCCATTGGTTTTGATGCATGGTATCACGGGCCAATAAAAAGCTGAGCATATCTTTCACGCCTTTATCATCGGTCATTTCATACAGGCGTGCGACTTGAAGCCTTCCTTGTGATTCGGCGTTCAGATTGGCGCGGAAGTCTGCCAGAAGGTTTCCGCTTGCGACGATATAGCCTGCGCTCCACGGAACGCCCGTGCTGCTCTCCGGCATTGCGCCGAGTCCTGAGACAATTGCATGATGCGGATTCATCCCGCCTAAAATGGACCCGATGACCGGATCATCAGCCGCTTTTTCCTGCTCTGCCAGCGGGGCGTCTTCTAACAGTCTCGCAATCATCGTCGCGATCATTTCGACATGGCCGATTTCTTCCGTCGCGGTATCCATCAGAAGATCCTTATATTTTTCATTGCCCCGTGTATTCCATCCTTGGAACAAATATTGCATGGCGACGGATATTTCCCCGTATTGTCCCCCTAAAATTTCCTGCATCTTTTTTGCGAACAGCGGGTCAGGACGATCCGGTTTAGCCGGATGCTGCAGTTTTTTCGTATGTGTAAACATGTCTCCATCTCCTTTTTTTGCTCTGTCCCTATTTACTTCCCCGGCGGGAAAAGGGATGAAACGGAGATGGGCGTATTGGTCCTGCTAAGGCTCGCGGCGCAAGGATAACAAATCCTGCACAAGCCCGCGGCCGATTACCTGTTCATATTGTCCGTAAATCGGGTCGAGGCGTTTCATCCATGTGTTCTTTTCCGCTTTGCTCAGCACATGAATATGAATGGATGAATTCTTCTTTATCTCTTCAAGCTGGTCTTTATTCATTTTCTCAGCGGAGGCTTCGTTCCATTCCGTCGTTTCTCTCATCGCCTCCGTTAAGATGGCTCTCGTTTTTTCTGTCTGTGAATTCCAGAAATGCTCGTCGGTCATCACGGCATAACCGAGGTACCCGTGATTGCTGATTGTCAAATAATCTTGAACATTATAAAATTTTTTAGAATAGATATTTGAAATCGTATTTTCTTCTCCGTCTACAAGATTGCTTTCCAAGAGCTGAAACGTGGAATTAAAGGAATCCTGCCGCGGGTGCGCGCCGAGCAGACGGTATTGGTCTTCGATCACGCTGCTCGGCATGATCCTGAGCGCCTGTCCTTTCAAATCGTCCGGAGTGAAGATCGGTCCTTTATTTGACGTAAGCTGCTTAAACCCGTTCGTCCAGTACGCCAGTCCTTTCAAATGATGCTTTTCTAATGAAGTGAACAGGCGTGTGCCGATTTTGCCGTTGAGGCCTTCTTGCACGGCTTTATAGTTTGTAAACGCGTACGGCAGATCCAAAACGCCCCATTCGGGAGACAGTGATCCGAGCTTTGAGGTGGAGGGAGCGATGAATTGCACGTCCCCGTTTTGGAGGGCGTTTATTTCTTCATTATCTGAATAGAGGCTCCCGTTTGGAAACACCTCTACTTTAATGGTGCCGCCGGACTTTTGATAGACAAGGTCGGCAAACTTATTCGCCGCCCGCCCTTTAGGCGTGTTTTCAGCAACGACATGGCTGAATTTGAAAACGATTTGATCTTTCAGGCCTTCCTGTTCGTCATCATAATACGGTTCTTCCGTTGAGAAATGATCATGAAAACCGATGAATAAAGCGGTTCCGATACCGAGTACCATCAGGCTGAGACAAGTCAGCAAGCTTTTCATCGAAAACCCCCTCCGCCATTTTCTATAACAAGCATAATCGGGCGGGCCGTTTTCGTAAAGAGACGGAAAGGAAGAGGCCAATGACGAAAAAAAAGCTCACCATCCGCTGGAAAATCACCATACTTTCGTATATCGTCGTGCTTTTTACCTTTTTGATCGTCGGCATCGTGCTGATTGGCAATATTCAGCATACAGAGGAGCGCGAGCTGAAAAAACGGCTGATGAATACCGCGCGGACGGTATCTGAGATGACCGATGTCAAACGCGCCCTCGAGCAGAAAAAACAAAGGGAAGACGTGCGCCATGCGGTCGAAGAAATAAGGATCATCAATGAAGCGGACTACATCGTCGTTATGGATATGGATCATATCCGCTATTCACATCCCGTCAGCACAATGATCGGAAAGCGTTCAAGGGGTGAGGACGAAGCCGCGGCTTTCGCCGAGCACATTTATTTTTCCGAAGCAAAGGGAGAGATCGGCACCGCCGTCCGCGCTTTTTATCCCATCAAAGACCGGGATTTGAATCAGATCGGCGTCGTTCTGGCCGGTAAAACGCTGCCCGGATTCGGTGAAATTCTTCTTCAGCTGAAACATGAAATACTGTTTATCGTTCTGCTGGCGCTCGGGTTCGGACTGGCCGGCTCCTTTTTGCTGGCCCGCCACATCAAAAAACAGATGTTTTGGCTGGAGCCCCATGAGATCGTGAGAATGTATGAGGAACGGACCGCTACGTTTCATTCGATGAATGAGGGCGTCATCGCGATCGATAATCAGCATCACATCACCATTTTTAATGAAAAAGCGAAGCAGATATTCAATGTAAGACAAGAGACCGATGGCAGGCTGATCTGGGACGTGTTAAAAGATTCGCGGCTCCCTGAGATCGTCGAGCGGAACCGAGCCGTATATAATGAAGAAATCCAAGTCAGCGGAAAGGTGATCATGAGCAGCAGAATTCCGATCGTCATGAAAAAGAAGGTCATCGGAGCCGTCGCCATTTTTCAGGACAGGACGGAAGCGGCGAAAATGGCGGAAGAACTGACAGGTGTGAAAAATTTTGTCGATGCGCTCAGAGTCCAAAATCATGAACATATGAACAAGCTTCACACCATCGCGGGACTCATTCAGCTCGGAAAATCAGAAAAAGCGCTCCAGCTTGCTTTTAAGGAATCATCAGAACAAGAAAGCGTCACCGATTTTCTTCATCAGGCCATTCAGAATGACGCTGCGGCGGGGCTGCTGTTAAGCAAAATCAAAAGAGGAAAAGAGCTTGGCATTTCTGTGAAAATTGATGAAAACAGCAGTTTCTCGGCATTTCCGGAGCATGTCGACCAGCATGACATTGTCGTCCTGCTCGGCAATTTAATTGAAAATGCGTTCGGCGCATTCGAAACAGCGGACACGGAGGACAAACATATTGACATCAGTATCGAGCAAAATGATGAAGTGCTTGCTATATTAATAGAAGACAACGGAAGCGGGATTTCCGATCAGCACATCCCGCGCCTTTATGAAAAAGGGTTTACCGTCAATAAAACGGGAGGAACGGGATACGGCTTGTACCTCGTCAAACAAATCGTCGACAAAGGGATGGGCGTTATTGAAGTCGACACACGGCAGGGACAGGGAACGGCATTTTCTATTTTATTTCCGATGAAGGGGGAGGAATCATTCGATGGACATCAAGGTGCTGCTTATTGAAGATGATCCGATGGTGCAGGAGGTGAATAAAGAATTTATCACCGGTGTTTCGGGGTTCAGCGTCATCGCCACAGCCGCTGACGGAGACGAGGGAATCAGGCTTATTAAAGATCTGCAGCCCGGGCTCGTGGTATTAGACGTATATATGCCGAAAAAAGACGGAATTAAAACGCTCCAGGAAATCAGAAAACAAAAGCTCGAAGTGGACGTCATCATCGTCTCGGCCGCAAAAGACAAAGAAACAATCCAGCTTATGCTGCAAAACGGTGCGGCCGACTATATTTTGAAGCCGTTTAAGCTGGAGCGGATGAGACAGGCGCTCGAAAACTATAAACAATATAAACGGAAAATTGAAGAGCATGACACCATGTCGCAAGAGCAGCTTGACATGCTGCTTAAAATTCCGCAAAATCCGTCCCGGGATCTGCCGAAGGGGTTAAATCATTTTACGATGAATGAAATTTTGACCTATATGAAACAGCAGACGGAGCCGCTTTCAGCTGAAGAAGCCGCCAAAGCGCTCGGAATCGCCAGGGTGACGGCGCGGCGTTATCTTGATTTTCTTGAGAAAGACGGCCAGATTAAGCTCGATATTCAATACGGGGGAGTGGGCCGGCCGGTTAACCGCTACAAATTCGTCCGCTAGCCGAGACCAAAAAGACCAAAATGTCCGTTATGATCATAAGCTTCCCCTCTTCGTTTGAAAACGCTATCATTTTCATATAGACGCAGCGAG
The DNA here is from genome assembly GCF_009906915.1 of Bacillus sp. AM1(2019). Classification (NCBI taxonomy): domain Bacteria; kingdom Bacillati; phylum Bacillota; class Bacilli; order Caryophanales; family Bacillaceae; genus Bacillus; species Bacillus sp. AM1(2019). The sequence continues at coordinate 518,737 of NZ_CP047644.1, forward strand.
AGGCAAGGGGGAGCAGGGATGAAAATTTTCAAAAATCTTACGGTGCAGGTCATCACGGCGGTTATCATCGGCGTCATTGTCGGACTCGTATGGCCTGAGGCCGGGAAGCAGATGAAGCCGCTCGGCGATACATTTATCAATGCGGTAAAAATGATTATCGCACCGATCATATTCCTGACGATCGTGCTTGGCATCGCCAAGATGGGAGACATGAAAAAAGTCGGCAAAGTCGGGGGAAAAGCATTTATTTATTTTGAAGTCGTGACCACCATCGCCCTTATTATCGGACTTCTGGTCGTCAATATCATGAAACCCGGTGAGGGGCTTGATTACAGCAAGCTTGAAAAAGGGGATGTCTCCCAGTACACGCAAAACGGGGGACAGGGGATTGACTGGATTGAATTTATCACTCACATCGTTCCGTCAAATATGGTTGACGCTTTCGCAAAAGGCGACATTCTTCAGGTCTTATTCTTTTCTGTTTTATTCGGTGTCGGCCTGGCGGCGCTCGGTGAAAGAGGCAAAAGCATTATTGATTTCTTTGATAAACTGTCGCATGTTTTTTTCAAAATCATCGGCTACATCATGCGCGCGGCGCCGATCGGCGCATTCGGGGCCATGGCCTATACGATCGGGCACTTCGGCCTTGATTCCATCAAGCCGCTGGCGAGTCTGATGCTGTCTGTATACGTTACGATGTTCCTGTTTGTATTTGTCGCTTTGAATATCATTTGCAAACTATTCGGTTTCAGCTTGTGGAACTATCTCCGTTTTATTAAAGATGAACTGCTCATCGTTCTCGGCACAAGCTCTTCTGAGTCCGTCCTTCCGCGGATGATGGATAAAATGGAGCGCTACGGCTGTTCCAAATCGGTTGTCGGCCTTGTCATTCCGACGGGATATTCTTTTAACCTGGACGGCACCTCGATTTATCTTTCAATGGCGACGGTTTTTCTGGCGCAGGTGTTCGGCGTTGACCTTACCATCGGCCAGCAGGTTACGATCATTCTCGTGCTGATGCTGACATCAAAAGGCGCGGCGGGCGTAACCGGAAGCGGATTTATCGTGCTCGCCTCCACTTTATCGGCGCTTCAGGTTATTCCGCTGGAGGGGCTGGCGCTGCTCCTCGGCGTCGACCGCTTTATGAGTGAAGGAAGGGCGATCGTCAACCTGATTGGAAACGGAATCGCCACCATCATCGTAGCCAAGAGCGAAAATGAGTTTGACGAAGCGAAAAGCACACAGGCCGTAAAAGAAATGAAAACGGCGGTATAAAAGGAAAGGAACGGCATGCATCGGGCATGCCGTTCTTTTTTTCGGCCGCCATGAGTAAAAAAGATAAATTTGTTTAAATTTATTAGGAGGTGGACAAAGACCTTAGCGTCATTTTGTTATATAATTTACAATTAGAGAGTGAAAGATGAAATCTAAGGGCTTTTTGTCCTAGCAGGAGTGTATAAATGGCGGCTATTTTTAAATTTTTTCAGCATCCGGGTGTCAGACGTTTTTCGGTTTTTCTTGTTTTGACTGGGGTGTTAGTTGTATTCCGAAGTATGATTAATTTGATTTTGCTTACGTTTATTTTTACTTTTCTGATGGATCGGCTGGAGACTGTCATCCGGCACGTGTTGAACCATTTTTTCCGGATCAGCCAGAGGGTGGTCATCACCGTTTTATATATTGCGCTGGCTGTCGGGGCGACTGTCGGAGGCTTTGTCTTTTACCCGATTGTTGCCAAGCAGATTGAACAGCTGATTAAGCAGATCAAGCACATCGCGTATCATCCCGATGTCATTCCGTTTTATGATGAGATATCGAGCGTGTTCGGCGATATCAATATCGGTTCCTATGTAAAAGAAGGTTTTAATGTACTGTATACATACTTGGCCGATATCAGCACTTTCGGTTTGCAGGTCGTGATGTCACTGATTCTCAGCATGTTTTTCCTGTTCGAGAAAAAGCGGCTCACGGAGTTTATGAAAAAATTTCAGCACAGCAAGCTGTCTGTTTTTTACTACGAACTTGCTTATTTCGGCAGCAAGTTTGCGAGAACATTCGGCAAAGTGCTTGAAGCCCAATTTATTATTGCGCTGGTGAACTGTATCCTCACCTTGATCGCATTGGCGATTCTGCATTTTCCGCAGCTGTTCGGCCTGTCAATCATGGTCTTTTTCCTCGGGCTCATTCCCGTGGCGGGTGTGGTGATTTCGCTCATTCCGCTCAGCATCATCGCGTATACGACGGGCGGCGCAGCGTATGTCATCTACATCGTGCTGGTCATTTTCGTCATCCATGCGATTGAGACGTACTTCCTTAATCCGAAACTGATGTCAGCGAAAACGGAACTGCCGATCTTTTTTACCTTTACGGTTCTGATTTTCTCGGAACATTTCTTCGGCATTTGGGGCTTGATTATCGGAATTCCGATTTTTGTGTTCCTGCTTGATATTCTGGATGTCGTCAATAATGAAGAGAAGGAAAAAAAAGGACCGGTCCCGGATAAGACATAACGTCGGCTCCGGCTCTTCACGAATATATGACTAATGTTATAATGCAGACAGTGCCTATGTACGGGCACTGTTTATTTTTTGTGAAAAAGGAGGAAGGCTGTATGACTGAGCCGATTTTACATATTGAAGGCCTTGACAAAACAATAGGCAAGAAGCACATTTTAAAAAACATCAGCATGGATGTCAGGCAGGGCGAGATCATCGGTTTGCTCGGTCCGAACGGGTCGGGAAAAACCACACTTATCCGAATCATCGTCGGTCTTTTAAAGAAAAACAGCGGCACGATTACAATTAACGGCTTTCAGCACGATGCTGATTTCGAAAAAGCGCTTGAATCCGTCGGAGCGATCGTGGAAAATCCTGAATTCTACCCATACCTGACGGGGTGGGAGAATCTGAAGCACTTTGCCAACATGCACAAAAACATCAAAGAGGACAGGCTTCAGGAAGTCATCGAGCGGGTCGGGCTCACAAATGCCGTTCATGACAAAGTTAAAACGTATTCCCTTGGTATGCGTCAGCGTCTCGGGATTGCACAGGCCATTCTTCACCGTCCGAATCTGCTCATTTTAGATGAACCGACAAACGGGCTTGATCCCGGCGGAATGAAGGATTTCCGCGATCACTTAAAGGAACTCGCGGAGCTTGAAGGGACGAGCATCCTTTTTGCGACGCATTTATTGCGTGAAGTGGAGGACCTTTGCGACCGTGTCATCATCATTCAAAAAGGTGAGATCAAAACAGAGGTTGTTCTGCGCGGCGCTGAGGAAAAAGAAGAAAAAGCCGTCCTCGACATTCAGCCGGCTGACGAAGCATTCGAATGGCTGTCCCAACAGCAATTTGCTCCGGAGAAAAACGGCGGGGGCATTACCGTCACCGTAGCGAAGAAGGACATCCCGGCATTAAACCGTGCGCTCGTCGGACAAGACTTTCTCGTGTATTCCATCATGCCGTATGCGGAATCGCTGGAGGATGAATTCATGAAAGTGACGACGGCGCTTCAAGAGGAGGGGGAGACGAATGTTTAAATTGACAGCGAATGAGCATATGAAACTCTTTAACCGAAAAGTCTCATTAGTGGCGCTGATTCTGATGGCCGTTCTCCAATTTATTATGGCGCTTGTCATTAAACGGCTTGTCATCAGTTCCGGAACGGATGAGAATTTCATCGGCTATATGGCGTACGCGCCCGGGCTGAATATTCTGCTTGAGGCATTAACGATCGTGATCGCGGCAACGATCATTTCCGCTGAATTTGATAAGAAAACGATCAAATTTCTGTTAATCCGCCCGGTAAAGCGGGAGCGGATTTTTGTATCTAAACTCATTACCGTATTTTTGGTCAGCTTGTACCTGTATGCGGCGTACTATATTCTGTCTCTGCTGTTCGGCATGGCTTTCTTCGGCGTGTCGGTGACATCTGAATCAGGGACGCTTCTGATGAACACCCTGAAAGTAATCGGCACGAACTGGGTCGAGGCGTTTGCGATGGCATGCTTTGGCTTGTTGTGTTCTTCTGTATTCCGAAACAGCGCAACGGCCGTCATTTTGTCATTTATCGTGCTGTACGGCGCAAAATCACTCGTGACGATTATGTCGCTCTTCCAAAACAAATGGGGAAGTTTTCTGCTGTTCGCAAATACTGACCTGACGCAATATATGAGCGGGGCGAAACCGCTGTTTGCGGGAATGACGCCGTTATTTTCCGCAGGCATTATCATTATCCATATCGTATTCTTCTTAGCCGTCGCTTGGTGGAGCTTTTGCAAACGCGATGTTCGGGTATAAAGTAAAGGAATGACATTTTTGTGAAAAAGATCACGATAAATCAATAATTTATGCTATTTTGATTTATAATAAAGGTAATGACGGAGGTGCTCACTTGAGAAATTTTATTACCGCATTACCGATTGTGTTATTGCTTGGTTTTTCCTTTGTGTCATTCATGTTCCAATTCGAACATCTTGTTTATTTCAGGCTTGCGCTGGGTTTGTTTTCTACAGTGGGGCTGTTTCTCTTATATAAAATGAAGTCGGGATTCCGTTATTTCATCATCTACCTGTATGCAAGCTGGATCGTGCTTGCGGCGGTTACCGCGTTTGAAGAGCCGATTTTTTCAAGCTTTTTCTTTGGCGGGCTTGTGATGACGATGGGTTATCTCACATATATGCTGATTTATCTCGGGCTCAAGCAGGACCGCGGCCCGGAAGCAGTCTGAACGCGCTATTCCATGGAATAGCGTGTTTTTTTGTACAGCCTCACAGTTGCGAAACGAGACTTGAATCTCTATAATACTTATTAACTTTATCGGAATTATAATGGGGGGATTCCAGTGTCTTTATGGATACAGAATGAACGGCAGAGGGAATGGGTGGAAAAAATCGGCCTGCTTGCAGACGAATTTCAAAAAACAGCCGCGCTTGATGATGAGGCGGGCCGTTTTCCCGCGGAGAAAATTCAAAGACTGCGCGACGCGGGATATACGGCGTTAACGGTACCTGAGGCATTCGGCGGTGCAGGCATTTCCGTTTATGATATGGTGCTGTTTCAGGAACGGCTGGCGCGGGGAGACGCGGCCGTTGCTCTCGGAATCGGCTGGCATTTATCCGTCATGGGTGAGCTCGGAGAAGGAAACAGCTGGGATGAAGGTGTCTTTTCATTTATCACAGAAGAGGTGAAAAAGGGAGCCGTCCTGAACAGGGCAGCGACGGAACGGCAGACCGGCAGTCCGACGAGGGGAGGAAGACCCGGCACCTCCGCTGTCAAAAAAGACGGAAAATGGGTGCTGAACGGCCGAAAAACCTTTACAACCCTTTCGCTGACTTTGGATTATATGCTTGTGACGGCATGGATTGAAGAAAAACAAACGACCGGTGTTTTTCTCATTCATAAAGATCAGGCAGGCGTTTCAGTCGAAGAAACATGGGATATGATTGCCATGAAGGCGACCGGAAGCCATGATCTCCTTTTAGATCATGTCACGGTCAGTGATGAGCGGCTTGTGGAGCTTATCAGCGGGCCGAGAGCGGCGAAAGTGAATGGCTGGCTGCTTCACATTCCCGCTGCTTATCTGGGTATCGCTCAAGCGGCAAGGGACTATGCCGTCCGGTTTGCATCCGAATATTCGCCGAACAGCCTGAACGGACCGATTAAAGACGTGCCGGCCGTTGGGCAGCGTGTCGGGGAAATGGAGCTCGAATTGTTAAAAGCGAGACAGTTTCTCTTCACGGCGGCGCAAATGTATGATGACCCGAAACGCCGCCCTTTCATCAAAAGCGAGCTCGGCGCCGCAAAACATATTGTGACAAATGCCGTCCTTTCTGTTGTTGATAAAGCAATGAGAATCACCGGCGCAAAAAGCCTGGAGCGAAATAATCCGCTTCAGCGGTATTATCGGGATGCCCGGGCCGGCCTTCACAATCCGCCGATGGACGATGCGGTCATCGGCAAATTAGCGGCGGAAGCCTTTGAGCAATAAAAAAAGAGCCTGAAAAAGGCTCTTTTTATGTATGGCTGTTGTGCCGGAGCAGTTTTTGATGCTTGCGGTCAATTCTGTCATAGATCACATTCATCAGCTTTTGATTATTCATAATGGCCGCCTTGTTTTCTTTTATCAGCTGTTCGTATGTTTTTATTTTACGTTTCGCCATGAGCCCGCACCTTCCTTACATATTTGTATTCGCTTTCTAATTCTCCGAGCGATAATTCATATAAATGCCGTTCCGACTTTTTGTATATTCCGTTATTGATCAGCAAATGGATCAGATGTTTTTTTCGTCCTTCAACTGATGATCTGAGCTGAGGAGAAGACCTCATGATTACCCTCCTAATCAAATGATATTGAGAATCATTATCAGTTAATGAAAGTATACAATGGGCATATTCATATGTAAAGGAAAAATACCGCCAATTTTTCGACAAAAAGTTTCCCGGGGAATAATGCTGTCGAATTGATTGTGTTTCTGTCAGATCAAAGCTGCTATTTTTCCGCTTTTCCATCCATACTATGAATGAGAATGGAGGAGTCCTTACATGAATGATCAAACGGCAAACTTAAAACGGGGCGAAAAAGGCGCGATTCTTAATATCGCCGCGTACCTCATCCTTGCCGCCGTCAAACTGGTGATCGGTCTTATTTATCATTCCGAAGCGCTCAGAGCGGACGGGTTAAATAATGCCACGGATATTGTCGCATCACTGGCTGTGCTGATCGGGCTCCGGATTTCCCAGCGCCCCGCGGACAGTGATCATGCCTACGGACATTATCGGGCTGAAACAATTTCTTCATTAATTGCGTCTTTTATTATGATGGCGGTCGGTATTGAAGTGCTGATCGGAGGAGCAAAGGCGATTGTCAGCGGAACGGAGGCCGAGCCGAGCTTCATTGCGGCATGGACGGCGCTCGGAAGCGGGATTGTAATGTACGGCATGTATGTATATAACAGCCGACTTGCGGATCGGGTTAAAAGTTCTGCCCTTCATGCGGCGGCGAAAGACAGCCGTTCTGACGCCTATGTCAGTATTGGGGCGTTTATAGGCGTCTTAACGGCCCGGCTTCATCTGCCGTGGATTGATCCGGTTATTGCTTTTCTGATCGGAATCATCATCTGTAAGACGGCATGGGACATCTTCAAAGATGCTTCCCACTCATTGACGGACGGATTTGATCTGAAAGATTTGGAGCCGTATAAACACACGGTGAAAGAAATAAAAGAGGTCAGCAGGCTGAAGGATGTGAAAGCAAGGTATTTGGGGAGCACGGTTCATGTGGAAATGGTCATTACGGTAGATCCGGGACTGTCTGTGAAAGAAGGCCACGAAGTAGCCGATGAGGTCGAATATGCAATAAAACATGAACATGATGTGACTCATGTCCATGTTCATGTAGAGCCTGAAGTCATAAACAAAGATCGTGAAACGAATTAAATATGCTGTGATAAAAACTCTGTGACTTCTTCGGGCGTTTTCGCGTTTGCGCTGTGAAGATGCGCTTTCTTTTCGCCGTTTTTAAAGATCAGAAGGCTCGGTATGCCCATTACCTGATATTTGTCGGCAAGCTCAGGGAGCTCGTCTCTGTTCAGTTCATACCAATCATTTTGATTATATTCTTCCAAAATATCGCCGATGAACATATTCATGCGCGTGCAGTCAGGGCACCAGTCAGCGAAAAATTTCACGATGATTTCCTTGTCGGATTGAATAAGTTCATTAAATTGTTCTGTTGTACTGATTTTTTTCATATGACACATCTCCTTTTCCATGCCATTTTAATATAAAATAAAAAGGAATTACATACAAATGCTTTCATATTCAGAATGCCCAAAAATAATTAGATCATTTTCTGAGGAAAGTGATAAGATAGTAAAGATGAATTGTTGTGGGGGGAATATCCATTGAAAACAAGTCTAGGATTGGTGTACGGCGGAAAGTCAGCCGAACACAATGTATCGCTGCAGACAGCATTAGCTGTAACAAAAGCGCTTAATACTGAGAAGTTTGATATACATCCGATTTACATCACTGAAAAAGGAGAATGGCAAAGAGGCCCGCTGCTGACTGAGCCGGTTTCCAACGTGAAAATGCTTCAGCTGGAACAAAACGGTGAAAGTTTCGCTCTATCAGCATTGAACCGGGAAATGTTTCCTGAAGCGTCGCCTGACGAAAAGGCGCCGATCGATGTCGTATTTCCGCTTCTCCACGGACCGAACGGTGAAGACGGCACCATTCAGGGTCTGCTGGAATTGCTGAACGTTCCTTATGTCGGCAACGGGGTGCTTGCATCATCAGCCGGCATGGATAAAGTCATCATGAAGCATTTGTTCGCTCAAGCGGGGCTTCCGCAGGCGAAGTACGCCGCTTTCTTAAAAAAGGACTGGAAACAGACGCCGGACAGCTGCTTACAGCAGGTTGAAGAGGAGCTTGGGTATCCATGCTTCGTCAAACCGGCGAACCTCGGATCAAGCGTCGGAATCAGCAAATGCAGAAACCGTGAAGAGCTTGAAAAAGCCTTCGAACTGGCTTTTGAGTATGACCGGAAAATTGTGGTGGAAGAAGGAATCGCCGGAAGAGAAATCGAAATCGGCGTACTCGGAAATGACGAACCGAAATGCTCCGCCGTCGGTGAAATCGCGCCGAAAACCGACTTTTACGATTACAAGGCGAAATATGAAGACGGCGACACGGATTTAATGATTCCCGCGCAAGTGACGGATGAACAATATGCGGAAATCAGCGAGATGGCGATTAAAGCCTTCAAAGCGATTGACGGATCAGGCCTTGTCCGCGCCGATTTCTTCCTGACCAATGACGGTCAAGTGCTCATTAACGAAGTGAACACAATGCCGGGCTTTACGCCATTCAGCATGTTCCCGCTGCTTTGGAAAGAAGCAGGCGTAGATTACAGTGATCTGATCGAACAGCTGGTTGAGCTGGCAAAAGAACGCCATGCCGAAAAACAGCTGATTAAACATACATTTTAATGAAGACGGACACTGCCTGAAGGGGCAGTGTCTTTTCCCGTAACAGACAACATTTTCAGAAAGCGAGGTGCCACCTTTGATAAAGCGAACTGTAAAACGAATCGCAGACATGGTCAAAGGCACACTGACAAATCCCGTATTTGAACAAACAATGATTGAGGGCGCCGCAACCGATACGCGGACTTTGGAAAAAAATCAGCTGTTCATTCCTTTAAAAGGCGAGCATTTTAACGGCCACACCTTTGTGCCGCAAGCATTCGAAAAAGGCGTTTCCGCGGTATTGTGGGACCGCTCTGAACCGAATCCGCCGGAAGAGCGAGCTGTCATCCTTGTCGATGACACGCTGGAGGCGCTGCAAACATTGGCAAAAGCTTATTTAAAAGAGCTCGGCACACGGGTTATCGGGGTGACCGGGAGCAACGGAAAAACGACAACGAAAGACATGCTTCACGCCGTTCTCGGCACGCAGTACCGCGTTCACAAAACCGCCGGCAATTTCAACAACCATATCGGCCTGCCGCTGACCGTGCTTGCCATGCCTGAAGATACAGAAATCGCCGTTTTAGAAATGGGAATGAGCGCGAGAGGCGAAATTGATTTTCTGAGCCGTCTTGCTGAACCGGAAGCTGCCGTCATTACCAATATCGGCGAATCCCACATGCAGGATTTAGGCTCAAGAGAAGGAATTGCGGAGGCAAAACTTGAAATTATAAACGGACTTCGGGAAGACGGCGTTCTGTTTTGTTTCGGGGATGAGCCGCTGCTTCGCGAAAAGACGTACACTTGCCGGACAACGACATACGGCGCAGGCGCGGACAATGATCTCCGCCTGAAAGAAATAAAACAGGCGGAAGAAGGCACGTACTTCAATATCGACGGAATCGGCCGTTCTTTCTTTATTCCCGTTCTCGGCAGACATAATGTCATGAATGCCATGGCCGCATACGCCGCCGGCATCTATTTCGGCATTACGCCGGAAAATGCCGCTCTGGGACTGAGCCGCCTGAAGGTGACGGGGATGAGATTGGAACTGGTCAAAACGGACAACGGCATCTCGATCGTAAACGACGCATATAATGCGAGCCCGACGTCAATGAAAGCGGCGGTCGAATTAATCGAAACGATGAAAGGCTATCGGAAGAAAATGCTCGTGCTCGGTGATATGCTTGAACTTGGTGATGAAGAAAAAGCATTCCACGAAGAATGCGGAGCTGCGATCAATCCGGCGGAAATCGACCATGTATTTACTTACGGCACACTCGGCGCATTCATCGCTGACGGAGCGCGCCGGCGTTTTGAAGAAGGGCGCGTCAGCCATTATCTTGACAAAAAAGAACTGCTTCACGCCATACAGGAAATGGCCGCTTCCGGCGATCTCCTTCTGTTTAAAGCATCGAGAGGTATGAAGCTCGAAGAAATCGTTAAAGATTTATTAGAGAAGCACTGAAAAAATACTGATCAGCATCATAAAAATATACAAAAATGAAGAAACTAATTCAGGGTGAAATAATTCTGTCCGTATGAAAAAGAAAGACCGCCGGCTGGGAAATCCCGTCCGGCGCGGGGTCCGGCCCCGTTCGCGGGAAGAATCCGGTCAGGCCGCTTCCGGCCGCCTGACCATCTCGCCTTATTGAAAAACACATAGTGTAATGGTAAGATTAAACGTAAAGTAATTCGGGCTTTGTATACGTATGATCCTGTCCTTTGGATGAAAGGGCGGTTTTTAGTGGTAAATCACGACATTACTGAAACAGCAATCAGAAGGAGTTTGAATAATTTGACTATAACGTTTCAAGATTTCCAATTAAGTTCTGATCTCATGAAATCAATCAATCGTATGGGATTTGAAGAAGCAACACCGATCCAGGCACAAACGATTCCGCTCGGACTTTTAAATAAAGATGTCATCGGACAAGCGCAAACAGGTACAGGTAAAACAGCTGCGTTCGGTATACCCCTTGTTGAAAAAATGAACCCCGAGTCTCCTAATATTCAAGCAATCGTAATCGCGCCAACCCGTGAATTAGCCATTCAAGTATCTGAAGAGTTATATAAAATCGGACAAGATAAGCGTGCGAAAGTACTGCCTATTTACGGCGGCCAGGATATCGGACGTCAAATCCGCGCATTGAAGAAAAACCCGCATATCATCGTAGGTACGCCGGGGCGTCTTCTTGACCATATCAACCGCCGCACGATCCGTTTAAATAACGTGAACACGGTTGTCATGGATGAGGCTGATGAAATGCTGAACATGGGATTCATTGATGACATTGAATCCATTCTCTCAAACGTGCCGAGCGACCACCAAACGCTCTTATTCTCAGCAACAATGCCTGCGCCGATCAAACGGATCGCAGAGCGTTTCATGACTGAGCCGGAACACGTAAAAGTAAAAGCGAAAGAAATGACTGTGTCCAACATTCAGCAGTTCTACTTGGAAGTGCAGGAGCGCAAAAAATTCGATACGCTGACTCGTCTTCTTGACATTCAGTCTCCGGAACTTGCGATCGTATTCGGACGTACGAAACGCCGTGTCGATGAGCTTGCTGAAGCCCTGAACCTTCGCGGATATGCGGCTGAAGGAATTCACGGCGACTTAACGCAGGCGAAACGTATGGTTGCGCTTCGCAAGTTTAAAGAAGGTGCGATCGAAGTGCTTGTAGCGACTGACGTTGCCGCCCGCGGACTTGATATCTCAGGCGTTACCCACGTTTACAACTTTGACGTGCCTCAAGATCCTGAAAGTTACGTTCACCGTATCGGAAGAACGGGCCGTGCAGGAAAAACGGGTATGGCGATGACGTTTATCACACCGCGTGAGAAAAGCATGCTTCGCGCGATTGAACAAACGACAAAACGCAAAATGGACCGCATGAAAGAGCCGACGCTTGACGAAGCATTAGAAGGACAGCAGCAGGTGACGGTTGACCGTCTGCGCACGGCGATCAGCGAAAACAACCTGAACTTCTACATGACGGCAGCTGCGGAATTGTTAGAAGATCATGATGCAGTGACAGTTGTGGCTGCAGCCATTAAAATGGCGACAAAAGAGCCGGACAGCACGCCTGTACGCCTCACTGATGAAGCGCCGATGGTCAGCAAACGCTATAAAAACCAGCGTACTTCTAAGCGCAGAGACGGCCAAGGCGGCGGCTACCGCGGCGGCAAAGGGAAAAACAACAACCGTTCTTCCTACGATAAAAAACGCTCAAGCGACCGCCGTTCTTCAGGTGACAGACGCCAGAAAAAATCATACTAAAACACAGGAAGCGGACCCTTTTACGGGGTCCGCTTTTTTTTGATATGCCGGAAAGTGAATCTTTTTTGCAAATCAGCCGTATTTGTATGTATGATAAAAAATGGGAGGTAGGTATGTTGAGAGCACAGCCAAAAAATCGAATCAGTCCAAGCGGCTTAAAAGTCTGGCGTCTTCAGGAAATCATCCTGTCCGCCTTCTGTCTTCTGGCCGTTATAGCAGCAGCTGTTTTAAGCCATTTCTTCCATTGGCCGTATTGGATCACCGGAGTCCTCGGCATCATTTGGGTTATCGGTTCAGTAATATCCGTCTATGCCATACCGAAAATCAGGCACAGGATCTGGCGCTATGAAGTCCATGAAAATGAAATTGATATTCAATCCGGCATTTTTATTGTCAAACGGGTCATTGTGCCGATGGTGAGGGTGCAGCACGTAGATACTTCACAAGGCCCGCTCCTCAGAAGGTACCGTCTGGCCTCAGTCAAAATCTCCACGGCGGCAACCGTTCATTCCATTCCGGCGCTTGATATGGAGGAAGCTGACCGGCTGAGGGATTCCATTTCCCGTCTGGCAAGGGTGACGGAAGATGATGTCTGAGCCGAAACGTCTGCATCCGGCGGCCGTGATTTTGAACTTATTCCATATTATTATCGAAACCATTAAAAACATTATTCTGCCATTTTTTCTCGTCTATATTGTAAACTCCAACCACTTCATCCGCTTTTACGGAGGCATTGCGCTCGCCGTCCTGCTTATCTGGCTGATTACGGCTAGTGTGATCGAGTGGAGAAAATTTACATACCGGATTGAGGACGGAGAATTCAGAATTGAAGAAGGCTTGTTTTTTACGAAAAAGAGATACATCTCCATTGACCGGATTCAATCAATGAATACGAGTGCCGGCATCATTCAGCAGCTTTTTAAGCTTGTTAAGCTTCAAATCGAAACGGCCGGCGACGGGAAAAACGCTGAAGCCGTCTTATCCGCCATTACTGTGGAAGAGGCGGAACGGATCAGAGCGGCTGTTTTTCAGCAAAAAGCGGAGCAAGAAGAACGAGGGGAGACCGCAGCGGAGCAGGAACCGATGCGCGGGGAAGATGTGCAATCCGTTTACCGCCTGTCTGTAGGTGAGCTGCTTATGGCCGCCTCAACATCCGGGGGAATCGGTGTCATCATCTCAGCGGTATTCGCCCTCTTTTCTCAGATTGATGAAGTACTTCCGATGGACTGGCTCTATGACAGGTTTTCCTTTCTCAAGCATGCGAGCATCGGCATATACGCCGTGATCATTTTCATAGGATTGTTCATCGCCTGGCTGTTAAGCATCGCCGGTATGATGATCAAGCATGCCAACTTTAAAATAGAAAAAAAGGAACACGAATTGGTTATTACCAGAGGAATTATTGAAAAGCATCAAGTGACAATCCCGCTCCGTAAAATCCAAGCCATTAAAATGAAAGAAAATGTGATCAGGCAATTATTCGGATACGCGACGGTTGCGATTGTCAGCGCCGGCAGTGCGGGGAATGAGAAAGAAGGAGCACAGACGATTCTGTTTCCGATCATCCGCAAATCAAAGCTCGGTGTGATGCTAAATCGTTTCACACCGGATTACGTGCTGGAAGAAAACCGGAATCATTTGCCGAAAAGGGCGCTGCGCCGGTATTTATTCCGATCTATAATCTTCTCGGTTTTCGTGATCATCCCGCTTTGTATTCTGTTTAAGCCGTGGGGATATGCATCGCTGCTTGTGCTTCCTGTCGAACTGGTGCTTGGATATGCTTCGTTTAGGACAGCGTCATGGTGCATAAACGGCGGCAGGCTTCAGATCACCACGAGGCTGATCGGGAAGACGACCACGATTATGCTGAGAAGAAGAATGCAGATGTTTGAAGTCAGCCGCTCCTTTCTGCAAAAAAGAAGGCGGCTCGCATCTGTGGCTACCGCAGTGAAATCAGCTCACCACATGGAGCTTGTCATGCTGAAGGATGTCAGCGAGGAAGATGCCGAACGCATCGGGCGCTGGTATTCATATGAAAAAGCGGACGGTTAATACCGCCGCTTTTTTTGCTGCACGCATAAAAAGGAAAGCAAAAATCCGCCTGCCAGTCCGAACAAATGCGCCATAATGTTAATATTAGAGTTGATAAACGTCGACAGCACCGCGATGATAAGCAGGGTCATAATCATTTTCGACTGATCCCGGCCGATCAGCTCCTTGCGGAAAACAGTCAGAAACACATACACGCCGAAAAGTCCGAAGATCGCGCCGGATGCGCCGACATGCACATAATCAAGCGGTTCGGCAAGATACGTGCCGATATTGCCGATGATGCCCGATGCGATGTACACAATCAGAAAACGGACTTTTCCGAGCATCTGCTCAAGCGGGGGCGCGAATAAAAAGAGAGACATGGAGTTAAACAAAAGGTGAGTGAAATTCGCATGTAAAAACATCGGTGTCACCAGCCGCCACCATTCTCCCGAGGAAACGCCGTAATTATAGCCGGTCACAGCATCTGACCACATCATGACGGAATGAAGCGGCATACTGAAAAACAGCCATAAGAACGCCTGCAGCGCCAAGATACAGCTGACGGCCGGATAACGTCTGATAAAAGTCTGGAAATTTTCCGTTCGTATAAACATCGCAAGCCCCTTTGCATCTGATTTGTTACATATATAGTAACACGTTTATGACATAAACCGTTTTTTAGTACGGACTTTTAGGAGGAATTCACATGATTTTCGGAATCGGAATCGACATCGTTGAACTGCACAGAATTGAAAACATGCTCAGCCGGCAGGCGAGGTTTCCCAAAAGAATATTGACGGAGGCTGAATACGCCCGTTTTACATTGCTGTCGGACAAAAGGAAAATTGAATTTCTCGCGGGAAGATTTGCGGCAAAAGAAGCCTTTTCGAAAGCATACGGCACAGGTATCGGCAAAGAGCTCAGCTTTCAGGATATTGAAACCGGAAACGACACGGCGGGCAAGCCGGTGCTGACCTGCGCCAAGCTGGACGGCGCGGCGGTTCACGTCTCCATTACCCATACAAAAGAATACGCCGCGGCACAGGTCGTGATTGAAAGGTTGTCACGCTAGTCTGCATATTAGCCGAAACCCCTTCATATATTTGATAGTGCATTAAGGGAGACAAGTTGTTTGAGGCTTTTATGGTACGCGTCCGTCCGTTCAGGGCGTACCGTTAAAGTCAAACAAGCGATTTCTTCCCTTTACATCAATTGAGAAGAAGGGGTTGGAAAAAGGTGAGAAAAAGCTTTGTTTTGCTTTTAACGGGACTGCTTGCCGTCCTTATTCTTTCGGCCTGCGGCCAAAAATCACAGGAAGATATCGTGAACGGTTTAGATAAGAAGGCGAAAGAATACACCTCGTACAAAGCGAAAGCCAAAATGACCATTCAGACGGGGAGTGATCCGCAAGTATACAATGTGGAAATCTGGCATAAAAAACCTTCCCTGTACCGGGTCTATCTGGAAAATCCGAAAAAAGACCAAAACCAAGTCATTTTACGGAACGCCAACGGAGTCTTTGTCCTTACGCCGTCTTTAAATAAGAGCTTCAGATTCCAAAGCGATTGGCCGAATAACAGCAGCCAAGTATATTTGTTTGAGTCACTTGTAAAGGACGTGCAGCATGACAAAGACGCCGTCTATTCCGCCAAAGATAAAAAGTACACGTTTGAAACAAAAACAAACTATCAGCACAACAAAATGCTGCCGACTCAGGAAATCACTTTCAACAAAAAGGACATGAGCCCGTCGCTCGTCAAAGTGATGGATACAGACCGAAAAGTGATGGTAAAAGTCGAATTCAAAAGCTTTGAATTCAACAAGCCGTTTGATAAAGACTCTTTTGACGAGAAGAAAAATATGACGCTTTCCCAGATGGACGTCGCCACAAGCGCCAAGCCGTCTGATTCATTTGCGGTCAAAACACCGCTTCAAGTGCCGGCCGGCGTCAAAAAGCTTGAAGAGAAAGATATTTCAACGGCGGACGGCAAACGGATCGTCATGACTTACGGCGGAGAAAAATCCTTCACCCTTATTCAAGAAAAAGCCCATATCGCAAAAGCCGCCTCTGCCGTCACGCTGAAAGGCGAACCGGTTAATCTCGGCTTCACGGTGGCCGCATTATCTGATACGTCTTTAACGTGGACATATGACGGAGTCGATTATCTTCTGTCATCACAGGATCTGACAAAAGATGAAATGGTGGCCGCCGCCAAAAGCATGCAGGGACAGTCGTCAAAATAATGTCAAAAAAGAGGCCGCCGCTGTCGGTCTCTTTTTTGATTCCATTTCACTTTGCAGAATAATTTTAGTATGATAATAACAATATGAATTGAAAATAATGCTAGGAAGTGTATCGAATGAACACAGCATCCTTTTACAGAGAAACGTGGGCGGAAATCAACCTGTCCGCGATTAAAGAAAATGTCACGCATATGAAAAAACACATCGGGCAAAACGTCCATCTCATGGCGGTTGTAAAGGCGAACGCTTACGGCCACGGAGATTTGGAAGTTGGGAAAGCCGCGCTTGAAGCGGGTGCCTCTTGTCTTGCCGTAGCCATACTGGATGAAGCGATTTCATTGAGAAAACGGGGCATTACAGCGCCGATTCTCGTGCTTGGCGCCGTGCCGCCCGAATATGTACAAGCAGCTGCCGAGTATGACGTAACACTCACGGGGTATTCTGTTGAATGGCTTCAGGAAGCTGCGCGCCACCTCGGAAGTGCGACATTGCCGTTTCATCTGAAAGTCGACACCGGCATGAACAGACTCGGAGTCAAAACGGAGGAAGAAATCCAAAGCGTGTTAAAAATCCTCAGCCAAAATCCCGGTTTAGTCTGTAAAGGCGTTTTCACCCACTTTGCTACCGCGGATGAGAAAAACAGAGATTATTTCCTCTTCCAGTTTGACCGCTTTAAAACATTGATCGCTCCGCTCCCTTTAAAAGAATTGATGGTGCACTGCGCGAACAGCGCCGCCGGACTTCGCCTTAAAAAAGGCTTCTTTAACGCGGTTCGTTTCGGCATCAGTATGTACGGGCTTCGTCCTTCTGCTGACATCCAAAGCGAAATTCCGTTTCAATTAAAACCGGCTTTTGCGCTGCACTCTGTTTTATCCCATGTGAAAAAGATCCGCAAAGGGGAAAGCGTCAGCTACGGCGCAACATATACGGCAGAGAAGGATCAATGGATCGGAACGGTTCCCATCGGCTATGCAGACGGGTGGCTCCGCAAGCTGAGCGGCACGTCTGTGCTGATCGGCGGCAAACGGATGAACATCGCGGGAAGAATCTGCATGGATCAATTGATGGTCGAATTAGATCAATCTTATCCGCCGGGCACCAAAGTCACCCTGATCGGCAGCCAGAAGGGAGAAACGATCACGATGGATGAAATCGCAGGGCGGCTTGGGACGATTAATTACGAGGTCCCTTGTACCATTAGTTCCCGCGTTCCCCGTATGTTTTTGGAAAATGAGAGTATAATGGAAGTAAGAAATCCTTTACTGCAAGATAATACAAGCAAGTAGCCGTCATCCGGAAAAAGAGAATTTATAAAACAGCTTTGCTTGACGTTTGAATAATGGTATCATTATGTCTGGATGGATGAATTGGTCGTATCCGTAAGTTTGGTGGAGGTGTATGTTTTTTGTCTGAATCCAGCGCAAGAACCGAAATGAAAATCAGCTTGCCCGAAAACTTAGTAGCTGAATTGGATGGTGTAGCGATGCGGGAGAAACGAAGCAGAAACGAACTGATATCACAAGCAGTGAGAGCGTATGTCAGCGAACGGACAACTCGCCATAACCGTGATTTGATGAGACGCGGGTATATGGAAATGGCGAAAATCAACTTGAATATCTCTTCTGAGGCTCACTATGCTGAGTGCGAAGCAGAAACGACCGTTGAGCGCTTAGTCAGCGGAGGATAATCATTTTGATTGTAAAGCGCGGCGATGTTTATTTTGCTGATTTATCTCCTGTTGTTGGCTCAGAGCAAGGCGGCGTACGCCCGGTTTTAGTGATCCAAAATGATATCGGAAATCGCTTTAGCCCGACTGCTATTGTTGCAGCCATAACAGCCCAAATACAGAAAGCGAAATTACCAACCCACGTCGAAATTGATGCAAAACGCTACGGTTTTGAAAGAGATTCCGTTATTTTGCTGGAGCAAATTCGGACGATTGACAAGCAAAGATTAACGGATAAAATAACTCATCTGGATGATGAAATGATGGATAAGGTTGATGAAGCCCTGCAAATCAGTTTGGCACTCATTGATTTTTAGTCATATTTTGGTTGCTCATATAGAGCAACTTTTTTTGTTTTCGAAAAACATAAGCGCTATAATAAAGAGATAATCAAACAAAATTTGTTGTTTTGTGTCGGGAGGTCAGTGAAACCCATGTCGAATCAGAAAGTGTATCAGTTCATTATTGATCAGCATGATGAACTGCTTGATACTTGGACAGCCAAACTAAAAGAAGTAGGCAATCAGGAAGACTATCAGCTTACGAATCACATATGTGAAAATATTTGTAAAGACTATATAGACATTCTTTTATTATCGACTAAAAATGACGAGGCTACGGAAGAGCAGATCAGTGAACTCGCACTGCGCGCCGTTCAGCTCGGTCTGTCACTGAAACTTCTTTCAGCTACCCTGTCAGAGTTTTGGAAACTGCTTTACGAAACGATGGTCGACCTTAATATGGCCGATCAGGACAGAGCAGATTTGATTTTGGAAATAGACAGCTTTTTCAATCCGATCAACACGGAAATTTTAAATCAGTATTCTATCTCCTGGGAAAAAACGGTTACTTTGCAAAAAATCGCGCTTCAGGAATTGTCGGCTCCGCTGATCCCGGTATTTGAGCATGTAACGGTCATGCCGCTTGTCGGGACGATTGATACGGAGCGTGCAAAGCACATTATGGAAAATCTGTTAAACGGCGTCGTGAAGCACCGTTCACAGGTTGTATTAATTGATATCACGGGCGTGCCGGTCGTTGATACGATGGTGGCGCACCATATTATTCAGGCGTCAGAAGCGGTGCGGCTTGTCGGCGCGAAATGCCTGCTCGTCGGAATCCGTCCGGAAATCGCGCAGACGATCGTTAATCTGGGAATTGATTTGTCGCAGGTTATTACGAAGAATACCCTTCAAAAAGGAATTCAAACAGCGCTTGAAATGACAAATCGAAAAATCGTTTCATTGGGGGAATAACATTGTGAGACATCCAAAAATCCCGATCCTGAAACTGTATAACTGCTTATTGGTATCCATCCAATGGGAACTTGACGACCAGACAGCTTTGCATTTTCAAGAAGATCTGCTGAACAAAATCTATGAAACCGGCGCAAACGGGGTCGTCATTGACCTGACATCCGTTGACATGATCGATTCATTTATCGCGAAAGTGCTCGGCGATGTCATCACCATGTCTAAATTGATGGGCGCAAATGTCGTGTTGACGGGAATTCAGCCGGCTGTGGCGGTCACATTGATTGAACTCGGAATCTCACTTGAGGAAATTGAAACGGCGCTCGATTTAGAGCAAGGGCTTGAGACATTGAAGCGGGAATTGGGGGAATAGCGATGAACGACCAATCCTGTGTGAAAATCATGACAGAATGGGATATCGTAGCCGCCAGACAGCTTGGCCGCAACGTTGCGAAGGAATTAGGCTTCGGCACGGTGGACCAGGCCAGAATCACGACGGCTATCTCAGAATTGGCCAGAAACATTTACTTATATGCAGGCAAGGGCCAGGTCAGCATAGAACAAGTAAACGACAGAGGGAAAAAAGGCCTTAAAATTATAGCAGAAGACAAAGGACCCGGAATCCCCGACATCCGTAAAGTGATGGAAGACGGCTTTTCAACGTCAGGCGGACTGGGAGCGGGACTTCCGGGCGTCAAAAGGCTGATGGACGAATTCAGCCTGCAATCTGTTGCAGAGGAAGGAACAGAGATTCAAGCCGTGAAATGGCTTCGGTAGGAGGTTAGAACGTGGATTTCAGGGAGGTTATAGAGCAGCGGTATCATCAGCTGCTTAGCCGATATATAGCCGAATTAACAGAAACATCTTTATATCAAGCCCAAAAATTCAGCCGAAAAACGATTGAACATCAGGTTCCTCCGGAGGAGATCATCAGCATCCACCGAAAAGTAGTAAAGGAACTGTATCCGGATCTGCCGGAAGATGTTTTTCATTCGCTGGATTTTTTAATAGAAGTCATGATTGGCTACGGGATGGCTTATCAGGAACATCAAAGTCTGAGAGATATCCAGCAGGAGCTTCGTTCAGAAATTGAAATTGCCGCAAATGTTCAGCAGACGCTGCTTGGCACAAAAATTCCTGAAGAAGAAGATCTGGATATCGGGGCAATCAGCGTCCCCGCCAAACAGATGAGCGGGGATTATTATCACTTTGTCAAAGACAAGGAATCGATTAACATCGCGATAGCCGATGTCATCGGAAAAGGAATACCCGCCGCATTGTGCATGTCGATGATCAAGTATGCCATGGACTCTCTTCCGGAGACCGGCATTCACCCCTCCCAAGTGCTGAAAAATCTTAACCGCGTTGTAGAACAGAACGTGGACTCAAGCATGTTTATCACCATGTTTTACGCAAACTACAATACGAAAAATCACCAATTTACATATGCTTCTGCGGGGCATGAACCGGGCTTCTACTACTCTGAAAAAGAAAAAAAGTTTTATGATCTGGAGGCAAAAGGATTGGTGCTGGGAATTTCTCAGGATTTTGATTACAGCCAATATGAACAGCACATGGACGAAGGAGACATGATCGTTCTTTTTTCTGACGGCGTCACCGAATGCCGTACCGAAAACGGTTTCTTAGAACGCAGCGACATTCAGCGCATGCTGGAAGAACATATGGACTGCTCCGCGCAGGATATGGTCAAAAATATTTACGACAGCCTGCTGAGACTCCAGGACTTTCAGCTTCATGACGATTTTACGTTAATTGTTTTAAAAAGAAAGGTTTAAAAAAACAGCAGCACGGGTAAAAAGCCATTAGCACGAGTAAGGATAACTTTCAGAGGTGATACGATGAATTTAACGGTAGATATGAAGGAGAATCTTTCAGATATACAAATCAATATCGCTGGAGAAATCGATGTATACTCAGCTCCGGCGGTTCGTGAAAAGCTGATGCCCCTGGCAAACGAGGGGAAAGACATGAGAATCTGCTTAAAAGATGTAAATTATATGGACAGTACGGGTTTAGGCGTTTTTGTAGGCGTGTTTAAAACGGTGAGCAAGGAAGGCGGCTCTCTGAAGCTTGAGAATCTTTCCGACCGGCTCGTCCGTCTGTTTGAAATTACGGGGCTTAAGGACATCATCGACATTTCGGCAAAGTCAGAAGGTGGCGTACAATGAGTACATCAGTTGATTATATAGAGATGAAAATTCCGGCCGAACCGGAATATGTAGGAATCGTCAGGCTTACGTTATCAGGGGTCGCAAGCAGAATGGGCTATACCTATGATGACATTGAAGATTTAAAAATCGCTGTCAGCGAAGCTTGTACAAACGCTGTCCAGCATGCATACAACGATGAAAATAAGGGAGAAGTATCCGTGCGGTTCGGTGTGTTTGAGGATCGGCTGGAGGTCATTGTCGCCGATCAGGGAGACAGCTTTGATTTTGATCAGAAGCAGCAGGATCTCGGGCCGTACACTCCTTCGCACACAGTCGATCAATTGTCAGAAGGAGGGCTCGGTCTGTATTTAATGGAAACGCTCATGGATGAAGTCAAAGTTCAAAGCAACTCTGGCGTAACCGTGGCGATGACAAAGTATTTAAATGGGGAGCGAGTTGATCATGGCACAACCATCAAAAACTACGAAACTAACTAAAGATGAAGTTGATCGGCTCATACGCGACTTTCAAACACGTGATAATAAAGAAGCCCAGGAAACACTCGTCGAGGTGTATACCAATCTCGTCGAAATGCTGGCAAAGAAATATTCAAAAGGAAAAAGCTTTCACGAAGACCTCCGCCAGGTCGGAATGATCGGACTTCTCGGAGCCATTAAACGGTATGATCCCGAGGTCGGCAAATCCTTTGAAGCATTTGCGATTCCGACCATCATCGGCGAGATCAAACGCTTCCTCAGAGATAAAACATGGAGCGTACACGTTCCGAGACGGATTAAAGAACTCGGGCCGCGCATTAAAATGGCGGTGGATCAGCTGACGACAGAGACGCAGCGGTCGCCGAAAGTCGAAGAAATCGCAGCCTTTCTCGATGTGTCAGAAGAGGAAGTGCTTGAAACGATGGAGATGGGAAAAAGCTATCAGGCGCTGTCTGTCGATCACAGCATCGAAGCGGATGCGGACGGAAGCACCGTCACGATTTTAGATATCGTCGGTTCGCAGGAGGAAGGATACGAACGCGTCAACCAGCAGATGATGATCAAAAGCGTGCTTCATGTGCTGTCCGACCGCGAAAAACAGATTATCGATCTAACATTTGTGCAAAATAAAAGCCAAAAAGAAACAGGGGACATTCTCGGAATATCTCAAATGCACGTCTCGCGCCTGCAGCGGAAAGCGGTGAAAAAACTGAGAGAGGCCTTGATTGGAGATCCCTCCATGGAGCTAATGTAATGATTCAGGTTGAAGAAAATGAACATGTTCAAACTCTTGTATACCAATTAAATAAAGAAGGCAAGTCCATATGCGGCGACAGCTTTTTTATGAAGGCGAATGAAGAAGAATTAGTTTGCGCGGTAGCGGACGGTCTCGGCAGCGGATCTCTTGCCAATGAATCCTCGTCAGCCATTAAAGACATCATGGAAACGTATGCGGATGAGGATGTGGAAAGCATCATTGAGCGCTGCAATCAAGCGATGAAAAACAAAAGAGGGGCGACTGCCTCCATCTTAAAAATCAATTTCATCAAAAGGGAATTGACATACTGCTCGATCGGCAACGTCCGTTTCTTCCTGCACTCCCCATCAGGCGAAGTCTTTCATCCGCTGCCGATTTCGGGTTACCTCTCAGGCAAACCGCAAAGATACAAAACGTATACGTCATCATACGAAAAAGGGGCGAGGTTCATCATCTACACGGATGGGCTTGAGGTTCCGCATATCCGCACCTGCTTAAAGCAGGGACACTCAATAGAAGATATATCAAAATCACTTCATCCGTACACAACATCCAGACGTGATGATTTGACCTATATTCTAGGGCAGCTTTTATCGTAAGGCTGCTTTTTTTATGTTCCGCCGTTTTTTGATACACTAGAGAAAGAATGAAGAGATGGAGGCTTTTGTGATATGGAAACGTTAGCCCTTTTGAAAAAACAAATTGCTGAAGAAACAGCGTTATCCCAAAAACATGTCGAAAGTGTCATCCGCCTGCTGGAAGACGGCAATACCGTCCCGTTTATTGCGCGGTACCGAAAAGAGCAGACCGGCTCAATGGACGAGGTGCAGATTCAGGCAATCTCCGAGCGGTGGCAATACATACAAAACCTGACGCAGCGGAAAGAAGAAGTCATCAGATTGATCTCAGAGCAGGACAAGCTGACGGAAGGGCTGAAGCAAAAAATCGAACAAGCGGTCAAGCTTCAGGAAGTCGAGGATTTATACCGTCCCTTCAAACAAAAACGGAAAACAAAAGCCACCGTCGCCAAAAGCAAAGGCCTTGAACCGCTTGCGGACTATATTCTTTCTCTCCCGAAAGAAAACCGTCTTCACGACATCGCTGATCAATATATCAGTACAGAAAAAGAAGTCGCTTCAAGAGAGGAAGCCATTGAAGGCGCGAAGCACATCATAGCCGAACAAATCTCGGATGATCCTCATTTCAGAAAGTGGATCCGCCAGGAAACGTATAAAAAAGGAATTCTCACTTCCGCGGCAGGCAAGTCAGCCGCAGATGACGAGAAAAACGTCTATGAAATGTACTACGAGTACGAAGAGCCGATCCAAAAGGTCGTTCCTCACAGAGTGCTTGCGATGAACCGCGGTGAAAAAGAAGGCATTTTAAAGATTGCGATCGAACCGCCCGCCGATCAGATAAAAACTTATTTAGAAAAGCAAATCATCAAACACCGTGAAACGCCTGTGAAAGAAACGCTGAAAGAAGCCATTGAGGACAGTTACAAACGTCTGATCCAGCCGGCTATTGAGCGCGATATCCGCAAAGAGCTGTCAGAAAAAGCAGACGCGCAGGCGATTCATATTTTCGCTGAAAACCTGCGTAAGCTCCTGCTGCAGCCGCCGATGAAGGGGAAAGTTGTGCTCGGCGTCGATCCGGCCTTCCGTACGGGGTGCAAACTGGCAGTTGTTGATGAGACGGGAAAAGTGCTGAAAATCGACGTCATTTACCCGCACGCTCCCGTAAAAAAGACAGCGGAAGCCCGGAAAAAAATCAAAGAATTGCTGGACCGGTACGAAGTCGAGGTTGTGGCGATCGGAAACGGCACGGCATCACGGGAGACAGAGCAATTCGTCGTTGATATGCTGAAAGAAACAGAGCGGGACATTTATTATGTCATCGTCAATGAGGCCGGAGCAAGCGTGTATTCGGCGTCAGAAATCGCCCGTGAAGAATTTCCGGATTTTCAGGTCGAAGAGCGCAGCGCCGTCTCCATCGCGCGGAGATTGCAGGACCCGCTGGCCGAGCTTGTGAAAATCGATCCTAAATCCGTCGGCGTCGGGCAATACCAGCATGATGTCAGCCAAAAGCATTTAAATGAATCACTCCGTTTTGTCGTAGAGACCGTCGTCAACCAAGTCGGGGTGAATGTCAATACAGCATCAGCCGCGCTGCTTCAATATGTAGCCGGGTTATCCAAAACCGTTGCCGGCAATATCGTTAAAAAAAGGGAAGAGCTCGGAAAATTCACAAACCGCAAAGAGCTGAAAGAAATCCCGCGTCTCGGCGCAAAAACATATGAACAGTGCATCGGCTTTTTGAGAGTGCCCGGAGGACGAGAGCCGCTCGACCGCACCGGGATACACCCGGAAAGCTATAAAGAGACAAAGGCGCTGCTCAAAAAACTGCAGCTCACTGCGGATCAGATCGGAAGCGCGGACGCAAAAGAGAAAATCAGCGCATTGCCGCTGTCTGAAACGGCTGAAGAGCTCGGTATAGGGGAGATTACGCTTGCGGATATTTGCGGGCAGCTGACAAGGCCGGAGCGAGATCCTCGTGACGAAGTGCCGAAGCCTTTGCTGAAAAAAGACGTTCTGCAGCTTGAGGATTTAAAGGAAGGAATGGAATTGCAGGGCACCGTCCGCAACGTTGTGGACTTCGGCGCTTTCGTCGATATCGGCGTCAAACAGGACGGGCTTGTGCACATTTCAAAACTGAGCAATCAATACGTCAAACATCCTCTTGACGTCGTATCGGTCGGAGACATCGTCACCGTATGGGTCGAAGGGGTGGACGTGCAAAAAGGCAGAGTGTCGCTGTCTATGGTAAAATAAAAGCACTGCTTACGAGCAGTGTTTTTTTCTGTAGAAATACCAGCACTGGTTCAGCAGTTTGATTTGGTAATTGTCCTTTTCTAAAAACGCTTTTTGCATTTGTTTCATCAGCCAATTCGGCATGGCTCATTCCTCCTCAGCTTTTAGTTAGAGGTCGGTTTTAACTCATTGTATGCGAACGGTGAATTGTCCCGTTCAATGTTTTTAAAGCGGGGTGCACATATGGATAACGAACAACTTCAAAAGCTGACGGAAGACATCTCTGCACAAGATTTCGGAAAGCCGTTCCGTCACAGAGCCTTCTTCAATGACCGGCTGAAAACGACAGGCGGCCGGTACATGCTGTCTTCCCATAACATCGAATTAAACCGCAGATATCTTCTCGAACACGGGCAGAGCGAGCTGGTAGGAATCATTAAACACGAGCTGTGCCATTATCATCTTCATCTTGAGGGAAAAGGGTACAAGCACAGAGACAAAGACTTCAGAGACCTGCTTCAGAAAGTCGGAGCGCCGAGATTCTGCACGCCGCTGCAAACCAAAAAGACACAAAAGAAAACATATATGTATAGATGCACGGCCTGCGGCCAACAGTATATAAAGAAGCGGGCAATGAACCCGGAAAGATATGCCTGCGGAAAATGCAGAGGGAAAATCAAAAGAATTTTTTAAAAAGGCTTGACTCATTTTAATGTTCTATGTTAAATTATAAAAGTCGTTGAGAGACAACGACACTTTCTTAAAAAAATAAATGTTACTTCTTGACACAATATGTCGCATCATTTATAATAAAGAAAGTCTGATTATTCCACAGTAGCTCAGTGGTAGAGCTATCGGCTGTTAACCGATCGGTCGCAGGTTCGAATCCTGCCTGTGGAGCCATATGGAGAAGTACTCAAGTGGCTGAAGAGGCGCCCCTGCTAAGGGTGTAGGTCGCGTAAGCGGCGCGAGGGTTCAAATCCCTCCTTCTCCGCCAGATAAGTTCTCAACCAGACGGCCCGTTGGTCAAGCGGTTAAGACACCGCCCTTTCACGGCGGTAACACGGGTTCGAATCCCGTACGGGTCACCATTTACCTTCGTTGGGCTATAGCCAAGCGGTAAGGCAACGGACTTTGACTCCGTCATGCGTTGGTTCGAATCCAGCTAGCCCAGCCATTTTATTTAAAATTTTTGAATCACTTTTAGAGCGAGCCATTAGCTCAGTTGGTAGAGCATCTGACTTTTAATCAGAGGGTCGAAGGTTCGAGTCCTTCATGGCTCACCACTTGTCACGCGGGTGTGGCGGAATTGGCAGACGCGCTAGACTTAGGATCTAGTGTCTTACGACGTGGGGGTTCAAGTCCCTTCACCCGCACTTTCTTTTCAAAGTGCTGATCATCATCACTAGCTTATATGCTTAGTGGAAAGACAGCTTCATAGCACGCGGTCGTGGCGGAATGGCAGACGCGCTAGGTTGAGGGCCTAGTGGGTGAATAACCCGTGGAGGTTCAAGTCCTCTCGGCCGCATCTCAATGATACCAAGGGTTTAACCACCTTTGGTATTTTTTTGTGCTTATTTTTAAATGATCTACTGCCCACAAACTGCCCACTTACCTAAAGTAAGTCATCTGCAGTAGACATCGCACAAATATTTTCATCTTTATAGGTAGTTACTAATGCCTCAAACTCCAATTTGCCAAAGCAGAGAAAGTGCTGCTAAGCAAGGAAGAATACCAAGACTTCGAGGAAAATGTTTGCTGATGTTGAAAATTTTTCGATTGAAGTCGCTGATTATTTTCATGAACGAGGAAGCTTAATGCTCTCTACGAAAAATAAAAAAGGGGAGATTATTGATGAAAATCAGCCGATGTCTATTGGCTGCAGTGATTTTAGGTAGTGTATTTTCAATAACTTATTTGCAAAGTGATCAAAATACTCAAACTATCTGGACAATACTTTGCTTGGTTCTTATTTGTCGATAGTCGCCGTAACGAAAGCACTAAACAACACCTTAAAGAGATTCTTTTGATATGACGGACACATATGACAGTTTGTGATTGTCAAAATTCAATGTTTAATCCTTGTTCAACTTACCCAGTTCAGTTAAAATATTGTTAAAATTGTGATAAATGTATGAAAGGATTAAATGTTCATATCGAAACATTTGGATTACAGGGAAGGGGAAACAAATACATGTCGATTTACCAAAAATAAAACCATTACCTAAGAAATGTTTCTTTATTTACAGCTGGATTTAAAAAATAATTTTGTTAGATGTCATGCAATAAATTCAATTGTCGGTGATTGGCTTGTTTAAATGCATCCATTATTTCATACCCGGTGCTACTTATTTCTGTTGTAGTCTGTATACTGATTAATAGGTAAAGAAAGTCGAAAAGGTATACGAAATTCTTCATACAAATTAAAGTTTTGAATGAAAGAGCAGGATTACTCCTGCTCTTTTTCTTTCTAATTGGGCTAGATTAAACGCAGACGGTTATTCCTTGGGAAAAACAAAAAAATTTCTTCTATCCATTGACTAGCTTGGCTTTAGCCGGGTTTCTATCACCCTGTTGGGCTTGTCAGATTTTAAAAAGGTATGCTACGTTTATAGTGTTTTGTTTCACCTGATTGCGGGGTAATAAAGATAGAATCAGTAAATAAAGACGTAATGGAAGAACTAAAATATAGGTTTAGGATCCTTTGAAGAAATAAAAGTTTTTTTTCGATTGTGATAATATTCACAATAGAGCTGTATGAAGGGGAATCATTTCTCCAAATAGTCTGCAGAAAATACCAACCACAGCCCACGGATATATCACTAACCGCTTTGGCTGGTATTATCTGTTGGATGTTTCTCTTTTTGTTGCTTTTTGTATTATTTTTAGTCCAATCGGCAAAAATAAGTTAAGGAAACCAGCGAAAAAACTGAATTTCATCCTTCTTTCCTGGTTTACAATGTTATTTGGCGCTGATATGGATATTCGTCTAGTCTTTTAAGGTACAGTTGAACCAATCATCCACTATGCCGTTAGCTCTCCATCAGGTGAAACAGAAACCCCCAGACTTTTAGAGAAGCATTACGCTATACATTCTGGGACTGCATGCTTGGACCGTTTATACGCTTGTATAATGTGGATTTGATAATTAAGGAGTCGATATTATTAAATGAAGTTTAACAAGAAAAAAATTAACGTTGTAGACATT
Organism: Bacillus sp. AM1(2019); assembly: GCF_009906915.1. Taxonomy (NCBI): domain Bacteria; kingdom Bacillati; phylum Bacillota; class Bacilli; order Caryophanales; family Bacillaceae; genus Bacillus; species Bacillus sp. AM1(2019). The sequence goes on from NZ_CP047644.1 coordinate 547,688, forward strand.
CAAAAAGCGAAGAAAAGCGTGTTTGCTACAGGGATAGGAAACGCGATGGAATGGTTTGATTTTGCTTTATATTCTTATTTGGCAGTTATTATTAGTAAAAACTTTTTCAGTCCGGTTCAAAACGATGAATTAAAGTTAATATTTACTTTTGCTACATTTGCAATTGCCTTCTTACTTAGACCGGTAGGCGGAATTATTTTTGGTAAAGTGGGTGATAAATTTGGTCGGAAAATAGTATTAACAATTACTATTTTAATGATGGCTTTATCTACTTTAATAATTGGTGTGCTTCCTACCTATGACCAGATTGGTGTATGGGCCCCTATATTATTACTCTTAGCTCGTATTCTGCAAGGTTTTTCTGTGGGTGGAGAGTACGCTGGTGCAATGGTATATATCGCAGAATCTTCTCCAGATAATAAACGTATAAGGTTAGGCAGCGGTTTAGAAATCGGCACATTATCTGGTTATATAGTAGCGTCTGTTTTAGTTACAGTACTTTTCTGGACTTTATCTGATGTTCAAATGAATAGTTGGGGATGGAGAATTCCTTTCTTCTTGAGTATTCCAATAGGATTATTTGGTTTATATTTGAGAAGTCATTTAGATGAATCACCAATCTTTGAAAATGACATCTCTGAAAACCAAGAACAACAACCAGGTTTATTAGAAGTCATTAAAACATATAAAAAAGATATCTTTTTATGTATCGTATTTGTGGCATTTTTCAATATAACCAATTACCTATTGTTAGGTTATATGCCTTCTTATTTAGATGAGAACCTTGGTATAAGTGATAATATAAGTACACCGGTTACAGCAATTGTATTGATTATTATGGTACCGTTCGCTTTAACTTTTGGTAAATTGGGAGATAAATTAGGAAATAAAAAAGTTATAACAATTGGATTAGTATTAGGAATTGTATTTTCGATTATCTCTTTTCAATTTCTTAATATGGGGAGTCTAATATTCTTATTTATAGGACTTTTAATGTTAGGTATTGTATTATCTGTATACGAAGGTACTATGCCAGGATCTTTACCTACGTTGTTCCATACTGACATTAGATATCGAACATTATCCTGGACATTCAACTTATCAGTTTCTATTTTTGGCGGAACAACACCTTTAGTTGCTTCTTGGTTAACCCATGTGACAAGAAACAATTTGGCGCCGGGTTTCTATTTATTGGCAGTTAGTTTAATTGGCTTAATAGTTGTGTTAACCTTATTTAAAGATACTTCAGGTAAATCTTTAAAAGGTTCTTACCCAACAGTTGCTTCTAAAGCTGAGTTTCAAGAGGCTGTTGAAAATCCAAAAGATTCACTATGGTGGAAAATGGAACAAACAGAAAAGGAATGAAAAAAACATCCATTTAATTGACCGGCTACTCGAAATACAGACTCAGAATAAGCTGGGATTATCCGAGCAGCAATGACTGCAGCTCTTTTATATTCTGGAGGGCTTACTGCTTTGCAAAAGCAGCGCTGCTATTCTCGATCGTCATTATTTTATTGGTTGTGTCCTAATAATAAAACATTGACGCAAGAACGAAGAGAAATTAAAAGGTCCGAGCAATACAGCAAAATAAGAAACAAGAAGCTTTGTTATGCCAGTTCTTCTCCCGAAGGAGAGCTGGCTTTTTATTTTCTATATGGGGTCCAAAGCAGAAAACGAGAACTTGTACGCTAACTAATAATCCTATTGTTTTTATCAACAAAGGTTTTTTGGATATGAAGAGGGTGGACTGGTGAAAAAATAGAGTTTGTTGTGGAGTTAGCTTTTCAATTAGGGACATCTCAACAACAAAATAATAACCAGCCCGATTAAAAAGCTCATCAAAAGTTCCATTATTCCAACGTTAATATATTTGCGATAAGTTATTGAATCAATATACGATCCACTCAATTATTTGAGTGGATCTGTTTGTTTTTATTTATTTATTTGCAGCAGTCTCTAAGTGACGAAACAATAGATGAATTAAAACCCTTTACGCAGCCATGTTGCGGCAAGATCAATTGCTCCGCGCGCAGCTTCAGTTTTAGCTAAGGCGTTGAGCATCACGAAATCGTGAATGATACCTAACGCAGTATTTGATAAAACCGGTTGTAATGAAGAAGAAATTAAAAGTTATAACAAGGAAATTCGTAATTTACTTAACATGCTGACAACTGAGCAATAGTTTTATGAATATAGATGGAGGGCCCTGCGGGTGAATAACCCTTGGAGGTTCAAGTCCTCTCGGCCGCATCAATGATACCAAGGGTTGTAGACGCCCTTGGTATTTTTTTTTGCGGAAAATTCATCTGTTACTGTATAGTAGGCCGTATGATTTGTCAGTCACCTTCATCCTTCTGTTGACTGCGTGCGGCGGTAGTAAATATGATAATGCAATTAATGAAGTGATGAAGCAGGAGAAGAAAGTCAGAAAAGAAATGCGAGCAGATTCAGATGAGTACAAAAGAGATAACGCCATAATTCGTGTATATGATGACGGGAAGTTTATTCAACTTGCGTTTTATCAGCCAGAAGAAAGTTCTCGCAAGCTTACTGCTTATTCTTATTATGAGAAGCTTGGAGATTCTTATGAGGAAATGACACATATGCCGGGTGATGGTGATGGCGACCGCCTTGGTCTTTATAAGAAAACACCTGATTATAAAGAGGTTAAAAGCAAGGAAACAAAAACAATGTGCTTGTTCATTCCTGATAGGGGAACGATTGTTTCACCGTTAAGTTGTTGTGTGAGAGCCAGTATGTTAAAATGCTACGTAGATTTAATAATAAAGTTTAGATTCAAGGAGATTTATTTATGAAGTTGGATGAATTTACCATCGGGCAAGTTTTTCAAACTAAATCTTTTGAATTAACAAAAGAGAATATAATGAATTTTGCAGAAGTGTATGACCCACAATACATGCATTTAAATGAAGAAAAAGCAAAAATGGGCAGATTTAATGGAATTATTGCTTCTGGAATACAAACGTTATCTATTACGTTTAAGCTTTGGATTGAAGAAGGGTGTCATGAAGACGATATTATTGCTGGGACAGGAATGAATAATATAAAATTCCTAGCACCCGTTTACCCTAATGATAAACTGCACACTATTGTTAAGGTTATTGATAAAAAACCAAATAAAAGCCAGACGGGGATACTTACTGTATTGTTATCTACCTATAATCAGAAAGAGGAAAAAGTGTTTGAAGGTGAGTTATCAGTATTAATGAAACGCTAAATGACCTTTGTGGCATATCATCGTCACCTTTCATTTTTATAGGTGTCTGGATGAAATAAGCAATCATCTTAATGAATTGAGTGGACTTTGTTCTGCTCTTTTTTTATTTGTTCAACCTATGTCAAGAAACAAAGGACTAACAATAACGAAAAAATCATCTCGTAAATACGAATTTAAACATTGCTGCCTTGAGGTTTTTTGCATATTCCTCTGTAGCATTGCACCGGATGAATATCTATAATAAGCGTTCTATCCCTCGATGTTATGTTTCCTTTTTACTTTTTGGTTTTGTCAGTTCAAAGCTGTACTTTACCATGTCATGGATTTGGTGCTCTGGGAGTCCCTCATCTAAGGTAAGAGTATTCCAATGCTCCTTGTTCATATGGTATCCGGGCTTGATTTCTTCAAAAAGACTACGTAGAAAATCAGCCCTTTCAGGTTCGCATTTAAGGTTGACACATAAGTGTTCGTCGCGAGTGAAGATAAGTGCAAATATTTTCTTATTCCCTTTGTGCCGAATTGCAGTCCAACCATCTCCAAAAGGATGGTCTTCATAAGAGTTTGGAAAGGTTAGGCAGTAATCTTTTATTTCATCATAATTCATTATCAATTCACTCCATACCTCATTATTTTTATATACAGAACATATTCGTTCAAACTAAGATTTGCGGTTTCTTTTATACCAATCCGAGATTTCCTCAAGTCTTTGTTTGAACTTAGCTTCTGAACCTTGAGTTGTTGGATAGTAATACTCAACGCCCTATTAAAGAATCTGGCATCGTCTGCATTGTCGTTAATTTTTCCTCTGTATCATGAGCATATTTATATCCCTTACTGTAATCTAAATCTTTCATCAAAAGGAGCAGACTTTATGTCTGCTCTTTTTTTGTTCATGAAAAGCCATTTTTTTATCCCCAGTCTGATAAAAGATTTTCTGTGAAATCATTTAACAATTATTGGTCAATTTTTCTTTTTCAATAATATCCTTTACCACATCCTCAATTGTGATATGCCCAAGAGCTTTTTCCAAGGCAGATTGGGCGATTTCAAATATTGGACCAATTGTACTTTGAATGTTCCGGCCTACAGGACATTGAGGATTGGGATTTTCATGTATACTAAACAATTCTTTATCTTGAACAACATGAACTGCTCTATAAACATCAAGTAAGGTGATTTCAGTTAAATCCTTCGCTAATTCAGCTCCTGCAATACCTGGCCGAACATTTACTAAACCTGCTTTTTTCAGCATCCCCATAATTTTTCTTATGAAGGCGGGATTTGTATTTACACTTCCAGCTAAAAATTCAGAAGTGCTAATTCCGTCTTCATTTATTTCAATAAGAGCCAATATATGAATTCCTACAGCAAAACGGCTGCTAATAGACATGATTTCTTCACCATCCTAATTACGTTACACTCTTTATAGTACACTTGTAACTGAATGTATTACAAGTTCTTTTACTCTAATATGCTCAATTAACAAGATGATAAAAGTATTGACAAATAAATAAGGTGTAACTAAAATTATTACATGTAATCGATATGGTTACATTTAAAATTTTGAATGATTAGGAGGACTTTAAATTGAAAATTGGAATCATTGGTGCAACCGGAAAAGCTGGAAGTCTTATCTTGAAAGAAGCGGTAAGCAGGGGACATGAAGTAACTGCAATTGTAAGAGATGCTGCAAAACTTAAAGAGGAAAAGATTTCAATCATTGAAAAAAATATAATTGATCTTACATCGGATGATCTAAAAAAGTTAGATGTAGCAGTTAATGCCTTCGGTGCTCCATTAGGAGAAGAACAGGCACATGTAGATGCTGGCCGGGCATTAATTAGGGCATTAAAAGGAACGGGCACAAGAGCTGTAATTGTAGGTGGAGCAGGGAGTCTTTATGTAGACGAAAATAAAACTGTCAGTGTAATGGATACACCTGATTTCCCGGAGATTTTTATTCCAACAGCTAAAGGGCAAGGTCGTAACTTGCAAGAACTAAAGGAAACTTCTGATATTAACTGGACATTTATCAGTCCTTCAGCGGTATTTGACCCAGACGGGAAAAGAACTGGATTTTATCAGTCAGGAAAAGATCATCTTCTTGTGAATTCGAAAGGCGAAAGTTATATCAGCTATGCAGACTATGCAATTGCAGTATTGGATGAAATTGAAAATCCAAAACATATAAATGAACGCTTTACAGTTGTTGGAGAAGCTGAATAATTGAGTAGAAACAAAGGGTACCATTAGTGTCATCGCTAATGGTATCTTTCCTTCTAAGAATGTACGGAGACATTGAAAACTTTGCAATCAGAGCAGCTGATTTATTCGAGTTGAGGATAGAGTAGGTGCTTAGTGAGTTGGACCAAAAAAATATGTATAAATAGCTCTGACTAAAACCTTTGTGGGTTAGTTAGAGCTTTTGTAAACCCACTCGTTTTCGTGAGTGGGCTTTTTTAAAATACATCTATCAACATGATATTTATTATTAAGTACGGTAAGGGGTCCGTCAAAACTTCTAAATTACAGAAGTTTATTTTCATGGTAGTTTAATCATGACGTCACTTTCGAATAATATCGATTAAACTTGATTGAATAGATCAAGACATAAATAACGATTAGTGCGGCAAATGTGTTTAGAACAATGGTTTTGTAACAGAAAACACAGCTTCACTTTATTGATGGCCCAGCGAATGAATAACCCGTGGAGGTTCAAGTCCTCTCGGCCGCATCCTAATGATACCAAGGGTTTTGACACCTTTGGTATTTTTTTGTTGTAAGTGCATGTGGCATTAAAAAAGTGCTGACCTCTGCACAAAATCTTTGCGCGAGTCTGCACTTTTATTCTGCAAGATACACTGCCCATTATCACCGATTACGGGAGTTTATTTAATCCGTTCTTAGCCGAGCTGATACCTGGCTTTTAGAAGTTTTTTTTAAGTGGTTAAAACCAACAAATTTTTTGCCTTCTTCATCCCATAGACGGAACTTTAACGACTTAAAACTTCTTGCCAGTGTGATGGTCGGAACGTTTTGCAATGGTTCAGTGTTGTTATGCACGATTTCAAGCTTATAGTTTGGGACTCTTGGGCTTAAATGATGAACATGATGGAAACCGATATTGCCTGTCAGCCACTGCATGACTTTTGGAAGCTTATAAAAAGAGCTTCCTTCAACGGCTGCTTTTACATATTCCCAATGCTCATCTTCTTCGAAATATGAATCCTCAAACGTATGCTGAATATAAAACATCCAAATTCCGAGGGATCCCGATATCATAAAAATTGGCGTCTGGACCAGCAGAAAGTTTTGCCAGCCGATAGCCCAACATAAAAGTGCTGCCAAAGCGACGATCCCCAGGTTCGTTACATATGTATTCATTCGTTCTTTGCGTTTTGCCCCTTTACGATTAAAACGATTGGTAATCCCGAAGACGTAAATCGGTCCGATAATAAACATAACAAACGGATTTCTGTACAAACGGTACATTATTTTTGTCTTAGTTGAGGCTTCTTTATATTCCTCAACAGTCAGTACCCAAATATCGCCCGTACCGCGTTTGTCCAGGTTGCTGCTTGTCGCATGATGGACAGAATGATCGTGTGCCCAATGATCAAACGGATGCAGAGTCAGAATTCCTGTAATTGTTCCAAGGATTCGATTCGCCTTTCGGTTCTTAAAAAAGGAATAGTGGCAGCAATCATGAAAGATGATGAAGGTTCTCACTAAAAAACCTGCCGCAACGACAGAAATCGCTGATGTAAGGATATAAGAAATCGACAAGCTCTTATAGGCCAAACACCATAACAGGAAAAACGGCACCAATGTGTTAATGATTTGATAAATACTTTTTTGTAAATCGGACTTTTCATAAGGGGTAACCAGTTTTCTCAAAGTCCTTAGGTTTTGTTTATTCATTTTTAAAAGTTTCCCCTTCCCTGATGTTCTTAATCTGCGTATAGAAAACGTTTTATTGCCTTTGAAGTCCCAGCTGTCATACTCCATGTATGATAAGTATCTTTCCTAATCCTATGTAAAATTATTGAAGGTCAGAAACTGATCTCCATCTCGATTAAATCTTTATTAGCAATGGCCAGCCGGGATACAAAAAGCGTATGAAGATTATACCCGGCTCTTTATCGGGCCAAACTCTCTCCATGCTCCCCTATGTGAATCGGTTTATTTAGACCGTAAACATTGATTGTTTGAGGAACAAACATGACAAGTTAATACCGTTAAAATAGGGGGTATACTTGAATGATCGTTTGGAAACATCTGCAGAAACAAAGCTATACCAGTGAACAGCCAAGAATATCTTGTACTTGAACAAGAAACAGCTGAGCTTTTTAAAGAAATCTTTAACAATCAATATGAAGTACTGGGTTTGAAGACACTCTTGATTCATGTTCACGGTGTTTTCAAACCATAGTTATTAATAGGCATCTTATTTTGCACTCGTATCGACAGGTTTAACAAATAAAACATGAATGAACACATTATTAATTTGCAGTTATTTCCGTTTCGTGCTATGATAAAGGGGAATTATTTTTGTTCGTGTAAAGGATAGTATGAATATCGACTTTTCGTCTTGATGATACTTTGGGCAAGGATAGTAATACAATGTGTAACACACTAGGAGGCAACAAAAATGGAACAAGGTACAGTGAAATGGTTTAATGCAGAAAAAGGTTTTGGATTTATCGAACGTGAAAATGGAGACGATGTATTCGTACACTTTTCTGCAATCCAAAGTGACGGATTCAAATCTTTAGACGAAGGTCAAAAAGTAACGTTTGACGTTGAGCAAGGTGCTCGTGGAGCTCAAGCTGCTAACGTTCAAAAAACTGCTTAATCTTTAATCGTTTATACAAACAGGCTCTTTATACAGGGCCTGTTTTTTTATGTTCTCTGTATCATACTGAATAAAAAAAACCCTACTCAACGTTCGAGTAGGGACAGTTGCTACAAGGTAAGAAAAAGGTTTAAAACCTCAAAGGATTGTTTACAGTATAACATACCGGATTGACGATATGTGGAATATATATAAATGATTTGTTTTTATGTTCTCAATATATCTGTATGTTATTCTTTGTTACATTTCGCATATCTCTAATATGAAAAGAAGATAAACAACTGCTATTCACTGTGGAAGCAGATGTAAGAAATTCTTAAAGATAAAGAGGAGAGTGGTTGTTTTTTCTTCTGGAAATAATCACTTAGACCTAAAACAATGAAAGCCCTGCCTCTCTTCCATCCTTACGGCTCCTTGTCCGTGCCAGTGTGAATCAGGATTACAAAAATCAAGTGACTATTTCATCGAAATTCAAATGTTCGTTGAAGAAAAAAATAAAACAGATTAGATTGTTGGGGTAATAAAAGGGGTTAATGTTTTAAAAGTAAGTTGAAGAAGTTAAACATCTAATCGTAATATTCCGAAAACTTTTGGGTGCTTTTTTTGGAATGCAAAACATTATTTAAAATTAACCTTAGCAGAAACTTTTTATTTGTTTTTCAGTGATTCCTTTAATGACTTCCAGTTCACTAATCAAAAATTCATATGCATGATCCAACATTTTTTTTTCGCTTGAATTAAGTGCTTTTTCTTTCTTCATTCGCCTTAAATCACGTACAACTTCAGCGCCTTCTTGTATTTCACCCGTTTTTATTTTGTTCGTGTTTACTATATACCTTTGCTTCCACGGCAGTAGCCTATCTGATTCTCCATGCTGAAAAATGTGTATAATGTGTTTTAATGCACGTATATCAGTTACTGGCCGTATATTTGAACTCAATATCTTACGCGTTGGAATCATAACTGTCATATTACTGATTGACATTCTTATGACATAATACTGTTGTTTTTCCTCTAAGAATTGTTTTTCTTCTATGGCTTCAATTGTACCTGCTCCGTGCATTGGATAAACAATGTTATCGCCAATTTGAAACATATCATCCACCTCCATATATAGGAACTTAACTTAAGGTTATCATATATGGAGTGAGATATCAAATTTTTAATGATAACATGGTCATTTATTGGTGTCAATAAATTTTTTTAAAAAAACAACATCAAAACAAGAGGGAACCTGTGTGATTCCTAAAAAAGGAAAGGTCATTGGTCCGTGTATATCTTGAAATCTCGACTAATTAACAGAGTTCAGTTTTCGTTGAAAATGAGTTATTAAATTTCCTTTAGGAGTTCATGACTTGACATCAATGACAGCAATTGAATCCTAGGTTTGTTTACTTTTTTACTTTTTCGATGTCTTCTTCTCCTCAAGGATACCAATTATGCAATTAAGAGCATGTTAAGTAAATATGGAGACTTCTTGTGATTAATCTTTTGGGTTTAACGTAAAACAGGGGGTACTAATATTAACTCTTTATAATCATTCTCATGCCGTCTTGAAAATTGACAGTATACCTGTAAGGGTATAATATTGATTCACAAACATTATCTAGTTAATAATGTAGTGTGATAAAGCATAGTATGAAGTGATAGTTGATAACATGCAAATATATAAATTTCAAAGAAGGAGTTCAACGCATGGAATATGATCAAAAGATTAAAAATCGCTTACGCCGGATAGAAGGACAGATAAAAGGTGTATTGACCATGATGGAACAAGGAAAAGATTGCAGAGAGGTTGTGACCCAATTAGCTGCTTCACGTAATGCGATCGATCGAGCAATGGGTTTGATTGTGAGCACAAACCTTGAACATTGTGTTCGTGAAAGTTTAGAAAAGGGAGAAGACACACAACACTTAGTAAAAGAAGCGGTCGAATTATTGGTAAAGAGCCGATAAAAAAATTCATCAACCTATCATCTTTAAGGTTGACGAATTTTTATATTTATTATAATATACCCCTGCCGGTATTTTGGGTTGAATAATAGGAGATCTTTCGAAAAAATTTTAATTCCGATATACCCCCTGGGGTAATAGTGATTAGTCAGGAGAATAGACATGACAAAACAAACAAAACGCACAACAATTGTTTTATTTAGCGGCGAATATGACAAAGCAATGGCAGCCTATATTATTGCAAATGGTGCAGCTGCCTACGATCATGAAGTGACGATCTTCCATACGTTTTGGGGATTAAACGCTTTACGTAAAGAAGAGCTGATTCAAGTGAAAAAAGGATTTCTTGAAAAAATGTTTGGAAAGATGATGCCTCGCGGTGCTGATAAGATGGGTTTATCTAAAATGAACTTTGCAGGTATGGGCCCTAAAATGATTAAAAATGTGATGAAAAAGCATAATGCACTTACGTTGCCTCAGTTGATTGAGATGGCTCAAGAACAAGGTGTAAAGCTCGTAGCTTGTACGATGACAATGGATCTTCTTGGTTTACAGGAAAAAGAACTATTAGATGATATCGACTATGCTGGTGTAGCTGCTTATTTGGCAGATGCTGAAGAAGGCAATGTCAACTTATTTATCTAATGTTATCCATTGCAAATTGAATAAGTGAAGGGGGTTATAACACTATGAATAGCGGAGTAATGTTCAATACTTTACTCATTTTATTTTTACTTTGGATCGTATTTCGACGTTTTTTCCCATTGCATGGTGTTAAACAAATAACAACTGCTGATTTAAAGTCAGAGCTGAAAAATAAAGACAAACAGTTTATAGATGTACGAACACCGTATGAGTTCCGCACAAGGCATATTAAAGGGTTCAAAAATATTCCTTTGTCTATCTTGCCTCGTCAAACTCATCAGCTTTCGAAAGACAAAGACGTCTTTGTGAGCTGCCAAAGCGGAATGAGAAGTATAAAGGCAAGTAAAGTATTGAAGAAACAAGGATTTAAAAATATCACAAATATAAAAGGTGGTATGAATACATGGTATTAACATCCAGAGAGTAACTTTTTGCATATTTATATACCCCCGCCCCTATATAAGAAAAGGAGGAAAAAATCGTGAAAGCAAATATTGTATTAGACGCTAAAGGATTGTCATGCCCAATGCCTATCGTAAAAACAAAGAAGAAAATAAAAGAATTAAAAGCTGGTGACATATTAGAAATTCAAGCAACAGATAAAGGATCGGCGGCAGATCTGCAAGCATGGGCAAAAAGCTCAGGCCATGAATATCTAGGTACTGAAACAGAGGGAGAAGTCCTTCGTCACTTTCTTCGAAAAGGAGGAGAGCATTCATCAGAAAATGCATCTTCAATTCCTGAGATTTCATTAGAAGCTTTCACACAGAAAGTGGATCGTGATGAGTCTCTTCACATTTTAGATGTACGAGAGATAGAGGAGTATGAAGAAGCCCATATCCCCGGAGTGGTGCATATCCCTCTTGGCGAAGTGGAAAAGCGCTCTAACGAATTAAACAAAAATGATGAAATTTATATTATTTGCCACTCAGGAAGAAGAAGTGAAATGGCAGCTCACACCATGAAAAAACAAGGTTTTAAAAAGGTTATTAATGTTATTCCCGGTATGCGGGATTGGACAGGTAAAACAGAAAAAGGAGGTATGTAAACATGACCGTGCAAGCACTTACCGCAAAAGAAGTCACACAAAAAATCTTTCACAAAGAATCTTTATTTATTTTGGATGTACGTAATGAAAATGATTTTAGCGATTGGAAGATTGAAGGACATTATTTTGACCATTTAAATGTACCGTATTTCGATCTTTTAGATGGCGTAGAAGATATCTTGGAGAAAATTCCTTCTGATAAAGAAGTGCTGGTCGTTTGTGCAAAAGAAGGTTCATCTGTCATGGTATCCGAAATGCTTTCTGAAGCAGGTCATTCTGTATCCTATCTTAAGGGCGGAATGAAAGCATGGAGCGAACATTTAGAGCCGGTAAAAGTCGGGGATTTAAAAGGTGGCGGTGAGATATATCAGTTTGTTCGAATCGGTAAAGGCTGCCTGTCATACATGGTCATTTCCAATGGTGAAGCAGCGATTATTGATGCGACACGTATGGCGGATATTTTTATAGACTTTGCGAAAGAGAAGGGCGCGGAGATTACTCACGTATTTGATACACATCTTCACGCAGACCATATTTCAGGCGGCAGAGTCATAGCTGAAAAAACAAAAGCAACCTACTGGTTACCGCCTAAAGATGCTGAAGAAGCGGTGTTCGATTATCAGCCGTTGGAAGAAGGAAATGATATCATCATTGGAAATACAAAGATTAAAATTCAACCGATCTATTCTCCGGGTCACACGATTGGCTCCACTTCTTTCATTGTTGATGATCAGTATCTTCTTTCAGGTGATATCTTATTTATTGATTCAATCGGAAGACCAGACTTAGCCGGTATGGCAGAAGATTGGGCGGGAGATTTAAGAACAACGCTTTATAGCCGTTACAACGCGTTATCAAAGGATTTAATTGTATTACCGGCACACTTTATGATCATTGACGAGCTAAATGAGGATGGAATTGTTGGTAAAAAACTACGTACATTATTTAGCGAGAACCATGGTTTGAACATTGCGGATGAAAGAGAATTTAGACACCTAGTAACAGATCATTTGCCTCCGCAGCCAAATGCATACCAAGAGATTCGGGAAACAAACATGGGGAAAATCAGCCCGGATGAAGAAAAACAGCGTGAAATGGAGATTGGTCCAAACCGCTGTGCAATACGGTAACACAAGTTTCTATTAAAAAGAGGAGAGATGAACATGAAATCAGATAAAGTATTAGACGCAAAAGGCCTGGCATGCCCAATGCCAATCGTCAGAACAAAGAAAGCGATGAATGAACTGGAATCAGGTCAAATATTAGAAGTGCATGCAACAGATAAGGGAGCTAAAAATGATCTTGCAGCTTGGTCTAAATCAGGCGGGCATGACCTTTTAGAGCAAACTGATGAAGGCGATGTATTGAAATTCTGGATTAAAAAAGGCTAATGAATGTGAAAGGGTATCGAATACAAAGATGCCCTTTTTCTTTGAAAGGAGGAACCAAAATGGATATTGCCTTTATCACAACTCTTTTCACTATAGGGTTTATTGGTGCCTTTATTTCCGGAATGATTGGTATTGGCGGAGCAGTTATTAATTATCCAATGCTATTGTACATTCCTTCTTTAGTGGGAGTGATGTCATTAACTGCCCATGAAGTGTCAGGGATAGGGGCTATTCAAGTTTTCTTTGCGACACTTGGCGGTGTTTGGGCTTATCGTAAGAGTGGTCTTCTAAATAAAGCATTAATTATGTACATGGGAAGCAGCATCCTTGTAGGGAGTGTATTGGGGAGTTACTTTTCTCATTATATATCTGAAAAAGGAATTAACTTTATATACGGTATTCTGGCTATTTTAGCAGTTGTTTTAATATTTATACCTAAAAAAGGACAAGAACAAAGCGAAGACAAAGAAGTGATATTTAATAAATGGTTGGCTTCGTCCCTAGCGTTTATCATTGGTGGTGTATCTAGTGTTTTAGGAGCTGGCGGCGCCTTTATCCTGGTCCCCTTTATGTTATCAATTTTAAATATTCCTGTTAGAATCACAGTCGCTTCATCTCTTGCGATTACATTTCTTTCATCTATTGGCGCAACAGTTGGAAAAGTAATCACGGGCCAGGTTCTTTTTGCACCGGCTCTGGTTCTTATGATTGCCAGTTTAATTGCTTCTCCTATTGGCGCAACTGTTGGGCAAAAAGTAAATACAAAATTCCTGCAATGGATTTTAGCGTTATTAATAAGTGCGACAGCTATTAAAATTTGGTTAGAGCTCCTTTGATATGAGTCAGCGGGTAAAATGAAAGATTAGAAGATTCATCACTCCTTGGTTTCTTATTCATGTTATAACACTTGCTCACGTTCAATAAATGTTTCAAGTGCTTGATGAAATTCTTTTTGATAATGGTGACTTGGGCAAGTCTTGACTATAGTACCGTGAAAAACATTTGACTTAGTTGCGTCCAGTGTTTTATTTAGGACAGCGTTATGGGACACTATAAACCTGTACGTTTTAAAACGAAGATGGTGATTTTAACAAACATGGAACCCGAGACATGTCATGTAACTTTCTGGTGATGAAAAAAACGACTCCATTTTTACTCCACAATATGAATAAATCTTTGTAAATAACATGATCAATATAAACAAACACTAATATATAAAGGTTTTGTAATAGAAAACACAGTTTCGCTTTATTGAGGGCCCAGCGGGTGAATAACCCGTGAAGGTTCAAGTCCTCTCGGCCGCATCACAATGATACCAAGGGTTCTGACACTTTTGGTATTTTTTGTTTGCAGCTGCCCCGTTACTTAAAGCAAGTCGTCTGGTTTGCCAGCTATCTTTTAAAGTCCCTTTTTCGATTAATGAAATGATAAAATAGGAGAAGACAGCCAAAAAGAAATGAGAGCAGATTCAGATGCGTAACACAAGAATAACTCATCGTGATCGTATTCGTACACATTTTTACAGAGGAGGACAATTATGATTGGAATACTGGCAGGAATGGGGCCAAAATCTACTGGGCCATTTGTAGATAAGGTAGTAGACGAGTGCCAAAAAATATATGGAGCAATACATGACATGGATTTCCCTCATATGATGATTTATTCTTGTCCGACTCCTTTCTATATGAATAAACCTCTCAATCATACGGACATGGAAAAGGCAATTATTGAGGGGGCTGTAAAGCTTGAAAAAACGGGTGTTGATTTTATTGCAATCCCATGTAATACCGCACATATCTATTTTAATCAAATAAAAAAATCGATTTCAGTCCCTTTACTAAACATGATTGATGAAACCATAAAAAAAATGCCTAATGGCTCAAAAAAAGCAGCTCTTTTAGCCACCGTCCCTACGGTTCAATCTGGAATATTTCAAGAAGCGTTAAACAGAGAAGGTTATGATTTTTTACATCAAGATAGTTGGCAAATCTATGTCGATCACATAATAGAAAAGATTAAACAAGGTCAAACCGATGAGGCTGGTACATTATATGATGAATTACACCGTGAATTAGCAGAAAAGGTTGATACGGTTATCATTGCATGTACGGATTTAAATATGGTCACGGATCAAAAAAGCAGCGAACTTACCTTTGTTGATTCATCAGCTTGTCTCGCTCAAGCCATTGTAAATAAGTATGTATCATTAACAAAATGAGCCGTCTGATTTATCAGCAAATTCAGGGCGCTTTTTTTCCGTTAAAGCGCCCGGCTTCGGCAGATACATGATCCTCGATTACTTCTTTAAATGTAACTTCCCCGCGTTATTGTTCTTTTAACATTGAATATTTTCGATACGCTTTATAGAAACTGCAGCCAAAGAGAACGGCCATAAGAGCGGGAAGCGACCTTAAAAGGGCAAATGGAGTTTCAAATAAAAATGCTTTCCAAAACATTGCGCCTTCCATACTCCACAGACCTTCAGCTAAATACAAACCTGAATTCGTGTAAATCATATTACAATAAAACAAGCACAGTAACCCAAAACAAGATGAAAAACTCATTAGTCTTTTATAATAATTACTCTTTGATTGGCGATCCGAGAAGATTTCATTTTGATCATCATCTTCTTTTTGCCAATATCGAGTTCCAAGCCCCCAAGGGCCATTTATATAACTCCAGCCGAAGTCTTCATATATCTCTCTGTAATCTTCGAATTTTTTCTTTGATAAATAATCTTGATAATCCAGTCTCATCACATATTTTTTGTCGGTTTTTTCGAAAGTGTATATTCCTAATCCGCTGATATTTGTACAGCGATAGCCTTTTTGTAATTGCTCGTTCAGCCATTGCTCCTCTTTTTCAATATCAAAAAACATCTTAAATTTCTTCATTCGATTCACTTCCTTCGTGCAGGGATAAAATATGCAGTAACCTGTTTTGTTCCATCTTCAAAATGGCGCTTCCTTCCGCAGTTATCATATAAACTTTTCTCCGGCCCGACTCTCCAACAGGTTCAATCCAGCCATGCTTATTCAAGTTTTCAATCGCGCCGTATAATGTGCCGGCTGCTAAAATAACAGTTCCGTTACTCATCTTCTCGATCTTCTGCATGGCGGCATAGCCATGAAGCGGCTCCCGCAGAGCTAATAAAATATAATGCATGGTTTCAGACAGCGGTAATAATTTATGTTTCATATCCTCATCCTCTATTCAGTCTGACTATATAGTTAAACTTAATACAGTTCAACTGAATAGTCAATGGTTTTTTCAAAATTTGTCAAAGGAACTTGAAAATCAAATCTCAAAAGTCGCTTCCCTTACGTAATGGGAAGCGACTTTTGAGTAGTCCTATTCAATTAAATGGCCCGATTGTTGGTTGTAATGTTTAACTTCAGTGTTTGAAATGCCGGGCGGTAATAAGATTTCACTTTATCGAATGCCCAGCGTATAAATACCCCGTGAAGGTCCAAACCCTCTCAGCCGCATTAAAAATACCAAGGGTTTGAGTCCCTTGGTATTTTTTGTTCATTGTATGATGATGTAAACTTCTTGCTTATTTAGCGCTGTCGTTCCAGTTTTTCTCTATAAATGTATTCGCAGGCTGTAAGTTGGTTTTGTTCGCAATTTCAATGACAGCGGGAACCACGGAAGGGTCTGTTTTGGAGAAGTTAGGAATTCGCGGATCTAACCGGAAAAAGCGATCTCCCAGCAGATTCGCGCTGACCATGGATTCATAGTAGCCATTTCCGCCGGAGATCATCTGAAGAAATGGCAGTAAAGGTTCATTAGGCGACCTGTCCAAAAGGACTCCCCAATTTGGAGGAAGGTTCTTCAGATTTTCGGGACGTATGTTATCCGCACTTACCATTCCCCATCCCCTCGTATCTCTTCTTAACCGAGTCGGGGCTTCACCTGTCCCGATGGATAGCGCCGCAATTTGATCCAATGGCACGTTGGCTTTACCAACCGCAAACGCGATACTGGCCGTACTGGGGTTCGTTGCCACTACATATCCGTCCACGTAGTTTTGATAGGCGCGCTGCGTCGCGGGAGCACCGCTGCTCCGCAATATGACATCACTCACTTTCTCATTTAAATAGGGAGAGCCGGGAAAGTTGTGAAATAATACGGGCGTCCAACGATCCAGTGCCGGGGAGTATAATTTGAATGAAGGGACAACAATTCGTTTTCTTACATCTTTAAGACGAAGGCCTGGCGGGAAAAAGTTTCGTACCGCTTTAATAAAACCGGAATATGGTAATTGCTGATTAAAAACAGGTCCGCCCGGCCGGGAAGTGCTGAATGCGGGCAGGATTTCATCCTCAAAATACTGAAGTGTTTCCTTCGGAGATCTTCCGCTTGCTAATGCCAGGGCAGTAAATGAACCGATTGAATTTCCCGCAAATACATGGGTTCGGCTTATTAATGCCGGATTTTCTTCAGCCAGTCTGTTCAATAGTTGTAAACTTAAAGCACCTAAGGTACCGCCCCCGTCAAAGGTCATGATCCGATATTTTGCCAAAGCTGATTTCTCCTTTCTGATGAAAACTATCATTCAGTATATGTTCAGCCAGAGTCTATTGTATGGATGAATGAATATCTCCTTATCTTAAAAATGGTTTGATTATCAATCCAGCGAGTCTGGAAAGAATATGTTTTTTATTTGAAGAGGTTTTTTCCGGGAAGAAGGAGAATTATTATTGAAAAATAAAAGGGGGAAAATACTTGAATACAATTGACCTTATTGTTTTACATTTTGAAGAGGTAAGACGGCGAAGCATCAAGTTATGGACAGCTATACCTGAGGAAAAAATGGACTGGCGCCCGGATTCCGAAGCAATGTCGTGCAAGGAAATGATAAGACATGTATTAGAAGCGGAATTTCTTTATCATCACATTTTACTAAAACAAATGAATGAGTCTTCATTGGAATCCGAAAACCCGTATGAATCAAAAACGTTTACCACAGTAACCGAAGAATTAGAATTTGCCAAACCGTATCGGGCCGCGTTTTTGACATTCATCAAATCGTTAAACGAAACAGATTTAACAAATATAAAGATTGACAGGTCTGATGTTGGATATATTCGCGAACTAGGAGACATGTTATTAAGAATCGCTTACCATGAGTCCGTACATACCGGTCAGCTTTTAGACTATCTCAGAACTGCTGAGGTTGACAGGCCTTTAATTTGGGACTAGTTAAATGATTGAGTTTTACATGGGAAGGGGAAATAACGGAAGCCTTAACTTCACCCAAAGTTAAGGCTTTTTATAAATATTAAAACAAACATGTTGCCGTTGTTTTAATGATCTGTTCCCCAAACCGCTTTCCGATAATTTTCCGGATCAGTATCACCTTCTGTATTAATCATTAACACATTAGATGACTGATCTAATTCTAATTTCTTCTTTATCTGTTCCATTGAAGTATTCTTACTTAACTCATGCAGCAAACCTAATGGTACGGAACCTGACTCACCAGAAATAATCTTCGGATCCGGATCAATAGGATTACCCAATATTCTCATCCCCAATGCGCTTATCTTGTCATTACAGGAAAAGAAATAATCGCTGCATGTTCTCAAAATGTTCCAACCGAATGGGTTGGGTTCGCCGCAGGCAAGCCCAGCCATCATTGTAGAAAGATCACCGTATACTCGGACAGGTGATCCAGAGGCGCTTTGGGCTGACCGGTACAGACAATTTGCACTTTCGGGTTCAACTATGGAGATTTTGGGCTTATTCCCGCTTTTTGCATTTAATAGGGAAGCTGCCATTGAAGCAGCGAAAGATCCCACTCCAGCCTGAAGGATAACATGACTGATTGTATTGAAGAAATCTTCATTTTGTTTGTATATTTCTGCAATAATTGTTGTATATCCTTGCATGATAGAGAGAGGAATTTGCTTGTATCCTTCCCAAGCCGTATCCTGAACTAAAATCCAATGATGTTTCTCAGATAAATCTGCCGCCATTTGAACAGTGTCATCATAATTTAAATCCGTAATGTACGCATCAGCACCTAAATGTTTAATGGCTTCCAATCTCGCGGGAGAAGAACCTTTCGGCATATATACCTTTGCTTTCTGTCCAAAAAGGGAAGCCGCCCATGCCAGTCCCTTTCCGTGATTACCGTCGGTAGCTGTAGCAAATGTAGCAGAAGGAGCGCTTTTTACAAGTTCAACCAATTCGTTAAAATGAATGGAATTAAGGTCGATTTTAAGTTTTTCACTATAGTAAGAAGCAATCGCATATGAAGCACCCAAGCTTTTAAAAGCATTAAGGCTAAAGCGTTTAGATTCATCTTTGACATAAAGACTGTTTATGCCGAGATATTGTGCGAGACCTCTTAACGAGTGAAGCGGTGTTGCTTGATAGCCGGGAATGCCGGAATGAAAATGAAGCGCTTTTTTTGTTTCCTCTGCAGAGAAATAGGAAGATTCCTGAGGTAACGTATCAGATCTGAAATGATTCGAAACCCAATCAATATTCGCAAACAAATTTCTTCACCCTTCCAATATGTGATATATCACATTATACATGGATCGGAATGCAAAGCAACTCTTCTTTTTCGCAAACGATATACTAAAATGTGGTATATTACATGTAAAATGATGTTTTAAAGAGGTGGAAACATGACAATGAACCAACAGCACCAATTAAAACGAACATTTATGAAAGTTGAAGCTTATCAGTTTCTGAGAGAGTGGATTATAACAGGTAAGCTTGAGCCAGGAGAAAGACTGAGAAATCAAGATCTATCTGAGACACTCGGAATCAGCCGCACGCCGGTCCGGGAGGCGCTGCTTCAGCTTGAAAATGAAGGTCTTGTCATAACGAAAGCCAATCGGTGGACAGTGGTAGCACCTATTGACCTGGAAAATGCGAAAGAGGTTTACTCGGTCGTTTGGTCTCTCGAGTGTCTCGCTTTTGAACAGGCACTTTCAAGATTTACGCAAGATCATATAGACGAGATGGAAAAATTAAATAAGCAAATGAATGCAATAATGGAGACGGATGATAAGGTAAAAGCGCTGGAATTGGATAATGCCTTTCATCAAAAGATCATTGAAGTCTCAAATAATACTGAACTGCAGAAATTACTGCAAGGACAAAAAACGAAAATACAGAGAATTGAAATTCGGTATTTCAGTCAAAATCACGCAATGAATGCATCCTGCAGTGAACACAATCAAATATTAGACGCAATGAAGAATAAAGATCTTAAACAAGGACTGAATGCCATAAGGAGTAACTGGGAAAACAGTCTGACTCGAATCATTTTAAACAGCCAATTAAAAGCCTGACAACTCGTCAGGCTTTTTTGTATGAATTTTTCGTTTGACTAATATGAGATATGTGATATATTACTCTTAACTGAAAGCGATTCAGTTTTTTGTGAAGAATATTTAGAATTTTACATCAATAAGGAGAAGGTGATTATTATGTTAAAAACAGTTTTTACAGAAAAAGCACCAAAAGCGATCGGACCTTATTCTCAAGGCATTAAAGTACAAGATTTTTTATTTTTATCAGGACAGCTTCCTGTTAATCCAAACACGGATGAAGTTCCGGCTGATATTAGGGAACAAACGATTCAAGTTTTAAAAAACATTGAATCCATTCTGAAATCAGAGGATTTAAAAATTGAAAGTATAGTGAAAACGACTATTTTCCTTAAAAATTTAGGTGATTTTAAAGCTGTTAACGAGGAATATGGTAAATATCTTGGAGACCATCGTCCTGCGAGATCCACAATTGAAGTAAGCCGGTTGCCTAAAGATGTACAGATTGAAATTGAAGTC
The DNA here is from genome assembly GCF_009906915.1 of Bacillus sp. AM1(2019). Classification (NCBI taxonomy): domain Bacteria; kingdom Bacillati; phylum Bacillota; class Bacilli; order Caryophanales; family Bacillaceae; genus Bacillus; species Bacillus sp. AM1(2019). The sequence goes on from NZ_CP047644.1 coordinate 568,632, forward strand.
ATCGCGTATTCCGGATAAATATATACGAGTGAAAAGCTGCCCGGCTTCATGGTAATTCGTGATGTTCCAGAGCATGACATTCTTTTTTCGGGAGGATAAATATGTCTATAGAACAGGATGTGGATGTGCGGTGCCGGAGTTCTTCATCGAATAATGCCTCTTATGAAGATCCGGCTAAATGGTGCAGGCAAAATACAATTTGGGTCTTAGGCCTGTTTGGCACAGCAATAGGCGCGGGCGTGCTTTTTTTGCCAATTAATGCGGGAATAGGGGGCATTCTGCCTCTGATGATCATCACTGTTCTGGCTTTTCCGATTACGTACTTTTCTCACAGAGCTTTGGCCAGATTTGTTTTATCGGCAGGTTCTGCAACAGACGGGATTTTAGCGGTGACAGGAGAATACTTTGGGGCGAAAGCAAGAAGAGTATTCACTGTCATTTATTTTCTTGCGATTTACAGCATCCTGTTAATGTATTCAGTTGCCATTACAAATACAGCTCAAAGCTTTATTGTGAATCAAATGAACATGCCAGAGCCGCCAAGGGGTTTAACTGCCGGATTTCTGATAGCAGGATTACTGTTTATCGTGCGTTTTGGTCAGGATGCGGTCATGAAGACTATGAGTTTGTTAGTTTATCCATTTATAGGTTCGTTATGTTTGATGGGGATCTATCTGATACCTAAATGGAATACAGCCATTTTGGATGTCACACACCTATCATTATCCGGATCAGGACAAGGGATGTTCATGACGGTATGGATGACATTCCCTGTCCTGGTGCTTTCATTTAATCATTATTCAATGATTTCACCATTCGTTGTAGCTCAAAGGCAGTGTTATGGAGACAAATTTGCTGATGATAAATGTGCCCAAATACAAAAATACAGTTATATATTGATGATACTTACTGTTTTATTTTTTGTATACAGCTGTGTATTCAGTTTGTCGCCGGCAGATCTTGCTATGGCAAAGAAACAAAACATCTCAATTCTCACTTATCTCGCCAACCATTTTCATTCAGCGTTTATTGCTTGTCTTTCCCCGATTATCGCATTTCTCGCAATTACGAAATCCTTTTTAGGACATTATATAGGAGCCTATGAGGCCATGCGGGATATCATTGTTGAGGTTTTTCCATCAAGAAATAATAAGAAAAAAACAGATTTTATCATTCTGTTTTTTATGTTTGTCACTTGCTGGCTAATAGCTTATATCAACCCAAGTATTCTAGGCATCATTGAAAGCATCAGCGGACCGATAGGGGCTGTTATTCTATTGCTGCTCCCTATGTATGCCATTCGTAAGCTGCCAGTATTAAAAATGTATCGAAATAAAATCAGTAATGTTTTTGTTGCGATTATTGGTGTCATCACTGTTTCGGCAATTATTTTTGCTTTATTTTAATTATTTGTGTAAACGCTTTCTATTTAATGATTATATTGGAGTGGTCTTTATGAATGATATCACAATGAAAGATCAATTAATAAAATGGAGACATGACCTCCACATGATACCTGAAACAGCTTTTGAAGAACACAAGACCTCAGTGTATATTGCTGAAGAATTAAAAAAAATGGGAGTAAGCGTTTGTTCGGGTCTGGGCGGAACAGGTATAGTCGCCACCTTAAAAGCGGGAGAAGGTTCAAAGGTTATAGGAATCAGAGCGGAACTGGACGCATTACACTTCACTGAAGCAGCAGATCATTCGTATGTGTCTAAAAATAAAGGGAAAATGCATGCCTGCGGTCATGACGGACATATGGCAATCCTTCTTGGGACAGCTAAAATATTGAGTGAAAGACAACATTTTAACGGCACCGTGTGTTTTATTTTTCAACCGGCGGAAGAACCGGGCAAGGGTGCGAGGGCCATGATTGAGGATGGACTTTTTGAACAATTTCCGCTCGATGAAATTTACGGATTGCATAATATGCCTGGATTGCCGGCGGGTACTTTTGCAACCCGCCCCGGGGGAATTATGGCCGGTGAAGATAACTTTGTCATCCGGATTAAAGGAAAAGGCGCTCATGCAGCCCGCCCTCATATGAGTATTGATCCATTGGTCATAGCGTCGCAAATTATTCTCGCCTTACAGACTATTGTGTCCAGAAATTTAGATCCAAGCGTTCCTGCCGTTATATCCTGTACGGAAATCGTAACAGACGGGGTGAGGAATGCGATTCCGACTTATGTGGAAATCAAAGGTGATACGCGAAGTTATTCTCCTGACACCCGACGTTTTCTCGAAGAAAAAATGAGGACTATCAGTTCCGGGATTTGTGAGATGCATGGTGCGGAGTGTCAGTTTGAGTATACACATGAATTTGCTCCAACGACGAATTGGGAAGAATATGTCGGGTTTACTGTTGAAGCTGCTGCCAAAACAGCCGGAAAAGAGAATGTCACTTCTAACATAAATCAGATGATGATTTCAGAAGATTTCTCGGCTTTTTTAGAGAAGGTTCCCGGTGTATTTGTTTTTCTTGGCAATGGTGATGAGCATGATCAAAAGGGCCATATTCCATTACACAGCCCGTCATATGATTTTAATGATGACATTCTTTTAACCGGTGCAGCGTATTTTGCGGAATTAGTTAAAATTCGCTTATCCTAAAACACATGAAACAAAGAAAAACAGCAATTACTGAATCAGTCAGTGCTGTCTTTCTTTGTTTTTTTGTTTTTTATAAGCCAGCGGCGTCATCTTCATGGCATGTCTGAACCTGCTGATGAAATAACTTGTGCTGTTAAAACCAACTTGATAAGAAATGTCTGTCACACTCGCATCTCTTTGCTGCAATAAATATAAGCTTTTTTGAATTCTGTAATCTATAACGTAGTGTAACGGAGAACATTTTAAAAAGCGCTTGAAATAGCGGCAGCACTCAGAACGGCTTAGCTGCCCGGCTTTCGCAATATCCTCCAATGTGATTTTTTCAGCATAATGCTGATGGATCCAGCTCAGCATATTCTTCATCCTTTGGTTCTTCAACCATTCTGTTTCGATACATTCAAGGTGGAAGCAATTGGCGATTAAGTGTTTCCAAACAGACGTAAGTTTCATCGTGATATCTATTTCATAAAAGAGGGATTTTTGCTCGATGCATTTGTGGATCTCTAATACAGCATTCAGAATGTTTTTTTCTAAAGGGTCGTCTGCGTGGATATATAAGTAAGGGACATTCGTTGCGTGAATCAAAGGTTTTACATAGGTCGTGTAGAGTTCCTGTGATAAAACGAAATGCGGGGAGACATTTAAACAGATATAAAGACAATCTGAACTGCCATGCTCCTTTGTCATATGCAGGCAGCCGCTGTTAATAAACAGCCCGTCGCCTTGACGGACAACCACCCATTCCTCATTTACTTGGAACAGCGCTTCTCCTTTTATTATAAGCACGAATTGAATTTCATCATGCCAATGAAGGGGAATATATCCGTGCAAATGGTTCTTAATGGTTTTTTCATAGCAAGCAACCGGCATAACAATTGTATGGTGTTTCGTCAAATCTTGCAGACTGTCATCCATCAGAAAGTTTTGCGTTTGCATGTTAAACACCTCAATATACTTATATTTTTAAATCCAATATTGGTATTAAGATGATGAATTCTTATATATCATAACATTATTGTTATATCAATGAAGCGATTGACTCAGTACAGGGAGGAATGCAAAATGGCATCTGAACATGTGAACCTTTACATGAATTCTGAACGTTTACTCAGCCGTCTTAAGGAGCTTGGTGAAATCGGACGTGACCGCAATGACAGACTCACAAGGTTAGCTGCTTCCGATGAAGATAAGGCGGGACGGGACTTATTGGTAACATGGATGAAAAAAGCAGGCTTAGAGGTTATGATTGATAAAATCGGAAATATTTTCGGGGTATGGTACGGTTCTGATCAGAATAATGATGCGCCCATTATGATCGGCTCTCATATCGACACGGTCATCAACGCGGGTATTTACGATGGATGTTACGGGGTTATTTCGGGACTTGAAGTCATAAACACTTTAAAGGAGTCCGGCTTCAAACCGGAGCGTCCGATTGTCATTGCGGCTTTTACCAATGAGGAAGGTGTGCGATATACTCCAGATATGATGGGATCACTCGTATTCGCCGGAGGACTTTCTTTAGAAAAGGCGCTTCAGACCCGCGGTACGGATGGGACGAAACTGGGTGAAGAACTTAAGCGTATAGGATATGAGGGAACAGAAAAGCCCGGCTTTTTAACACCGCACGCCTTTATTGAGCTTCATGTTGAGCAGGGGCCGATTTTAGACAAAACAGGCATTCCGGTCGGTGCCGTTGAGAATTTGCAAGGGATTTCCTGGCAGCGTATAACGGTTCAAGGCGTTTCAAATCATGCCGGGACAACTCCGACTGATATGCGTCAGGATGCCGGGCATGCAGCCGCACAAATCATAACGTATTTGCGCAAACGTGCCAATATGTCTAACGGCCAAACTGTCGCCACGGTCGGAACAATCAGTTTTGAGCCAAATGCTATCAATGTCATTCCATCATTGGCAGCACTTACAGTTGATTTGCGAGATCCGGACGAAAAGAGACTTCAAGAAGAAGAATCAGCACTGGCCGATTACCTGAAAGATTTGGAAGAGGCTGAAAACGTATCTATCACATCTGAACAATTAGTCCGTTTCAATCCCGTTGTATTTGATAAAAACATTGTTGCATTAATTGAGCGGGCTGCAAATAAACGGGGACTGGAATCAAAACGGATGACATCCGGTGCCGGGCACGATGCACAAATGATGGCCCGCATCTGTCCGACGGCTATGATTTTCGTTCCAAGTATAGAGGGGATCAGCCATAATCCTGAAGAATACACGAAAGATCATGACTTGGCTGCAGGTGTCAATGTATTATTAGATGTCGTTAGTGATCTTTCTTCTAACTAAGGAAACGGGAACATCAAGGAATACAAATCGAGATAAAGAGTGAAGATAAAGAGTGTCGTACAGAAAAGCTCTTCTCATCATTGATATCTCTGATGAAAGTTCAATTTTTCCCGGCGTATCAATCATGCCAAAGGTTTAACCGCCTTTGGCTTTTTTTTATGTCAACTTTTGCGTCTGGTAAGTGAAAATTGTTTTATAAACGGTGTGATCATATAATTGAATGAAAAAGGATGCATATCATGCCGATCAATTCTTTTGAAAACTATCCGATGAGCTGGAAGCCGGCGATTGATAAAACGGAAAAACCCATTTATAAAGCGATTGCAGAGAAATTAGAACAGGATATATTACAAGAAGTTTTATTACCCGGAACCAAACTGCCTCCTCAGAGAGAACTGGCTGATTTTTTGGATTTAAATGTAAGTACCATTTCAAAGGCTTTTAAAGTCTGCGAGTTAAAGGGTCTGCTGAGTGCCTCTGTCGGGAGCGGGACTTTTGTTGCTTATGATGCGTTATCGAATGCGTATCTGCTGGAAGATACAAAGCCGAAGCATCTGATTGAAATGGGGGCGACGCTTCCGGATCAGGCTTCTTATGAGCCGCTGCTGCTCCAGCTGAAAAGTATGCTGCAAGAGGAAGATTATGAAAAGTGGTTTGGCTATGGCCGGACGGGTGAAAGTCTTTGGCAGAAAGATGCGGCTGTTAAGCTGATTCGAAGAGGCGGATTTGAAACGTCCGTTGATCACATTTTATTTGCAAACGGCGGGCAAAATGCGATTGCCGCGGCATTGGCGAGTCTTTGTAAACCAGGAGACCGCATTGGAGTTGATCACCATACATACCCAGGCTTGAAAACTGCCGCTTCGATGCTGAGTGTGCAGATTGTGCCGATCAAATCAGAGAACAATGAGATGAGCCCTGCCTCATTTGAATATGCGTGTAAAAATGAAAATATTAAAGGCATCTACCTCATCCCGGATTATCATAATCCGACAGCGTCCTTTATGTCTGTTGAGAATCGAAAAATGATCGCGAAAATTGCAAAAAAATATAACCAATTCATTATTGAAGATGCCTCGTACCATCTTCTTGGCAAGAATCCGCTTCCGGCCATCGCATCATTTGCACCGGAACAGGTCATTCACATTGCCGGTTTATCAAAATCACTGGCACCAGGGTTAAGGATGGCGTATGTCTCCGTCCCGAGTCAATATAAGGAGCCGATTTCAAAGGCGCTTTACAATTTAAATATAACCGTTTCCCCGCTGTTAGCAGAACTCACTGCACGGACGATCGTAACGAATCAATTTGAAATCTTAATTGACAGTCATCGTGAACAGACTATTCGCAGAAACAAAATGGTCGATCAATATTTAACCGGCTATACGTGTGCAGGTGCTGAGACGGGAATCTTTCGATGGTTACTGTTACCCGGAAATATGACAGGTGCTGCATTTGAAAAATCAGCCGCACAGCATGGAGTGCAAGTATACGCGGCTGAACGTTTTGTCGTCGGGAACAGTTGTCCGGAAAGGGCTGTAAGGGTGTCTGTCTGTGCACCGAAAACGCTTGGGGAGCTTGAGCAGGGACTGCTGATTCTTAAACGCCTGCTGGATGAGCATATCTAATATTGTCCGCCATACAATTATTATATTGTATGGTTTTTTTGTGCGTGTTATGATAATCCAAATCTGTTGGAGGTTATAGAAAGGCAGGTCGGATTATGCTTCACAAAGACAGTGCAAAAGGGTCAGATACTCAATCGGCATTATTGGAGCAATTCATAGGTTCTCCTGATAAACAAAAAAGATTATATAAGCGTACTTTGTTTGTCGTCAGTCTTTCACAAATTTTCGGCGGCGCAGGGTTGGCGGCCGGAGTGACTGTCGGTGCGCTTATTGCACAGCAAATGCTTGGTACAGATGCGTTTGCCGGTGTGCCCTCTGCTTTATTTACCTTAGGATCAGCAGGCGCCGCGTTATTTGTGGGGAGGCTTTCTCAGCGTTACGGCCGCCGGACAGGTCTTTCAGCCGGATTTATGATTGGCGGACTGGGAGCGATAGGAGTCATCATTGCGGCTATTTTAAATAGTGTGTTTCTGCTGTTTGCTTCTTTGATTATTTATGGTGCGGGAACAGCGACAAATCTGCAGGCCCGTTATGCGGGTACGGACTTGGCAAATCATAAACAGCGGGCGACTGCTGTCAGTATGACTATGGTTTTTACCACATTCGGTGCCGTTGCAGGCCCGAATTTAGTGAATGTAATGGGGAACTTCGCTCGCTCCATTGGTGTTCCGTCACTGGCGGGTCCATTCATTTTAGCGGCGGCAGCATATATGTTGGCAGGTGTTACTCTTTTCATCATGCTACGTCCTGACCCTTTAGTCATAGCAAGAACAATAGAAATGGCCGGCCAAACACCTGATGATAGAGGACAAGTGCCCGCCGACGAACACACAGAGAACAAAAAAGGTATTATTGCGGGTGCGGCGGTTATGATTCTTACTCAAATTGTAATGACTGCTATTATGACAATGACACCGGTCCATATGAGACATCACGGCCATGGCTTAGGAGCGGTAGGTCTTGTTATCGGTTTTCATATAGGCGCCATGTATCTCCCTTCTTTGGTGACAGGTGTGCTTGCGGATAAATTAGGCCGTACTGTAATGGCTGTATCTTCCGGAATGACGCTGCTTTTGGCAGGGCTCATATCGGCATTTGCACCGGGAGATTCTATGATTCTTATGGTCATTGCTCTGTCTTTGCTCGGGTTAGGATGGAATTTTGGTTTGATAAGCGGAACGGCACTGATTGTTGATTCAACTGAAACGTCAACACGGGCTAAAACCCAAGGTACTGTGGATGTTTTGATTGCGTTGTCCGGAGCCGCCGGCGGAGCCTTGTCCGGAATGGTCGTAGCAGGTGCCAATTACCTGACATTATCACTTGGCGGAGGGATATTATCGTTATTATTAATTCCGGTGGTGATATGGTCGCTTGGAAGTAGGGAATAGTATCTTATGTTTAAAAGCAGTGCGAGGCTCCTGTGGTTGAAAAACCCATGAAGCGTAAGTCCTCCCGGCTGCATCTCAATGATACCAAGGGTGTAACAGCCTTTGGTATTTTTTATGTTCTCTTTTATTTTTAAAGTTTACTCTTATTTGCTCTGCTCAATAGACTGTCGTTTTTAAAAAAGGTTCTAAAACGATACAAATGATGCGCTTGAACGGTTGTAAGTTTGATGTATTACAAAAAAACAGCTGTTATATCCCTTTATATTCTTTATAGTAAATATATAGAAAATAAATAAGCGGTTAAAAAATATTTTTAGTAAAGGAGAGTCATATGGAAGAAGTTAAAGTTGTATACGCATTGATTAGAAATGAGTTCAATCAGATAGTAATGGTAGATAATCATGAGGGGCATTGGTCACTTCCAGGCGGAAAAGTTGAGCTTAATGAAAATCTAATAGAAGCAGCTGTACGTGAGGTATATGAAGAAACAGGGCTGGAAGTTGAAATTGGGAATATACTAGCTGTTAATGAAGCGAAATTTATAAAGAGAAATCATCACGCCATATTTTTTACATTTGAAGCAAAAGTTACAGGAGGGAAAGAAGGAATTAAAAATGCTCAAGAAATATTGAAAATAGAATGGGTTGATATTGAACAGGCAAGTCAACGATTGCCTTATTACACCGAAGGGATTAAAAAGCTTATGAAAGGAAATGCGCTGTATAACAATCAGGGAACAATATACTGATAATCCCGTACTTTGATTAATGGTTGTGGAGGGTGAAGAGGTAAGGTACTCGTTCTTCAAGGAAAAAACAAAATAGTAATAATGATTTTTACTTGAACGACAATTAAGAAAAATTCAAGGTTAAATATTGAAAAATTTGTTAATATTATAATACATTGTTTGAAAATGTAATTATTTAATAAGGAGTTTTCTAATTGCGTTGGAGTAAATGGTTCAATATTTTTTGCATAGCAGCATTGGGATCAATATATGGCTATAAATTGTTTACTAACCAAGAAGTCAGTACGGCTCGTTTAATCATAGCTGCTGCAATTATCTTGTGGAACATTGTCGGACTTTTTAGTAAAGAACCAGTAAAACAAACACAGCAAGCAAACTAAAAGTCAAAAACACAAAAAGTTGGTACAGAAGGATGCTGCAGCGCGCAGCATCCTTTTTCGCAGTCTCTCTTTTTACGCTGCTTATCATAAATCATTTAAGTTTCATCAAGCATCCAGAATCTGTTGTATCGAAAAATGAAAATTGCCCTAAAATGTGCCGGTTCATCAACATAATAGTCCAAGCTGGGGTTTTTTATTTACATAGTATGAAGAGATTAAAAAATGCGAGAAGGAGTGGCGTAATGTATTATAACGAAGGTGAAGATCAACAGTACGTTCAGAAGAAAAAGCCATACAACGAAGCCTGTGACCTTGGCCATGATTTTGATATGGCGGACGACGAAGCAAGAGCGGAAGCAGCAAGAGAAGCAGAAGCGAGAGCCAGAGCGGAAGAGGCAATAGCAAGAGCGGAAGAAGCAAGAGCCCGAGCAGCAGAAGCAAAGGTAAAAGCGGCAAAATTAGCAGCAAAAGCGAAATGTAAAAAACGTCATAAGAAAGAGAAAAAACATGATTGCAAACGTAAGCACAAGAAGAAAAAATAAGAGCTTTTCATCATGTAAATGATAAGATTCAATGTGTATTGATTTTACCCGTACAGGGGTGCAAAAACGATAAAGAAAAAGATTCTTGTCGGGCGATCAAGCAGAAAGGTTGCTCAGCCGGTGTCTCAGCAGAACCACGCATGGCAGGGCAAACATAATTTTCTATGGACTTCCATAGTTAGGTCGGGATATCACGCCAATAAATGTAAGTGCCTATATGACAAAAAGGCAGGAGAGACAAGAGTTTCGGCAGCTTGCCGCTCTTGTCTTTTTTTGTTTTTATATCATCTTCGCGTATAGGTATCTATTTTTAAGTTTGCAGATCATCTGTCTAAGAATTTGTCCAATTCCTACATATACTGGTATCGGAATCAAATGCTTATTGGGAGTGAAATAGATGGGATCAGCACAGTTAACAGGACGCGTCATCTTCAAAGGGGACCCCGGCTATACACAGGCGGTTAAGAATTGGAACCCTTATGTTGATGTCTGTCCGCTTGTCTTTGTTTTTGCACAAAATTCATACGATGTAAGTAATGCTATTAAATGGGCTCGTGAGAAGAATGTGCCTATGCGTGTCAGAAGCGGCCGCCATGCTCTGGATAAAAATCTTTCCACGGTAAGTGATGGGATTGTTATTGATGTGAGTGAAATGAATAAAGTTTTCTTAGATGAAAAAAACGCGGTAGCAACCGTTCAAACCGGCATTCACGTCGGCCCGCTTGTAAAAGGTTTAGCTCGGGAAGGTTTTATGGCCCCGTTCGGAGACAGTCCAACCGTCGGAATCGGAGGAATCACGATGGGAGGCGGATTTGGAGTGCTTTCCCGATCGATCGGCCTGATAAGCGATAACCTTCTCGCATTGAAAATGGTAGATGCCAAAGGCAGGATTATTCAAGCAAATCAATCCCGCAATGAAGATTTACTGTGGGCTTCCAGAGGCGGCGGGGGAGGCAATTTCGGATATAACACCCAATATACGTTCAAAGTTCATCGTGCCCCTAAAACCGCAACCGTCTTTAATATTATTTGGCCGTGGGAACAGTTAGAAACGGTATTTAAAGCGTGGCAAAAATGGGCGCCGTTTACAGACGAACGATTAGGATGCTACCTTGAGATTTACAGCAAAGTAAATGGCTTGTGCCATGCGGAAGGATTGTTCCTGGGTTCAAAACCAGAGCTGGTTCAATTATTAAAACCTTTATTAAATGCCGGAACGCCGGCACAAACAGTAATCAAAACACTATACTACCCGGATTGTATAGATTTCTTAGATCCTGACGAACCGATTCCCGGCAGATCTGATCAGAGTGTTAAATTCTCCTCGGCGTGGGCGCTCAATCTTTGGCCGGAAGAACCTATTGCAGTAATGAGACAATTTTTAGAAAAAGCGACTGGGACAGAAACCAATTTCTTTTTTATCAATTGGGGCGGCGCGATAAGCAGAGTTCCAAGCAGTGAAACAGCCTTCTATTGGCGCCGGCCATTGTTTTATACGGAATGGACGGCTAGTTGGAAAAATAAATCACAAGAAGCTTCGAATCTTGCATCAGTTGAAAGAGTGCGTCAGCTGATGAAACCATATGTAACAGGTTCATATGTGAATGTTCCGGATCAAAATATCGAGAACTTCGGAAAAGCATATTATGGCTCAAACTTTGCAAGGCTTCAAAGAATAAAGGCGAAATACGATCCCGAAAATGTATTCCGTTTTCCGCAAAGCATCCCGCCATCGTATAAATAGTTTGATCGTTTTGGGAAACAAAATAAAATGCTGCGTTTGCATTCTAAACATTATTATTGGAACACACCAGAACATTCAGGTGTGTTTTTATTGTTGTTTTCATTTCTGAAATGCAGTTATTCACTTATATCTCAATGCGGATTCCAAACGAATTCTGCGCCATGTTCAAATCTGTACCGGCTGTTCCTTCTGTAGGCAGACCCAAGTCATCCCCATAGAAGTGCAGCGATTTTTCTAAATTGTCTGCGCCTGAAGTAATTACTGTAATCCGCGGCTTCATAGCAATCATTGATTAAGAGCAATATAAAGTATTGGACATTTTCATTGAAAATATTTTGACATTTCAGTAAAGAACCTATATATTCATATATGAGCACATAATCATATACGGTTATTTTTGTGTCCATGTTAGAATGCTTCATAACAGAAAAGAAATAATAAATGCAGTGTATGAGATAAGGAGGAGATTTTTATGGGTCACAATCACAATCACGCTGGCGGGTCCAATAAGAAGGTTTTATTGATCTCTTTTATCGTGATTACAGGTTATATGATAATAGAAGCGATAGGCGGATTTTTAACCAATAGTTTAGCGCTTTTGTCAGATGCAGGCCATATGCTGAGTGACTCGATCTCATTAATGGTTGCTCTGATTGCTTTTAAATTGGCCGAAAAAAAGGCAAGTCATCATAAGACATTCGGCTACAAACGATTTGAGATTCTCGCAGCTGTGATAAACGGTGTTGCATTAATAGTGATTTCCCTTTATATCATTTATGAAGCAATCAAACGTTTCTCTCATCCGCCGGAGGTAGCAACAACCGGCATGCTGACGATTAGTATCATCGGGTTAGCTGTGAATATATTGGTCGCTTGGATTATGCTGAACGGCGGAGATACAAAGAATAACCTGAACATAAGAGGGGCTTACTTACATGTGATAAGTGACATGCTCGGATCTGTAGGTGCCATACTGGCTGCGATTCTTATCATCTTCTTCGGGTGGAGCTGGGCAGATCCAGCGGCCAGTGTCATTGTGGCTATTCTTGTTCTGAGAAGCGGTTACCATGTGACGAAAGACTCCATTCACGTATTAATGGAAGGAACTCCGGAAAATATCGATGTCACTGACATCATTCATACAATTGAAGAGACAGAAGGAATTCAAAGCATTCATGACTTGCACATATGGTCTATCACAAGCGGATTGAATGCTCTTTCCTGCCACGCTGTTGTTAACGATCAAATGACCATTTCTGAAAGTGAAAGTATTTTACGCAAAATTGAACATGAACTTGGAGATAAAGGCATTACACATGTAACCATTCAAATGGAAACAGCAGCGCATAATCACGACAATACGATTCTTTGTCAGGCCCAAACTGAGAATCCGCGTGACCATCATCATCATTAAAGGAGGAAATAGGGACTCACTTGTCTGCTGACAATTAAGATAAAACCGGAGGGGGATTCATATGTACGACACGATAGTAATCGGAGCCGGTCAGGCAGGAATCTCAGTAGGATATTATCTAAAGAAGTCGAAACAAAAGTTTATCATTTTGGATAAAAGTCATGAAGTGGGAGAAAGCTGGAACAAGCGGTATGACTCATTGGTTTTATTTACTTCTCGAATGTACAGCTCTTTGCCTGGAATGCCTCTTGAAGGAGACAAGCATGGACTCCCTTCAAAAAATGAAATTGCTGCTTATCTGAAAAAATATGTAGAAAGATTTGATATCCCGATCCAATTACGGACAGAAGTAATAAGTGTCCAAAAATTAAAGAACGATTTCTTAATAAAAACAAACCGGGAAGAATATCAAACGAAGAATCTTGTGATGGCCGCAGGTCCTTTTCATACCCCTAACATTCCATCAATATCAAGGGATGTAGCCGATCATATTCATCAATTACATTCTTCACAATATAAACATTCAAAACAACTGGCGCCTGGGAATGTACTGGTAGTCGGCGGCGGGAATAGCGGGGCTCAGATAGCTGTTGAATTATCCAAAGAAAGAGTTACATATTTGGCTTGCAGTAATAAACCGGCTTATTTCCCTTTATGGATTGGAAAAAGAAGCATCTTTTGGTGGTTTGATAAATTAGGAGTTTTACATGCAAGTCATACATCAATAGTAGGCAAGTTCATTCAAAAGAAAGGCGACCCCATATTTGGGTATGAATTAAAACATGCAATAAGACAGAAGAAGATCATCTTAAAACAAAGAGTCATAGCCGGAAAGCAAAATGAAATCATTTTTAAAGATTCATCTTCATTAGAAGTAAACAATATCATTTGGGCAACTGGTTTTAAGAATCCGCTTTGTTGGATGAAAATAGAAGGCGTTTTGGATAAGGAAGGCCGAATTATACATCACCGGGGTGTTTCAGCTGTAGAAGGATTGTACTTTATTGGTTTGCCTTGGCAGCATAGGCGAGGTTCAGCGCTGCTTCAAGGTGTAGGAAATGATGCTGAATACATTGTAAAACAAATGAACGGCGGATAGACTGAGGAGAGCAGTAACTTACGGGTTTCCTGCTCTTTTTTGTGTTGAATACGTCCATCAGTGCAACTATTTTAGTCCGCGCATATTCAGTTTGAACTAAATGGATTCACATGGAGCGCGTGCTTCACTCCTCGTTCAGACTCTCTAATTTAATTCTTTCAAGTAAAAGTCGAAATAGCTCAAATAACAAGAAGTTAAAAAACTGCAAACCCCGCCGTATACGTATCCGCCCACTATAGAGTTCATTAATTACTTGGGACCATAGAAGAATTGTCAATGTCACTTCCGATAGTTGTAACCAGCCAAAAAAAAGAAAATGGGGAGGGTGTGCTTAATTTGCACAATCTTTTATGTAGAAGTGGCCCAAGGAGCCATCCTGCATTTTGCATTCGAATGAACCTGTCGTAAAAAATTGAGAGCAGACTTAAATATCTGCTCAACTCGCTGTTATTTCACAATGTTGAATCGGTCTTTGATCTTTTCAGGCAGTTTCTCGGCCTTAATAGCTTCAGATCCTCCGGTATAACCCTCATAGCTCCTCGGAACGCGTACAATGTCACCTTCTTGATAAGGCTTTTCAACAAAGAAAGAAACCATCTTTTTCTTACCTTTCTCGTTATACCCTTCTAAATTGTAAACGTAGTTGCTATTATTTTTGTTTTTTTCCGCTTTTCCGTGAATTTGTACGTAATAATCGCTTTCCAGCACGGCGCCTTGATCAGCGCAGCCTCCTAATATGAAAACCGATAGGCAGCCTAATATAATAATGAAAATGCTCATATTTTTCATTCTTCATCACTCCTTTTATACTTCTTATTCTAGTGAACACTGCATATCGAATAAATGCGGATACCTTACACTCACCTTACTTTTTTGTAAGAATTCCTGATATAAAAGATAATGATTCAGTTGCAGAATAACAAATAATGGGTAAATGCAATCTCGTTTGGAAGGAGACTGATATGATCATTAAAATGACTCCATTTAATATGAAAGAATTCAATAAACCAAACAACCATTTGCTGTTTCAGGGAGAATTGCACCTGCATTTGAAAACAATGTGTGGAATATACCGAGGAACGATTTGCTGAACCTATGTTAAGAAAAATGAAGATGATGATGTCAGTTACGTTGAAGAAGAGGGGAAAGCGGTCTTTTTTTTATTATGCTGAAAACAACTGCGCCGGCCGGATTAAGATACGTTGCAAATGTAATAGCGATTTTTTGTCTGACCATTTTAATTGATTGGCAGTCAGTGAAAATAGACATTTGTAATGAATTTATCCTTGCTCCTCCTAATAAGGCTTTAACTGCCAAGTTTCTGTTTCTCTTCATACCATTTGCGAAGCTGATGAATATGAGCTTGATGATATCTATTATGGTCTGCCATATGCCATATTCCCCATTGAATGGTTGATGATTTGGTCCTTTATAATCGATCTCCTGCTGTGACATGTCTGACACAATGGATATTAAGCGGCTGTCATTTTCATTAACGGCAGAATACAGCATTCCCACAAGATGATCCATGTGCGTTTCACCTTTTAAATCTAAAATTATTAACCCCGCCTCATTAGCACAATTTTTATATCAGTTTGCCTTATTACTCATATTTGTCAAGCCATCCGGGGAATGGGCCGCTGTAAGACGAAGCAATGAAGCAGGCTCTCTTTGCCTGCTTTTTTTGTGTGTCGGCCTTTACATCTGACATGTTAAGTTATCTGAAACTGTACCTTTTTAAATGTCAGACAGTGTTATATGATACTCTGCAGATATTCAAGAATATGTACTTGGAGGACATTCTCATGCAAATTTTATTGCTATCCCTACGCCTTTTCATGAAGATGAACGTTTATATTCAGCAGGATTTGATCCTATTGTCGAACATTTGAAAAACAGCGGTATCCATTCGTTCTCATATGCGGCACGACTGGTGAACAGCATCCACTCAGCATAGATGAGCGCCTTCAGATCATTGAGTATGTTAATCAGCGAAAATTTGAAGATGTTGAACTGATATTCGGGGTTTCAGCCGTAAGAACCAATGATGCCGTCAAACTGATGAAACACATCGAGAAAACCAATATAGATTCTGTACGGATTGTTTTTCCTCCTGATATAAGACCGACACAGCAGCAAGCCGTTTATTACGTTATTCATTCATCAATTGACTTCATATTATTTCATTTGATAACATAAAATGGTTATCGTCTTAAAAAAAAGGATACCCGTTTTTATAAAAAGGAGTCATAACGTTGCTGAAAAGGTTTTTTCTTGTTTTTCTTACGCTGATGATGTCTATATTTGCTGTATTCGCGGCGGCTGAAGAGTCTCCCGGCGATCGTGTCATTTCTTTTGACGAGCCTATGATTTTATTGATCTCACTCGGAATCATTTTATGTTTGTTCATTCCGCCATTCGTCATGTCCTTTTTTAGCAGCTTGGTTGTGAGAATCATATCCGGCGTCTATCAATGTTTTATCGTTCTCACGTTTGCGGGCCTCATTCCGATTGGATTTCTGATTCCCCATGGCTTTTTGACAATTCTTGCTGCCGTTCTGGGGACTTTGGTCAGTTCAGCGAGTGTTGCCGTGACCTTATTCGTTGGCAGGAAAAAAGAGGCCGGAAGGTTTTAAAACTAGTGGGTAAGCTGCAATATTGAAGGGGAATCCCAGTGATATCCGCAGCGCTTTTTGCCGGTCATTGTTTGACTATTTATATGGAATAGCATAGAATTAAAGTAAATATTTATAAAAAGTCACTAGGGGAGCTTTAATAGCTGAGAAGAGACAATACGTCCTGACCCTTTGAACCTGATTTGGTTAATACCAGCGTAGGGAAGTGAAAAATTAGAGAGATTCTTTATCTTATCTATATTTAAGCCACTTTCCATAGAGGAAAGTGGCTTTATTTATTTTGAAAGGGTGATATGAAGTGGCGACGAAAAAAGTTTTTCTGGCAGGGCCTTTTAAAAGTTTAGTAGATGAGAAAACTGGATTGATGAGTACGTATGAGAGGGGAAAGCTGGAATCATTAATTTCCTTTTTTGAGAATGAAGGATGGCTGGTTCATAATGCTCACAAGCGGGAAGGGTGGGGGAAGGATTTCATGACACCCCTTCAATGCACTAAAATTGATTTTGATGAAATAAGCACTTGCGACCTTTTTGCAGCATTCCCCGGATCACCCGCTTCTCCCGGAACACATATAGAAATTGGATGGGCTTCTGCCTTGAAAAAAAAGATCGTGCTATTTCTAGAAAAGGACAAGGATTATGCTTTCTTAATTCAAGGGTTAAATGCAGTGGCGGATGTTGAGTACATCAGCTATAAAGATACAGATGATTTATTAGAGAACATTAAAAATATCTTTGCAGCATATAAGGCGGAATCTCAATGAGAAAGAGAACTTTTCATGAAGCATATACGGAAACGCTGTATGACATCTATCACAACCCTGAATTTCTCAATTCACCGCGCGGACAAAAAAGCAGAGAACAATTGAACTACCATCTGACTCTGGAAAATCCAATAGAACGTGTCACTTATTTATCCTCAAGAAAAACCAATATCGTGTTTAATTTTGCTGAAGTGTTATGGTATTTATCGGGGAGTAACGACTTAGATTTTATCAGTTATTACAATAAAAAAATGCCTTCATATTCAATGAATAAAAAAACATTAACAGGCACTGCGTATGGGCCTAAAATATTTGAATTCGGAAATGCAAAACTAAATCAATGGAATAGAATAAAAAATCTTTTGACACAAGAAGATATTGATTCAAAAAGGGCATTTATTCAAATATTCGATGCTTCGGAACTCTTCGTTTCAGAAAATATAGATGTTTCCTGCACAATCGGTTTGCAGTTTTTTGTGAGGGAAGGCGAATTATACATGTCTTCTGTCATGCGTGCAAATGATGCTTTTCGCGGGATGATCAGTGATCTTTTCTCATTTACCTTCATGCAGGAATTAATGGCCAGAGAACTGCGTTTAGAAGTCGGAGAATATTTTCATAATGCGGGATCAATCCATATTTATGATTCAGATCATGAATGGGCGAAAACGGTGCTTGAGGAAGCTGAAAATCACCATGATATTCGGGAATTTGAATTTCCGAAAATGCCTGAGGGAAATAACTGGCCGTCCATTGAAACAGTCTTAAAGTATGAAGAATTACTTAGGAAAGATCAAATTTCTATGACAAAAAACGATATTGAAATGCTTGATTTACCTGATTACTGGAAACAGATTCTTTTCCTTTTCAGTATATACCAGCATATTGCATATAAACGGGATATGGATCATTCTCTATTTCAAAGTTTACTTCCTATATATCAATTTTTCGTCAGGAATAAGTGGTTTCATTATTTCTCAATTGAGCAAAAGGAGGAAATTCAATGAAAACTTCATGGAAAGAAGACAGTGTTGCTGGTAAATTCGATGCTTATAATGACGTTTTAGAACAAACGTTAGGTTTTGAGTTTGTTTTTCGTACTTTTGATAAAGCGGAGATTAAAAAGGTGCTCGATTTCGGATGCGGTCCGGGAAAGGTAGCTTATAGGCTGGCTGACAGAATAGGCTGCAATGTGATCGCAGTCGATGAATCAAGGAAGATGTTAGATATAGCAAAGGCAAAAAGACAACATCCTCATGTGGACTATCATTTAATTGAACACGATAATCTTTCCTTCTTACCAGATCACTCGGTTGATGCTGCAATGGCCTGTTATGTTTTTATTAATACGGATAGTGACCAGCGTATCAAAGGTATCATAAATGAAATTTTTCGTGTGTTAAAACCAGGAGCTTCATTTGTCATACTCGATACGAATCCTGATTCAACCGGAATTGAATTTTCAACCTTCCGCAATGGAATACCGGGGAAAGAATATTCTTACGGAGAAGAAAGAAATGAATGGCTCCATGTTCCGGGACAAGCAGATTTAATTTTAAATGATTTTCATTGGCCGAAGTCAATGTATTATAAACTATTAACTCATGCAGGTTTTGAAAATGTAACTTTATCAGAACCAACGTTAAACGATATTGACCAAGAGCATGTAAAAGCCATAGAGAAAGAGTTTCAATTTAATAATTGGAAATGTGAAAAGGAATATCCGCCTTTTGTCATTTTTAAAGCAGTGAAACCTGCCTGAAGGAGGAGTGTAAATTGACGGATATTTAT
Organism: Bacillus sp. AM1(2019); assembly: GCF_009906915.1. Classification (NCBI taxonomy): domain Bacteria; kingdom Bacillati; phylum Bacillota; class Bacilli; order Caryophanales; family Bacillaceae; genus Bacillus; species Bacillus sp. AM1(2019). Next base: position 587,694 of record NZ_CP047644.1, read on the forward strand.
AAAGCGCTTTCGATTGCTGGGACTGATCCTTCCGGAGGGGCGGGAATTCATGCGGATTTAAAAACATTTCAGGAACAAAAGGTATATGGAATGGCTGTTATTACATCAGTTGTTGCACAAAACACACTTGGTGTGAAAAGTTTTGAGGAGATGTCTCTTCAGAATATATCTCAGCAAATAGACTGTGTCATGGATGATATAAAACCTGATGCTGTCAAAACCGGTATGCTTGCAAGTATAGGAATTATTGAATTGCTGGCAGAAAAGTTAAAAGACGCAAATATTCAATCGTATGTGATGGATCCGGTTATGATTGCTAAAAGCGGACATCATCTGCTCCATAAGGACGCCATTGATCATTTGAAGAAATTATTAATACCCCAAACAACTGTTATTACACCGAACATTCCGGAAGCGGAAGTAATCATCGGCAAATCAATCGAGACTGTACAGCAGATGCGTGATGCGGCGAAAGAAATGGTGGAGGTATACGGGGCGAAAAGTGCTGTCGTAAAAGGGGGGCACCTGAATGGAGAAGCCCGTGATATTTTGTACTTTGACGAGGACTTCGAGGAATTTGTTTCTCCCCGCTTTGATACAAAGCATACTCATGGAACAGGATGTACGTTTTCAGCTGTGATAACTGCAGAGCTGGCAAAGCAGCACAGCATACCGGAATCAGTGGCAACTGGAAAGGAATTCATTTCAGCAGCCATTAAACATCCCTTAGGAATCGGGAAAGGACAAGGCCCTACAAATCATTTTGCGTATCGCTCAACTATTAACCAAGAGACAACCGCTTAAGGAGTGTTATGATGATCTCCAAGAATTATGATGTATTTTTATTTGATTTAGACGGAGTGATATATATAGGAGATAAAGCTTTACCAGGAGCTGTGGCCTCTTTAAAACGACTCCGTGAAGAAAAGAAAGCCATTCGCTTTTTAACGAATGATCCTTGTGTTACAAGAGAAACGATTGTGAAATGCCTTCATAAACTGGGGATTTCAGCAAGTATTGATGAAGTCGTTACTGCGGGGTGGGCAACAGCTGATTACCTTGTCAGTGAAGGAATAAAGAAGGCATATATATTGGGAAATGACCAACTTAAAAGTGAAATTCAAAAGGCCGGTATTGATCTTACGGAAGATCAGGCGGAGGCTGTTGTCATTGGATGGGATCAAAATATTACATTTCAGGATGTGCATAAGGCAGTAAACCTCATCCGTTGCGGAGCTTCATTTATCGCTGCAAACGGGGATAAAACATTTCCTGCCGCTAACGGACCAGCTCCCGCGACAGGCGCTATAGTCGCGGCTGTTAAAACAGCAGCTGCTAAAGAGCCGATGATAATTGGAAAACCGGCGTCTTCAATATTTGAAAAAGTACTAGAGCCTTTTGAGGATAAAGAGAGATGCGTTATGATCGGGGATACGCCTGAAACAGATATTGTCGGAGCAAACCAAATAGGCATAACTTCCGTATTAGTTTCTGATCAAAATACTTTATTTCCTGCAAAACATGATTTTAGAAATCCGGATGTTGTGATCCGCGATCTGAAAGACTTGTTCGATAATGAAATAAAGGCAGAAGTACGGAAAAAACCGGATTTCCAATGGACAGAACAAGTGAAAGCCGGAGTCGCTGGAATTATAATGAAAGAATCAAGTTCCGTTTTATTAATGAAGCGTGCTGATAATGGTTTATGGGGCATTCCTTCAGGACATGTGGAACCTGGTGAAACAGTTGAACAAGCAATTATAAGAGAAATAGAAGAGGAAACTGGATTAGTGGTGAAAGTCTCTAAAATGATAGGCGTTTATTCTGATCCGAGTTCACAAACCTTTATATACCCTGACGGCAGAGTCAGCCATTTTATTACCAATTGTTTTCAATGTGACATCATCGGCGGCACTTTGAAAAAGTCCACAGAGGAAGCCATGGAAATCAGATATTTTGATATCCATGAATTACCTGAACATCTCTTGCCGATGCACCCGAGATGGCTGGATGATGCTTTGGAAATGAAAGAGGATGCTTTTATTCGATAAGGAACAGTACGTCAAAAATACTTTTAGAGGGTTATTTACAAGAATTAACGGTTCTCAATCCGTATCTCTCGGCCGCGTTCCAAAAACACCAAGTGTCACAGACCCTTGGTGTTTTTTGATTCCGGCAGGACCTTAATGCAAGAGCGGCAGAAAAGAAGGTATAATGGGCGGAGAAGAGGTGTCAGCCAATGAAAATAACCAGAGAAACATTAGAAAAACAGCAAATTTGGATATATGGTGTGACTCTTGTGATCGGAGGAATAGCGGGGATCGCCGGGAAAGATTCAGGACTTCGCTGGGGATGGACGATATCACCGCTTATCGCTGTTCTCATGTATGCCATGTTTGCCCAAATTCCATTCTTGAAGCTGAGGGAAGCCATGTCAAATCTCAAGTTTATGGCGGCTTTACTGATCGGTAATTTCTTAGCTGTACCTGTCGTTGTATGGGGGTTAACCGCCATTTTTCCTCAATCTCCACCTATATTATCAGGGGTTTGTTTGGTATTGCTTACACCTTGTATTGATTACGTCATCGTCTTTACTCAGCTCGGCAAAGGAAATGAGAGATTAATACTGGCTTCCACGCCGGTTTTGTTCGCCGTTCAGATGGTATTGCTTCCGTTATACCTGTGGCTGTTTATCGGGAAAGAAGTGATAGGGGCTGTTCATGCAAGACCGTTTCTGGAGGCATTCTTATTGTTAATAGCAGTGCCGCTGCTGGCGGCGGTGATGACTCAACTATGGGCTGATAAGAAGCCGGCGGGAGAAAAGGTGTTGGAATGGACGGCGTGGCTGCCTGTTCCTTTTATGGCTCTGGTCTTATTGGCGGTCGTCGCCACACAAATCGGCAAAGTCATCAATGATGCTGACATCATTATACGTGTGATTCCGATCTATCTGCTATTCCTGCTCATTATGCCGTTTGTCTCCCGTTTTATCGCATATGCGTTCCGTCTGGATACAGGTGAAGGAAGAGCATTGATCTTCAGCACGGGCACAAGGAATTCTCTCGCAGTCCTTCCGTTAGCGCTGGCTTTGCCGGATGCTTGGGCCTCATTAGCCGCTGCTGTTATCGTCACACAGACGATCATTGAATTGATAGGCGAATTGGTTTATATCAAAGCGGTGCCCGGATGGCTGCTGAAATAAAAAATAATCTGCGCTGAAAAAAAACATACCAACAAATATTGGTATGTTTTTTTATGTCGATTATAAAGTTGCAATATCAATAACGAAACGGTAGCGGACATCGCTTTGGAGAACCCGTTCGTACGCTTCGTCAACTTGATCGGCCGGTATCACTTCAATTTTAGGAGCAATGCCGTGCTCGGCGGCGAAATCAAGCATCTCCTGAGTCTGCGGAATACCGCCGACGAGTGAACCCGCAATGCTGCGGCGGCCCGTGATTAAGGAGAACACACTGTATGAGTCCGGCTTAGCGGGCGCTCCCACATTTACCAATGTACCGTCAATGCGAAGCAGGGATAAGTAGGCATCTACGTCAAGGTTCGCGGATACTGTATTTAAAATAAGATCAAATCGTCCGGCCAGCTCAGTGAATGTATTCGGATCGCTTGTCGCAAAGTAATGATCAGCTCCAAATTCAAGCGCTTCGTCTTTTTTGTTCATTGAGCGGCTGAGGACGGTGACCTCTGCGCCTAAAGCGTGCGCGAATTGAACGGCTAAATGTCCGAGCCCGCCCATTCCGACAATCGCCACTTTTTTGCCGGGACCGGCATTCCAGTGTTTCAGCGGAGAATAGGTGGTAATGCCCGCGCACAATAGCGGACTGGCAGCATCCAAATTCAGCTGATCGGGAATCCGGACAACGAATCTGTCAGTGACAACTATTTTCTGGCTGTAGCCGCCGTACGTAGGATTTCCGTCGTAGTCCAGGTTATTATAAGTCTGAACAACGCCTTTTGTGCAATATTGTTCGTCTCCGTTCAGGCAGTATTCACATTCCCCGCAGGAGTCTACAAAACAGCCGACACCCACACGGTCGCCGGCGGCAAATGTGGTGACTTCTTCACCCACGGCTTCCACAACTCCGGCAATTTCGTGTCCGGGAACCATCGGAAAGATTCCGCCGCCCCATTCATCGAATGCGCTGTGGATGTCTGAGTGACAAATCCCGCTGTACTTAATATCAATCAGGATATCGTGCGGCCGTAATGCTCTTCTCTCAATCGTCGTCCGCTCAAATTTAGCTTTTGCATGCGGAGCGCTTAATACACGAGTCGGATGATTATTGCACATGGTTATCTTCCTTTCCAAGATAAAGTGATGAATCCTCTGTTCGGTTTTACTTTAAATGTTAAAGCGGACTTTAAGTCAAGGGGTTTGGTTTATTTTTCTATGAAATGATATTCTATAATGGACGCTTATGAAAGGTATGAAGGATGGGTGGTAAGAATATGAAGATTGCGCAGGCTGCAAAGCAGGTTGAGTTATCAGCCGCGACGCTTAGGTATTATGAAAGTATAGGACTGATTCCTCCGGTAAAACGCGATGAAAGCGGCATCCGCGATTATGACGAAGATGATGTGAATTGGATTCAATTTATAAAATGCATGAGAAGTGCCGGGCTGTCGATTGAGGCGCTGATTGAATATACCGCTTTATTTATTGAAGGAGCCGATCATACAATCGAACCCCGAAAAAACATCCTGATAAATGAAAGGAAAAGGCTGACGGAGAAACAGAGGGAAATTGATGAAACCATAAAACGATTAAACAGGAAGATTGAGGATTACGAAGATATCCTTGAAAATGAAGCGAAACTTAAAAACAGATTGAAAGCTGAATGTATTTCTGAATGAAGAGAAGGTGTCCCGGACGCGGGGCCGCATGAAATGTACCAAGGGAAACGAGCCTTGGTTTTTTTATTTTCTAACGAGTGGAAACAAAACAGCCTTTTCTATCTTATCAATCATTACTTATCCTTTTTTCAGCTTGACTTTTTTACTGCAGACTTTTAAAGTGTGAAATGTTGCTTAGACTGTGATTAGCGACTTTAATGCTGAAAAGAGGTGGTTTACCCAGATGAACAATAAAAAGAACCCTTGGGCGTTATTGCCTTTAGTCTTATTCGTAGGGCTTTTTGTCGGCTCTGGTCTGGTGACCGGAGATTTTTATAAATTGCCGATCTTGATTGCCGCGATCATTGCGTCAGCTTTTGCGCTGTTATTTAACCGGAAGAAATCGCTCAATCAAAAAATAGAATGGTTCGCTTCCGGTGCGGGACATCCTGATATTATCATTATGGTTATGATTTTTATATTGGCAGGTGCCTTTGCTTCAGCGGCTGAAGCGATGGGAGCGGTGCATTCAACTGTCAATCTTGCTTTGAGCGTTATTCCGCAGCAGTTTTTGCTGCCGGGGCTGTTTATCATTGCCTGTTTTATTTCTATATCGATGGGAACATCAATGGGCACGATTGCGGCGGTTGCGCCGATCAGCGCGGGTTTGAGCGGCGAGCTTGGCATCTCCGCCGCGATTCCGATTGCGGCTGTGGTCGGCGGAGCTATGTTCGGAGATAATCTTTCTTTTATTTCCGATACGACCATCGCGGCAGTCCGGACGCAAAAAACACAAATGAGGGATAAATTCAAAACGAACTTTCTGATTGTTTTACCCGCTGCCATTGTGACTGTTATTATCTTATTTTTTATTCCGGCAGGCCACGCCGTCCATACGGGAACTGCATCTTACAGCTGGATTAAGGTGCTTCCTTATATCGCCGTGTTGGTTTTTGCGTTAATCGGTATTAATGTGATGGCTGTCATATTCGGCGGATTGATTTTGACGGGAATCATAGGGTTAGCGTGCGGCAGCCTTACGTTTGATTCTTATTTTAAGGCGATTACGGATGGAATTGCCGGAATGAGCGATCTGATCATCCTGTCCATGCTGATCGGCGGGATGGTCGGCGTGATGAAACAAAACGGCGGGATCGACTTTTTACTGGAGTTCATCACGAAACGAATCCGTTCCAAAAAAGGCGCCGAAGCCGGCATTGCCGGACTGGTCAGCGTGACGAATCTGGCTGCGGCCAATAATACGATCTCGATTATCGCAGCCGGGCCGATTGCAAAGAATATCGCTGATAAATTCAACATCGACAACAGAAAATCGGCAAGTATTCTGGATATCTTTTCGTGCATGATTCAAGGATTGATTCCTTATGGCGCGCAGCTGTTATCAGCCGGAAAATTCGGGAATATTTCACCCGTCAGCATCCTGCCATACTCTTTCTATCCCGTTTTCATCGGAATCTGCGGCATCGCCGCCATCATATTTGGACTGCCGAAATTCACAAGAAATACGAAATAAAAAAAGGCGCCGTTCGGCGCCTTTTTTCTTTCATGACAGCCAAGCATTTCTCAAAAGCTGTACGCCCTGTGTGATCTGATCCGTATCGAGATGGGCGAAACCCAGCTTTATGATCGGCGGTTCGGGTTTTTCGGCAACGAAATAAACGGCGGTAGGATATACCTTCACTCCGTACTGAAAAGCGCGTTCGATTAATGTTTCTTCTGTATAGTTCAGGTGAACTCTCACCAATATATACAATCCCGACTGCTCGCCGATGATCGTCACATGATCGCCGAACTGCTGCTTTACATGTGAAATCAAGTGGTGCATTTTGCGCCTGTAAACAATACGCATGCGCTTAATATGGCGGGTCCATTCACCGGCCTTCATCAATTCAGCCATGGTCAGCTGGTTAAGCGAAGAAGCGGTGCTTTCGAAATGAATAAACCGTTTTTTATACCGGTGCAAAAGGCGCTGCGGCAAAACCATATAGCTTATGCGGATGCCCGGAAGAAAGGATTTTGAGAAATTCCCCAAATAAATCACCCGGTCTGATTGAATGGAAGCAAGAGCGGGAAACGGCTGCTGTGTATAACGGAATTCACTGTCATAATCATCCTCAAGAATATAACCCTCTCTATGATTCACCCAATTGATCAGAGTTTGGCGCTGCTGAATGGACATGCTTACGCCGTAAGGGCTGTGATGGGAAGGGGTCACATAGATTAATTTTTCTTTCATTGCATGTAATTGAGAAAAATCAGCTCCGTTTTCATAGACAGGCATCGTTTCCAGAGATAGCCCGTGAAATTGAAAAGCCGCTCTGGCACCGTCAAATCCCGGGTCTTCAACGATCATTCCCGAAAAATCCTCTTTCAGAATCCGACTGAGATATATCAGCATCTGCTGCGTGCTGCTGCCGATGATAATGGAATCCGCATCTGTTTTCACTCCGCGGGATTCCAAGAGATAAGCGGCAATTTGTTCACGCAGGTCTCTCTCGCCGAACGGTTCACCGTACAGGAAGCTTTTCTCTGATGTCAAAACTTGATTGTATAATTTTCTCCATGTTTTCAGAGGAAAATGCTTTTGATCGACGGCTCCGGCGCGAAAATCAATCAGGACCGGCTGAGTTGATTCGGTTTTTTCAGCGTAAACAACATCGTTTTCTTTTTGAAATATAGAAGGTTCTACTTCATTTACAAAATAACCTTTGCGTGTTTCTCCGCGAATGTATCCCTCCGCTAAAAGAAGATCATAAGCCATCAGCGTTGTATTACGGCTTACCCGCAGGGAATCTGCCAGCTCCCGAATCGAAGGCAGCCGCTCATCTGCCTGAATATTTCCCTGCTCAATCAGTGTTTTAAATTGCTCGTAAATTTGTTTGTATTTCGGGGTGTCGCTTCCGAAAGCGAAAATCATATTTTTCATCGGATGTTCTCCTCTGACATGTGTATTTATTCCTAACTGTACCTTTTTAAATGTCAGTTGATATCTTATTATAGCGGAAAGCGCTTTATCAATCTATGTTTGAGAGGAGAGTTTTGTATGTATATTCCGGCTCCATTTCAGCTGAGTGAAGCTGAAGCGTGCGATGTCATCAAAGAGTATGGTTTCGCAGCATTGTTTTCAACGGCGGAAGGCATGCCGTATGCAACCCACCTGCCATTGATGATGAGTAAGAATAACGAATGTTTATACGGTCATTTTGCATTGCCGAACCCCCAATGGAAAGAGATTGATGGCCAAAACGTGTTAGCCGTTTTTCAAGGGCCTCATTGTTATATCTCGCCTAAATGGTATGAGACGAATCAGGCTGTTCCCACATGGAATTATGTGGCGGTTCATGTTTACGGAGAGGCGGAGCTTTTGGATGAGGAAGAAACCGTGCAGTCGATGAGTGATCTCGTATTGAAATACGAAAGCCCCGACAGCCCGTACAAATTAGAGGATGTCGATGCGAAATTGCTGGCAGGCATGAACAAAGGGGTAAAAGGCTTTAAAATCAAAATCAGCAAAATAGAGGGGAAAGCAAAGCTGAGTCAAAATCATTCAGCTGCAAGACAGGGGCTGGTCGTACAACAGCTCAAACAGATTCCTCATACAAACGAACAGCTCATTTCCGGCTTGATGGAAGAAAACATCAAACGGATCACTGCGAACAACTGACAAGCATGTTAAAAACATACCGGCAGCATGCGCAGGTTATGAAGCTTTTCTCAGGATGAATAACGACTCAAACAGCACATAAATCAATGGCGCCATTAAAATGAAGAAAGAATGAAAAATAGCATATGGTATGAGTAAGTAAACGATAAGTTTCAATAGAATGGTAGACGGTTTATTGAATGTCCAGCGGTTCTTCAAGATATCAGTCATACAAGCTAAAACAAGGCCGACCGTCAAATATCCGGCTGCGATGTACAGATAAATAAAAAGGTAAAACGGGTAAGAAGACAACGGCGGTGTGTCTTCCTGTGTCAATTTTAAACCCACATAAAAGACCATTAAAAAGCAAACGGACGAAACGAGAGCTAACAAAAGGTGTTTATATAAATACTTCTTCATGTGTTTCACCTGCCTATGGCGTAATTATTTCTTAACATATTATGACATGGTTTTACCGTTTCTGCTATGTGAGCGGGGCGTAAAGAATCAATATCATCTTTTTATGAATCCGGATTTTTTGTTCGGATGGATGTAAAGAAGAATACATCAAAAAAAGCTGTCAGCTTGGTTCTGACGGCTTATTTTTGGTGAATGGCTTATTTCTCTGTGGTGAAATAAAGCAATGCTATGACCGGAAAAGCGATTCCAATCCATAATGTGATACTCCACCCGCCTGAGGCGTATGCCCATCCTCCGATTGATGATCCTATAGCACCGCCGAGAAAGAAGATTGCCATAAATAATCCGTTTAATCGGCTGCGAAATTCAGGTGCCAACGAAAAAATGGCACGCTGACTGAGTACGAGATTGGCAGATACCCCCATATCCAACAGGATAGCAGCGGCCACCAGAACTGCTATTCCGACGGGGGAGCTGCTCTGAATCATGAGCGGGAGTAATAAAGAAACGATGACAACACCGAGAGCGATTCCGGTGGCAAGCCGGGTCAAGCCGCGATCAGCCAGACGGCCGCCTATCGGTGCAGCCGCTGCACCCGCAATGCCCGCTAATGCATACAGCGCGATTGCCTTTTGAGAAAAATGAAAAGCAGGACCGGACAATAATAAAGGCACAGTCGTCCAGAATAAGCTGAAAGCGCCAAATACAAACGCATGATAAATGGCACGGCGGCGTAAGACCGGAGTCGTGCGCAGCAGCTTCCACATTGAACCGAGTAAGACGGTGTAGCTTGTGTTTGCTGTTGGTTTTCTGGCAGGAAGCACTTTTGATAAGATGATTGCCAGGACAACACTTAACGCGGCGGATAAAGCAAATATGGCATTCCACCCCCATATATCAGCGACCAGGCTGGATATCGGACGGGAAAGCATAATACCGAGCAGCAGGCCGCTCATCACATTGCCGACAACCCGGCCGCGTGCGGCGTCTGGCGCAAGGTATGATGCGAACGGAACTAGCACTTGGGCTGCAATTGATCCCAGTCCGATGAAAAACGCAGCGGTTAAAAACAGTGTTCCATGCTTCACAAATGCTGTCAGTGTCAAAGCGGCTGCGCTTAGAAGGAGTGATACAACGACAAGTTTTTTGTTTTCGATAATGTCTCCCAAAGGGACGAGAAACAGTAAGCCGGCAACGTATCCGATTTGGGTCAGCGTGACAATCAGTCCGGCGCTGCTTGGAGAAAGTCCGATTGCCGCACTAATGAATCCTGCCAAGGGCTGTGCATAATAAAGATTAGCGACAATGATACCGCATGCCGTTGCGAGAAGAAGGGTTAAACCAGGTGAAATTCCCTGATCTGCTGTCTGTTTGTTTTCTTTAGCCATATGAATGAACTCCTTTTTAAGTGGTTTTTATGATGCTTGATAAATGATTTGCTGATTCATCTCCTTTACGCAGAGGCTTTTGGAGTCTGTGTTTCATCAAGATTTCCCTCAAGTTATTTTGTAAACTAAACGTTTAGTTTTATTATAAGCAAATGATATACTAAACGTTCAGTTTTGTAAATGGGTTTCTGTTTTCTTTTTTTATACAGGTTAAGTATACTGAACGTATCGTTTATAATTCGGGAAGGAATGATTCATGTGCAGAGTAAACGAGGACGGCCGCGCGATGAAGGAACACATAAGGCGATTCTTTCTGCAGCCTATGACCTATTGTTGGAAAATGGCTTTGACGCGGTGACAGTCGATAAAATTGCTGAGCGTGCCAAAGTGAGTAAGGCAACGATTTATAAATGGTGGTCAAACAAGGCTGCCGTTATCATGGACAGCTTTCTTTCGACCGCTACGGACAGACTGCCTGTGCCCGATACAGGATCAACAGTGCAAGATATATTGACCCACGCCACGAATTTAGCAAGGTTTTTGACGAGCCGGGAAGGAACCGTTATTAAGGAATTAATCGGTGCGGGGCAGCTGGATGCAAAATTGGCGGAAGAATATCGCACGCGATTTTTCCAGCCCCGCCGCCTCCAAGCGAAAGGCCTTCTGGAAAAGGGAATTCAAAAAGGTGAATTAAGAGAGAATCTTGATATTGACGTAAGCATCGATCTCATTTACGGACCGATTTTCTATCGCCTGTTGATCACAGGTGATGAGGTGAATGATTCCTATGTGCATGATCTGGTGATGAGTGCGTTTAAGGGAGTTCAGCCTGCCTGAAAAATACCCGGATCATGTGAGTGAGATGCAGACTTTTGCTGCCTATGGGCGGAACATAATGAAAAGGCCGAACAAGTTCATTGTTCGGCCTTTTCTGATTGATTTGCGAACCGCCGGGCGGCCGCCACGCAAGCGATAACGCCGGCATTCACCGCCGCAAGTTCCCATCCTGCTTTTTCATGGAGAATCATGGCGGCCAGTAACAGTCCGAAGAAAGGCTGCAGAAGCTGCAGCTGTCCGACCGCGGCGATGCCTCCCTGGGCGAGTCCGCGATACCAGAATACGAAGCCGATCAGCATGCTGAATATTGAGACATATGCAAGACTGAGCAGTGCGGGCGCGCCGATGTTTGACCATGAGTCCGGCATGAAGCAGAAAGACAGGATGAACATAAGGGGAAGCGATAAAACGAGAGCCCAAGAGATCACCTGCCAGTTGCCAAGCCGCCGGGAGAGGCGGGCGCCTTCGGCATAACCGAGACCGCACACGATAATCGAAGCGATCATGTACGTATCACCGAGCGGAGAGGATTCCCCTCCTTGCAGCAGAGCATATCCGGCTACGAGGATGCTGCCGGCAGCCGAGAAAATCCAAAAGACCGGTCTGGGCCGTTCGCCTCCTCGCAGTACGCCGAAGATCGCCGTCGCAAGCGGGAGAAGCCCGATGTAGACAATGGCATGAGCGGATGTGACATGCTGAAGCGCTAATGCTGTAAGCAGCGGGAAACCGATCACGACGCCGAGCGCTACTGTTATTAATGAAATGATGTCGCTTTTGGCAGGGCGTTTCTCCTGAAAAATCAGGAGCAGAGCGCCTGCCAATATACCGGCTATCGCGGCGCGGCATACGGTGAGAAATACCGGATCAAAGTCCGCTACAGCCAAGCGGGTCGCGGGAAGCGAGCCGCTGAAAATGAGCACGCCGATAAATCCGTTAATCCAGCCGTTTGCGGCCTTATTCATTCCAATCACTCCAATATATATTTCTAAACCCATTTTCAAAGTTTATAATGACTATAAACTGAAATTGGCCTTATACAAATGGCCAGTTTTTATAAAAAGAAGAATGCCAGTTTGGAGGGAATAAAAATGGATATCACGCCATTTTTAAATAGAGATCTGGATATTCCGCTTTATCAGCAGCTTTATCGGCATTTTAAGGAAAATATGCATCAGGGCCGTATTCCTAAAGGACTGAAGCTTCCTTCAAAAAGGCTTTTGTCAAGTCAGCTTTCCGTCAGTCAGACGACTGTGGAGCGTGCCTATGAACAGCTTGCCGCCGAAGGCTATATTGTCAGTAAGCCGAGAAGCGGATGGTTTGCCGATTATGACTCGGACGCCGTCTATGTGAAAAAGCCGGGCGCTTCGCCTGTTCAAACAAAGGCGAAGGAAGACCGCCAATGGATTGATTTTCACTACGGCACTGTGGATGCCGCTCATTTTCCTTTTTCGGCATGGCGCAAAAGCATGGTTGCAAGCTTAGATCAATATGGGCACGAGCTGTATCGGCCCGGGGATGATTTGGGCGAGCTTGAACTGAGAACGCTCATTTCAGAATACTTATATCAGTCGCGCGGCGTGAATTGCCGTCCTGAACAAGTGATAGTCGGCGCCGGGAACCCTGCTCTTTTGCAAATGCTGTGCAAAATATTTGAAGCAAATCTATCCATCGGATATGAAGATCCGGGTTATCCGAGAGCGAGGGAGATTTTTAAAGCCAATCACATGAAGATCATTCCGATACCCGTCGATAATGAAGGAGTCTGTATCCGGAAGCTGAATGAAGAGCGGCCGCGTCTTGTATATGTCACGCCTTCTCATCAATTTACGTTAGGAATGATTATGCCGGTAAACAGAAGGATTCAGCTGCTGAAATGGGCGAAGGAACATCAATCGTTCATTATAGAAGATGATTATGACGGTGAATTCCGATACACCGGCCAGCCGATCCCATCATTGCAAGGGCTTGATCAGCATCACCGTGTTATTTATATGGGAACGTTTTCCCAATCTCTGCTTCCTTCGCTGCGCATCAGCTATATGATTCTTCCTTTGCCGCTTATCGAAAAAGGCAGGGAAATCGCTTCTTTATATAAGCAGACCGTCTCCTGCCACAGTCAGCTGACGCTGGCTCAATTTATCAAAAGCGGAGAGTGGCAGAAACATATTAACAGAATGAGAAAGCTGTACCGGAAAAAAAGAGCGGTATTATTAGAGGCCGTGCGGCGCGAGCTGGGACAATACGTCAGGATTCGCGGAGAAAATTCCGGGCTGCGGATTTTACTTGACGTTCAGCTGCCTTTCAGTGAAAAAGAGCTGATTGAAAAGGCGGAGGAACAAGGAGTCAAAATCTATCCCGTGTCTCTCACCTATCAAAAACAGCTCCCTGAAAAAACAGTTTCTCTCGGTTTCGCGGGGGTTTCTGAAACCAATATACAAGAAGGTATAAAAAAACTGAGAGCCGCCTGGGCGCTGTAAAAGGCAGCTCACAGTTTGAAATACTGAAGCTTGAGTCAGGGGTGCAGTCTCAGCAGCAAAACGATTTATAGGACGGGCAGGCGGAGCGCCGTATCAATATTTTGCAAATTGAGCCGGACTTGTTCATTTGTGTTCCACGGGTGATACCAGCCTTTTTCCATCATATAGCGTGAGATTTGCTCGTGCATGTCAAGGGCTTCTTCTAAGTGCCGGGTGAGGATCGCTTTCACTTCAGGCGTTCCGGCTTCCGTCGCCGCCATCGCATAGTTTCTGACACCGCTTTTTGCCGAATTCAATAAATCCATTGCGACAATTTGGTCTGTCAGTGCATTCATTCCCGTCAAGTATTCAATAATCGGATTCATTCGTGATTCATCTCCTCATTTCATGCTGTGCATCAGATAAAATCGAGGCAAATTCCTGCAATTGCCTTGTTGATGTATCCACATCCTGCTGCATGATTTCTTTCAGCTGCGGATCGGATACGAGCGCTTTCATGGTTTTGGATTTCGTCAGACAAAGTGACTTAAAAGAAGCCATCTCCTGAATTTCGAGTAATTCATGTAAGGCGCTGGCCATTTCTGTAGCCTCCGTTCTTTAAGGTTTGAGTACAACTTTAATACAATCATCTGTTTTCGTGTCAAACATCTCATAGCCGTGCTTCGCTTCACTGAGCGGAATGACATGGCTTACAACATCGCCTGGATCAATTTTGCCGGTTGACACCAATTCAAACATATACGGCATATAGTGGATGACCGGAGCTTGTCCTGATCGGATATTGACGTTCCGCTGCATGATATCGCCAAGGGGAAACCCGTTGTATCTGCCGCCGTACACACCCGTAATCTGGATTGTTCCCCCTTTTCGCACCGCTTGGGACGCGATGACCAATGCGCTCATCGCCCCGCCCTGAAGTTTTAATCCGCTGGCGAGGAACTCGAGATCCGTCATTTTTCCGTCCATGCCGACGGCGTCAATGACAACGTCGGCGCCGCCTTTGGTGATTTCCTTCAGGTAGCTGCCTGTATTTTCGTGGTCTTCGAAGTTCACGATTTCTACTTTATTCGTCCGTTTCGCATGCTGGAGACGGTAGTTGACATAGTCTACGGCTATTACGCGTTTCGCTCCCTTTAACCAGCAGAATTTTTGAGCGAAAAGGCCCACGGGCCCGCAGCCGAGAACGATAACTGTATCGCCTTCTTTTACGCCGGCATTGTCGACGCTCCAAAAGCCGGTTGTCATCGCATCGGAAATAACACTCAGTTTCTCATCCGGTTCTTCGCATGTTTCGGGAACTTTAAAGTGGGTAAAGTTCGCAAATGGAACGCGCAAATATTCGGCCTGGCCTCCCGGATAGCCGCCGGCATTTCCTGAATAGCCGAAATAAGCGCCTATATCGCCGTTCTCATTTGATTGATCACACTGGCTTTCCAGGTGATTCTTACAATAAACGCATTCTCCGCAGGCGATATTAAAAGGAATAATGACGCGGTCGCCTTTTTTGACTTTCGTCACGCCGGGACCGGTTTCTTCCACGATGCCCATCGGTTCATGGCCGATGATGTAGTCTTCCTGCAAATTCGGGATGAGTCCGTGGATTAAATGTAAATCTGATCCGCAAATTGCCGTACTTGTGACTTTTATAATCATGTCATCGTGTTTTTCAATCTTCGGATCAGGCACGTCTTTGACAACGACGTTTTTCACTCCTTGATACGTTACGGCCTTCATGCTGTAATACCTCCAGTGTTAGTGTTCATCAGGTGTGCGGTCAAACATCCCTTTTCTGTTTGTTTCAACGGGAAACAGGTTCATGCTTCCGACCATGAGGGTATTTTTCGCAGAGAGCTGATCCAATTTATACTGTTCGCTCAAATCATGCGGGTGAAACCACTTTTTGCTGACCATCAAGTCTGTTATCTCCTGATGCATCGCGATTCCCTGCATGAGCTGTTTGCGCAGCAAAGCTCTTACATCAGGTGAAGCGGTTTCTGTTAAAGCGACGGCGGTATTTCTGACGCCTTCTTTGGCGCGTATGAGAAAATCCATTGCGAATGTCATATCCGCAAGTTCAGGGACATGTAATGAATTGATCGGATCTAAATGGTCATGATTCAATGATGCTTACCTTCCTTTCAATTGATGATCGAAGTCGGCCGGTTTTGAGGAACGGGAGCCTGAAACGTTGCCCGTTCATAAACCGCCTGCAGATCAGCCAGGTCTTGAGAGGCTTGCTGAACGTCTTTTTCCATTAACGTTTTCAGATCCTGATCAAACACAAGCCCTTGCATGAGCTTGGATTTCGCTACACAAAGCGTCTTGAAGTTAATGATTTCATGTAAGTCCAGCGACTCGTGAGCCGCTAATTCACGCTTTTCCATAATCGTCTGAAACCTCCCTTTCTAAAAATACGTAATTAATTTCCCCTGAGAAAAGAGCTCTAGTCTTACAAATTTTGTTTGTAAGAAAAAGCGGAGAAAAAGCCTGACGGTGCATCAAAAAAAAGAGGAAGCACAATCGCTTCCTCTTGTTCACATGGAATGGCTGTTGGTGTCATGAACGTTTTTCTGATGCGCGGGCGGTTTTGCCGCGCGGGAGACGAGCCCGCTGAGCACGATGCCGATCAGTACGATGATCAGTGCTTTAACAAGGCCGAATTCTTCACCGAGCAGTCCGAGAACGGGAGGGCCGACTAAGAAGGCGCAGTAGCCGACGAAGGAGATTGCTCCGACCCGCTTAACTGCTCCTTTTGGGTCATCGCCGGCTGCGGAAAGGCCGACCGGGAAGCCGAGGGAGGCGCCGATTCCCCAAAGAAAGACGCCGATTACGGCTGCTGTGAGGTTTCCGCTGAAAATTACAAGGGAAAGTCCGATGACACTGACGGCGGTGCAGAGACGAAGAACGGGCACGCGTCCGTACCGGTCCAAAAATGTCCCGCCAAAGATGCGGGCGATCAGCATAGCGGTGAGGAAGACCCCGTAAACCGCCGTGCCTTGCGCGTGCGTCACGTGAAAACCATCCGTCATGGTGAGCGGAAGCCAGTCATTGGCCGACCCTTCTGCGAAAGCCATTCCGAGCACGATGAGCCCGATCAGCAGTGTGCGCGGCTCTGTCCAGACGTTTTCCGGCTTTTCGCTTGAGACTTCCTGCCGCCTTGAGACGGCATCTTCTTTCCCGGTGTCCTCCGGCAGAAACCGGAAGAAAGTAAAAATCAGGATAAACTCAATTCCGGCAATGAGCAGCAGGTGAACGAGCACGGGAACCTTGAATAAAATAGCGAGAGAGGAGAGTCCCGCGCCTATCAATGTGCCGGCGCTGAACGATGCGTGCAATGCGGGCATCATGGTTTTCCCGGCGGCGCGTTCAAGGGCGGAACCATCTACATTAAGGGCCACTTCCGCAAGTCCGTAGCCGAGCCCGAAGATGATCAGTCCGGCAAATACGATGCTTTTGAAAGCGGCAAAAACACCTGCGCTGATGACGAATATCCCGATAATGACAATCAGAACACTGATCAGAGCTGCGAATCTGGTTCCCTTCCGCGAGATGATCCGGCTGGCGCTTAACAGACCGATTAATGAGCCGCATGCAAGGCCGAAAATAATCAATCCCATCACTGAAGTCGAGGCTTTCAGCGTTTCTCTGACTTCAGGCGTGCGGGAAATCCAGGATGAGAAAGCAAGTCCGGGCAGCGAAAAAATAATAAAAAGGGAAAGTTTCCATTTTTGAATGCCCTGTTTACTCATGAAATCAGTTCCCTCTCTGCCAAATGAAGCGGAAAACGCAGAGATTTTAATGTGATGGCAATCAATCCTTTTTGATAATAGGGCTGGATGTCATCTATGAGAATCAGCTCGGGCATGTGTTCTTTCGGGACAAAAGCGGAGCATGCTTCATAAACCTGTTCCATATCCAATCCCTTTGATAATTCTCCGATAAACGCAATGGCCTGCGGATTGATGATTGAAATCATGGCGCTTGTCATCTTAACAGCCAGTTCCGGAAAAGAATCAGGTGAATAGAGCTTTTCAAGCTGCTGCTTCCGTGTCGTTTCAAATGGAATATAAGAAATTTCTCCGGCGAATTGCGTATTGCCTTTGACTAAGCGCCCGTCTATAACGAAGCGCGCTCCCGGAGGGTTGTCTTTGACAAATGCGGCCATGGCGATGGTTTTCGGGACGGAATATTGCTGATCGCGATAAAATCCGTACAAAGCGTAATGCATCTCGTTTTCTACATTGACCTTGACAGAATGTCTGGCTTCAAGTCTTTCCTGCATCGGGATATCACACAGCTCTTCAGTGTCACAAATGCCGATGATGCCGTGGCTGACCACACCCTGAACCCCCATGCCGATCGCCTTTATATTGGGAAACCGCCTTATCCATTCGTCAGTAAGCCGTTCGATGACGTCATAATTGATGACATCATAAAAGTGGCTGTCTTTTTCAATATAGTCACCGTGCCAATCTGCCAGCGCGACGTCAATCGAATGGACGCCGCCTTCTGTTTTAACGGATATGCCGAGTACCAAATGACTGTCCGCATTTAACGTAAACTGCCTTGCTTTTCTTCCGCCTGTTGAGGCGCTCGGTTCCAGTTCCATAACTTCGCCGCGTTCTTTTAATTCATGTAAAATGTTTCCGCACGTGGCGGCGCTGAGCCCTGTTTGTTGAGAGAGAAAGGAAATGGTGGCCGCATCCGTTTTCAGCAGCGCTTCAATGATTGTTTCTTCATTCGTTTTTTTTACAATGGATGTATTATTAATGGTATTTGCCATGATTCTGCACCCCTTTATTAATCACTTTTTAAAAGACTTATTAAAAGTAGTTTAAAATATACTTACCGAATCAGTCAAAACGGGTTAACATTGTTTTCAAGCGGAGAATAAACAGAATATCCTTGCTGAAAATGGAGGCTCGACACATGAGTTCTGATAACAAAATCTATTATGAACGCGAAACGGAAGAGCTGAGGAAGAAAAACATCCGGGCGCATAGGCTTGTCCGGGAATTAAACGACGCCGATCCGGAAGCGTTTGAAACAAAAGAAGCGCTCATCAGAGAATTATTCGGGACGGCAGGGGAAAAACCGGGCATCGAGCATAACTTTCACTGTGATATCGGAACCAATATTCATGTCGGTGATCATTTTTATGCCGGCTGTAATTGCACCATTTAGACATGGCTGACGTGCGAATAGGCGATAACTGTATGATAGGGCCGAATGTCGGGATCTATACAGCCGGGAGGAAGAAATAAAAGCGGTTACGGCATTCCGATTACGATCGGAGGCAGCTGTGTCATTTTTCGTCACCATCGGCGAAAACTCCGTCATTGCGGCCGGTACAGTCGTTACGAAAGACGTCCCGCCAAATCCCGTCATGGCCGGAAACCCGGGGAAGGTCATAAAAAAGATATGAACAAAAACAGCTTGCGAACAATCCCGCAGGCTGTTTTTTCTTTCACCCGTCATGCAGGGACAGAAGGGGAAGGTGAGAAGAAGGCACATATGGTATGATGACAAATAGAATAAAACCTCGTGAGGCCGGTCGGCTAAAAGGAAGTGGACAGAGATTGTTTGGTACAAAACATCAAGAAGACTACGTCTCCCGTGACAGACGCTCATTGCATATGCTTGCGCTTCGGGTGCCCGGTCTGGCGTTTATTTTAATGGTATATGCCGCATCAGTTTCTTTGCAGTACATTTATGAAAGCTGGACGGTTTTTTTGCAGCTGTTATTCACGATATTGATCGTCATTTTTACCGTGCTGCACTGGCATTCCCATCGCTGGGTGAAGAAAAAGACGTTTCTTTATTTCATCATACAGGGATTTATCATATATACATCGGCTAACTTGATGACCGGCGGCTATATCGCACTGGTCATCGGTCTCTATGCCTTTTTAATCGGGCAGATTATCGGAATGGCGGATAAGGGAAAAACGTTGCTCATACTCTATCTTTTCATTTTAATGTCCATAACAGCCCTGCATCAGGAGCATCCGCATCATCTGCTGCGTTTCATCGTTATCGCCGCTCCCATCATGATCGTGATTATCACGTATGCGGCCACATTTTTCGCGCAAGTTGATGAAAAAATAAAAACACAGATGACGCTTGAAAAATTAGAGCTCGCTCACCGGCAAGTGAAACAGCTGACGCTTCAGAATGAAAGACAGCGGATGGCGAGAGACTTACACGATACGCTTGCCCAAGGATTGGTCAGCTTGCACATGCAGCTTGAAGCGGTGCAAGTTCATCTTTCGAAAGATAACACTGACAGAGCGAAAGACATCATCAGCCAGTCAATGGACAGAGTGAAGGGCACATTGGCTGATGCGCGCTCGGCCATTGATAACCTTCGCAGTAAATCAGAAGAGATCGGCTTCTTAAAAGAAAGCATCACTGAACAAATCAACCATTTTACAGAAGCCTCCGGGCTGTCTTGTTTTTTAGATTACAGCGTGCATCATGTGCTTGACGTTCATACGGCGGAGAATTGCCATTACATGATCGGAGAAGGCCTGACAAACGCCGCCAAGCATGCAGAAGCAAAGAATGTCTGGGTGTCCGTTCGGGAAGAAGAGAGACAGATCCGCATAACCGTCAAAGATGACGGGAAAGGCTTTGATGCCGGAACAGAAATGAGAAAAAGCGGACATTACGGGCTGCTTGGGATACAAGAACGCGTCAATATGATGAACGGCACTTTCCGTATAACAAGCGCCAGATCAGCGGGGACTCAAATTGAGATCATCATACCAATTCAGGGAGAGGCGGAACATGTATAAAGTGTTAATAGCAGATGACCATCTTGTCGTCAGAGAAGGTCTGAAGCTTTTGATAGAAACAAATGACCATTACACCATAACGGGAGAGGCGGAAAACGGGAAAACCGCCGTCCGGCTCGCAGAAGAACTAAAACCCGATGTCATTCTCATGGATCTGTACATGCCGGAAATGAGCGGGCTGGAAGCCATTAAACAGATAAAAGAGCATTCTGATGTGCCGATCATTATTTTGACGACCTATAATGAAGATCATCTGATGATAGAAGGCATCGAATCAGGCGCGAACGGTTATCTGCTGAAGGACACAAGCTCAGAAACCTTATTTCATACGATGGATGCGGCAGTCAGGGGAGAAGTGCTTCTGCAGCCGGACATCTTGCGGCGTTTCCGGGAAATGAAAATGGAACGGGCAAATGCCAATGAAACACAGCTGACGGACAAGGAAATCATAGTTCTAGAAGCCGTTGCGCAAGGACATAAAAGCAAAGCGATCGCCTTCGATTTAGGAATCTCAGAGCGGACGGTAAAAGCGAGATTAACATCAATTTATAACAAATTAGGCGCTGATTCGCGGACGGAAGCCGTCACCATTGCCATGCAAAAAGGCATTCTGAAACTGAATATATAATGAAAAACTGCCCAAACGTACATGCCCCTATGTACGTTTTTTTTATGTGAATGTGAACTACAATTAGGCAGAAAGTAATGATTGGAGAGGAGTATTCGATGTCTGGTTTTTTATATAAATTAGGGGGATGGTCTGCCCGCAATCGATTAAAAATGATCAGTGCGTGGCTCGTGATACTGATCGCTTCGATTGTGATCGCCATCTCGTTAAAACCTGCTTTTTCTGAGGATATGTCAATTACCGACACACCTTCTGAAAAGGCGATGGATATGATTCAAAAAGAATTTTCAAAGGGTCCCGATAAAGGAAGCATACGGGTTATTTTCGGAGCTGAAGACGGGAAGAAATTGACGTCAAAACCGGAAAAACAAGCGATTGAAGAGACATTAAAGAAGATCAAAACAGATCATTCAGTCGCTTCGATTGCAAGTCCTTTTGAGACAGGAACCATTTCTAAAGACGGATCAGTAGCATATGCCGATATTACGTACAAAAAAGCGGCGGATGACATTACGGATGCGTCTGTTTCACATATTAAACACAGTCTGTCCGCCGCAGGAGACAAAGGTCTGCAGACGGAGCTCAGCGGCGATGTGCCGGGGGCCGGTGTTGAAATCGGCGGTGTATCTGAAATTGTCGGCGTTGTGCTGGCATTCGTCGTACTGGCTATTACGTTTGGTTCATTAGTCATAGCGGGGCTTCCGATTGTCACGGCCCTAATTGGGTTAGGCGTAAGCGTCGCGCTGACGTTAATCGGGACACAGTTCTTTACGATAGCCTCGGTCAGTCTCTCATTATCCGGAATGATCGGACTGGCCGTCGGGATTGATTATGCGCTGTTTATCTTTACGAAGCATCGTCAGTTTTTGGGCGAAGGTGTACAAAAAAATGAATCGATCGCTAAAGCCGCGGGAACGGCTGGCAGCGCCGTCGTTTTTGCGGGACTGACCGTGATCGTCGCGCTTTGCGGATTGACCGTTGTCGGCATTCCGTTCATGTCTGCCATGGGATTGACTGCGGCACTCAGTGTGCTGATGGCTGTATCGGCTTCTGTTACGCTGGTGCCTGCGGTGTTGTCAATCGCAGGAAAACGGATGATTCCGAAATCAAACAAGAAGAAAGAAAAGAAAAGCGCCGACACGAATGCCTGGGGGCGCTTCGTTACAAAGAAGCCTATTCTGTTAAGCATTTTCAGCATTATTCTTTTAGCCGTCATCAGTCTGCCGGCCATGCATTTAGAGCTGGGGCTGCCTGATGCGGGAATGAAAGCGAAAGACAGCCCGGATCGCCGCGCCTATGATCTGTTGTCTAAAGGATTCGGCGAAGGCTTTAACGGCAAGCTGACAATTGTTGCCGATGCAAAAGGGGTCAAGGGGAACAAAAGTGAAGCATTTCAAGACGCCGTGAACGAAATGAAGGACTTGCACAATGTGGCGAGCGTCACACCGGCCATGCCGAACGAAAAAGGGGATTATGCCATCATTACGGCAGTGCCTGAAACCGGGCCGAATGATAAGGCAACGAAAGAGTTAGTGCAGGATATACGGAAACGATCAGACAAAAACGGCATCCGCCTGCTCGTCACCGGGTCAACAGCGGTGAATATTGATATTTCAGACCGGTTAAATGATGCGATTCCGGAATTCGCCATTCTCATTGTCGGGTTTGCGTTTGTATTGCTGACCGTTGTTTTCCGCTCGCTTCTCGTGCCGCTTGCCGCCGTCGTCGGCTTTTTGCTGACGATGACCGCTACACTCGGGTTATCGGTATTCGTTCTGCAGGATGGGAATTTCACCGGCTTGCTCAGCATTCCGGAAAAAGGTCCGATTCTCGCCTTCCTGCCTATTTTAGCCATCGGTATTCTTTTCGGGCTGGCGATGGACTATCAAGTATTCCTTGTCAGCAGAATGAGAGAAGAATATGTCAAAACAAAAAATCCGGTACAAGCCATCCATACCGGATTGAAACATAGCGGACCTGTCGTAACAGCGGCGGGACTGATCATGATTTTCGTCTTTGCGGGGTTCATCTTTGCGGGAGAAGCTACGATCAAATCCATGGGCTTGGCAATGACCTTCGGTGTTCTTTTTGATGCGTTCATTGTAAGAATGACCATTATTCCGAGTGTCATGAAGCTGATGGGACATGCGGCCTGGTACTTGCCGAAGTGGTTGGATAAAATCATTCCGAACGTGGATATCGAAGGCCATAAGCTGACACAAGGCAAAACACCGGAGAAACCGGAAGAATAAAATGAAAAAGCAGATCGTTATGATCTGCTTTTTTTATGTGCTGATCGCATTCATGAAAAGAGAAAAAAGCTTTTTCATGTCTTCATGTTTTTTTGTCAGCATTTCAGGATGCCATTGCACGCCGACGACAAATAATTCACCTGTCCGTTCAATCGCTTCAATGGCCCCGTCTTTCGCATAAGCCGCGGCTTTAAACGAAGGCGCCGTTTCTTTTATGATCTGGTGATGGAATGAATTCACCCGCGCTGAATCGCCAAACAAAGAATGGAGACGTGTCCCTTTTTCAAAGGAAACATGATGGGTTTTTAACGGCGGATCTTTTTCTTGATCGTGCTTGATTTCAGCAAATGAAGCGTGTGTCAGATCCTGATATAAAGTTCCCCCGTAAGTGACGTTTAACATATGCATCCCCCGGCAGATGGCCAGAATCGGCTTTTCTAAAGCAACCGCCGTGAGAATCAGCTCCTTCTCGTAGGCGTCCCGATCAGGAAAGGTCTTTCTTAAAGCCTGTAAAGGTTCTTCGCCGTAAAACAGCGGGTCTATGTCCTGGCCGCCGGACAGAATGATCCCGTCAACATGAGAGACCTGTTCCTTTACAAGCGCCGTCTCTTGAATCACCGGCAATATAAACGGCACACCGCCGGCCTCAGAAACAGACTGAATATAATCATTATTGACATATGCCCGATTATAACCCGGGAAAGGACCGGATTGATCAGCCATAATGTTTCCCGTAATTCCGATGCGTTTGGCCATTCTTTGCCCCCCTGAACCATGCTCATAATAAATCTGAACGTAGGTTGTACAAATCAGTTTGAAATTATTCTTCATGATACGTGAACTTTCCAAAAAAAAACCCGTGACAATCACGGGTTTTTACATTCATTTCAATTTCTTGATTTCTTCCGTCAGCTCTTTGAATTTTTGATCAAGCTCACGATATTGTTTATCAGCCGGAGTCATGAAGCTGAGTTTTCCGAGGACTTCCTGCCGTTCGGTTTCAAGCTTTAATCGCAGTTCTTCAGCATCGTCCCTGACGGAGGGGGATTCTTTCCATTGTTTTCGGACGCTGCCATTTGAGATATCAAGCCGGATGTCCGTCGTCTTTTCGAGAAAGTAACGATCATGAGATACGATGATAAGCGTTCCGTCGTATCGGGCCAAAGTGTCTTCAAGCTGCTCGCGTGACGGCAGATCAAGGTGGTTTGTCGGCTCATCCAGAATCAGCACATCTTTCTCCTCCAGAATAAACGCCATCAGTTTGCATTTGACCCGCTCTCCCATGCTCATCTTGCCGATGGGTTCCGTCCATTGCCCTGCGGTAAATCCTAAATGCTTCATGAGGGATTGCACATTGCCCCTAGCTTCGAACGTTTCTTTGTAAAAAAGCTGTTCGGGGGTTTTATCAAGCGGAAGGTCGAATACTTCCTGGGTTAAATATCCGACATTTGCAGACGGAGAAATCCATATGCTGCCGCCCTGCGCTTTTTCCTGACCGAGGATGACCTTCAATAATGTTGTTTTCCCGCTGCCGTTCGGGCCTGTAATCGCGATCTTTTCACCGTGCATCACAGTGAAATTCACATTTTTGAAAAGTGTTCGGCCGTCATATGACTTTGTGACATCACTTACTTCTAAAAAACGCTTTCCCGCTTTTTTGCGGTGCTCAATGGAAAAACGGACTTCATACTCCGCTTCAACCGGTTCTGCTTTCGCTTTTTCAAGCTCTTTTTCAAGACGCTTCTGCTTTGATTTAATCTGGGCGTCCGTGCGTTTTGCTTTTACACGATGGTATTCTTTAAAGCCTTCTATTTTCGTTGATTGGGCGTGGGCTTTTTTCGACCAGGCGCTCAGCTCGTTCATTTGAGCTTCAATCCGTCTGATCATATTTTGCTGATTCTCATATTCCCGCTGCTGTGTCAGCCTTCTCTGTTTGCGGACCTCCATATAGCTTGAATAATTCCCTTTATGTTCAATGAGTTTCTTTCCTTCGATGGCCCAGACTTTTGTCGCCGCTGCATCTATAAAAGCACGATCATGCGAAACGAAAATAATGGTGCCTTTGTAATTCTTGATCTGATTTAGCAGTATTTCTAAACTGTGCTGATCGAGGTGGTTCGTCGGCTCATCTAATAACAAAAGGCTGCTTGAGGAGGAGAAACCTTTGGCAAGACGGGCTTTCAGTTTTTCTCCGCCGCTCAATTGCGAAAAGGCGCGTGCGGGCACGTTCCACTTTTCTAACAAGGCTGCCTCCGCAGGCTCCGGATGGCCGGAATCATAAGCTTCCGTTTCTTGTTCCACCATATATATGTTCACATCTTGCATCATCTGAATCTGTCCTTGTGACGGCGCTTTTTGATTGCAGATCAATTGCAGCAATAACGATTTGCCGGCGCCGTTTTTACCGATAACGCCGATGATGTCACCTTGCTGAACGCTCGCGCTGATCTGTTCAAAAAGGGGAACGCTGTTGATTTCATAACTGATGCCGCTTATTTTTAACATTTCTTTCATATGTCAATCCCTCGCTTTAAAGGGAGGACAAAAAAATCCTCCCAATTGATTTGGAAGGATTAGCCGTACCTGTGCATAATCAAATAAGCTATTTTCACATAGCTTTCGTATCGTATAGAAAATGGGCAGACTAATCCTATTTTTTCTGATTTGAAATATTTGATTTCAAACGGTCAAAATAAGATTAGTTAATCATTGTCCACCCATCATCCCTTCGTATTTGTTACAACCAGTGTAGCACACACTTATCTGTAAAAGCAAAGGGTATAAGCCTTTTTATTCCAGATTGGAGGCTTCCCACTCTTCTTCTAAAACGGCATAATAATATTCATCCCACCATTCATTATCATGGGGGATGCATTTTTTAAAAAAGCCTTCCCGTCTCATCCCGATCTTTTCCATCACCCGGTGCGAAGCAATGTTTTCCGGCTGACATGTCGCAATGATCCGGTGTAATTTCATCTTGTTAAACCCGAATGCCAGCACGGCGCGCGCCGCCTCTGAAGCATATCCTTTGCCCTGGTATTCCGGGTGAAACACCCAGCCGATTTCATACGTATGATCGCCAAAATACTGAAAAAAAGCAATGTGGCCAATGACCGTTTTCTCATCCTTCAATAAAACGGGAAACTTCCCGGCATGTTCACCGCTGTTTTCAGTAACGAATTTCCTGGCATCTTCTTCGGTAAAGACACCCTCTGGTATATATTTCATGACATTCGGATTTGACGTGTACGCATAGACATCCTGCGAATCTTCCGGCTCAAATGTCCGAATGACGAGCCTGTCAGTTTTGATATTCATTTTTTATGTTCCTCCATCAAAAAAGATTTCATTTACTACTTCGATTGAAAGATGTAAAAACCTTTGAGCGGAGAAGAGCCGAATAAAAAAAGCCTGCAGCTATACACTGCAGGCGATTATTTTTCATTTGCGGCGGCGGGCAGGTTTGTAAATCCGAATTGCCCTCCGACAGCTTCTTTTACTTCATGAATAACGATAAATGATTTCGGGTCAATTTTTTGAACATGTTTTTTGATTTTCAGCAATTCGTTCTTTTTAATGACAACATAGATAATGCGCTTGTCTTTGCTGCCGTAATACCCGTATCCGTAAAAAATCGTCGCCGCGTTGCCGTACTCGGAGGTGATGGCTTTGGCGATTTCTTCGTATTGGTCAGACATAATGGTGAGAGCTTTTTTATTATGGAAACCCTCAATGACAATATCGACGATTTTGGCGCACAGATATACGAATATAAACGTATACAGCATATGATTGATGCCGATCGCTAAAACGGATGCAAAAATGATGACACAATCCATATAAAACATGCTTTTCGAGATATTATAGCCCTTTGTGTAATTCAATAAATACGCCAAAAGCGTGGTCCCGCCGGTAGATCCGTCAGCGATAAAGATCAATGCCAGCCCCGCTCCCATCAGCAGAGCGCCGAATACAATCCCGAGCACCATATCGTGCACGCCGAACGGAATAAAGCTGACGATACTGAGAAAAACAGAAGTCATTCCCGTACCGAGTATCGTGTATAAAATCGTTTTTTTCGTTAAAAATTTATAAGCCAGCCCGATAAAAATCAAATTTACAACCAGAGTCGTAATACTTGCAGGTATATGGAAAAGATAATATAACACGAGAGCGATTCCCACGGTGCTGCCGTCCCCTAAATGATTCGGGATGACGAAAAATTCCACGGACGCCGCAATAAGAAAGGCTCCGGCCATAATCATCAGTATATCCTTGCAAATGTTCTTCATGTGCAAACCTCCTCCGCAGTCAAAAATATATAAAAAACAAAAACGCCTCAAAAATTATCCAGCAGAACTAAATAATTTTTAAGACGAATCATTCACAATCTCGTTTGTTCATTCAGTAAAGAATGATCAGCTTCAATATCGAAGATTATATAGACACCTTCACATCTTGTCAATGCCGTGAAAATTGATTTTTCTGCAGTGTATATGAGGTTTAAATCAAGTTAAAACGAGGAATTATATCAGAAGAGTTTTCATTTCTGCTCTATCAATAAGAGAAATGTAATGAGAGACAACGAAGAAGGGATGATGACATTGGAACGAATTTTTATCAGTCCGGCCAAATACGTGCAGGGAAAAAACGCCATTGAAACGATCGGCGGACATCTGGAGGGCGTTGGTGAAAAAGCCGTCGTCATCGCGGACAAAACCGTATGGGATATCGCGGGCCACAAGGTGACGGCTGAATTAAAGAAAAGCAATATTTCTTCTGAAGAGGCGGTTTTCAACGGCGAAGCCTCCCAGGAAGAAATGAAAAGAATTGCCGGCATCGCAGAAAAAGCAGGCGCGACTATTGTCATCGGAGTCGGCGGCGGTAAAACGCTTGATACGGCCAAAGCCGTATCAGATGAAATAAACGGCTATACCGTTATCGTGCCGACGGCCGCTTCAACGGATGCTCCGACAAGCGGGCTGTCTGTCGTGTATTCTGAACAAGGCGCGTTCGAAAACTATCGTTTCTATCATAAGAATCCTGACCTGGTTCTGGTCGATACGAAAATCGTCGCGGAAGCTCCGCCGCGCTTTTTAGCATCAGGGATTGCCGATGCAATGGCGACGTGGATAGAGGCGCGCAGTGTCATCGCCAATGGCGGTAAAACGATGGCAGGCGGAATTCCGACAATCGCCGGAGAGGCTATCGCGGAAAAATGTGAAGCGGTATTATTCAAATACGGCCGTCTCGCTTATGAGTCTGTGAAAGCGAAAGCCGTTACGCCCGCATTGGAAGCGGTGGTTGAAGCCAATACACTTCTGAGCGGACTGGGATTTGAAAGCGGCGGCTTAGCTGCGGCACATGCCATTCATAACGGATTTACCGCGCTTGAAGGTGAAATCCATCACTTGACCCACGGTGAAAAAGTGGCATTCGGCACGCTCGTTCAATTGGCGCTGGAAAAACGTTCGCTTGAGGAAATTGAGCGGTATATCGCGTTTTATATCAGCTTGGGGCTGCCTGTCACACTTGAAGACATCAAATTGAAAGACGCATCTAAAGAGGACATTATGAAAGTGGCAGAAGCCGCGACGATTGAAGAAGAAACAATTCATGCCGCTTTTGACGTGACGGCTGACGACGTGGCGGATGCCATTATAGCGGCTGATCAATACGCAAAAGCATTTAAAGAAAAACACGCGTAAAACCTTTTACCGCGTGACCCGGACCCAAGGGCTGCTGCAGCCCTTGGTTTTTTTATGCCCTTTGAAAACTTTTAAAAATAAAGAAAAAATTATGATACAATATACAAATGTTTTGAGAGATTGACAAAGGAAAGGTGGGAACGATATGCTGCATAATCCGACCGGTAAGGAGCGGCTTGCGCTGGCTTTTCTTCTCGGAATGCTTGCGATACTGGGGCCGCTCAATATAGATATGTATCTGCCGAGTTTCCCTGAAATCGCTGAAGATTTAAGCGCCCGCGCATCGCTTGTCCAGCTCAGTTTAACCGCATGTCTGATCGGACTGACAATCGGACAGGTTGTTGTCGGCCCGTTAAGTGACGCGAAGGGAAGAAGAAAACCGTTATTACTATGTATTTTTTTATTTGCGTTGTTTTCTCTGTTTTGCGCGCTTGCACCGAACATTACTACATTAGTGATTGCCCGTTTTCTTCAAGGATTCACCGCTTCGGCAGGACTCGTTTTATCCCGTGCAATCGTCAGAGATGTGTTTACAGGAAGAGAGCTTTCTAAATTTTTCTCGCTGCTGATGGTCATTACCGCCGTCGCGCCGATGGTGGCGCCGATGACGGGAGGCGCGATTTTACTGCTTCCGTTTGCATCATGGCATACGATTTTTCTCTTTTTAACCTTTATCGGGTTTTTGCTTGTTCTCATCATTGCGCTCAAGCTGACAGAAACCCTGCCGCCGGAAAAGCGGATTCCGAGCTCCATCGGAAATTCCGTGCGGACAATGGGAAGCCTGCTGAAGGATCGGTCATTTATCGGCTATGCGCTGACGGTCGGTTTTATTCACGGCGGGAGCTTTGCGTATGTCTCCGGAACGCCTTTCGTGTATCAGGATATTTACGGAGTCTCGCCTCAGGTATTCAGTGTTTTATTCGGCATAAACGGTCTGGCGATCATTACCGGAAGCTTTATCATCGGGCGTTTCGGCGGAATCATTCACGAAAAAAGCCTGTTGAGAATCGGCGTGATTACAGCGATGACGGCGACTGCCGTTCTGCTCGTCATGACGATCATTCACGGACCGCTGGCGGCACTGGTGATTTCAATTTTTATTTATATGATTACGATCGGCATGACGCTGACAAGCACCTTTACATTGGCGATGGAAAAGCAGGGACACCGCGCGGGAAGCGCAAGCGCACTGCTTGGCATGCTTCCGCTTCTTCTCGGTTCCATCGTGTCGCCGCTTGTGGGGATGAATGAAGCGACGGCCGTCCCGATGGGGGCAATTATGTTCACGACATCCGTTATCGGTTCCATCGCTTTTTTCGCCTTAACAACAAAACCGGAGAAAGCAAAAAAGGAGTGAAATGATTCACTCCTTTTTTTGATGCCCGTTATTCATATTTCTTCAGCACGATCGCCGAATTATGCCCGCCAAAGCCGAATGAGTTGGAAAGGCCGATCGTTAACGATTGCTGGCGGGGACCGTCTGCTACATAGTCCAAATCACATGCCGAATCAGGGTGCTGCAGATTGATTGTCGGCGGGATGATGCCGTGTCTCAAGCTCTCTGTCAAAGCGATGGCTTCAACGCCGCCTGCCGCGCCAAGCATGTGTCCGAGCATTGATTTGTTGGCCGTAACCGGAATATCATACGCAAGCTCCCCGAATAATGTCTTGATGGCCAATGTTTCAGAAAGATCTCCGGCTTTTGTGCTTGTCGCATGAGCGCTTACGACATCAATGTCTTCCGCTGAAACATTCGCCTTTTTCAAAGCGTTTTTCATCGCCAGGTATGCGCCCGTTCCTTCCGGATGGGAGGCCACCATATGATAGGCGTCAGAGCTCGCACCGTAGCCGAGCACCTCACAAAGGATCGGGGCATTTCTGCCGATTGCGCTATCCAATGATTCCAATACTAAGATGCCCGCGCCTTCACTCATGACAAATCCATCGCGATCCGCGTCAAACGGCCGGCTTGCCGCGGCAGGGTCTTCGTTTCTCGCTGACAGGGCGTGGGCATTGCCGAAGCTGGCTAATGACAAATTCGTAATCGCCGCTTCTGCTCCCCCGGCAAACATGATATCTGCGTCATCATTCCGAATGGCGTTGAATGCTTCTCCGATCGACGTATTGCCGATGGAACACGCGGTGACGGGAGAAAGTGAGGGGCCGAGCGCGCCTAATCTGATGCTGATTTGAGCGGCGGCCGCATTTGAGATCATCATGGGGACAAGGCTTGGGCTCACTTTTCGCGCTCCCCGTTCATTTAAAGTATGAACATTATCAATCAAAGTCGTGATGCCGCCGATTCCCGAGCCGACGTACACGCCGAGGCGTTCACGGTCAATCTGATCGAGCTGAATCCCGGAGCTTTCAAGCGCCTGTTCCGCTGCCGCTAAAGCAAACTGGCTGAAACGGTCAAGCCGTCTCGCTTCTTTTCTGCCCCACCTTTCTTCTGCGTCAAAATCACGGACGGTACCGGCTATTTTTGTCTTTGAGCCGGAGACATCAAACGAATCGATGAAAGAGATTCCCGATTTTCCTTCCGTCAGGTGTTTCCAAAATGTATGCACATCATTGCCGAGAGGTGAAATCACTCCCATTCCGGTGATCACAACTCTTTTCATGGTCATTCCTCCTTCGGTATGTATTTATTGTAACTCGCAATTATCCTATTACAAGTTGTTGGTTATCCTAGTATAATGAATACCAGGGTAAGAGAGGAGAGATTCGGTATGATACCAGAAGGAAGATTGCAGGCGCTCTCAGAGTTTTTAAAAACGCAGCGGGCCAAAATTTCTCCGCAGATGGCCGGGCTTCCGATGGGCACACGGAGAAGAACGCCCGGACTCCGAAGAGAA
Source organism: Bacillus sp. AM1(2019) (assembly GCF_009906915.1). Taxonomy (NCBI): domain Bacteria; kingdom Bacillati; phylum Bacillota; class Bacilli; order Caryophanales; family Bacillaceae; genus Bacillus; species Bacillus sp. AM1(2019). The sequence goes on from NZ_CP047644.1 coordinate 619,574, forward strand.
GAGGTCGCGCAATTAGCCGGCGTAAGCACCACGTGGTATACGTGGCTGGAGCAGGGCAGAGACATTAAAGTGTCCGCAGCCGTATTGGACGCCGTTTCCGATGCGCTGCAGCTGAACAAAGATGAGAGAAATTATTTATACGCGCTTGCCATTGAGGAGGGCGTGAAGCAGCCGTTTGCTGCGGAGGAAGAAGCGGTTATCAGCCCGTCCCTTTCAAAAATCCTGCAAGAGCTCCGTTATTGTCCCACCATTATCTCGGACAGGCGGTGTCATATCGTAGGGTGGAACCAGGCTGCGGCGCACGTGTTTTTAGATTTTGAACAAATTCCTCCTGAAAAGCGGAATCTCATAGAGCTATTGTTTTCCAGAAAAGAATTAAGAAGTTTAGCCGTGAACTGGGAGCACTTTGTGAAAGGATTCATCGCCATTTTCAGAACGTATTACGGCCAGTATGTAGCTGATACGTGGTATTCTCAGTTTATAGAAGAAATGGAGAAAACGTATTCGGAATTTCATACGCTGTGGAATGAGAGCGAAGTCAGCTCGGCACCCGAAGTATTAATTGAATTCCGCCACGCGAAGGCGGGAAAAATGGTCTTTAACCTGACTTCATTTCAGGTTCAGGGCAACAGTGATCTGCGCTGCAGTGTGTATACGCCGGTAGATCATACCGAAACGGAAGCAAAGCTGAAAAAGCTCTTCGAAAACAGATGAAGAACAGAACAAAACGGGAGGCGGCCGCCTCCCGTTTCAGTTTAAAATAAAAGCATGAGACCGGCGATGGCCGGGGTTAAAAAGATGGCTGATTTCAGAATGACTTTCGGCACGAGGTTGGTGAATTTCGCTCCGACATATGCGCCGCACATCGTTCCGATCAGCACTTTGACCAACAGCATATAATCGACAAATCCTTCCGTCACATAACCGAGTCCTCCGCCGACCGCAAGCGGGATAATGACAAGCATGGTGGTGCCGACCGACTGGCGGATGGATAAGCGCAAAAGAATCATTAAGCCGATTTGGATGAAAGGGGCAGAGCCGATCCCGAACGTTCCGGACAAGATTCCTGCGATGACACCGAGTACAACGGCTTTCACCCATATGTTCAGATTGCTTTGCTGTCCGGAATCTTCTTGTGTTTCTTTTACAATAAATAACCGGACTAAAATAAGCAGAGCAGATAAAAACAGCATGCCCGCCGTCAAGTAATGCAGCAAATCTGCGGGGATAAGGGAAGTAAGCCTTGCCCCGAAAAACGAACCGAATGCCGCAAAAACGCCGACGATGAGGCCGATTTTCATCTGAATATTGCCTTCACGGTAGTGGCTGAAAGCCCCCGATAAACTTGTGAAAGCCATTCCGGCAAGGGAGGTGCCTAAAGCCGTATGAATCGGTACGTGAAACAGTATAGTTAAAAGTGCAATGACAAAACCGGCTCCCCCGGCGCCGATAAACCCGAGAATAATCCCGAGAAGAAACATAACGAGTATAATAAGCACAATCTTCTCCTCCATTTAGATGCCTGATCACCATGTTCCGCTCCGCTGTATCAGGTTTTAATAATCGACCGTAGTCCGTCGACCGTCGTCTAATTACTTTATGTTACCTCAAATTTAAGGTATTGGCAAGAAGACGAATTGCTTTTATACAGAGGGTTTACAGCTCTTTCACCATCACTTTTTCACCATTGAAGTCCAGCTCTCCATTGAATAAGAAGCCGAATTTTTGATAAAGCCGCAATGCGTGCACGTTATCTTCAAACAGGCTTAAATAAATCCGTCTGCAATCATATATTCGAACGAGATGACGGATTAGGGCATCAAGCAACAGCTTGCCCAATCCCCGTCCCTGATAGCGTTCATCAATAAAAAAACGGTCAAGCCACACTCTGCCGTTTTCATTTTCCTCATCATATTCCGGAAACCATCCGTACATGGCAAAGCCGACCAATTCCCCGTTAACATAAAGACCGGCCGGCTGATAATGCCGGCAATCCTCAGCATCTTGTAAGCACTCTTCCGCGGTTTCAATAAATGAAGTCTGGCTTTCACTTACATGAAGCGCCAGTATATCGGCACGGTTTTCTTCCGTGACTGCTCTGATTTCAATCGTCATACTTGATACTCCTCTTCCGCTTTTTTTGAGACGGTAAAGCTTTCATTGCGTAAGCCATTTGTGAATCAGCCTTCTCTCGGATACAATGATCATCATAAAGGATATGGTTACCGTATAGTCAAGGAGGCATTATGAGCGAAGACGTCAGAAAATACTTCACAACGGGTGAATTTGCAAAACTGTGCCACGTAAAAAAACAAACCCTGTTCCATTATGACGAGATCGGCCTGCTTTCTCCGGAAATCAAAAAAGCGAACGGATACAGATACTATTCCTATCATCAATTCGAACTGTTTCAGGTCATCGGTCTGTTTAAGGAGGTCGGCGTTCCCTTGAAGCAGATCAAACCGCTCTTAACAGACAAAACCCCTGAGGGTATCATCACGCTTTTAAAAGAGAAATCTTCAGAAATCGAAAGCAAAATCAAAAAGCTGGATCACCTGCAAAGGATGATTCGGACAAAGGTGAAGCTGACCGAACAAGCCTTGGAGACAGACTTTTCCTCCGTCTCATTGCAGCGATTAGATGAAGAGACACTTATGATAGGACGGCCCGTACTCCATTTGCCAGAACGGCAATATACTGCCGCCATTTCAGAATTGATCCGCTATATGCGGGTACATGAGCTCGATCAGGGGCATCCGGTCGGCGGACTGTTTGCGCGGGAGCAGATTCTGAAAAAAGAATTCTACAACTACACCCATTTTTATATGAAGACAGAAGAAGGCATAGAGAATAGAGACCTCCATATCAAGCCGAAAGGGCTTTATGCCGTCGGGTACCAAATAGGGGATGAAGCGGAAGCGGCTTACCGCAGCATCATGCAGTTTATTGAAGAGTGTGGGCTGGAAATGGGCGATTATGCATATGAAGAATATATGCTTGATGAGGTTGTGGCGGACGGGTTTGACAATCAGATCACAAGAATCCAGCTGCAAGTCCGCAATCGATAAAGCCGATGCCGCCGTTCATTTACGTCTTTTAACAAACCTTGTATAATGAGAAAAATCAGTTTGCAATTGAGGTGAAAAACGATATGTTTCTAGCGCCCTTATTTGAACATGATGTACCGGCAGCACTTCTCCGCCCTTAATGGAGGAAAGTGACTGCGCTTCTCTCCGTTAGGGCATATGACGTGACCTAATATGATAACGGAGGGTGCATCAAATTGAAAAATACATTGTTCGGTTCGATTTATTTGGCATTGGCCGCCAGTATCTGGGGCGGTATGTATGTCGTTGTAAAAGTTGTGGTAGCGGTCATTCCGCCGCTTGAACTGGTATGGCTGAGATATGCGGTAGCGCTTCTTTCGCTTTTGATTCTCAGTTTATTTACACGCCAATCCTGGAAAGTTCATAAACGTGATTTATTACTGATCGCTGCGATCGGATTGATCGGCAACACGGTTTCGATCGTCACGCAGGAAATCGGCACGAAATTATCAACCGCGCAGATGGGTGCGATTATTACGGCATCCACTCCCGCATTTATGGTTGTATTTGCCCGGCTGATGTTGAAAGAGCGGTTAACGCTGAAAAAAGGAATATCGACAGGGCTGGCGACGATCGGAGTATTGCTCATTGTGGGGAACGGAGATCTCGATATGTCGAGCCAGCTCGGCGGTCTCTCGCTTCTGGCTGCGGCGCTGACATGGGCTTTGATGTCCGTGCTGATGAAACGGGTTCCCGGCCATTACTCACCGCTTGTCGTCACAACGTATTCCATTTGCGTCGCATTTGTCATCCTGACCCCGTTTACAGCGGGCCCGCTTCAGGAGATTCCTTTGTCTCAGCTTGCCCGGCCTGAGATATGGGGCGGACTTTTATATTTGGGTGTGATCTCAACCGCCTGCGCGTTCATGCTTTGGAATCGCGGATTGCAATTGCTGAATGCGGCAAGCGGCGGTCTGTTTTTCTTCTTTCAGCCGCTTTCCGGGACATTGCTCGGCTGGCTGCTGCTGGGAGAGACGATCGGAGGAACCTTCTGGATCGGGGCGGCCCTTATTGTTTCAGGCGTCGTTCTCGTCATGAAAGAAAAATAGAAAATGAAAAAAAGCCATTCAGCAAATGAATGGCTTTTTTCTGTTTTCCCGGCAGGATTCGCCCCTCCATAAACAGAAAACAAGGAGCAGAAACGGATCATGGGCACCGGTACTCTCAAGGTGCAATACCCGGACCCTCAGGGTTTCGTCAATTAACATAACGGGCGGTGAAAAAATGGAGCCAAAATGGCTTGAATGGGCAAAACAGCTTCAATCCGCGGCGCAAGCGGGGCTGGCTTATTCCAAAGACATATATGATATTGAGAGATTTGAAGAAATAAGAAAAATAAGCGTGGATATCATGGCGCATCATACCGGCATCGACAAAAGAATCATTAAAGACGTATTCGCCGGTGACACGGGCTATCCCACTCCGAAAGTTGATATCAGAGCGGCAGTTTTTAAAGATCAGAGCATATTAATGGTAAGAGAGAAAAGCGACGGCAGATGGGCGCTGCCGGGCGGATGGGCTGATATCGGGATTTCTCCGGGCGAGACCGCTGTCAAAGAAGTAAAAGAGGAGTCGGGAATCGACGTAAAGCCCGTTAAACTGTTAGCTGTAATGGATAAGAAATGCCATTCCCATCCGCCGTCCGCCGTCCACGTTTACAAAGTGTTTATCAAATGCGAGATCATCGGCGGCCGGCTCAGGGAGGGAACGGAAACAAGCGCGGCCGGCTTTTTTGCGGAAACGGAACTGCCGCCGCTATCTGAAGCCCGCAATACGGAAAGTCAGATTGAAAGGATGTTTGCATATCTCAAACATCCGGACGAACCCGTTTATTTTGATTAAGGCAGCAATCAGAAAGAAAAGGGGGCCCGATTATAATGGAGGATTCAATTAAACAGCAGGCGCAGCGGCAATTTGCCAAAACCGCCGCGAAATATGTGACTAGTCCAGGACACGCCGCAGGAGAGGATTTGGCGTATCTCGTTTCAGCTTCCGGTGCCGAAAAGCATATGAACGTGCTGGATATCGCGACGGGAGGCGGACATACGGCTAACGCTCTCGCTCCTCTCGTACGCTCTGTTATCGCATATGACCTCACGGAAGAAATGTTAGCAGCCGCTGAAGCATTTATAACCGGAAACGGATGGACGAACGTGTCATTCGAAAATGGCGATGCTGAAAAGATGCCGTTTTCCGATGCTGCTTTCGATATCGTCACATGCAGAATCGCGGCGCATCATTTTCCCGATGTCAGAGCCTTTGTTCATGAAGCGTTTCGGGTTGTCAAACCGGGCGGCAGACTGCTTCTCATTGACAATACCGCACCTGAAAAGGATGAATATGACCATTTTTATAATGACATTGAAAAGAAACGGGATCAGAGCCACTTTCGGGCGTGGAAAAAAACAGAATGGCTCCGTTTTCTGGAGACAGCCGGCTTCCGGATTGAATCCGCTGTCTGCTTTTTGAAACCATTTCAATTTACCGTCTGGTGTGAACGGGCAGGCCTGACAGAAGAGAAAGCCGCATTACTGGAAAAACAGATGCTGGATGCTCCTCGTGATATACAGCGGTTTTTTTCTGTAGAAAAGGATCAATCAGGCCGTATTGCGGGCTTCACAGGTGAATCGGCCTGTTTCTGCGCGATCCGTCCCGTCTGAGACGAAAAAAACCGCTGTGCAGTTTTCCTGCCCGCGGTTTTTTCGTATTATCTGTTCTTGATTTGAGAAATAATAGCGGAAGTGACATCTTCCGCTGAATGTTTTCCGCCGACATCAGGAGTCAGAATGCCGCTGTTTGTGACCGTTTCAATAGATTGTAAGAGGAGATGGCCCAGTTCCTCTTCTCCGAATGAATCGAGCATTAATTTCGCCGTCCATATTTGGCCTATAGGATTGGCAATTCCTTTTCCGACAATATCCGGGGCGGAGCCGTGAACAGGCTCAAACATGGAAGGGTATTTGCCGTTTACATTGATGTTGGCTGCGGGAGCGATTCCGATGCTTCCCATAATCGCCGCGCCGATATCTGTCAGCACATCTCCGAACAAATTCGAAGCGACAATGACATCAAAGCGTTCCGGCTGCGTGACAAAGAAGGCCGCCAGTGCATCGATGTGCTGGGAATCCGTCTCAATCCCGGCGTACTCCCGGCTGACCTCTTTAAAGATGTCATCCCAGAACGGCATCGAGTGAATAATACCGTTTGATTTCGTCGCGCTTGTGACGTGTTTCCGCCGACTTTCCGCCAGTTCGAAAGCATACCGCATCACTCTTTCCGTACCCCGGCGGGAAAAGACCGCGTTTTGTATGGCGATTTCGTCCTCACCCTGATAGATTCTGCCGCCGACAGAGCTGTACTCGCCCTCACTGTTTTCGCGGACGACTATCAGATCAAAATCCTTCGGGTTAACGAGGGGGGAAGTGATTCCCGGCAGGAGCTTTGCCGGCCGCACATTAATCACCTGTTCAAATTCCCGGCGTATCTTAATGAGCAGCCCCCACAGCGAAACATGATCGGGGACGAGTTTTTGATTCCCCACCGCTCCCAAAAACAAAGCATCAAAGTGCTGTAACGTTTCTAATCCATCATCCGGCATCATAGTCCCGTGCTCCAAATAATACTCGCAGCTCCACGGAAAAGAAGTGAAATCAAAGGCAATGCCTCCATGTAATTCGGCGATCGCGTTCAACACCCGCTCCGCTTGCGGAATTGTTTCTTTCCCCACACCGTCCCCCGGTATGCTGGCAATCTTGTAAGTTTTCATGTTTCCGTCACCTCTGAATGAATTGTTTTCGGTTTACGGCGGACCGTCGACCGTCGTTCATCATAATTCCATATTACGCCACATCCGATATGCTGACAAGCTCGGGAATGTTGCTTCCATAGATAAACTGTTATATGATCATGGTAACAATAAGGCCTAAATTGTATGAAGAGGTAGGAAAGATGGATAATTTTAAATTAGATAAGCCAATCCCGTATTATCTGCAATTTTATTCCCAATTGAAAAAAATGATATTTGACGGGAATTTTAAACCGGGTGAACGGCTGAATGAGACTCAGCTGGCCAAGGATTTCGGAGTCAGCCGGTCGCCGGTCAGAGAAGCCATGCGGCTCCTTGAAAAGGACGGGCTTTTGACGGCAGACGATCGAAACGGCTTTGTCATTTATTCTTTGTCCGTTAAGGATGTTGAAGAGATTTATAAAATCAGAATGTCACTTGAATCACTGGCGGTCGAACTCGTTATTGATGAAGCGGCTGAGAGTGAAATTGACCTCATTGAAAAACAGCTGCGGGAGACGGAAGAAGCCATCAATAAAGGCGTCAAAGAGACTGAGATTATTTCCTTAAACGAGTCGTTTCATCGGCTCCTTGTGGATTTCAGCCGCAACAGCCGGCTGGCCATGCTGCTTGAGCATGTCAATGTGCTGATTAATTTTTGCAGAGTTCTTAATTTTAAAGGCGATGACCGTGCGGAGGTTATCCTGCATGAGCACCGGAAAGTCTTTGAAGAAATAAAAAAGGGCGATAAAACAAAAGCCGTGCAATATATGACGGAGCATCTCAAGCATGATGAAGAACATCTGAAAGGCGTGCTCAAAGCGGGAGAAACAGACGAATCATCACGATAGACAAGGTGAAAAGCCTTGTCTTTTTTTTTGCCGATGTCATCGAACCGTCATAAAGACCTGACGGATGTTCCTTGCATGATTTTTTCCGCGTCATTTATGATGGATATGGAAGAGACGCAAAAAAGGCAAAGGAGTTTGAAAAATGGCGAAACATATTCTGATGATCAATTTTCCCGCAGAAGGACACGTAAACCCGACTTTGGGTATGACAAAGGCCTTCAGCGAACGGGGCGATCACGTTCATTATATCTCAACGGAAAAATACAAAAGCAGACTGGAAGGAGTAGGGGCGAAAGTTCATCTTCACAGCGATCTGCTCAGAATGACACCTATTGATCCCGGCAGTCCGTCCGGTATACTTGCATTTTTAAAGGTTCATATCAAAACGTCACTGGAGATTTTACATATTGTGCAGCGGCTGGCAGAGGACATTCAATTCGACGCCGTCTATTATGATAAATTCGGTGCGGGAGAGCTGGTGCGGGATTATCTCAACATCCCCGGCATCTCTTCTTCAGCATCCTTCCTGTTCAATGAAGACCGTCTGAAAATACTGCCGCTCCATCCGGAATCGGGCGTGCCGTTTCAGCCGGACAGGGAATGTGAAGAGCTGTTGGCCGAGATGAAAGACAAATACGGTGTCGCCCCTGACAGCATGGTTCAATTTATGAACAACACAGGTGAATTGAACGTCGTCTATACAAGCAGATATTTTCAGCCCAAAAGCGAGACGTTCGGAGATGAGTATTTATTTATCGGTCCGAGTTTTCCGAAGAGAAAAGGGCGCGTCGACTTCCCGATTGACTCATTAAAGAATGAAAAAGTCATTTATATCTCAATGGGAACGGTGCTCGGGGACACAGAAGCGTTTTTCAATCTGTGCATAGACGCGTTCTCAGATTTTGAAGGAAAAGTAGTCATTGCCGCCGGGGAAAAAGCCGATCTGTCGAAAATCAAACAGGCGCCGGAAAACTTTATCATCGCTCCGTACGTGCCGCAGCTTGAAGTGCTGGAGCAGGCCGACGTGTTTGTCACGCATGGCGGAATGAACAGTGTAAATGAAGGCATTCATTATCAAGTGCCGCTGGTGGTCATCCCGCACGATAAAGACCAGCCGATGGTTGCGCGCCGCCTGACTGAATTGGATGCAGGCTATACCGTGCAAAAAGATGAAGTAAGCGCTGAAAAGGTAAGGCTTGCCGCGGAAGAAGTGCTGCATAACGGAAAATACAAACAAGGCATTCAAGCCATTAATGAAAGCTTTAAAGAATGTACGGACATGAAGGATGTTCTGGCCCGGATCGACCGGTTTATTGAACAAAAACATGCTCAATAATACATGGAAAAAGCCTGTTTCCTCTGCAAAAGGGAAACAGGCTTTTTATAATGGCTTTTAGATGATGTGATGTTCTTCATTTGCAAGTTTCACAAGAGTCAGAAGAGATTCTGCCTCACGTGCGTCGAGTGTTTTTGCCAGACGGTCTTTTTCAAAGATCTGCTGGCCGAAGACATTCACTGACGCCTGGTCAACCGCCGTGTGCCAGTCCTTTTGTGAATGATTCTCAGAAAAAGAGAAAACGAACACGGCAAAGACCGCTATAAGCATCGCCATGACCCAAAATTTTTGCCGATTTCCTGCTGCTGACATAGGCCGCCTCCTAAACATTTTACTGGTATTAGATCATATATGAGCTGTTTTTAACAGAGTAAAGAAGTCATTATTTCAGGTAGTCCAAATGAAACGGAGCACAGCCGAAAGCCCGCCGGACAGGCCGATGAGCCAATTCATATTTTGTTCATATTTTATTAAAAGTTTATCCAAGCCTGTCCTTTACAGTAGATATAACCACAAAATGCTGCTGAAAGGAGCCTTTAAAAAATGCATATTCATATGATCAACAAAAACCAGTTTGAGAGTGACTTGGAGGCGGCCGGCTTCAGCCGTCAGGCAGATGATATTATCGGCAAAATGAAAGAGTACGTAACGGAATACGCGGCTTCATCCGAACGGTTCCTGATTGAAATTCAAACCGTCATGAACGAATACAAAGCCGTCGTCTGCGCGATGTTTTCGACCATGGAAATTGCCGGTGCAAATAAAGACGAGAAGCATGTTGAATTTGAAGCCTGCACAGTATTGTGTGAATAAAAGACATTCATCAAACCTCCGCGGCTGCCTGAAGCGGCAGTATACTGACTGGTGTTTCGAGAAGGGAAAATATTGAAACTTCTATAGCGGCCGTTCGTATAAAAGAGTAAATCAGCTTGTATATGGAGGTTCGTGAAATGAACGATAAGAAAAAACAAGCTTTTGAACAGCTTTTCAGCACTTTAGACGAAAGGCATGAAATAAACGGCGCTGTATTGGCAGCGGAAAACGGCCGCATCTTATACCAGGGGTCATTCGGCGCTGCAGAACTGAATACAAAGAGGATGCTGAATGACCAATCGGTCTTTGAATTGGCCTCAGTATCGAAGCCGTTTACAGCTTTGGGCGTTATCATTTTAGAGCAGCAAGGGAAGCTGCGTTATGACGATATGATAGAGCGGTGGCTTCCTGATTTTCCTTATCCGGGTATTACCATTCGGCATTTACTCCATCATACGTCAGGATTGCCGGACTATATGGGGTTGTTCTTAACACATTGGGACCGGGACAGAATTGCCGTTAATCAAGATGTGATCGATATGCTTAAGCAGCATAAGCCGGATGCTTATTTCCCGCCGGGCAAGGAGTGGCTGTACAGTAATACGGGGTATGTGGTGTTAGCGGTTATTATAGAAATTGTATCAGGCATGAGTTTTGCTGAATTTATGAAACAAGCCGTATTTCATCCGCTTCGTATGCACGATACGCGGATTTATAACAGAAGGCTGAGTAAAGAAAACATCCCGAACTATGCATATGGCTATGTGTATGATGTTCATTCCGGAGAATATGTGCTGCCGGATGAACTTGAGGAAACTGATTATGTCGTCTTTCTTGACGGAATTCAAGGTGACGGAACCGTTAACTCCGCTATTAGAGATTTATATCTGTTTGATCAGGCTCTTTATACGGAAGAAATCATCAGCAAAGAGTCTAAAAATCAAGCGTTTACACCGGGCTATTGGAATGAAGAAGAGCAATTCGGATACGGATTTGGCTGGATGATTCAAAACAGCCGGCAAAAAGGGAAGGTTATCAGTCACGACGGAGGCTGGCCGGGCTATTCAACTCTGATGATCCGGTATATTGACCAGAATAAAACACTGATTTATCTCAGCAATATGGAACAATCGTATCAATTTGAACAAGCTGTAATTGCCGCGGCTGTAAACATCTTATTTGATCAGCCATACGTGATTCCGAAACGTCCGGCAGATCAGAAAAAAGCAGATATCGATCCTGCGATTTACAGCAGATTTACCGGCAATTACTCATTTCAGGATGACACACATGCATCGGTGGCGGTAAAAGAAAACCGATTGTATCTTACAATAGACGGGCAGACACCATTCGAAATATTCCCAATGACGGAAACCCGTTATTTTGTCAGGGCGCTGCCGCTTGAAATTGGATTTGCAGGTGATAAAGCACAAACAGCCCCGCATTTTGTTTTATATCAGGACGGCACAGAAGAAACGGCTGTGAGGATAGACTGAGTGACATGCAAAACAAAACCGCCGTCCTGAGAAGACGGCGGTAATAGAAAAGTCAAACCCCTTTGATGACGCGAAATTTTCTTTTCGGCTCTGACATAAATATAGAAGAAAAAATCATAGCTCCGAGCATTGTGATGTATTCCATATAAAGCGAAACTTCTGCCAAAACCAACCCCGCAATCATTAAAACAGCGCCCAATACCACCGCAAAAACCTTCGTTTTCATGATGAGTTCCCCCTATTATCTGATAATTGAATTATACTGCATCTCCATTAATGTGTACATTTTGTGAACAATTTCACCTGATGAAAGGCAATAAAGAGAGATTTGAAGAATTAGGAGAAATGACAGGCCATCTTTTTGTTTTACCGAAGAAACGAAAGGGAAAGTGAAAAATCAAAAAGGCAAAGGAGTTCTTGAAATGAAAGCGAGACTATTTTTATTCAGCATGTTTCTCCTGATCCCCGTTCTGGCGCTTGCCGGATGCAACAGCCAATCTTCAGGAGGAAGCGAAAAAGCGAAAGACAAAGAAACGCACTCTCACGAAGACATGAATCACTCAGGTTCATCCGAGGTGCCGAAAGGTTTAAAGAAGGCCGAAAATCCGACTTATAAGGTCGGCAGTGACGTCATGATTTTAGCTTCTCATATGAAAGGCATGAAAAATGCGCAAGGAACCGTAAAAGGTGCTTATGATACAACGGTTTACAGTGTATCTTACACTCCGGAAACGGGAGGAAAGCGCGTCGAAGATCATAAATGGGTCATTCAGGAAGAGCTGAAGGGCGCCGGTAATAAAACGCTAAAACCGGGTGACAAGGCCGTGATCGAGGCATCCCATATGAAAGGCATGAAGGGCGCCGAAGCCGTTATTGATTCAGCCAAAAAGACAACCGTTTATATGGTCGACTATACACCGACTGACGGCGGCCAAAAAGTAACCAATCATAAATGGGTGACAGAAGACGAGCTTGCTGCCGCAAAATAAAAAGACCGCCAAAGCCGAAGGAACTCCTTTGGCTTTTTTGCGGTCTCACATTTATGCGGATTTTCTTTTCAAAGCGGGTCTCGTTAAAGAGAATACAGCTAACGCGACAGCGATAATGACAATCAAACCTCCGCACCAGGCTGTTGCTGTGACTGAACCGGTTTGTCCGATCACGCCGCCGCCGATGGCTGACCCGAGCGCGATGCCGATCTGCAAAGCGGACGTGTTGAAGCTTTGCTGAATATCGGAAGACTCAGGTGCAATTTTGATTAAATAGCTTTGCTGCGCCGGCGCAAGGCTCCAGCTGAGCAATCCCCAGATCACCATCGCAGGCAGGAAAATGATTAAAGAAACCGTTGTCAGCGGAAGAATAAACAGGATCAGAGCGAAAGAAACGGTCACAAGCATGATGCTTTTAAATGCCCCTAAGCGGTCATACAGCCAGCCTCCGAACGGGCCGCCGCATACCGCTGACAGACCGAACAAAAAGTAGCATACACTGACCCAAACGGAACTCAAATGAAGCGTTCTTTCCAAAAAAGGCGCAAAGTAGGCATAGAGTGTGTAATGCCCCGCCAATGTAAACAAGGTGACAAGATGTGCGCTGGCAATTTTGGCGGTCCCGATCGTCTTGATCTGCTCACGAAACGGAATCATTTTTTCAGCAGGTATTTTTTCGAAAAAGACGCTGATAATCAGCATGGAAACGAGAGATAATACGCCGATTCCCAAGAACAGAACGCGCCATCCGAAGGCATTGCTGATGATAATACCGACAGGCACGCCTAAAGCGATTGCGGAGCTGAACCCCATGAAAATGATGCCGATCGCCCGCGCTCTGTATTCAGGTGCCACGATTTTAGGAGCAATCGTTAAAGAAAGGACGACAATCAGCCCTGTGCTCATGGAAGCGAGCACCCGTGACACCATAAGTACGGCGAAATTGGGACTGAAATAAGCGACCAGATTACTTAGGAAGAAAATAAACAGTGCGATTAAATAAAGCCGCTTTCGTTCAGCCTTTGCCGTCACTGCCAAAAGCAGCGGGCCGGATACCGCGTAACCGAGCGCAAACACGCTGATCAGCTGCCCTGCGCTGACGATGGATATATCTAAGTCGGAAGCGATTTGCGGAAGAATACCGCCCACAATTAATTCAACCAATCCGACTGCGATGGTAGATGCTGCAAGCAGAAATACTTTGAAATTCATGTACAGATACTCCTTTTTTTATTTTTTAGAAAATAAAAAATCCTGATTACAAAAAGTGTACGGGACAATTTTTGTAATCAGGATTTTACGGTTCCTGGTAGACACCCTCAAACCATATCATTGAGGTTATACAATGTATGCAATATTCGGTTGTGTCCGTTTCTGCAAAAAATTCTACCATAATAGTGAGGGAGATTCCATAGAAAATTCGAGGAAATCCTTTCAAATTTCAATATCGGCGGCTGTAACGTCATTGATGAAGCAGGGAAAAAAATTTATGATAACCGTAAGGAGTCTATACAGATCAAACATTATACAGCCGGAGGAAACCGATGAATAAGTACGAAAAAATCGCCAACGAAATGAGAAAGAGGATTAAAAGCAGTGTATATGACATAGATCAGCCGATCCCGGATGAAAAGACGCTCGCTGCGGAGTTCGGGTGCAGCCGGATGACGATGAAGCGGGCGCTTGATACACTTGCGGCTGAAGGAATGCTTTTCAGAAAAAGAGGGCATGGCACGTTTATCATTCAATCAGCCATGCAGGATGAACACGTTCACGTAGTCAGCAACGAAATTCTCGGCTTGAGCAATTTGTTAAAAGGCAAAGATATCAAGAGCAAGGTCATCCGGTTTGAAGTGCAGTTTCCGTCTCAAGATGTCGCCGCACATTTGGCCATCGATGAAAAGACTCCCGTCTATTATGTAGTGAGGCTCAGAATCGTTGAAGGCGAACCGTACGTTCTTGAAAAAACGTACATGCCGGCGAGCCTTATACCCGGCATTAATGACGAGGTGCTCAACCATTCCATCTACGATCATATTACGCGGGAACTCCAGCTCAAAATCGCAGGCTCACACAGAAAAATCAGAGCGTGCAAGTCGGATGATATGGATCAGCAATATCTCGGCTGCCGGCCGGATGACCCGATACTTGAAGTCGAGCATGTAGGCTTTTTGGACAACGGCACTCCCTTTGAATATTCATTTTCCCGCCACCGTCATGACAAGTTTGTCGTGACCTCAGTCAATATAAAACGTTCATAAAAGCGCCGAAGAGTGAGAGAAAAACTCACTCTTTTTTTGTTGCCGCTGATTTACATCTTCGCTTCTTTTATGTTATATTACCCAATGATAGAATCATCCTACAAATTTCAGAGGTGTTTTGATGGAGATATCCAAAACAAGCAGACTGTCGCTCGTAGAACAAGTGGTGGCGCAAATTGAATCGTTAATTCAATCGGATAAATGGCCGGTCGGGACGCGCATTCCCCCTGAGCTGGATTTAATGAAGCAATTTGATGTGAGCCGAAACACATTGCGTGAGGCCATTCGGGCGCTCGTACATGCCGGCCTGCTTCAGACAAGGCAGGGGAGCGGTACGTATGTCAGCTCATCCAGTGTTCTCGGCGCGGCATTTTACCGCCATATTAAAAAATCAAATTTGCTTGAAACATTAGAAGTCAGGTACGCACTCGAAAGAGAAGCTGCACGATTGGCGGCGGAAAGGCGTAATGACGAAGATTTGAAAGCACTGAAGGCATGCTTGGATGAATGTGAAGCGGCCTTGCAAAATGAAGATCGAAAACGGTATGCCGAAGCCGACATTAAGCTGCACAAAACCATTGTACAGGCGGCCCATAACAACATGCTTTCTGATCTATACGAGCATATGACGGAGGCGCTTTGTGCGTCAGTCCATAACCTGTTGGAAATCACCCCTGCTATCCGGATCCACACCCAGCTTGCCGCCGCGATTATCGGACAGAAACCGGATCAGGCCATGGAGGCCGTCAACCAATACATCAGAGTATTTAAAGATACAATACACATGGAGGATGAACATGAAAATTAAAGACGAACATCAAATTCTGCAAGCAAGTCAGCGTAAAAAACTGATATTGCTGGTCATCGGAGTCATATTGATAGGGGCCAACCTCAGAGCGCCTCTGACATCGGTCGGACCGCTCGTTTCCTCAATTCGGGACAGCCTCGGCATGACCAATGCGGCTGCCGGCACCATTACGACAGTGCCGCTTTTGGCCTTTGCATGTCTGTCGCCGTTTGTTCCTTTATTGTCGCGGCGCTTCGGGACCGAGATTGTCTTACTGTCATCATTAATTGTCCTGACAGCCGGAACTCTGCTGCGCTCCATCGCCGGAATCGGCACTCTCTTTTTCGGAACGATCCTGTTGGGATTGTCGATCGCCGTATGCAACGTCCTGCTGCCGAGTCTCATTAAACATAAGTTTCCCGGAAATTTAGGCATCATGACCGGCGTCTACTCGGTTTCTATGAATCTGTGCGGCGCGATTGCATCCGGCATCAGCGTGCCGATCGCCTCTTCAGCGGGGTTAGGCTGGAAAGGCGCGCTCGGCTGCTGGGCTATCCTTTCTTTCATTGCGTTTGTCATGTGGATTCCGCAAATGCGAGGACGCGAACTGCCCGTCCGCACGACTGGGACAAACGGAGAGAAGAAAAGCAGTCTGCTGCGGTCTCCGCTGGCTTGGAAGGTGACGATGTTCATGGGGCTGCAATCCCTTATTTTTTACACCGTCATCGCTTGGCTGCCGGAAATTCTTCAGCAGAATGGACTCAGCTCAAGTAAGGCGGGATGGATGCTTTCATTAATGCAATTCTCAGTCCTGCCGATTACTTTTATCGTGCCGATCGCTGCCGCTAAAATGAAAAATCAGCGCGCACTCGCCGGACTGACGGCTTTATTTTTCCTTATCGGCATTGCCGGCGTTCTTTTCGGAAGCCCGGCTCTCACTCCGCTATGGGTCATTTTGATCGGAATTGCGGGAGGCTGTGCGTTCAGCTTGGCGATGATGTTCTTCAGCCTGCGGACCCAGCATGTTCATGAAGCCGCGGCGCTTTCCGGCATGGCCCAGTCATTCGGATACCTGCTTGCCGCGTTCGGCCCGCTCGTATTCGGTTTGCTGCATGACATCACGCGCGGCTGGACGGTTCCGTTATTCATGCTGATCGCAGTCTCCGTTCTGATTTTCATTTTCGGAGTCGGAGCGGGAAAAGCGGAACAGATCAAAACAGCATAAAAAAACAAAGGGCCCGCTTCGGGTCCTTTGTTTTTTATTTAAAAAGCTGTCTCAGGCCGTCACGCTGTCAGTTTTAAGCCGATGACACCGATGAGGATAAGCCCCAGAGACACCAATTGTGACAGATTGAATTTTTCTTTAAACCAAAGTATGCCCACGGCCGAAACGCCGATGCTTCCCATGCCGGTCCAAGCCGCATACGCGACACCTGTGGGAAGAACCTGCATCGCTCCGGAAAGGCAAAAGAATGAAAGCATAAAGCCTGTTACCATGACAATCAGCGGCCACTTTTTTTTAAAACCGTCAATATGTTTCATGGCAACGGCCGCTACAACTTCCTCCGCTCCGGCAATAAATAACAGCAGCCATGCCATTAATGTTCACCCCTTGTTTCAGTTTCTTTCGTAAATACCTTCATTCCTAAAATGCCGGACAACAGCAAAGCTAAAAAGATTATTTGCCCGATTGAAAACGATTCGCCTAAAATGACGCCCGTTACATATGTGCCGACGGTGCCTATTCCGACAAAAACGGTATATGCGGCAGCCATCGGAATTTTTTTATAAGAGCGGATCAGCATCAGAAAGCTGACGGCAATCAGAAGGAAAATACCAATCCAATCGAAGAGCGAATCCGCATGCTTCAGGGCGGACGCCCAAACGACTTCTAACAGTCCGGCTATCAATACAAGCAGCCAATACATGATACAGTCACCTCAGTTAGTTATGAATGAATGTCAGTCATTTTTACGGCGGTCGAAAATGATCGGTCTCCGCCAATCATTTCTGCAAGCTTCTTTTGAGAAAGCTGAATATTTCTTTTTTATATACTTCGAGATCGACATCCTGTTCACAGCCGATATAAAACCGTTCAGCCGCGTTCTCGACAACGTTGATAATCGTTCTGGCCGTCCATCTGACATGAATGCCGCTGTGGACCTCACCCTGTTCAATGGCCGTATTGATCACGCCTTCCAGCCAGGAATAATAAGGCTGATAAATGGCTTCCCATTTCTCCATCGAATGATCGATAGCAAGACCGGAATAACAGAGAACGATAATATCTTTATGAAGCCGGGTGATGTGAAATGTCTCATCTACCAAAATGTCCAGCAACGTCCAAAAATCTTCAGAACCGTCCGTTTTCCCTTTTATTCTGTCCAGCGTAGTGTCGAGCAGGTTTTCTGCAATCGCGGATATCAGTGCGTTTTTAGAAGAAAAATATAAGTAAAACGTACCTTGGGCCGTGCCGGCTTTTTTGACGATTTCTGAAATGGATGCTTTGTCTAATCCTTTTTCAGAAATGACTTCAATCGCGGCTTGCAGGATCTTTTCGTATTTTCCCGAGCTTTGTTTTGCCAATAGAGGGGTTCCTCCTTTTATGAATGACTGTCATTCATTTTATCGCATGTTCGCTTTTTTGTCATCCTTTAAAATAAAAATACCGGAAAGAAGACCAAACTTCTTTCCGGCATTCGTCATTTATCACTGTCGATCATAGCCTTCGGCAGTCCCGTATATTTTGCCCAGTAATAAATACCGAGCGAACCGATGGCGATCAGAATCAGGTCAAGCGGATTGCTGATAATGCCCAATCCGTGGCCGAACGAGCCGAGATAGGAGAAAATCAGCATCATGACATAAAAGCCGACGATCCACCATGCTGATTTCAGCTGCTGCCGTATGCTGACATCATCTTTGGGAGCATATTTACTGAAACAGAGATAGATCAGAAACATGACAATTTGAGAACCGAGAAGCCAGGATACGGTGCGCCATCCGGACCAATATACAATATAAGAGGTAAAAATAAACGACAGCGGTCCGATGATGCTCATCCCTTTTAAATAAAACGGTCTGTTAATATTCTTCGCGTTGACTCTCAGCGCCGCAGAAGAAATCGGCGCAATCGCATAAGACAGAATCAATGCGACGGAGCAAACGTTGACAAGAGCGTTCCAAGAAGGGAACGGAAGCGTCCAAAAAACAGCCAGACCGAACGAAAGCCAAAGGGAGGCACGCGGTGTCCCGGTTTCTTTATTGACTTTAGAAAAAATGCTGAATAATGTTCCGTTTCTGGCCCAGGCATAGACGAGACGTGAAGTCGTATTCATAAAGATATTTCCGTTACCGCCCGGTGATAAAATCGCATCTAAAATGACCAATGTCGCCAGCCACCCCAAACCGAGCAAAACGGCGATATCTTTGAACGGAAGGGAGAATTCAGTCCCGATAGCCGGCCATCCGTGCTTCAGGGTATCCGCCGGGATCGCCCCGATAAAAGTGAGCTGCAGCACGGTGTAAATAATAGTAGACACGATAATACAGACAATCAATGCGATCGGAATGTTCCGCTTCGGATTCTGCACTTCACTCGCGACAGCCACAATCGGATGCAGCCCAAGGTATGCAAACATGACGCCGCCTGTGGAAATCGCGGCCTGAATTCCGGTGAAGCCAAAAGGCGCGAATCCGTGAACGGTCATATTGCCCGGGTGAAAATGAAAAATCAGTACCACAATTACCGTAATCGGTACGACATATTTAAAAATCGAAATAATGAAGTTTGCTTTCGCAAAGGTTTTGACACTCCAGTAATTGAGGAGGAAGAACAGGCAGAGCAGCGCAAATTGCAATATCCACCCGGCAATTGTCGGAGAATCGGAGCCTTTTACGGTCAAACCGGGAAACCAATACGCCACGTATTGGCGGACTGCCGTGACTTCTATAGAAATAAGACTCGTGTATGCCACAATGGTGACAAAGGAAATTAAATATCCGACCAGGTGTCCGTGTGAATATACGGGGTACCGGATAATTCCCCCGGTCCGCGGCAGCGCGGCGCCCAGTTCCGCATAAACCAAGCCGATCAATAAGATGATTCCCCCGCCGATCAGCCAGGAAAAAATGCCTGATGGGCCCGCTTTAGAGGCGACGTTACTGACGGCAAACAGCCATGCCGAACCGAATATGGCTCCCATGCCGATTAAAATAAGATCAAAAAGTGACATAGTTTTCTGGAAGTTTCCTTGCTTAGACATTCGCTGCCTCCTTAGAAAAGACATTGTTCTCTTTACATAATTCCCATTATCATTCAAACATACCCAGCCGGCCGGCTGGAAAATTAGGACAACTTTCGAAACGAAGTATGTACAGCAATGTGCTCACATTATAATAACGGCCGTATGGCAAGATCTCCCGGCTTATATTCCCCGTTTTAAACACATTCAAACCTCATATTCAGAAAAACAAAAAACGCCCGAAACAGGCGTTTTTTGTTACAAGTTCATATCTTTCAGTCCGGGGCTGTGCTCATTCGGAAGCTCGGGAAGTTCCGGCACGGGGAAACCTTTAGGAGGCTCGGACACACTTAATTCGCCGCCGTTTCGGCTCGGCGTCGTTCCCTGCAGAATTTCTCCGATCCGTGTCGGATCCAGTCTGAAATTAAATTGGGTATTATGATAACCCATCTCAACGAATTTTCGGCATTCCGGGTATTTTTCAATATCATAATTCGGCACGGGAAATAATTTGCCCCATTCGACACCCAGTGTTTCCAACGCTTTTGTAAATGCATTTTGATGGGCGTTGTCACGGACGATCAGAAATCCGAGTGTTTCTCTGAACGTCTGATTTGAACTCATTTCATAAATGCGTGTCTTTTGCAGCACGCCGGTTGATTCCAGCACGACATTGTCCAATAAATCGGAAATCAGATTCCCGTGGTTGTATACCCAAGACCCGTTCCATGGATTGCCGCCGGCGTCTACAGGAAGAGAACTTTGCGCCCCGATGATAAAATGGTGCGGATTGGCGTGTTTCACCGCTTCATCAAGCGGCGCCTGATCTGCTGCCTGATTTCCGGCGCCCTCACCGCCGCTTTCATCTAGCAGCGCATTGATCGTACTTTGGACGAGTTCAACGTGTGCGATCTCTTCTAAAAATACACCGCGAAGCAGATCGCGGAACTGTTTTTCTTTTCCTCTGAAATTAGAGCTTTGGAAAAAGTATTGCATCATCGTCCGCATTTCTCCGTAGTGCCCGCCTAAAATTTCCTGAAGCACCTTGGCCGCGGCCGGGTCCGGCTTGTCCGGTTTAATGATATTGATCAGCTCTTCTTTGTAATAATACATAAACAGCGCCCCCTGAAAGAAGTTTTTGGTTCTTCTGTTAGTGTCTTTGCAAAGTCAGTTTTTATGTATCGGCATCAAAAAAAGGACGGAAAGCGTGTCCGTCCTTTTGTGTTAAGCCTCAACCGCCCCGCGAAGTTTCGTGTTGACAAGCCCGTTCCATCCTTGATCCATCGTACTGTGAATCTCGGAGCTTTTCCGATTGACTTTATTGATGACGGCTTCCGGCTCTTTCCATCCGCCGTGAATGAGAGTGAATTCCGTATCTCCGCTTTCCGTTTCCTTTAAGACAAAAGAAACGATCCAGCCTTCCGTATCCCACGAAAAAGAAAGGCGGTACGGCGCTTCAATATCCAGCAGCTTGCAAGGAGACGGACCGAACGGAGATTCCAGCTGAAACTCACTGTCTTCTTGAGGTGTGAAATCATTCGGCATAAACCAGAGAGACAGGCCGTCCGCAGTGGAGACCGTATCCCAGACAACTTGTATCGGCGCCTTGAAAACGGCGGTATGAATAATGTCCGGTAATGGCTGATTGCCGCTGTTGTTGTTGTTATCTTTGTTTTGTTTATCAGACATGATGCGTAACCACTCTTTCGCTGTTTTTACTTTTGATCATACTACACGGGGCAGGACATTTGAAATCAAATCAAACTTATTCTATGCTTTTCCAAAGCCATTCAATTCATTTTAAGGAGACGTAGTGATGACAGATCAATTTAAAGCGTTAGTAGTCGATCAACGTGAAGACCGGTTTTCAGTCAGCGTACGGGAGCTGGCGGTTCAGGACCTTCCCGAGGGTGAAGTGCTGATTAAGGTTTGCTACTCAGGGGTGAATTATAAAGACAGCTTGGCTGCCATTCCTGACGGCAAGATTGTAACGTCGTATCCTTTCGTGCCGGGAATTGATTTAGCGGGAATCGTCGTTTCCTCAGATGACGCCCGTTTCAAAGAGGGGGACAAAGTCATTGCGACAAGCTACGGCATAGGTGTTTCCCGCTTTGGCGGTTATAGCGGGATGGCCCGCATTCCGGCAGATTGGATCGTGCCGCTGCCTGAAGGTCTGACACTTAAAGAAGCCATGACGATCGGAACCGCCGGCTTCACTGCCGCATTGTCCGTCCAGCGTCTTGAAGAAAACCATGCCGCTCCTGAAAAAGGGAAGGTGCTGGTGACGGGAGCGACAGGCGGCGTCGGAAGCTTTGCCGTCTCCATTCTTTCAACCTTAGGTTACGAGGTCGAGGCCAGTACGGGAAAAGAGGAAGAAAGCGGCTATTTGAAGAGCCTCGGAGCGAAGACGGTCATTCACCGTGATGAAGTGTATAACGGCACGTTAAAACCGATGCAAAAACAAAAATGGGCAGCGGCCGTCGATCCGGTCGGAGGTGAGCCGCTTGCTTCAGTTCTCAGCCAGATTCAGTACGGCGGATCAGTTGCTGTGAGCGGACTGACAGCGGGAACGAAACTCCCTGCTACAGTCTTCCCGTTTATATTGCGCGGCGTCAGTCTCTTGGGAATCGATTCCGTATTCTGTCCGATGGAGACAAGAAAGAAAACATGGCAGCGTTTAGCTGATGACTTCAAGCCTGCAGATCTGGAGGCCTTTATTCAAAAGGAAATTACACTTGAAGAGCTGCCGGATACGCTTCCTGCCCTTTTAAAAGGAGAAGCGAGAGGGAGAACGATCGTTACGATAAACGAAGAATAAAACAAAAACCCCCAACTGCTGATTGGGGGTTTTCAATATATAATCAATTATTTATTGAAAAGAGATTAACTATTGAGTATATCGTGAAAATGAGTTGATTAAAAATATAAATTGATTACATATAGGTAATATAAAGGTAAGTTATAAAATTTTCTGAAATATTTATTGACTGAAAGCGCTTTTAAAATTATGATAATAACATAAGTACCAATAATATCATTATAACTTCACTACAAAGTAACTATAAAATAACAATTTGACGAGAGGGGAGAGCGAATAATCACTATAAATGATAACGCTTTCAGATCATTTTCTTCTTATATAACTGTTTTGGACGGTCAGAACTTGTATGCAGACGTTATAGGTGTAAATATTGATAACTGAATATTCCGATATTATCTCTGTGTAAAAACTAGGAGGATTTGAAGATGAATAAAAATAGCAGCCAGCATTCATTTTTAAGAACCATCATTTTGGTATCGACATTCGGGGGACTTCTTTTCGGCTACGATACAGGTGTAATTAATGGGGCGCTGCCGTTTATGGCGGAAGCTGACCAGCTTAATCTTACGGCTTTGACTGAAGGGATGGTGGCGAGCTCCCTGCTCTTGGGGGCTGCGATCGGAGCAGTTTTCGGAGGGAGATTGTCGGACTATAACGGCAGACGTAAAAATATCCTTATCCTTGCCGTTTTGTTCTTTGCAGCGACGCTTGGATGTACACTGGCGCCTAACGTATCGGTTATGATCATCTCCCGTTTTCTGCTGGGGCTTGCCGTCGGGGGAGCATCCGTAACCGTTCCGGCATATTTGGCTGAAATGTCGCCGGCGGAAAGCCGAGGGAGAATGGTTACCCAAAATGAATTGATGATTGTAACGGGCCAGCTGCTTGCCTTCACGTGTAATGCTATCATCGGCAATGTGCTTGGTGATACCTCTCACGCCTGGCGTTATATGCTCGTTATCGCGGCCCTTCCGGCGGTATTCTTGTTTTTCGGTATGCTGAAAGTTCCTGAAAGTCCGCGCTGGCTGGTTTCTAAAGGAAGAAAAGAAGATGCTCTGCGCGTTCTCCG
Source organism: Bacillus sp. AM1(2019) (assembly GCF_009906915.1). NCBI lineage: Bacteria > Bacillati > Bacillota > Bacilli > Caryophanales > Bacillaceae > Bacillus > Bacillus sp. AM1(2019). The sequence continues at coordinate 643,132 of NZ_CP047644.1, forward strand.
GCGAATAAGGAATGAAGAGAAAGCTAAGTCTGAGCTCGCTGAGATTGATTCTGCCTTTCATAAGGAAGCTGAGATGGAGCAGGCCGCCTTTAAGGATCTTGCCGTTCCGTGGGTGCGCCGCATTGTGTTTATCGGGATCGGAATTGCGGTAGTGCAGCAGCTCACCGGCGTGAATTCAATTATGTATTATGGAACTCAAATTTTAAAAGATGCCGGTTTCGAGACAAAAGCCGCATTAATCGGCAATATTGCCAACGGTGTGATTTCGGTGCTCGCGACTTTTGTGGGAATATGGCTTCTCGGCAAAGTCGGCCGCCGCCCGATGCTGATGACGGGGCTGATCGGAACGACTGCGGTGCTGCTTTTGATCGGAGTTCTGTCTGTCGTGCTGAAAGGATCGCCTGCTCTTCCTTATGTGGTTCTTTCATTAACAGTCACTTTCCTTGCGTTTCAGCAGGGGGCTGTCTCTCCGGTGACCTGGCTGATGCTGTCGGAGATATTCCCGCTTCGATTGCGGGGACTTGGTATGGGGGTCACTGTCTTCTGCCTCTGGATCGTGAACTTCCTTGTGGGTTTAACTTTTCCGGTCCTGCTCGCAAACATAGGATTGTCTGCAACCTTCTTCATTTTTGTCCTGTTTGGGGTAGTGTCCGTTATTTTTGTGAAAAGGTTCCTTCCGGAAACGAAAGGTCTGTCGCTCGAACAGCTTGAACAAAACTTCCGTGCTTATGAAAAAACAGATCGTAATAGCGCAGAAGCTGAGGTGAGCGGGTAATCTGAATAGACGCGGGGTTCCTAGGAATCCTGCTTTTTTATTTATTATATAGAAGGGAATAATAAGTGAGAAAAAAGTTTCGTAAAAGTGTTGACCTCATTTAAAGTGCATGGTATATTATTAAACGTCGCTGATGAACAAAGCGATAACGACAAATGAGAAAATGATCTTTTGAAAAAAAGGCTTTGCAAATTCTCAAAATCGTGTATAATAAATGAAGTCGAGAAAAAGACTTCGAAAGAAATGAAAAAACACTTGACATCATAACTGATTGGTAGTATGATAGTTAAGTCGCCTGATAAGCGCCCGTAGCTCAATTGGATAGAGCGTTTGACTACGGATCAAAAGGTTAGGGGTTCGACTCCTCTCGGGCGCGCCAATACAAACGCGGGTGTAGTTTAGTGGTAAAACCTCAGCCTTCCAAGCTGATGTCGTGAGTTCGATTCTCATCACCCGCTCCATTATAATGATCTTTGAAAACTAAACAAGACAAAACGTACCTGTTAATTCAAAGTTTTAAATAAATCGCACAGCGATGTGCGTAGTCAGTCAAACTACTTTATCGGAGAGTTTGATCCTGGCTCAGGACGAACGCTGGCGGCGTGCCTAATACATGCAAGTCGAGCGGACAGATGGGAGCTTGCTCCCTGATGTTAGCGGCGGACGGGTGAGTAACACGTGGGTAACCTGCCTGTAAGACTGGGATAACTCCGGGAAACCGGGGCTAATACCGGATGGTTGTTTGAACCGCATGGTTCAGACATAAAAGGTGGCTTCGGCTACCACTTACAGATGGACCCGCGGCGCATTAGCTAGTTGGTGAGGTAACGGCTCACCAAGGCAACGATGCGTAGCCGACCTGAGAGGGTGATCGGCCACACTGGGACTGAGACACGGCCCAGACTCCTACGGGAGGCAGCAGTAGGGAATCTTCCGCAATGGACGAAAGTCTGACGGAGCAACGCCGCGTGAGTGATGAAGGTTTTCGGATCGTAAAGCTCTGTTGTTAGGGAAGAACAAGTGCCGTTCAAATAGGGCGGCACCTTGACGGTACCTAACCAGAAAGCCACGGCTAACTACGTGCCAGCAGCCGCGGTAATACGTAGGTGGCAAGCGTTGTCCGGAATTATTGGGCGTAAAGGGCTCGCAGGCGGTTTCTTAAGTCTGATGTGAAAGCCCCCGGCTCAACCGGGGAGGGTCATTGGAAACTGGGGAACTTGAGTGCAGAAGAGGAGAGTGGAATTCCACGTGTAGCGGTGAAATGCGTAGAGATGTGGAGGAACACCAGTGGCGAAGGCGACTCTCTGGTCTGTAACTGACGCTGAGGAGCGAAAGCGTGGGGAGCGAACAGGATTAGATACCCTGGTAGTCCACGCCGTAAACGATGAGTGCTAAGTGTTAGGGGGTTTCCGCCCCTTAGTGCTGCAGCTAACGCATTAAGCACTCCGCCTGGGGAGTACGGTCGCAAGACTGAAACTCAAAGGAATTGACGGGGGCCCGCACAAGCGGTGGAGCATGTGGTTTAATTCGAAGCAACGCGAAGAACCTTACCAGGTCTTGACATCCTCTGACAATCCTAGAGATAGGACGTCCCCTTCGGGGGCAGAGTGACAGGTGGTGCATGGTTGTCGTCAGCTCGTGTCGTGAGATGTTGGGTTAAGTCCCGCAACGAGCGCAACCCTTGATCTTAGTTGCCAGCATTCAGTTGGGCACTCTAAGGTGACTGCCGGTGACAAACCGGAGGAAGGTGGGGATGACGTCAAATCATCATGCCCCTTATGACCTGGGCTACACACGTGCTACAATGGACAGAACAAAGGGCAGCGAAACCGCGAGGTTAAGCCAATCCCACAAATCTGTTCTCAGTTCGGATCGCAGTCTGCAACTCGACTGCGTGAAGCTGGAATCGCTAGTAATCGCGGATCAGCATGCCGCGGTGAATACGTTCCCGGGCCTTGTACACACCGCCCGTCACACCACGAGAGTTTGTAACACCCGAAGTCGGTGAGGTAACCTTTTAGGAGCCAGCCGCCGAAGGTGGGACAGATGATTGGGGTGAAGTCGTAACAAGGTAGCCGTATCGGAAGGTGCGGCTGGATCACCTCCTTTCTAAGGATTTTAACGGAATATAAGACCTTGGGTCTTATAAACAGAACGTTCCCTGTCTTGTTTAGTTTTGAAGGATCATTTGATTCTTCGAGATGTTGTTCTTTGAAAACTAGATAACAGAAGTAATTCACATTCAATTAGTAATGCAAGATATCACGTAGTGATTCTTTTTAACGGTTAAGTTAGAAAGGGCGCACGGTGGATGCCTTGGCACTAGGAGCCGATGAAGGACGGGACGAACACCGATATGCTTCGGGGAGCTGTAAGCAAGCTTTGATCCGGAGATTTCCGAATGGGGAAACCCACCACTCGTAATGGAGTGGTATCCATATCTGAATACATAGGATATGAGAAGGCAGACCCGGGGAACTGAAACATCTAAGTACCCGGAGGAAGAGAAAGCAAATGCGATTCCCTGAGTAGCGGCGAGCGAAACGGGACCAGCCCAAACCAAGAGGCTTGCCTCTTGGGGTTGTAGGACACTCTGTACGGAGTTACAAAGGAACGAGGTAGATGAAGAGGTCTGGAAAGGCCCGCCATAGGAGGTAACAGCCCTGTAGTCAAAACTTCGTTCTCTCCTGAGTGGATCCTGAGTACGGCGGAACACGTGAAATTCCGTCGGAATCCGGGAGGACCATCTCCCAAGGCTAAATACTCCCTAGTGACCGATAGTGAACCAGTACCGTGAGGGAAAGGTGAAAAGCACCCCGGAAGGGGAGTGAAAGAGATCCTGAAACCGTGTGCCTACAAGTAGTCAGAGCCCGTTAACGGGTGATGGCGTGCCTTTTGTAGAATGAACCGGCGAGTTACGATCCCGTGCAAGGTTAAGCAGAAGATGCGGAGCCGCAGCGAAAGCGAGTCTGAATAGGGCGAATTGAGTACGTGGTCGTAGACCCGAAACCAGGTGATCTACCCATGTCCAGGGTGAAGTTCAGGTAACACTGAATGGAGGCCCGAACCCACGCACGTTGAAAAGTGCGGGGATGAGGTGTGGGTAGGGGTGAAATGCCAATCGAACCTGGAGATAGCTGGTTCTCTCCGAAATAGCTTTAGGGCTAGCCTCAAGGTAAGAGTCTCGGAGGTAGAGCACTGATTGGACTAGGGGCCCCTACCGGGTTACCGAATTCAGTCAAACTCCGAATGCCGATGACTTATCCTTGGGAGTCAGACTGCGAGTGATAAGATCCGTAGTCGAAAGGGAAACAGCCCAGACCGCCAGCTAAGGTCCCAAAGTATACGTTAAGTGGAAAAGGATGTGGAGTTGCTTAGACAACCAGGATGTTGGCTTAGAAGCAGCCACCATTTAAAGAGTGCGTAATAGCTCACTGGTCGAGTGACTCTGCGCCGAAAATGTACCGGGGCTAAACGTATCACCGAAGCTGCGGACTGTTCTTCGAACAGTGGTAGGAGAGCGTTCTAAGGGCTGTGAAGCAAGACCGGAAGGACTTGTGGAGCGCTTAGAAGTGAGAATGCCGGTATGAGTAGCGAAAGAGGGGTGAGAATCCCCTCCACCGAATGCCTAAGGTTTCCTGAGGAAGGCTCGTCCGCTCAGGGTTAGTCGGGACCTAAGCCGAGGCCGAAAGGCGTAGGCGATGGATAACAGGTTGATATTCCTGTACCACCTCCTCACCATTTGAGCAATGGGGGGACGCAGGAGGATAGGGTAAGCGCGGTATTGGATATCCGCGTCCAAGCAGTTAGGCTGGGAAATAGGCAAATCCGTTTCCCGTGAAGGCTGAGCTGTGATGGCGAGCGAATTATAGTAGCGAAGTTCCTGATTCCACACTGCCAAGAAAAGCCTCTAGCGAGGTGAGAGGTGCCCGTACCGCAAACCGACACAGGTAGGCGAGGAGAGAATCCTAAGGTGATCGAGAGAACTCTCGTTAAGGAACTCGGCAAAATGACCCCGTAACTTCGGGAGAAGGGGTGCTCTGTTAGGGTGCAAGCCCGAGAGAGCCGCAGTGAATAGGCCCAGGCGACTGTTTAGCAAAAACACAGGTCTCTGCGAAGCCGTAAGGCGAAGTATAGGGGCTGACGCCTGCCCGGTGCTGGAAGGTTAAGAGGAGCGCTTAGCGTAAGCGAAGGTGCGAATTGAAGCCCCAGTAAACGGCGGCCGTAACTATAACGGTCCTAAGGTAGCGAAATTCCTTGTCGGGTAAGTTCCGACCCGCACGAAAGGCGCAACGATCTGGGCACTGTCTCAACGAGAGACTCGGTGAAATTATAGTACCTGTGAAGATGCAGGTTACCCGCGACAGGACGGAAAGACCCCGTGGAGCTTTACTGCAGCCTGATATTGAATGTTGGTACAGCTTGTACAGGATAGGTAGGAGCCTTGGAAACCGGAGCGCCAGCTTCGGTGGAGGCATCGGTGGGATACTACCCTGGCTGTATTGACCTTCTAACCCGCCGCCCTTATCGGGCGGGGAGACAGTGTCAGGTGGGCAGTTTGACTGGGGCGGTCGCCTCCTAAAAGGTAACGGAGGCGCCCAAAGGTTCCCTCAGAATGGTTGGAAATCATTCGCAGAGTGTAAAGGCACAAGGGAGCTTGACTGCGAGACCTACAAGTCGAGCAGGGACGAAAGTCGGGCTTAGTGATCCGGTGGTTCCGCATGGAAGGGCCATCGCTCAACGGATAAAAGCTACCCCGGGGATAACAGGCTTATCTCCCCCAAGAGTCCACATCGACGGGGAGGTTTGGCACCTCGATGTCGGCTCATCGCATCCTGGGGCTGTAGTCGGTCCCAAGGGTTGGGCTGTTCGCCCATTAAAGCGGTACGCGAGCTGGGTTCAGAACGTCGTGAGACAGTTCGGTCCCTATCCGTCGCGGGCGCAGGAAATTTGAGAGGAGCTGTCCTTAGTACGAGAGGACCGGGATGGACGCACCGCTGGTGTACCAGTTGTTCTGCCAAGGGCATCGCTGGGTAGCTATGTGCGGACGGGATAAGTGCTGAAAGCATCTAAGCATGAAGCCCCCCTCAAGATGAGATTTCCCATTCCGCAAGGAAGTAAGATCCCTGAAAGATGATCAGGTTGATAGGTCTGAGGTGGAAGTGTGGCGACACATGGAGCTGACAGATACTAATCGATCGAGGACTTAACCAATTTGAATGTATGCTTACTGTTATCTAGTTTTGAGAGAACACTCTCAATGGTTTGGTGGCGATAGCGAAGAGGTCACACCCGTTCCCATGCCGAACACGGAAGTTAAGCTCTTCAGCGCCGATGGTAGTCGGGGGTTTCCCCCTGTGAGAGTAGGACGCCGCCAAGCTTTTCTAAAATTTTATCATCGCGGGGTGGAGCAGTTCGGTAGCTCGTCGGGCTCATAACCCGAAGGTCGCAGGTTCAAATCCTGCCCCCGCAACCAAAAAATGGTCCGGTAGTTCAGTTGGTTAGAATGCCTGCCTGTCACGCAGGAGGTCGCGGGTTCGAGTCCCGTCCGGACCGCCATTTTTATTATAAACGAAACGATCATGTTTTCGTTTTTTTTGTGTTTTCTTTTAAATGCTGGCAGCTTGGTATCTAACCAAGCTTTCTTTTATATCGTTAAAGTCTTGGATATTGAAACATAATCCGATACACTAGAAAGAGCTGTATTTCACAAGAGCGTCAGAAAGGGAGACGGGAGATATATGGATGAGTTTGATTTGATTCACAGTATTACGCCGCATTCGCATTATCATCCTTCCGTCGATGTAGGGATCGGTGATGATGGTGCGGTTTATACAGCGTCACCCCATATGCAGCAAATTGTCTGCCTTGATACAATGGTGGAGAATGTCCATTTTAAATTAGAGTATTCCTCTCCTCATGATATCGGTTATAAGGCGCTTGCTGTTAACATTAGTGACGTGGCGGCGATGGGAGGCATTCCGAAGTTTTATTTGGTGTCTCTAGCGGTTCCTTCTTGCTGGCAGAAAGCTGACGTCCAGGCAATGTATGAAGGAATGGCGGAACTGGCGAAACTATATCAAATGGATTTGATCGGGGGAGATACCGTCTCCGCTTCCGGTCAAGCCGTAATTACCGTTACTGTCATCGGAGAAGTTGAGAAGGATCGCGCTTGTCTGCGAAGCTCGGCAAGACCCGGGGATGTTGTGTTTGTTACGGGGGATATCGGCTCGTCCGCAGCAGGACTGTCTCTTTTATTGGGAGAAACACTCCCTTCTGCTTTTCATACGAGTGATTATTTTATCCGAAAACATAAACGGCCCGTTCCGAGAGTTCAGGTCGGCCGCTTCTGCTCTCAGCTTCAGCGCGCGGCTTTGAATGATATCAGTGACGGATTGGCCAGTGAGCTGCATGAAATAGCTGCGGCAAGTTCAGTTACGATAGAAATTGAAGAACAACTTCTGCCGGTGCATCCGGATTTGCCTGAGGCAGATTCTGAGTGGAAGAAATGGGTGTTATTCGGCGGTGAAGATTTTGAATTGGTTGGAACGGTTTCTCAGCAAGAGTGGATTTCTTTGCTTGATTACTGCACTCAATCAGGCATTCCGATTGCGAAGATAGGAGCGGTGTCTGAACGGAAGGAAGCATGTGTTCTTTTGACAGCCAATGATCACAGACAAATCGTCCTTGAGAAAAAAGGATACAATCATTTTAAATAAGACGGGTGACTCACTTTGAAGACATTACAATGGAGAACGAAAAACCCCGAAGAAACGAAAGCCGTAGCCAAGCTTGCCGCTTCTTTGGCAAAGCCGGGAGACATTTTGACACTGGAAGGCGACTTAGGCGCGGGAAAAACGACTTTTACAAAGGGTTTTGCCGAAGGACTGGGAATCACGAGAGTGGTAAACAGCCCGACTTTTACAATTATAAAAGAATACCATGACGGTTCGCTTCCTCTATATCATATGGATGTGTATCGTATGGAGGATGAAAGCGAAGACTTAGGGCTTGAAGAATATTTTGAGGGACAAGGCGTCTGTTTAATTGAATGGGCTCATTTAATTCAGGATCAGCTGCCTGCTGAACGGCTGCAGATCGTCATCAAGAGAGCCGGTGATGAGGCAAGGGACATTACCTTTACGGCTTGCGGAACACGGTATGAAACGCTTTGTGAGGAGATAAATAAACATGACAATACTGGCAATTGATACGTCAAATTACACGCTGGGTGCCGCGCTCGTTCGTGACAAAACGGTGATGGCGGAGTATATTACATATTTAAAAAAGAATCATTCCGTGCGGGCCATGCCTGCTGTCAATTCATTGCTGAAGGATTGCGGCCTAACACCGCAGGATCTTACAAAAATAGCGGTGGCGAAAGGACCGGGATCGTATACAGGTGTCAGAATCGGTGTGACGCTGGCAAAAACATTGGCATGGTCGCTGAAGCTTCCGGTTTCCGCTGTCTCGAGTCTGGAGGTGCTGGCGGCTAACGGACGGCACTTTCAAGGACTGATCTGCCCGTTATTTGATGCCCGGCGCGGACAGGTATATACGGGACTTTATGAATATCAGGACGGCCGATTACAATCCGTTCTTCCAGATCAGAATGTCCTTTTGACTGATTGGCTCGGCATGCTGAAAGAAAAAGCGTCTCCGGTTTTATTTTTAGGGCACGATACAGCGATTCATGAAGAAACCATTCTGCATGAGCTGACATCTCAAGCAGTGATAGGAACGGCTGCACAGCATAATCCGCGGCCGTCAGAGCTGGCGTTTTTAGGCTTGGAAAAAGAAGAAGCGGATGTCCACAGCCTTGTTCCGGATTATTTGCGTCTGGCAGAGGCTGAAGCGAAATGGATGGAATCTCAAAAATAGGGTGATAGGGATGAAAACGAAAACGGCGATTCGAAGCATGCGGCCGGAAGATATTGATCAAATTTATGAAATTGAAACAGCATCCTTTACTTCTCCGTGGACGAAGGATTCATTTTATCATGAGCTTTTGGAAAATCCGTATGCCCACTACCTTGTCATTGAAAAGGACGGCTGTCTGGCGGGGTATTGCGGAATCTGGATTATTATAGATGACGCGCAGATTACGAACATAGCCATTAAGCCGGAATATCGGGGCCAATCATTGGGAGAAGCGCTGTTTCGCTCTGCGATAGAATTGTGCAGAGAAAAAAAGGCAAGAAGGCTCTCTCTCGAAGTCAGGGTCTCAAATCATCCCGCCCAATCCTTATATAAAAAATTCGGTCTTCAGGCCGGTGGAATCAGAAAACAATACTATACAGATAACGGGGAAGATGCGTTATTAATGTGGGTGACATTACATGAGTGAAAAACAAGATATTTATGTATTAGGAATCGAAACAAGCTGTGATGAAACAGCGGCCTCAGTCGTAAAAAACGGGAATGAAATTATTTCAAACGTCGTCGCTTCTCAAATTGAAAGCCATAAACGTTTCGGCGGGGTCGTGCCTGAAATAGCGTCCAGACATCATGTGGAGCAGATTACCCTTGTGATTGAGGAAGCTCTTTCAAAAGCGGAGATGGGCTTTGATGATCTTGATGCGATTGCCGTAACGGAAGGACCCGGACTTGTCGGAGCCCTGTTAATCGGAGTCAATGCGGCAAAGGCGTTAAGCTTTGCCCATCAAATACCGCTAGTCGGTGTCCATCACATTGCGGGTCATATTTATGCAAACAGGCTGATAGGAGAGCTTCAGTTCCCGGCGCTTGCTTTGGTTGTGTCAGGCGGACATACGGAATTGGTTTATATGAAAGAGCACGGTTCATTTGAGGTTATCGGTGAAACGCTGGATGATGCCGCAGGCGAAGCTTACGACAAAGTGGCAAGAACGATGGGGCTTCCTTATCCGGGAGGGCCGCAGATTGATAAGCTGGCTGCTGTGGGAACGGATTCCATTCCGCTTCCGCGTGCGTGGCTGGAAGAAGGGTCTTACAATTTCAGCTTCAGCGGCCTAAAATCAGCCGTGATTAACACGCTTCATAACGCCTCGCAAAAAAATGAGGTGATTCCTCCGGAGGATCTTGCAGCAAGCTTTCAGCAGAGTGTCATTGATGTACTGACGGCAAAAACCTCTAAGGCCGCGAAAGAATACGGGGTTAAACAAGTGCTGCTGGCAGGGGGCGTAGCCGCTAACAAAGGGCTGAGAGCCGCACTTCAGCAGGAATTCAGCCATTCGGGAGATCCCGAGCTTATCATCCCGCCGCTTTCTTTATGCACGGACAATGCAGCGATGATTGCGGCTGCCGGAACCGTTGCTTTTGAAAAGGGGATTCGGGGCTCATATGATATGAACGGACAGCCCGGTTTGGAATTAACATCCTTTGATCGTCTCACGTTGTAAAACGTGAGGCTTTTTTTACTTATTAACAGATAATTCTAACATATCCACAGGATTGTGAGTATATCCAGAAATCCAGGCTGGATAAGGGGCTGTAAGTTGTTAGTAAAGTGGATAAAGTCAGAAAATTTTGTGGATAGTGTGTATAAAACGCTTACTTACATGGCTGACAAGGAGGATAGCTGTGGATAAAAAAGCACCCCTTAAAGAGGTGCTTGACTTTTTCTATTCTTCTGAGGAGAGTTCCTCCCATTCTGCTAATAAGTTCTCGAGCTCTTGATTCAGAGCTTCATTCTCCGCGTGAATGGTCTGTACCTTTTCATGATCCTGATACACGTCAGGATCGCACAGCAGCTCCTCATTGGCGCTGATTTTCTCTTCGGCGGATGAGACGGCTGCTTCGATTTCTTCAATGCGTCTCAGGCGCTGCCGTTCTTTCTTCTTCCATTCTTTTTCTTCCTCGTAAGTTCTTTTCGTATCCTGTTTGACCTTGCCGGCAGGCTGAGCCTGCTCCTTTTCCTGCCGCTTCATTTCTTCCAGTTCCAGCTGCTGGGCTTTTTTCTCGGTGTAATAGTCATAGTCTCCCAAATATTCTTCTGCATGATCAGGTGAGAGCTCCAGCACTCTTGTGGCGATCCTGTTAATAAAGTAGCGGTCATGCGAGACAAATAACAGTGTTCCCGGGTAGTCGATCAGGGCGTTTTCCAGCACCTCTTTACTGTCCAGGTCAAGGTGGTTTGTCGGTTCATCAAGGATGAGAAAGTTTGCTTTTTGAAGCATCAGCTTGGCAAGCGCGACTCTTGCTTTCTCCCCGCCGCTTAACGAACGGACCGGTTTCAGGACATCGTCTCCGCTGAACAGGAAGTTGCCGAGGCATGTCCTGATCTCTTTTTCCGGCATGTCCGGATATTCATCCCACAGCTCGTCCAGCACGCGTTTGGACGAGGTCAGTTCAGCCTGCTCCTGATCATAATAGCCGATTGTGACATTGGAACCGTACGTGATCGATCCGGATTCCGGACTGATTGTATTCATAATGGTTTTCAGCAAGGTTGATTTGCCGATTCCGTTCGGTCCGACGAGGGCGGCGCTTTCGCCTCTTGTCATGCCGAAGGTCAGGTTTTTCAAGAGCGGAGGCTGGCCGTCATAGCTGATGGAAACATCCTGTACGCGCAGGACGTCGTTTCCGCTCTGTTTTGTAATGTCAAAACGGAAGGCGGCTGATTTTTCATCCCCGAGCGGCTTTGCCATGACGTCCATCCGTTCAAGCTGTTTTCGTCTGCTTTGGGCTCTTTTCGTTGTAGAAGCTCTGGCCAGATTGCGGTCGACAAAATCTTGAAGCTTGGCGATTTCGTCCTGCTGTTTTTCATACAGCTTCAGGTCTTTCTCATACTGCTCAGCTTTTTGTTCTAAATAGGCGCTGTAGTTGCCGAGGTATTTTTTGCTTTCTGTCCGTGAGACCTCGTACACTTGGCTGACGACTTTATCAAGAAAGTATCTGTCGTGGGAAACGATCAGAATGGCGCCTGAATATCCCTGTAAATAATGCTCAAGCCATGTAAGCGTATCGATGTCGAGATGGTTCGTCGGTTCATCCAGAATAAGCAGATCAGGCTGGGTCAGCAGCAGCTTTCCGAGCGCAAGTCTTGTTTTCTGACCGCCGCTCAGGCTTTGCACTTTCACGGAATCGTCAAATTTTCCGAAGCCGAGGCCGTGAAGGATAGAGCGGACGTCCGCTTCATATTGATAGCCGCCTTTATCCTTGAAATCCTGCTGAAGCCTGTCATAGGTTTTCATCAGCGTCTCAAGCTCCGCCGGGGCGGCCGTGGCCATCTTTTCTTCAATAGAGCGCATCTCTTTTTCCATTGCTTTCAGGAAATCAAAAACACTCAGCAGTTCTTCTTTTATGGTAAGCTGGGATTCCAAGCCTGTGTGCTGGGCAAGATATCCCATCGTTAATTCTTTCGGTTTGATTAATTCACCCTTTTCATATGAAAGGTGACCTGCGATAATTTTAAGGAGAGTTGATTTGCCGGCTCCGTTTCTGCCTACTATGGCGATGCGATCCCGAGATCTGACTTCAAGCTTTATATTGTTTAAAATAGGATCAGCGCCAAAAGATTTGGATAGCTGATTAATTTGTAAGATCATCATATTATTTCACCTCTGTTATAATAAGTTAAGTGTAGCTTATCAACCTGCTGTCAGCAAACAATACATCAGAATTGGAACATTATAGGATAAGACATCAGGGAGAAAATAGTGTATGATCAGAAGTAAGGAGAGTTTAAATATGAATGGATTTTCTCATTTTAATGAAGAAGGCCGTGCCCGCATGGTGGATATAAGCGATAAATCTTCAACAGTCCGTACTGCCGCTGCGATATCCAGCGTACACATGAAGCATGACGTGTACAGCAGAATCAAAAACCGCGAGATCGGAAAAGGAGACGTGCTGGCTGTCGCACAGGTGGCAGGAATTATGGCCGCAAAGCAGACGTCAGCGATTATCCCGATGTGCCACCCGCTTTCTTTAAGCAGCGTCGACATTTCATTCGGCTGGGAGGAAAAGGATTCAGAAGCCGTTCTTCATATACAGGCAAGCGTAAAAACGAAAGGGAGTACAGGTGTGGAAATGGAAGCGCTAACTTCCGCTTCAGTCTGCGCTTTGACCGTTTATGACATGTGCAAGGCGCTGGATAAAGGAATGGTCATCGGCCCGACCTGCCTCATGGAAAAAACAGGAGGCAAAAACGGTGATTTTAAAAGAGATGCATCTGAGTATAAAGTGGAGGACCAATCATGAACAAGGATCAATCAAAAATTCCACAGGCGACGGCAAAACGGCTGCCGCTTTATTATCGCTTTTTAAAGAATTTACACGCGTCAGGAAAGCAGCGCGTTTCATCAGCTGAACTGAGCGACGCGGTAAAAGTCGATTCGGCCACGATCCGCCGGGATTTTTCCTATTTCGGGGCGCTCGGCAAAAAAGGATACGGCTATAATGTGGATTACCTGCTGTCATTTTTCAGAAAAACACTGGATCAGGATGAAACGACGAATGTCATTTTGATCGGTGTCGGGAATTTAGGGACGGCGTTTCTTCACTATAATTTCACAAAAAATAATAACACCAAAATATCTATGGCTTTTGATGTGAATCAGAGTAAAATAGGAACTGAGGTAGGCGGTGTGCCTGTCTTTGATCTTAATGATTTAGAGCTTCACATTAAGGATGAACCCGTGGCGATTCTTACCGTTCCGGCGGTTGCCGCGCAGTCAATCACCGACCGGCTCGTGTCGCTCGGAATCAAGGGAATCCTTAACTTTACGCCGGCCCGTTTGAATGTGCCGGATCACATTCGAATTCATCATATAGATTTAGCTGTAGAACTTCAATCATTGGTTTATTTCTTAAAGCATTATTCTGTTTTGGAAGAAATTGAATAGCGAAAGGAGGAGCTGCACATGATCGGTCCTGGAAGCCTGGCGGTTATCGGTGTGGTGGCGGTGATTATTTTCGGTCCGAAGAAGCTTCCCGAATTAGGAAAAGCGGCGGGAGACACGCTTCGTGAATTTAAGAATGCTACTAAGGGATTAGCCGGTGAAGAAGAGGAAAAAAAGAAAGAAGAACAGTAAGATAGGATGACGCGTATGAGAGTGAATCAAATGACGCTTGTGGAGCATATTGCCGAACTTCGGAAACGATTGCTGATTGTGGCGTTATCCTTTACGGTTTTCTTTATTGCAGGCTTTTTTCTGGCAAAACCTATCATTGTGTATCTTCAAAAAGCCGATGAAGTAAAAGAGCTCACCCTTAATGCTTTTAACCTGACGGATCCGCTGTTTATCTTTTTGCAGTTCGCGTTTATCATCGGCATCATTTTGACTTCGCCGATTATTCTCTATCAGATTTGGGCGTTTGTCAGCCCGGGTCTGTATGAGAAGGAGCGCAAAGTAACACTCAGCTATATTCCGATTTCGATCGTGCTGTTTGTCGGCGGTGTGTCGTTTTCTTATTATATTTTATTTCCGCTGGTCGTTGATTTTATGAAGCGGGTTTCGAATGACCTGGATGTCAACCAGGTGATCGGGATTACCGAGTACTTTCATTTTCTGCTGCAGCTGACGATTCCGTTCGGACTGCTGTTTCAGATGCCGGTGCTGATCATGTTTTTAACGAGACTCGGTGTTATCACGCCGAGGTTTTTATCGAAGATCAGGAAGTATGCGTATTTTGTGCTGCTTGTGATCGCCGCGATGATTGCGCCGCCTGAGCTGCTGTCTCACTTGATGATTACCATTCCGCTTTGCATTTTATACGAGATCAGCATTCTGATCTCAAAAGCGGCGTATCGGAAAAGGCAGACCGGCAGTGAATCTGATCAGGACGTATCAGCATAAAAAAAGCCATTTCTCCATGATGAGAAATGGCTTTTCTTTTATTTTTGATTTTTTTTCACTTTAAATGAGAAAGCGAACATTTTAAACGAGATGCTGATATTATAAGCGGCGAAAACCATCAGCAGTATGGAATAAAAAGACCACATGCTTCCCGGAGAGCTTGCGGCCAAATACGTAAAGATACAGCCGACTGCGAAATAAATCAAGCCCCAAGTCATTGGGTTCCTCATACAAACAATCCTCCAATAATTAATTGCATTTGCTCACTATGCTGTTCAATATATTTTTGGGCGGGGCCGAGCTGCATGACCACGACAATGGTATTCATCATGACATGGGCGAATATCGGCACAATAATCCGTTTCGTCTGCACATACAAGAACGCAAAGGTAAAGCCCATGGCCGTATACAGCAGCAGGTGCGTGAGGTCTTGATGCACAATGCCGAAAATGACGGAACTGATCAGTCCGGCGATAAAGAAATTCGTTTTTTCATATAATACACCGAAGATGATCTTCCGGAAAATGATTTCTTCAAGAATCGGCCCGACGATAGAAGAAACGATAATCATGAGCGGCATGGCTTTAATAATGTTGAGAATGGCTTTCGTGTTTTCGGAACCGCTGCCCACATGAAAGACATACTGCTCAATCATCCCGGCGATTCCCTGAGAAAATAAAGCGAGCCATATTCCCGCGACCGCCCAGAGAACGGACATGCCGGCGGATGCTTTCTTCCCGTTTCTTAATGTCTGCTTCGGCGCGGTTCTCAAAATCAAGAGAACGATAATCAGGCAGATAAAAAAGCTTACGACGGAATAAATCCCCTGAGCCATGGTGAGATTCGCATTCGTAGGGTGCCCGCCCGCATAGCCGAATTTGTACATTAAAGGAATGCCGATCAATGCGGAAAGCTGCATGATAACATATGTCAAAATGATATACCAATACTGTTTTCTCAAATGATATGTACTCCTTTATCCTATAAAATCAACTTATTTGTTCTTATTGTAACACAAGTGAACTTGACGTGAAAAAAGGAGAAAATCAGTGCGAGAGAGAATCATGTAAGCGTGAAAATTTTTTATTCTTATGACTTGAAATTGGAAGTGAGATTCTTTATTATAATAACTGTGTTAGCACTCTTTAGAGCTGAGTGCTAAAATTACATATTCATACTATTGAGGAGGTTATTACATTGTTAAAGCCATTAGGTGATCGCGTTGTCATTGAACTCGTAGAATCTGAAGAAAAAACTGCCAGCGGAATCGTATTACCGGATTCTGCAAAAGAAAAGCCGCAAGAAGGCAAAATCGTGGCAGCCGGTTCAGGTCGCGTGTTGGAAAGCGGAGAGCGCGTTGCTTTAGAAGTAAAAGAGGGCGACCGCATTATCTTCTCAAAATACGCCGGTACTGAAGTGAAATACGAAGGTACTGAATACTTAATCTTACGTGAAAGCGACATTTTAGCTGTTATCGGCTAAGCAAATAAATATTTTTAAAAATTCGAGGAGGTTTCGTTAACATGGCAAAAGATATTAAGTTTAGTGAAGAAGCACGCCGCGCTATGCTTCGCGGTGTCGATGCGCTTGCTGACGCTGTAAAAGTAACTTTAGGGCCAAAAGGACGCAACGTGGTTCTGGAGAAAAAATTCGGTTCTCCGTTAATTACAAATGACGGTGTGACAATCGCAAAAGAAATTGAACTTGAAGATGCGTTTGAAAACATGGGTGCGAAGCTTGTAGCTGAAGTAGCCAGCAAAACAAACGACGTTGCCGGTGACGGTACGACGACTGCGACTGTACTTGCGCAGGCTATGATCCGCGAAGGCTTGAAAAACGTAACTGCGGGGGCTAACCCTGTCGGCGTGCGTAAAGGTATGGAACAAGCCGTGACTGTAGCAATCGAAAACTTAAAAGAAATTTCTAAGCCGATCGAAGGCAAAGAGTCTATCGCTCAGGTTGCTGCGATCTCTGCTGCTGATGAGGAAGTCGGAAGCCTTATCGCTGAAGCAATGGAGCGCGTAGGAAACGACGGCGTCATCACAATCGAAGAGTCTAAAGGATTCACAACTGAGCTTGAAGTTGTGGAGGGTATGCAATTCGACCGCGGATATGCGTCTCCTTACATGGTGACTGACTCTGATAAGATGGAAGCGGTTCTTGACAATCCTTACATCTTAATCACAGACAAAAAAATCACAAACATCCAAGAAATCCTTCCTGTGCTTGAGCAAGTTGTACAGCAAGGCAAACCATTGCTTCTGATCGCTGAAGATGTTGAAGGTGAAGCGCTTGCTACACTCGTTGTCAACAAACTTCGCGGCACATTCAACGCTGTTGCCGTTAAAGCTCCTGGCTTCGGTGACCGCCGTAAAGCAATGCTTGAAGACATCTCTGTTCTTACAGGCGGAGAAGTAATCACAGAAGACTTAGGCCTTGACCTGAAATCTACTGAAATCGGACAATTGGGACGCGCTTCTAAAGTTGTGGTAACGAAAGAAAACACAACAATCGTAGAAGGCGCCGGCGACACTGAAAAAATCGCTGCACGCGTCAACCAAATCCGCGCTCAAGTGGAAGAAACAACTTCTGAATTCGACAGAGAAAAATTACAAGAGCGTCTTGCGAAACTTGCCGGCGGCGTAGCTGTCATCAAAGTCGGCGCTGCGACTGAAACTGAGCTGAAAGAGCGTAAACTTCGCATCGAAGACGCACTCAACTCAACTCGCGCAGCTGTTGAAGAAGGCATCGTATCCGGCGGTGGTACAGCGCTAGTCAACGTATACAACAAAGTCGCTGCAGTGGAAGCTGAAGGCGATGCGCAAACAGGTATCAACATCGTGCTTCGCGCGCTTGAAGAGCCGATCCGTCAAATCGCGCACAATGCTGGTCTTGAAGGATCTGTCATCGTTGAGCGCCTGAAAAACGAAAAAATCGGCGTAGGCTTCAACGCTGCAACTGGCGAATGGGTAAACATGATCGAAAAAGGTATCGTTGACCCGACAAAAGTGACACGTTCTGCTCTGCAAAACGCAGCTTCTGTAGCAGCAATGCTCTTAACAACTGAAGCCGTTGTCGCTGACAAACCGGAAGAAAACGCCGGCGGCGCAGGAATGCCTGACATGGGCGGCATGGGCGGTATGGGCGGCATGATGTAATTAAACGGCGAAAACTCTTGATATAACAAGGGTTTGACCGTTTTTCATCACCCCAATCAGCCGAAAAAATAGCAAAAAGATAACATTCATGAGGATGCTTCCAAAAGTCTGCTGGGACTTTGTGTGAGGCATCCTCTTTCATTTTTAGTGCCGTGAGTTTTTTTGGTATTTTCATTTCCCATTATTCAAACTTTGTATGGGTTAGAATACTATAAAGATAAGTTAAATAAATTATACCTTTGGGATTTCTGATTTTGCATTGAGTTTTAACCTTTTTAGAGGCATAATGTTAATCGTTCCGTAACAACTGCACTAGGTCTCTAACTTTTATGCTTCTCTTCAAGAATAACATAGAGCTGATTCTACTAAAGTTAGAATACCATAATATATGCAATTTTCATCAACATCAAAGTAGGGACTGTGAAGGTTATGTTGAGGCTCACCATTAAAGTTGGTTCCTAACCAGAAGTAACCACCATCTATTTTTTTTGTGTAGAATGCAAAATCATCAGCCCCCAATACTTTCCAAGCAGGAACGACTTTATCAGGTCCAAGTGACTTGGCCCCTGCTTTTTTAATAAGATTTACAGATTCATTGCTATTATACAGTGGCGGATACATTGACTCAAAGCTCATCTCAATAGCATTAACTATCTTATCAGGGAAAGATTTTTTCATTTCTTGTTTTATGTAATTAAAAAACATTTTATTAATGTCTTGCGAAAAGGAACGAATTGTCCCTGTCATAGAAATATCATCAGCTAGGGTATTATAATAATATCCCCCATTTATAGTACTTATAGAAAATAAAAAGTTTTCATGTTTTTCATTGAATTTTTTCTCCAAATTCTTAAGGAACAAAATTAATTCCGCGCTAATTTCAATAGGGTTTTCATCTTTATTCAACTCAGCAACATGAGACGATTTACTACGTATCCTTATCTGAATCTTTGATGATGCCCCCATTACCAGTCCTTCACTCACTGCTATATAACCTGTAGGTAAGTGAGGAAGAACATGGAGTCCTAGTATCATATTTGCATTATCTATTAAAGATGAATCTATGATTCTCTCAGCACCCCCTGGTCCTTCCTCAGCAGGTTGGAAAATGAAAATAAGATTGCATTTTAGGCTATCTCTTAATCTTTGGAGCATAATAATAACCCCAATTAAAATTGTTGTATGTACATCATGGCCGCAAGAATGACTCATCCCATTATAAATACTCTTATAAGAAACATTTTTCTTATCTGCTACAGGCAATCCATCAATATCTGCTCTAAAAGCAAGTGTTTTATAGTCTTTATTTATATTCATATTTGCTATAATTCCTGTTTTAGCAACTCTAGGAACAATAACATCTATGTTAGTTTTAGTTAAAATCTTATTGATGTACCTATTAGTGTTAGTTTCCTTGAATCCGATCTCAGGATGTTTATGTAAGTATCTTCTTACCTTTATAAGATAAGGCATTAGTTTTTTCAAGTAAGCTAATCTGTCCATAAAAACCCTCCAAAAAAGTTTGATCTACTCCACTGTCAATAATTATATTATATATTCATGTCATATGTCCTTTGTTTTCCCACAATTTAATAAATTATTCCTAAAAATTCTTGATTTTACACAAGAATATGATATCATAAATAGCGGACTGTAGCCCAATAATTTATTCAGGGGGTACTTAATGCTATGAAAAAAGAAAAAAATGACTTATTAAATAACTTAGAAATTACAGGACTTGACGTAACTGAAATAACAGATTCTATTTCTATTCCTGAAACAGGAGCAACGAGTGGATCTGGCGGACATTCAACTTGTGGCTCATCTTCTTGCTGTTCTTCTTGTTGTTCATAAAATTGAATCATAATTATTAATTATTAAATGCAATTGGGCTGCAGATCCGAATAAATTTTAGTTGGGGTAAAACATGAGAAAAGCAGAAATATTAACTCCCTATTATTTAAAAAGAGTCGCGGGTATGCCCTACGATAAACTGCGCGACTTAATTGCTTATGAAACGTTGGCTTTAATAGGGAAAATACGTGACACTGAACATATATTAGAGGAAATAAAAATACACATTTTTAAATTAATTTATGACAATATAGAAAATACTAAAAGTTCTATGGTCAGAGATAAACTGATTGCAATAAAAAAAACCATACATAAAAGAAAAGAGGTGTCAATGGAAAAAGAGATCTGTGATCAGATGATATCCAAGGAAATTATAATCTGTTTGAAAAAGTGGAATGATAAGCTTTCTGCCTTTAATAAATTAATGGGAAGATATCCTGTTGTTTATGAAAATGAATTAAATGATATCCGATTGAATTTTCAAAAAGTAGTTGATAATGAGAATCTATTGAATGGTATTCTTTTGACCAGTCAGGTTATGTATGAAAAAACAAAGAAATATATTAGTACTCCAATTAAAGATCAAAAATCGAGATTAAGAAAAATAGAACCCGCATTAAGCACTTTCTTAATAAGAACTGCCTGCAAGACAAGTCCTTTTAGCACCTTTACATCTACAGCAATAGGAGATTGGGCTGAACACAAATTCTCGATAAATGAAAGTGAAAATAGAACCGAAAGTTACTATAAAATTAACTATTCACTGGTAATGAGAATTTTTGAATACTTACTGGCACATGAAGAAGTAATGCAGTTCTGTTCCTATATAATAAACCCTACGACAAAGATTAAAGAAAATACAATTAGTTATATTATGAACGATGACAGAATTAGCACCTCTTCTAAAATTTATCGAATGAATGAGAAGCTAGTACAAATTACAGACAATGATTTTATTAATAACATTATAAAAGTTATAAAAACAAAAAGTTCATTAACATATAATGAGCTTTTAAGTCTTATAAAGTCTTATTTTGGTTCTGAGAAAGAAAGTAAGGATTTTATAAATAAAATTTATCAAATTCAGCTAATACTCCCAACGTTACATTTATATGAGCAGTCGGACAATATTATTGATGAGTTTATTACCAAGATTTCTAATTGGGACGTTCCAGTGGTTAAAAGTTTAATTGAATTATTAAAACAATTAAATGAAAATATAGATCAATACTCCAATGCAGAGTTAAACAAAAAAAACAATTTACTTTCAAAACTAAAGAATACAGTCAGAGCCATTGCTGAATTATTAAATATCCCATTTTCAGATAAAATAGTTAACAATATATTATATGAGGATTCTATAATTTTAAATGAAGCTAAAGAAAGTAAAAGCGAATGGGATCCTGTATTAAAAAGCATTAAGCTACTTCAAAAAATATCACCTTTGTTTGATGTGAGATTTCGTTATCAGAGTGCCGTTGCTGATTTGTTTGTGAAAAAGTATGGTCACAATGGGGTATGTGATAATATTGAGGAATTTTTGCACCAACTAACACCTCTTTTTAATGAATATATTAAAACCATAAATCCCGGATACGATCCTGAATTTGGAAAAGATCTTGACCATATACAAAAAGTGAATGAACTAAAGATTATGTTTTTTGAGGAATTTATAACGAAAAGTAAAGATGGAAAAGATGTTTTTATTTCAGAAGACGATATAAATAGATATTATGATAATATTCCTAAAGAATTTAAATCTAGAACTATTTCTCACAGTTTTTTCTTGCAGAAGTTTAAAAGTAAACACAGTGATCTTGCAGTTCTTAATCAAGTATACTTAGGTTATACTGAGTTTTTTTCACGGTTTCTCAGTTACTACTCACCCGAAATATATAAGGAACTCAAAAAACATTTAGGAGAAAGTATATTTGGTAGTGATGGCACTACAGTTGAAATTTCTAGTTCCCCTGGTTTTAATGCGAATTTACACCCTGAGATGGGGGAATACGAACTAAAAATGCTTAGTTATCATCTTGCTCGAGATACAAACAAGCAAATAAATATTAACGATTTAATACTATTTTTTGATAAAAATACAAAAAGAGTAGTTTTTAAACACAAAAAAATAGGGAAAATCTATCCTTTTTATATAGGTTATCTCACTCCTTTTTATTTACCGAAGTTACAAAAACATTTGATACATTTATTCCAATCGGGATTCATAGGATTACCTTTTCACACATATAACGAATTAAACTTGAAAGATACCGAAGAAGAGGATATCAGGAAATATGGAAGGATTATTATAGATAATTTAATTTTACAGAGAAAGAAATGGATCATTCCTAGAAAGTATATAATTAGTATACAAAATATATCAGATGATGAATATTTTTTTCGAATTCAAAATTGGGCAAATGAGAACGGAATACCAACGAAATTCTTTTTCAGAATGATCCCCACAAATTTCAAAAAGATTGATAGTAACGCACAAAATGATAAACAGAATAGTGACGAGGAAAGTTTTAAACCACTGTACATGGATTTAGGGAACCCTCTTTTTTGTAAAATGTTTAGAAAAGTAACTTCTAATAGTAAATATGGGATTCATATAGAAGAGGCTCTTCCTGATATATCTAGTCCTGAGTCAGAAAAAGAAAATTTCGTCAACGAGTATATCATTGAATTAACTCAAAAAAATTAGGTGATTAGCAAATGCATAAAGAAAGTGACTGGCTAACTTTAAGATTATATCATTATGAAGAACAAAAAGACTCCCTTTTAATAAATTGTATTTTTCCCTTAATAAATAATTTGAAAAGTAAACAATGTCAAGCTTATTTAAAAAGACATTGGCTAAACGGGCCTCATATTGATATAAATATAACGGGTTTTACAGATGATACAAGAAGTGAACTTCAGGCCTATTTAGCGAGAGAAATTCAAACTTATTTACAAATAAATCCTTCTGAAACTAAGATTAATAAAGAAGAATATGTAGAGATTTCTAGGAAATTGGCTTTGTTGGAACAGATTGATGCTCCATATACCCCTATATATAATAACAACACGATTCGATTTTTAGTTTATAAACGCAATGTAACTGTATTTAAAAATAGCATGCCATTAATTCTAGAAAGAGAAAAGTTTCTAACAAAATTCACTCCAATTATAGAGAAAATCTTAAACAAGTCATCTTCTAAAAATGAACGTCTAATTATTTGTGCGTGCTTCATGGCTTTAGTAGCGGATTGCTTTTCAGGTGGAATTAAATATGGTTATTTAAGTTTTCGTTCTCATGCAGAAGGTTTTATCCATGAATCAAAAAGAAGAAATATTGAATCTATAATGGTGAAGGACTTTAAAAAAACAGAAGAATTAATAAAAACAGAAATTGAAAGCTTTATTGATAACTATATAATCTCCATAAATGAAATTGATAATAAAAGCTTATTTGATGAATGGAATAATTTAATAGATGATACTTGGAGTAATCTGGAACGAGTTGAATCGGTAGATATTAGCTCTCCAAACGATTTTATAAGTATAGTGAATGACCCCAAAAAAATTAATGAATTGAGCCATTTTCATAAACATTTAATAAAAAGTAATGAAGGAATTAAGTTGTTATCTTCTAAAGATTTTAATATATATCGTTTTATTATTAACCTCTTTTATGAACAACTCCCAATTTTAGGGTTCAATTCTAAGGATAGAAATATGCTTTGCTATATTTTATCTAATGCAGTTGAACAAAGACTTAATGTCAATTGGAAAGATTTAATGGGATATCGTGAGGTGGAATGATGTGAATAAAGTATCTTTGAATAATTATTTTACAATCGAAAAATATAATAATGGTTGTATGGTAAGAACAATTGAAAATTCTTTTTATATTAAGGGAAATAGGATATACAAAATTATATGTGAGATTCTTGATGCAGCGGAAAAACACAATAATATAAGAGATATAATTTCATACTTTTCTGAAGATGAGTGTGAGACTGTAGAACAGTTGCTAAAACTACTAATAAAACAAAAAGTATTGTTGATTGAAGAAATAGAGAGAGAAACAAAAAAAATTCTAATTGATAGACCATTTTTATCTTTGTATGGAGGCGGATCATCTTACAAATTATTAAGTTCATGGATAAAAAATAATGAACAACAATCTTTAAGGAATGGAATAAATCAAAGTTCTTTAGTTTATGTTTGTGACGAATATGATCATAATACTTTATTAGACCTTTTTAAAATGGAGGGAACTAACGAGGTTCTAGTTGCTACTTCAATATCTGGATATGGGATTGTTGGGTGGTTTACTTTTGAAGAGTGGAACTATCTTTTTAATAGAATTACAGATAAAAAAGTGCCTTTACATAATAATAATAATTCTATTAGCAAATATTTAAGTATTTTGTGCATGAAAGAAATTTTGAGTTGTCTAGGAGATAATAAAGAAAATTCAAAACTATTTTATGCAATTGATCCATTTAATTTAGAAGTAAGCACTCACCCTATATTTATGAACAAAAGTATAGCATATAAGAACTGGTTGGTTGTAGACGATAAAGATCTAATTGAAAGTTATGAACTAGAAGAAATTGATATGGAACTCATTCAGGATAAATATATAGGAGTCTTAAATAATATTGAACCAGAAAAGTTACCTCAAATACCTGTACCTCATTTATCGACAATAGTTAAGCTGGAAAATAATATTGACCCCTTAAAATTAGTAGGGTACGGGAAATCCTTAGCAGATGTAGAATCTAGTTTAACTCTTAATATTATTAGGAATTACTTCAGTACTAAGTATCATGGTGAAGTTTGGTCTTCAGGAAGAAATTTGGTTGAGTTTTTGGAAAAAGGCATATTATTTTTGTTGCTAAAAGAAACTCTTCAAAAAGATGAGATTATTTGCAGACCACTAAATCTTGAAGCGTATGAATGGGATAAAAATGATGAGTTGAATAGTCAGTATAACCTTTTAATAAAACGAATTAATAAACCATTTAATGTTTATAAAATGGTTTTAGAGGTTAAAAATATATCTTTTCTACTATTCACGGATCATAATAATGAAAAGTTTATTAGTTATGGTAAGAATATTCATGATTCATTGCTATACGGATTTTTAGAATTAATATCTAGATTCCAATTGGCTTATGAAGATGAGTATAAAAAAATATCCACCATCTCGAATGAACATATACATTATGTTGACGGAACGAATAATTTTAGAATTGTACACAATCTATCTGAATTAAATGATGTTGATCAAATTTCGCAAATTGATTGGGTAAAACAAATAAAAAATGAGCTAAAAGAAAAACAGATATTTATAAAATATTCATTACAAGATGTAGACCCAGTCGTTATAAAAAGCAAAGTCATTATAGGTCAGCTAAAGTTGGATAGGGAGAAGGTATAAATAGTGGAAAAGTTAATTTTAATAGTAGGTAAGGGATATCTCGCTAATAATGCTCAAAGATTTCTTTTAAAGAATAATATGAAAGTCAAAAGAGTAGATGATATTACAATAGCTTTGAAATATATAGAGGAAACTAGTATAGTTCTTAGCTGCAGAGATAATAAAGCTATAAGAAAAGAATTAGAAATTCAAGAATTTGCTCTAGAGAATAATATCCCTTTATTAAGAGTGTGTATTGATATAACTAAGATTTTTATAGGACCATGGATTGTACCTAATCGTAATTCAGGGTGCATTAATTGTTGTGAAAAAAGATTAATCACTGCCCACCCTAATAAAGAGATATTAAAGCAAAAAACTGATGATTATTCTATTTATGGGGAAATCAAAGATGTAATTGAAGAACCATCTATTCTTTTTTATGTAAATATGATCTATAATCAAATCAATTATTACATAAAAGAGGACAGTACTGAATTATTAAGTGGAAGGGTTTATATTGGCGATCTCATCACATTAGAAGGAAGAACACATTTATTTCAGCCGAATCCTTTGTGTTACGTATGTAGTACTTTACCGGAAGATTCATCATCTTTTGCCATGATTGATTTTAAAGATCATTTTATCTGGGACAAAGATAAGTATAGGATTAATAATACTTTAAGTCGAAAGACATTGAGAAAGTATTATCTGGATTATCAAACGGGTCTGGTTACTCATATTTTTAGAAATCAATCTAAAATTAGGTGGATGCCATTTGTAGTTGCAGAAATGCCGTTGTTTGAAGGAGAAGAAAAAGAATATGGGAGTGGGCGCACATATAATTTTTACGATTCCGAAAACTCATCAATTCTTGAAGCTTTAGAAAGATACGTTGGTATGCATCCACGGCGTACAAAAACAAACATACGTGGTTCTTATAATCAGTTAAAAGAAATTGCTATAAACCCCGAAAGGTTAACGCTTCATAATAAAAACCAGTATAACGAACCGGGATATAAATTTGAATATTATACTGATGATTTGGAACTTAACTGGTGTTGGAGTTATTCTTGGAAAGAAAAACAATCAAAGTTATTACCAGAAACAATGGTTTATTATCGTTTGCTTAATCAAGAAGAACAAAAGCATAATCGCTTTGTTTATGAAACCTCAAATGGCTGTGCTTTAGGAAGTTCAATAGAAGAAGCTATTTTCTATGGGTTATTAGAGGTTATAGAAAGAGATGCGTTTTTAGTAGCGTGGTATACTCAAAGGCCATTAACTAAGATTAGCTTAGATAATGCGAAGGATAAAAACTTACTCATTATTAAAGACCTAATTGAATCTCAAGGATATGAGCTTTATATTTTTGATACAACCATGGAAACAGGTATTCCATCGGTTTGGGTATTGATTGTTAACCCTGACAATAATGCTTCAGTTAAAACATATTCGGCAGCTGGGGCACACCCCAATCCTGAAAAGGCCATTTTGTCAGCATTAGTAGAAGTATCAACTTCTTTTGCAATTTATGAAGAAGAGTTTATAAAACAAAGAGACAAAGCAGCGGAAATGGTGAAAGATTCAGGCAAGGTTCAGGTAATGAATGACCATGTCCTACTCTATTCTCATCCAGATGCTTATGAGCGTTTATCTTTTTTATTTTCAAAAGATAACATTGAAGATATTGATAAGCAGTACAAATCATGGTATGAAAATAATCCGGATGATAATTTCACGAATGAAGTTATAAAATTAATGAATAAAGTTACAACCATTTTTGGGGATATATTTATTGTAAATCAAACTAGTCTTGAATTAGAAGAACTCAATCTTAACGGAGTTAAAGTGTTGGTTGAGGGGATGTTAACCATGTCCTTTGGACATCAGTATAGAAGAATTAATTTAAAGAGACTTCAACATGCAGTAAAGTTTTTAAAGTCTAATAAGACGATTAAATCAGAACAAGATATTAATCCGTACCCACACCCTTTTCCATAATTCATGAGGAGATGGTTAAATGTCTTTGAAACAAAATTGGACATCTATTCATATATTTTTACACGATAAAGATAGTTATGATCATTTTATTCAAGTGGATTTTTTCCCCTTCGTAGAAAGCTTAAAAAAAAGCAGCTTAATAGATAAATGGTTTTTTATAAGATACTGGGAGGGAGGACCTCATATAAGATTGAGATTGTTAAATTTAAAATGTAATAAGAATAAAATAAGAAATGATTTAAAAAAAATTGTTTCGGAGTATAAAAAATTTAAAGGTATACCTCAATTAACAGCTGAAGAATACTATAAAAATCATAAATTTGATGGTAAAAAGTTAGATTATAAAATCCTTCCTTTTTATACGAATCATTCGGTTGAGTTAATTGATTATAAACCTGAATATAGAAGATATGGCGGTGCTAAAGCCATACATATTAGTGAAAATTTATTTCACCATTCAAGTGAAATGGTTTCTAAGATTATAAGTGGAAAATTAGAGTTTAATAAACTATTAATTATTGCAATAGATTTGATGTATATTACTGCTAAAAGTTTAGGTATTCAAAACATCCAAACATTCTTTAGTGTTTACGCTGAATTTTGGAAAACATACATTGACGATTTAAAACAATTTAACGAGTTGATAATTGTTCTAAAGCAGAAACAAGGTAACTATATAAAAAATCGTATAGAATTGTGTGACACAGATTCCTTAGAGAACATATCTGGTATATATGCAAGCTGGCAGCAACAATTAAGAATTTCTTATAATGAACTTTTACAAATGGATGCAGATTTAATCAGCCCTATAAGTGGAAATAATGTAGATGGGGATAAAGCTCAGCAAGAAGCTATTCATTCAATTGCTATTTCAATTATTCACATGACTAACAATAGGTTGGGGATTACCCCCAGCTTTGAATTTATTCTAGGTAGTCTTTTAAAAGAGTTGGTGCATTGATGGAATCCAAAAAATGGTTTGTGAATTCTTATAACGCTATTAGTGCAGATGATCGAGTAAATGAATTTTTTAAAGAAAGGTTTTGGTTAGCATCATTATACCATGAGAATAGTAAGTATTATCCTGATATATTCTATAAACAAATGCCTTTACTTCCATACTCTATTCCAAAAGCTGATATAAAAAAAAGATACTATGAAGAATACAAAATTCCATCTTTTGAAGAGTTGAATGATAAAAATGCTTTTGTACATGTGCTCAAAAACAGAAGGAGTTCTTGGGATTTTAAGGGGGAAGAGATAACATTTGATGAACTTTGTAAATTACTCCAATACAGCTTCGGTATAACAGAAGTAAAAAAAATAACTAACAGTAAACAGAATTTTGTCATAAATAAAAGAACGTATCCTTCTGGAGGAGCTTTGTATTCCATAGATATCTATATATATATCCAAAAAGTTAAGGGGTTGAAAAGCGGCCTTTATTTATTTAGCCCACAACTTAATAAATTATTCTTAATTAAACGAGAAAAAGATATAAATGTTCCACTAAACTCCATAGGGATTTCAACGGATGAAGAGCGAAATCCAATAATAGCAGAAGATAGTTTTGAAAAAGCTTCAGCAGTCTTTATGCTTTCAGCTAATTTTAAATATCAAACTGATAAATATGGATTAAGAGCTTATAGATTAGCGCTTATGGAAAGTGGTCATATTGCTCAAAATATTTTGTTGGTGAGTACATTTTTACAGAAAAAGTCTATACCTTTTACAGGTTTTTATGATGATAGGGCTAATAATTTTTTGGACTTAGATGGAGTTTCTGAGGTTGTTCTATACATGATTCCGATCGGTTAGTATATAAGGAGGTAATACAGTGGATAATGATATAATGGACAAAAAAATTGTTTTTACTCCTGGATATTTTCCCTTTTTCCCTAATGATAATGAAGTATATATTAAAACTAACTATCTTTCAGAGAGTGTATTCCATTTAAAAGACAAATATAAAGAAAATTGGATAAAGAGCTTCTTTGAAAAATTAAGTGATCATTGTCTTATTAAAGATGTGGTTAAAGTTGTACCTAATAAAAATAAAAAAATCATATTGCAAATTATAATTGCAGGAATCAAAAAAGGATATTTCATGGAGGCAAAAGCAGAAACGAATACTCCGTATTGGCTAACTAATAATATGTACGGAAAAGAAAAGTTTCTTGACAACTCTATCAACAAAACAAGAATTGCGTCCATTGGATTAGGTGTACTTGGTGTTCAAGTAGCTAAAGGTCTTTTAGAATTTGATTTTGAACAGTTGAAATTAATTGATTATGGTATAATTAATCAAATGCATATAGACCACTGTTATGAATATACTAATAAAAAGATTGGAGACAGCAAAGTAAAGGCTTATAAAGAATTTCATAAAAATACAATTAACTCTAAAAATGTTAAGATTATAGAAGAAATGTGCGATTCTGAAAGTGGACTAAGTGAATATTTATCCGATTGTAATATGGTCATAATTGCAACGGATGAGTATGATTCATATCTTTATAATATTGTAAACCAATTGGCTAATCAATATAACTTTAAGTGGACCTTACTACTGATTGATCGGTGGGATTTATATATAGGCCCAACCTTTATTCCAGGTCAAACAGGTTGTTATAATTGTTTCAAGAAATCAAATAGAAATTTAGGTATTGATTACAATTATTATGGATATAACCAACACATAATAAATCCTAATAAAAAAAGTATTATCTTTAATCCCAATCAGGCATCAATAGTTTCGGGTTTATTTTTAACAGATCTCCCCAATCTGATTGGTGATATGCCAAGAAAAATTGAACCTGAAAATAGTCTAACGATTGGGAAACAATTGAAGATTAAAACTCTAAATTTTGATGCTGAAATTAACCATTTAGTTAAGAATCCGTATTGTTCATGTAATGCTAATGTTTTAGAAAAGAGGAGTTAACAATGGCTATTATTAAACTGGAAAATATACATAAAAGCTTTGGGGATAGAGAGATAATTAAAAACTTGACTCTGTCAATTCAAAAAGGGTCCATTGTTACGTTACTTGGCCCTAATGGGGCAGGAAAATCAACAACAATTGGTATCATGCTCGGTTTAATTAAACCAACATCAGGAATAGTAAGGATATTAGGAGAAGAAGCAACTGCTAGGAAAGTGAGACAAAAAATTGGAGTTATGTTTCAAGAAGTAAGCGTGATTAACTTGTTAACAGTAAAAGAAACCATAATTCTTTTTAGAAGCTATTTTGACAATCCTCTACCTGTTAACACACTATTGGAGATATCAGGATTAAAGAAAGAAGAGAATGTAATTTCTACTAAATTATCTGGAGGGCAAAAGAGGAGACTGAATTTTGCTTTAGCAATGTGTGGAGACCCTGACCTTTTATTTCTAGATGAACCTACTGTAGGTATGGATATCTCTTCTCGCCAGCTTTTTTGGAATTCTTTAAGAAAACTAATTAAAGAAAAAAATAAAACGGTTATACTTACAACACACTATTTAGAAGAAGCGGATTCGATATCTGATAGAATCATTTTTATTAATAATGGAAAAATTATTTCAGATGGCTCACCCGATGAATTGAAAAGGAAGGTAAGTGACCGTTATATAACTTTTAATACTAAGAGTGATATAGATGAACAGTTTTTAAAACAATTACCTTATGTTACTGGTGTAGAAATATTAGGTAATCAAGTGAAGCTGAACAGTAGAGATGTTGAGGTAACAATGAAATCATTAATGAATCAGTCTTTTGAAATAGACGGGTTAGAAATTAAAAATGTAACCTTAGAGGACTTTTATAATAAGGTAACAGAATCAGCTATCGGGAGGTAAAAATGAATACGCTTATTATACAGTGTAAAAGTGAGTTAATTCGAACAGTCCGGAATAAAAGGTTTGTAATTTTTACTATAGTATTTCCAATTTTGTTTTATTTCATTTTGATAAATCAGGTAAATGGGGATGTAATGATAGACGGAGTGCCATGGAAATTAAAGTTAATGATTAGTTGTGCAGCAATTGGGGTTATGGGAAGTGGCCTTAATACATTAAGTAACAGGCTGTCAATGGATTTTTCACAAGGTTGGATAAAATTAATTAAGGTATCTCCCTTATCCCCAACTATTTATATGATTTCAAATGTTGTATCACAGTTATTTTTAAACTTTCTTATTGTGTTTATTGTATTTGGGGTTGCTTGTGTTTATCAAGGAATGGGTATTTCTTTTGTTCAATTGATTATCGTTGGTTTATGGATATGGATTACTTCTATTGTGTCTATTCTTGCAGGTATTGTTATTGGGAGTTTAGTGCCTAGTGATTCAGCTCAAGTAGTTGGTACAGGAATATTTATGGTTTTACTATTCTTGGGTGGACTTTTTCAGCCCCCTAATTTATCAATAGAATTTATAAAAATAATATCTAAGGCTTTACCCATGTATTACATTGTAGATATACCAGGAGATATTTTATTTCATCATAAGCCTGAGGTTTATGGTTTCTTAATTATTATTGTTTATACTGTTGTGCTGTTTGTATTATCAATATTTGCAATAGTAAAGAAACAGGTAGGTCGTTCATAGAATATTTTACAAGGTTTCAAAATTTGACTATATAGATGACGGATACAGGTCAAAAAAAAGAAATAGCTGAAGTCAAAATCACTTTTGAAACTATTTTGGGCATATTTAATTTCTTATGAACTCTTTTACCTCAGAGATAACTCCTTGTTTAAATTAAGAGACCTAAGCATGTCCATATAATTTAAGGGGTAGTACACTCAGACTTTAGCTATGAAACAAAGCGGAGGAGCCAGGGGGGGCCTTTAGGATACAGGCTAGTAGAACCTTTGAGCCGGCGTGCCCCCTGTCTTTTCTTTTCCGTTTTGATTTCTTAATGAAAATAGATTTTTTATCTCTAGTTGCTCTTCCATATATGTATTTTTCAACTATTGACTGTTCAACGTCTTATACCACTTGGTTTTTGTCAACTGTATTTCATCTTATGCTAAACATTCAGCTCATGTATAATCTCTTTTACAAATACATCTACCAAATGCTATTTATTTACTTTTCTATCGGCTCGCCCAGATCTCGGTCTTGTAGATATGGTATAGCGATCATGTTTCCGAGCAGCTAGGGACGCTGACTTATTAAAATATAGCTTTACATATGGAGATTGCTAGGATGAAAGGCAAGTTCCTCTCATTTAAAAATAGGCCTCCTTATTTTGTTGCCAAACTGTTTTCTCTATGTTTAACTACTTTTACTATTTTATGTATGCATCTCTTCCAACTGCTCCACCTCACCCCGAATCCCAATCCCAGGCTCCCACGAATCAATCAAACGCATCGCCTTCTGATTCGATTCCATCGCTTTCTTATTTTCTCCTTTACGATACAAGAGCTGTGCCATTCCGTAATAATAGTAGATGAGTTCAACTTGATTGGCGTTATGTTTGTCATAGAGCATTTGTTCAAAGGCTTTTTCCGCTTTTTCGAGCTGATCACACTTGACGTAAGCCATGCCGAGGTTGAAATAGGCTTCTATCGTTTTTTCGCCGCCGTATGCGGCGCTGGTTGTGTTTGCCGCTTCGTATAATGTGATGGCTTCTTCGTAGTGAGAGCGGGCGAAACTCAGGTCGCCGCGGACCAGAAGAACCCTGTGCCGGATAATGGGCGAGACGGGCTGATCTTTGATGCCGTCCAGCATTGCTGCCGCTTTGTCCGGTTCTCCGATTTTTAACAGCAGCCTCGATTGCAGGGCGGTTCCCCATACTTTCAAGTCGTCGTGATCCGGTGCGCCTGATTGTTCGAGTATCTTCAGGCCGGCTTCTATTTGCCTGAGAGCTCCGTCTGAATCGTTGACTTCCATCAGCGCCCAGCCTGCCGTGTCGATCCGAAAGTAAGCTTCCCGCGTGTGTTCGCCTGATTGACGGGCGGCATCGGCGGCTTTTAATCCGTATTCGATTCGCAGGGGCAGGTTGATTCTGCTTAGAAAATGGCTGATGCGGATGATGAGTTTGATCAGGATGTCATGTTGTCCGGTTTCGACCGACCATTCGATGACCTTTAGGATGTTCGGCCATTCCTTTTTCATTTGCTCTAAATTCCGTCCCAGCAAGTAGCTCCAATAGACAGAATTGGGCTGTTCCCGCTTTATATGGGTTTCCGCATAATCAATATAATAATGCGCCCAGCGGCTGCGGGCTTCTTTTGCTAATTCGTGATTTTCGGATAAGTGCTGTTCTCCGTAAGCGACAACGGTTTGATGGGCTGCATATTGAATACTTCCTGCGCTTCGTTCCGGCTGTATTAAAGCATATGACCGCATTTGCTCAATCGCGTAATGAAACCGCCGGACGTCTAATCCGGCCGCTTGAGCCAAGCTTTTCTCATCAGGGGGCTTAGCGAAAAAGCAAAGCGTCTGCCATAGTTTTCGTGTGTCTTCATGACATCTGTCCCATGTGCGGCCAAAGAGAACCTCAAACAATTCCAATAATGAGTAGCCTGCTTGTTTAAGTTCTTGAATGAGCTGCGGAGCGGGGATGTCGTCGTCTGACATGTATGCAATGCTCAGTGCCATGGCCTTCGGGTTGCCGGCGGCTGCCGAGATGAATTCATTCTTAAGGTCAGGCGATAGCTGCAGCAGCTGCTCCAGCTTTTCCCGTTTATGCGGGAGGTTGCATGTTTGCAGACAGCGGTGCACTTCTTGATGATAAAAATCAAGGGCATCCGTTTGTTCAAGGCCGCTCAGCTGGATGGCCGCCAGTTCCCCGAGGCCGTCCCGGTATGTCTGTTTTACGTTTTCCCGTGCCGTAAGGAGGACTTTTACGCCTTGCGGAAGGCCGATAATAAATTCGTGAATGTCACGTTCCGCTGTATCGATGCTGTCAACGATCAGCAATACCGGTTTTTCATTTGAATGAGCGGCTAATGCATTGCGGACGACGAACCGTTTTTCGTTGATTGATTTATCGATTTGTTCTGCGCGTCCGAGCTGATAGGCGATCGTGTTTAAAAAATCGCTGAAGCTCAATCCTTTCCAGTCCGCGCTGATCCAGATGATGCTGTTGAATGCCGGCCAATCTGGTGAACCGCCGGCACAAAGGTAGGCTGCTTCAAGAGCGATTGTTGTTTTTCCCATGCCGGCCCAGCCTGTGATTAAACAGACCGGTGACGGAGACAGCATCCATTGTCGAATCGCCTCTATATCAAAGTCGCGGCCGATAAAGTTTCCCGTCCGGCGTGACGGTAAGTTATGCGTGACGGAGTTTCTTGTAAGCGCATTCGTTTCGTGGCTTGGTCTGTCATGAAACAGCCGCTTTACTGCTTTTTCAACATCGTCATCACTCGGCGCTCCGAATGATCCGTCTTTCCGGAGTATTTTTGCTTTTTTTAGACAAGACGCCGTCCAAACGGGCAATGCGGGTTTGATGACGGGAATGGTGGTGGTTTCCAGAAGGCCGGTCAGCCATTCAGGATCCATATCAGTCTTTTCTATAATGATCCAGACCATGCCGAACAACTTTCCGTCGTCAATTCGTCCGGGAATGTAGTTTGCGCCCATCTGTCCGATCCAGCTTTTGATCGTGTTAGAGGAAACGCCTATTCGGAGTGCGATTTGATCTATATAAGACTGTCCGGATTTTACGTTCTTTGTCCTTTTAATTTTGAAATCAGGATGATGTTTCAGCGATTTGACGGCAGGTGCCAGCAGTTCTGCAAATTGTGCCCGGTTTTCAAGTTCAGCCATTAGCCTGCACCTCCTATTAGTACTATTTTATCAATTCAGTGTTTTTTGTATATGAAAAAATAAAAAGTACAGTGCGGCTGTCCTTTTATACAGCAGGAAAGGCTGTTGTACGTATGGAAAAGCAGATAAAATAGGGGCAGTAATAGAGAAAACAAAAATGTATGCACTTACATTTCAAAGCAGAGAAAGGATTTTGCCAAATGACTCACACAGTGCCTCAAAATATGAAAGCGGCGGTTATGCACAACACGAGAGAAATCAAAATCGAAACATTGCCCGTGCCTGACATCAATCATGATGAAGTGTTAATTAAGGTGATGGCTGTCGGAATTTGCGGATCTGATCTGCATTACTATACAAATGGCAGAATAGGCAATTATGTAGTGGAAAAACCATTTATCCTCGGTCATGAATGCGCGGGAGAAATAGCCGCCGTCGGATCGTCTGTCGATCAATTCAAGGTGGGAGACCGGGTCGCTGTCGAACCCGGTGTCACGTGCGGACGCTGTGAGGCGTGCAAGGAAGGGCGTTATAATCTTTGTCCGGATGTACAGTTTTTGGCGACACCGCCGGTTGACGGCGCGTTTGTCCAATATATTAAAATGCGTCAGGACTTTGTTTTTTCAATTCCGGATTCACTATCCTATGAAGATGCGGCTTTGATTGAACCGTTTTCTGTCGGCATTCATGCGGCCGCGAGAACGAAGCTCCAGCCCGGTTCTACGGTTGCGATCATGGGAATGGGCCCTGTGGGGCTGATGGCCGTTGCGGCCGCGAAAGCATACGGGGCAGGCACAATCATTGTGACCGACTTGGAGCCGCTGCGGTTAGATGCCGCGAAAAAAATGGGCGCGACGCATGTCATCAATGTCCGGGAACAGGATGCCGGTGAAGAAATCAAAACGATCACGAATGGCAGAGGCGTTGATGCTGCCTGGGAAACAGCGGGGAATCCGGCGGCATTGCAATCCGCACTGGCTTCCGTGCGCCGGGGCGGAAAACTGGCGATTGTCGGTTTGCCTTCTCAGAACGAGATCCCGCTCAATGTGCCGTTTATTGCAGATAACGAGATTGATATATACGGAATCTTCCGTTATGCGAATACGTATCCGAAGGGAATTGAATTTCTCGCTTCCGGCATTGTGGACACGAAGCATCTTGTAACGGACAAATATCCGCTGGAGCAGACGCAAGAGGCGATGGAACGGGCCTTTCAATACAAAAATGAATGCTTAAAAGTGATGGTGTATCCAAATCGCTGAGTGAACGGGGAGGATCTTTGCATTCTCCCTCTTGCTTATCAAAAATGAAAACGGATTCTTGGGGTGGGAAATAATGATTGAAACAGAAAAAGCAGCGGCAGTAAAGACGAAATATCGCGGCCTGTCCTGGATGGAACGGATCGGCTACGGATTCGGCGATATGTCGTACAATATTATCTTTCAGTTTGTAAACGCATACTTATTATTCTACTATACAGACGTCGGCGGCATTAAGCCTGCGGTCATCGCAGCTTTGTTTCTTATCGTAAGGGTGCTGGACGCTGTTTTTGACCCGATTATGGGCGTGATTTTAGACAAGACGAATACAAGATGGGGAAAGGCAAGGCCGTATCTTTTGTGGGTGGCGTTTCCTTTTGCGCTATTTACGTTCTTATGCTTCACGACCCCTCATTTCGGCGAGACGGGGAATATGGTTTATGCGTACATCACTTATATTCTGCTTGGGATGTCCTTCAGCATGCAGACGATTCCGGTCAACAGCTTAACGGGGCGGATGACGAATTCCGTGGAGGAACGGACGGTTCTGACGACGACCCGGATGATTTTGGTTTATATCGGAATTCTGTTATCGATTTCCTGTGCGACACCGCTTGCGGACGCCATCGGCGGGAAAGATCAGGCGTTTGGATTTCAGATGACGGCGCTCATCTATGCGGCGGTGAGCATCGCATTGAATTTGTTCAGTTTCTTTACTGTGCGGGAACGGATTCAGCCTGAAAAAAGAAAAAAACAAGGAATGAAAAAAACGTTGTCCGTTTTATTCCGAAACAAGCCTTTGCTCATTTTGGTTTCTGCATTTTTGGCGTTTGCGATTGGATTTAACATTAAGCTCAGCACTATGGTGTACTATTTTACGTATAACGTCAGCCATAAGGAATTTGTGTTTTTAGGAACTGTATTATTTTTCGGAGCGGCGCTGATCAGCAATCTGTTTATTCCTTTCTTTTCTGAGAAGCGGGGCCGGAAGCAGGTTATGATCATCACGGCGGCGCTATCGCTGATTTCTTATGCGGGCCTTCAGTTTACATCGTATTCTTCGCTGCCGCTTATTTTCTTTTGGCTTTTCGTTTCGGGATTTTTTACGACGCCTTTAAATACGCTTGCTTGGGGAATGGTTGCCGATTGTGTCGATTATGCGGAATGGAAAACCGGAGTCCGGGCTGATGGCGTGGTGATTTCGAGCATGAGTTTCATCAATAAGCTCGGAGTTGCGTTAGCCGGGTCATTTTCGGCCGTTTATCTCGGAATCGCCGGATATGCCGCGAATACCGATCAGACGGCCTCGTCATTGAATGCGATTAAAAATATGAATGCGCTCATTCCGGGATTGTTCATTCTGCTGTCTATTATTCTTATTTCTTTTTATCCTTTAACTGAAAAAAAATATCAGCAGATGATGTCTGATCTGGAGCAAAGGGCTGCCAGATAAGTATACGTAAAATTTAAAATATTCTATGTAAACGGTTGTATTTATGACAGAAAGCACTATACTGAAACTATAATCGAGAATTGATAAATGAGTGTGATAATGTGGGAAGCCAATCTGTTATTTGTATTGGAGAATTGTTAATTGATTTCTTTTGTACCGATGTGGATGTTGATTTGACGGAAGGGCGTAATTTCTTAAAAAGTGCCGGCGGCGCACCGGCGAATGTGTCGGCAGCCATTGCTAAGCTGGGCGGAGACGCGGCTTTCAGCGGAAAAACAGGCAAAGATCCGTTCGGGTATTTTCTGAAGCAGACATTGGACGCCGTACACGTCGATACCTCTATGCTCGTCATGGATGAGAAAGCGCCTACAACGCTTGCGTTTGTTTCATTAAAACAAAATGGGGAGCGCGACTTTGTGTTTAACAGAGGAGCGGACGCTTTGTTCACGCTGGATGATATTGATCTGGAAAAGGTAAACGATGCCAAAATCCTTCATTTCGGGTCAGCGACGGCATTGTTATCTGATCCGTTTTGCTCAGCCTATTTACGGCTGATGTCGATTGCGAAAGACAATGGACAGTTTATTTCCTTCGATCCTAACTACCGTGAGGATTTATGGAAAGGAAGAGTTTCAGAGTTTATAAACACCGCAAAAAAAGCCGTTGCCGTAAGTGATTTTGTGAAAGTCAGTGACGAAGAGCTTGAGATCATCAGCGGTGCGAAGGATCATAAAGAAGGTGTTGCGGTTCTTCATGAGCTCGGGGCCGGCATTGTTGCGGTGACACTCGGGAAAAGCGGTACCCTTCTTTCAAATGGGAAGGATATTGACATCATTCCGAGCATTCCGGTGACATCAATAGACTCAACGGGAGCGGGAGATGCGTTTGTCGGCGCGGCGCTGTATCAGCTGGCGCGCACGGATGAGATTCAGACGGCAGCCGAAGATTTTGCGAAGCTGCGTGATATTGTCTCATTTGCCAATAAGGTGGGGGCGCTCGTGTGCACTAAAATCGGTGCGATTGATGCTTTGCCGAGCTTAAAAGAGGTTGGAGTGACTCTGTAAAATATCGAGGATGCTTCTTGAAAGTCATCGGACTTCGGGAAGCATCCTCTTTATTTAGGTCTGAAACCCTTTTCGATATACGGTATACTTTAGAAAGGCATCCAGTAAATTGAACCGATGTGAAGTACATACAATCACGTTTTTATCAGTTCTGAGTAAAACCAAGTTTCTGCTGCTGCCGTCATGTACAGTGTGACGGCCTATGATATTGAACCGCGGAGGAATGTTTTTCATGAAACATGTTTTTCTTATTGTGCAATGCGCGTTTTCTGTTTTTTGTTTTTTATGTCTCGCCGCTGTCAATTGGTATCAGGGGAGTGAGCTTGTTTCTGATTCGTTTGATTGGAATGATACGGCGAAATTTTCAAAGCTTTTGAATGGGACGGATACGATTACAAGTCCGGAACAGATTTCGCAGCTTGATTTCTTTGTGTATGCTGCGAAACATTATCCGTTAGTGAGCGGGTTGATGATCGGGCTGTTTGTTTATTTTTTGTTCTCACTGTATCTGGTCATAAAGAATTACCGCCGGCACAAATGGGCTGAATGAGACTATTTTCATATAAAAATACATAAATTAAAGAGAAAATGAAACTTTTTTTGAAAAAAACAGTATAGATAACTGTGAACTTGTTACTATTTAATTTTGGGAGGAAAATGAAAAATGAGTATTTTAGGAAGATTTAAAGACATCATGTCAAGCAATATCAATGCGCTGCTGGATAAAGCTGAAAACCCTGAAAAAATGGTTGATCAATATTTGCGGAATCTGAACAGTGATTTAGGAAAAGTGAAAGCGGAGACGGCTTCTGTCATGGCTGAGGAACAGCGGGCGAAAAGAGCGTTAACAGAATGCCAGGCTGATGCCGAAAAGATGGAAAGTTATGCGATGAAAGCGTTGCAGGCCGGCAATGAAGCCGATGCGCGGACATTTTTGGAAAGGAAAGCGGCTGTTGAATCAAGACTGACTGAGCTGCAGACGGCTTATCAGCTCGCTTCTTCCAACGCCTCTCAAATGCGCAAAATGCATGACAAGCTTGTCGCTGATATCGGAGAGCTTGAGTCGCGAAGAAATGCCATCAAAGCGAAGTGGTCTGTGGCAAAAACGCAGGAGAGAATGAACAAATTGGGGTCCTCTGTGTCAAATGCGGGCCAATCGATGACAGCTTTCGGCAGAATGGAAGACAAGGTCAACCAAGCGCTTGATCACGCCAATGCGATGGCTGAGCTGAACGCGTCTCCGAAAGACGATATTGACGAGCTGGCGGCTAAATATGACAGCAATCAAAGCAGTGTCGATGATGAATTGGCGGCGCTCAAGCAGAAAATGCTTTTCAGTAAAGATCAATAGACAGCGGGCTGCAGCTTTGTCCGATATAAAGAGAAAGTGAGAGAAACAGAATGATCATTTCTTATAAATGCCCGAACTGCGGCGATGATATGGTCTTTGACAGTTCATCCGGCATGCTGACATGTCACAGCTGCGGGCGGCAGGATCAGATTGAGAGCCTGCCAAAAGAGTATATAACGACGAGATTTTCCGAAAATGAGGCGAACGAGTACCGCTGTGAGAATTGCGGCGCGGTATTAATGACTGAGGCGGAAACGACGGCCACGACGTGCGGGTTTTGCGGAGGAGCCGCCGTTCTCGCCGACCGATTATCGGGAAATCTCGCGCCTTCGATGGTGATCCCTTTTACGATCAGTAAAGAAGAGGCCATGAGCGCTTTTAAAAAGTGGTGCCGAAACGGCCGTCTGACACCGAAAGGATTTATGTCTGCCGACCGGGTGAAGAGCATAACCGGCATGTACGTGCCGTTTTGGATGTTTGATTTAAACAGCAAGGTTCAGGTCAATGCCGTTTGTACGAGAGTGCATCACTATGATGATGGAGAATACCGGGTGACGGAGACCGAGTATTACAACGCGTACCGCGATATCAATCTTGATTATCTCAAAATTCCGGTCGACGCTTCAGAAAAAATGAATGATGAATTAATGGACAAATTGGAACCTTACTCATACAGTGAGCTGAAGGAGTTTAATACGGCCTATTTAGCGGGATATATAGCGGAAAAGTACAATTATACCGATGACGATCTCTTTCCGCGGGCGAAGGATAAAATCAGCCATTATATTGATTCTTATATCAGATCCACCTTCTCCGGATATACGACGGCTGACATTACGGATGAGCAGATTCAGACCGATAAAATCAGCAGCTTTTACGTACTGCTTCCGGTCTGGATGGTCAGCTACGACTATGAGCGGGCTGAACACATTTTTGCGATGAACGGGCAGACGGGCAAGGTTGTCGGCAAACCGCCGATCAGTGCCGGAAAAGTGGCCGCGTGGTTCGGCGGCATAACCGCCGGTGCGTTTGTAGCATTAAGACTCGTCTCACTTATGATAGGAGGCGGTTTTTGATGAAAGTATCGATAAAAAAAGCGTGTCTCTTCTGCTTCGTCCTTTTTCTGATGCTGTCTTTTTCTTTACATACATCGGCGTCTGCCGCGGAACAGAAGCAATATGTTTACGACAATGCTCATTTATTAACGAAGGATGAAACGAAGAAACTTGAGGAATTGGCCGGGAAGCTGGGGGCAAAGCGCCATACCGATTTTATCATTCTTACCGCAAACGGAACGGGCGGTAAGGACATCGAGCAGTACGCCGGTGATTTTTATGACAGTCATTTTAGCGGAAGTACGGCGATATTGACCATTGATATGAAAAATCGGGAAGTATTTATCTCCGGATATAAAAAGGCGGAGACGTATTTGAATAACAGCCGGCTGAATACGATCAGGAATACGATCTCGTCAGATATTTCCGCAGGCCATTATGAAAAGGCGTTTCAGACCTACATCAAGATGGCTTATAAAGATATGGGGAAAAGCCCGGACGACAAGTCTGACAATCTGCTGCTCACATGGTGGTTTCAGCTCATTATTGCCGCAGCCGCGGCCGGAATCGCCGTCACCGTGATGGTGTACAATTCCGGCGGCAAGGTCACCGTCACCGGCAGCACGTATATGGATCACGATACGTCTGAAGTGCTGAGCCAGCACGACACATATATCCGAACCGACGTTACAAGAGAAAAAAAGCCTGATAAAGATAATGACAGTGACGGCGGAGTCACGAGGGGCGGCACGAGTTACAGCGGAAGCAAGGGAAGTTTTTAAATTATATGTAAAGGATTTGAGCATACATGGGTTTTTTCAGAAATCAGTTAGCAAATGTGGTGGAGTGGGAAGAATTCAGAGACGACATGGTTTTCTATAAATGGAACAACCGTGAAATTAAAAAAGGCAGCCGTCTGATCATCCGGCCGGGACAGGATGCCATCTTTTTATACAACGGGAAGATTGAAGGGATTTTCCGTGATGACGGCGATTATGATATCGAATCAGAAATCATTCCGTTTCTATCGACACTAAAAGGGTTTAAGTTTGGTTTTAACAGCGGCATGCGGGCTGAAGTGCTGTTTGTGAATACGAAGGAGTTCACCGTGAAGTGGGGCACAAAAAACGCCATCAACATTCCGGCGGCAGGTATGCCGGGCGGTATGCCGATCCGCGCAAACGGCACATTTAACTTCAAGGTCATTGACTACATCGGATTGATTGATAAGATTGCGGGTGTCAAAGACAGCTATTTAGTGGAGGACATTAAAATCCGGATTACGTCTATTCTCGATCAGCTTTTGATGAAATGGATCACCAGAGAAGGAAAAGACATGTTCAATCTGCAGTCGAATTCCTTTGAAATCGGAAAAGGGATTCAAGAAGATCTTGATATGCAGCTGATCGGAGACGGCATGTCGATTACGGGCTTCAATATTATGAGCTTTAACTATCCGCAGGAAGTTCAGGATATGATTACGAAAAACGCTTCTTACGGCATGGTGGGCGATGTGAACCGCTATCAGCAGATTTCCATGACGGACGGAATGTCATCCGGCAAAATGAACGGAAGCGGCGCCGCCTCAGACATGGCGGGCATGATGATGGGAATGAATGTGGCAAATCAAATGATGAACCAAATGAACCAAAATCAGCAGAACCAGCCGCAGCAAGATCAAAGTCAGCAGAATCAGGGGACGGCACCGGCGAACGGCTCGGAAGGAGCGGCTAAGCCGAAATTCTGTCCGAACTGCGGAACGAAAACGGAAGGCGCGAATTTTTGCCCGAATTGCGGACAGAAGCTTGCCTGACGATATACGAAAAAGAGGCCTTTTTGGGGCCTCTTTTTTTGTCATGATTTCATTGTTTGAACGATGAGGGATGTCAGCGCTTTAGAGCCCTCAGGTATGAGATGGACGCCGTCCGGTGTGAAGTATTCAGGGTGCTGCAATGCTTTTGCGTGCCAATCGACAAGCGTCACATTTTTCCGTGACTCGGCCTGCCGGCGCAATGACTCGTTTACTTTGCTTTCCCACTGCCGCGGCACACGTGTGTTGACAAGATAGATATCGGCTTTTGAAAAGGAGCTGATCAGTGATTCAATTTGGCTGTTTGTGAAATAGCCGTTCGTCCCTAACTCGATGATGACCGCTTTGTTCGGCTGATTAAATGACGCATATTCCGAAGTGAGCCGGAGTGCTTGAGAGACTTGTCTTCCTACCTTTCCGTCGATGGTGACATGAGGGAGGGACTGCCGCAGGTATGACGCAATGTCCAGCATCACCGAGTCACCGATGGCCAGCACGTCTTGCTGAGGCTGTGTTTGTTTTGAATCAGCCGTTTTTTGAGATGACCGTTCCTTTTTCTCTTCGTTTTTCTTTGTATTTGATTTGTCTGTTGGTTCTTTCTTGTTTTTGTCTGACGCGGTGTCCGTTTTTTCGCCGCCGTGTTTTTTCTTGCTGTCTTCTTCTTTTGCAGGCTGATCGTGATCGGCCGTTTTGTGCGAAGAGGCGGCGGTTTCTTGCTGATCATTTTGCGCGTACGTCCATTGCGGCTGTTTTTTCTCTTCGGCTATCCCTGACAGCCCGCCCGCAAATACGAGAATGGCGGCAAGAATGAGGCCGAGCGACATTCTGCTGATGACAGAGGACGTCTTCCATTCCAGAAAGCGGTTCAGAAACACGCGGC
Source organism: Bacillus sp. AM1(2019) (assembly GCF_009906915.1). Lineage (NCBI taxonomy): Bacteria > Bacillati > Bacillota > Bacilli > Caryophanales > Bacillaceae > Bacillus > Bacillus sp. AM1(2019). The sequence continues at coordinate 686,755 of NZ_CP047644.1, forward strand.
GTAAAAATGGCCGGAAGCCCGCAGTGCGGATCGGCTGTTCAATGAAATGGTAAGATAGCTCGGCAAGAATGAAAGTGGCGCCGATTCTGACGGCGCAGTGCCAATAAACCGGATTTCCGATTTCCTGTACGGGTGTGCTCAGCACGATAACCGGGTAATGCCAAAGATAGATTCCGTATGATCTCGTTCCGATCCAGCGAAGCGGCTTCCATGAAAGAACATGTCCCAAAAAGCTGCTCGGATGGCATAAACATGCGACAAGAACCGCTGCGGTGATGCTGATCAAAAGCATGCCGCCCTTGTACAGGAAGGGTTCATATTCATCCGTGTAAAAGACGCAAAGCAGCAGCGCGGCAAAAGCGGCAAGCTCCGTCCCGTGAAGCAGGTGTTTCATGCTGCTCGGCAGCCGTTTGGAAGATAATCGTTTCATCGGCCACACTAAAGCTAAAGCGCAGCCGATCAGCAATTCAAATGAGCGGGTATCCGTTCCGTAATAAACGCGGCTCGGATCTCCGCCGGGCACATACATCATACTCATTACGACTGCCGAACATAACGCGAGGAACATGACCGCGGCCGCAAGCCGGGCCCGTGTTTTACATATGTACATTCCCGCAAGCAGCAGGAAGGGCCATATGATATAAAACTGTTCTTCAATCGCCAGCGACCAAAGGTTTTTTAATGGCGAAGGGGAGCCGAAGCTGTCGAAATAAGAAAGTTTATGAAAGATAAACCACCAATTGCTTATGTAAAAAAGTGAGGAGACCGCATCTCCGCGTACGGTATGCAGGAGCTCGCTGTTAAACAATACGACCCAAATGACTGTCGTGATAATCATGAGATAAGCCGCCGGCAGAAGCCGCCTGATCCGGCGCACCCAAAAATCACGCAAATCAAGGGTGATGGCATTGCCTTGGGCAGGCAATATAATAGATGTAATTAAATACCCCGATAAAACAAAAAAGATATCAACACCGATGAAACCGCCGTCGGCCCAGTTAAAATTCAGATGATATGCGATAACTGCGAGGACGGCAAAGGCGCGAAGTCCATCCAGTCCGGGAATATAGCGGTGATGCAGTGACTTGTCTGACATGGTATTCCTCCAATAATGTGCGCGGAAATTCTCGCTGTTTTGCGGATGGCTATGGCAGATTTCTGTACAGTCTTCCATTTGTTCCGTTAATTAGACGCATTCGGAAGGGGATTTTGTTTCAGAAAAAATGAATGAAATGCTGTGATTTTCTTAAACTTTTCAGCCCCCGTCCGGCGTCTGTTATATGAAAAGGGTCCCTTGTGCATCTTGGCTGTTGCGGGACGAAAGAAAAAATCCATGATCTGCGGATATCATGGATTTTTTTCTTTCTTTATCTGATGTAGCGGTCTCCGACAAGCAGCTTGGAGATGACGGAGGTCGGTATTGTAAACTCTGTAACGCCCATATATCCGGGTGCCGCTTCATATTCGTCAAATGAAATAACAAGTTTGTGCTTATCTGTAATATAAAAATTCTGGTCGGCGCGGATGGCTTTAAAAGGCTCCGTCATATCATCATCTTCGACCCAGTATATTTTATTCGGATCTTCTTTCATCTGTTTTTTCATTTGTTCTTTAATATTTTGGCTGATGACTTTAATATAACGGTCATCTTTAAATAAGCTCTTTAACGTAAGTACGGCCTCATTCTTTTTATCAATCGTGATGTAACGGCTTTGTGTATAAGAGGAAGCTTGCGTTTTTTCGATATCACGTCGGATTGAGATCAGATCCGCTGTGTCAGTAACGGTTTCATAATCGCTGTAAATACTGAGGTGGCCTTTTTTGCTTTTTGAGGTCGCCTTCATAAATTCCTGATACAGCTTTTTGCTTTCTTTCATGTAATGCCGGTTGATGCTGTCTTCGAGTTTATGATCGGAAAGTCCGGACAGAGCGGGCGTTTTCACATCAATGCTTGATTGGTTCTTTTCTTCCTTCATCTCCGTGAATGTGATGGCTTGGACGACTTTGCCGATGACGGGGATTTTAGACATGGCTTGTGCGGCATCCGGATTGATATTGACAACGGCGGTAAATAAGACGGCCGCAGCGACTGCCGCGGATGTCGGCCACATCACGATTCGTTTTTTCTTCGGTTTTTGCCGAAGGGCTTTTTCGACAATGCTGTCCAGTTCCTTAGGAATGGGCACACTTTTATACTCTTCTCTTAATTGTTCTAATCTCTTTTCCATTAAGAAAGATCCTCCTTCGTCAGCTGAATGCGCATGAGCTTCAGCCCCCTGTAAAGGCGTGTTTTGACGGTGTTGATGTTTTCCCCCGTGATGTCCGCGATTTCTTCTAATTTCAGGTCTTCAAAGAAACGCAGAATGATAATGGTTTTATATTGATGCGGCAGGTCATCGAGCGCTTCGTGAAGGTCTGTGTCCTTGTAGTGATCTTCCTTTCCGCGGCTTAAAAACTCGATCGTTTCATCGTCCATCACTTTCAGTTTTTTCTGTTTGCGGAGAAAATCAATGGCCGTGCGCACTAAAATTTTATAAAACCAGCTTTTGATCACATCGGGGTTTTTGACGGATTCGACCGATGTCAGCGCTTTTTGAATTGATTCCTGAACAATATCTAACGCGTCATCCTTGTTCTTTACGTAACTGTACGCAAGCCGGTAAAAGTCTTCCTTGCGCTCAGTTATGCACGTCACAAGCGACGCTTTGGCTGTTTCGTTCTTCATTGCTTCAAAGGGCTCCTTTTTTAAAAATACGTATCATAGGCTGCTGCCTAAGGATAGACGGGACAGGGTAAAAAATAGTTTGCGCAGAGGGGATCATTTTTAAAAGGAAAAGGAAGGAAAGACGATGAGATGAAAAAAAGAGCCGGAACGGCTCTTTTTCGGATGTGTCTGATATTCAGCTGAACGGTTTAGTTCGGTTTGACTAAGATTTTCACTTGGTTTTTCTCTTTGATTAAAGCGCCGAAGCCTTCTTCAATCAGATCGTCGAGCACGATTTTTTTCGTGACGAGCTTATCTGCTGAGAAGTAGCCCTCTTTCATCAGTGCAAGAACGGAAGGGAAGATGTCACGGTATCCGATAATGCCTTTTACGGTCCGTTCTTTGATGACGATATCGTTCGGATGAATTTCCGCTCCTTTTTCCCAGATGCTGACGATAACCGTTTCACCGGCAATGTTTGTTGACTGGATCGCCTGGCGGAGAACGACAGGAACGCCTGTTACTTCATAAGAAACATCAACGCCGCCGTTTGTGCGTTTAGCGATTTCTTCAACGACATCGTCCGTTTTTGACGGATCAATGATGATAGCGCCGAGTTCTTTCGCTTTTTCCTGACGTTCCGGTGAAAGTTCAACCGCGTAAATATCTGTGGCGCCGGCCGCTTTCAGGGCTTCAATCACAAGCAGCCCGATCGGTCCGCAGCCAAAAACTGCCGCCTTGTCGCCCGCTTTTAATTTGCTTTGGCGGACGGCATAAAGCGCTACCGCTGACGGCTCAACAAGCGCACCCTGTTCGTAAGAAAGCTCTTCAGGAAGCTTAAACAGCAATTCTTCGTCAACGGATACATATTCAGAAAATCCGCCGCCGCCTCCGGCTAAGCCTAAGAATCCCATTTGTTCATCAAGGTTATAGGCTCCCTGATGTCCGTGTGTGGCAAAAATCGGTTCCACGACGACACGGTCGCCGACGCTGTAATTTTTGACGCCTTCGCCCACTTCAACGACTTCTCCTGAGAATTCGTGACCCATCGTGACGGGCGCCATTTCGTTTGTTAACGGATGAGGTTTGCCGACCGGAATAAAGATCGGGCCTCCCAAATATTCATGAAGGTCGCTTCCGCAAATCCCGCACCATTTGACTTTAATTTTGACTTTACCCGGTTCTGCTTTAGGTTCATCAATGTTTTCGATTCGAATGTCTTTTTGATTGTGCCATCTTGCCGCTTTCATTGATTATCACTCCTAGTCTGATTGAAACGAGTATAGGTACATGATCAATATGAACCACGGTTAAAAGGAATAAAGTGCCTGCTTCCTAAAGCCTGATTTCTCAAAATATATCATATTATGCAACTATCAATAGGCCTTATAAAAAGTCCATATTGAATGCAGAAATACTCTATGAATATTATAACGCTAATGAATTAAATTTTGTAGTATAATTTACCATGGAATTATATAGAACAGGAAATTGTGCCGTCGTTATGTGCATGTCTCATCACGTTGTAATGAACATGTAAAGTGATTGAAATATTATAATCGTCTTCTTGGTGTATAATTTTGCCTAGAATAAAGAATCAGGAGGACGAAAGCTTGAAGAAGTTATTCTTAGCCTTATTGATTTTAGCAGGAAGCACGCTGGGAGCGATCAGTTACTCTTCTGATGCAAGTGCTAAAAAAGTGAACGGAAATATTACATGGTATAATGGAGTCGGTAAAAAAGGATCTTCCGGTAAAAAACTGGGACACTGGGATTGCGCGACAAAATTAGGATTTGACGTTCCGAGAAACGGAACGAAAATCAGAGCTTATGCGAAAGCAAAACCGAAAAAGGTTATCACCGTATACAAAAATGATGTAGGCCGTCTGCCGAATGCCGTATTGGATGTCAGCCCGAAAGCGTTCAAAGCGCTCGGATATCCGTTAAGCAAAGGAAGAGTATCCGGACACTACAGCTATTAAAATAGACCATCTTAAAAAGCAAGGACACTGATTCTTGCTTTTTCTGATTGACGGAGAGATTGATAATGAAGAAGAAACGATGGATCTGGATGTTGCTGGCCGCCGTTTTGGCGGCGGCGGTCATCGCGGCCGTTTTACTGATTAAAGGAAAAAGCGACGGCGGCGGAAAAGCCGTTGTCTCCGGCGGTCATGACAAGCTGCTTGTTTCCATTACAGACAAAGATCTGATGACGAAATATTACGAGGACGGCCGCGTGCTGTACGAGGAAAAGCTTTCGGCATATCCGGCGTTTGCGCTGGATGATGCCCATCAGGTGCTCTATTTTGTCGGGAATAATGACCAAAATGAGATGCGTCTGTATAAGCTTGATCTGAAGACGAAAAAGAAGACGGTGCTTTATAAAGGAACGGCAAGCGCTGACAGTTTGTTTTTATCAAAGGATCTGACGCACATTTATTTCCGTCTCGGAAAAGCGGATGAAGATATTTTCCGTCTCGCATCTTTTGATTTGAAAACGAAACGTTATGAAAATCTGTATCCCGCCGCCGATGAGAAAGACGACAGTGTAAGCAGCTTCTTTTATAACCGCAGCCAAAACGATTTTGCGCTTCTGCATTATTCCGTAAAAGAGGATTATCAAAAAACGGATGAAGCAAATGAGAAGGGGATTGACCCTGAACCGACGAATATCCGGTTTGCGGCAGGAGCGGGCGAACACCTTCAGGATCTGACAAACCTTGAACAGTTTATCAGCGACGTGGCGGTGTCACCGGACGGAAAGAACCTTGTCTTTACATCTTATACACAAAAAGGGACGGAACAAAAAGCGTCCATCCGTCTGATGAATGTCAAAACGAAAAAAGATGAAACGATTATCTCAAACGGGAAGGACTTCGCTCCGCTGATTGATGCCCAGCCTCAGTTTTCTAAAGACGGCAGCATCATTTATTTCATGGCGGAAGCAAAAGGCGCTAAGCGTCTGAAGGATGAAACAGGGCGGAATGCGAAGGTCCGGACCATTTATGCTTATCATTTGGATACGAAAAAATGCGAAAAAGTCTGGGAAAATGACAACGGCATTATCAACAATTTTTCCGTCATCCAATCATGAAAAAAACACTCAGCGCCGGGACTGACCCCTGTTTTTGAGACAGGGATCAAAACACCTTCATACAGCCAATTGCCGATATTGTATCGGCGATTGGCTGTTTAGTTTCGTTTGAATACGAATATTGTTATAATAATGAATGTATTCTATGGCAGTGCGTTCTACGATGGTCGTCGTAGTTCGATCAATGCTGTTAAGATAGAACGTTTCAGACTTTAGTGAGGAATGAAACGATTCGATGGAGGCATTATCAGCGGGCGTCCCTTTGCGGGACATGCTCATGGTAATGCCTTTTGTTTTAACAGCTTTCTGATACTCATAAGATGTATAAACAGAACCTTGGTCACTATGTAACACGCAGTTCTCTGGCAGTGCGGGCAGCTGATCAAGTGTGTGTAAGACAAAGTCTGTGTCCTGTCTATCGCCAATTGTAAAAGCAATCACTTCTCCATTGTATAAATCCAATATACTGGAAAGATACAATTGTTTCTGCCCATAAGGCAAATATGTGATATCCGTTACTAGCTTTTCCAGAGGGCGTTCAGACTGAAAGTTTCGATCCAATATATTCTCGGCCACGGCATATGGCTGCCCATCTTTCTTGCGCTTTTTCACCTTAACCCGGCATTGCCACTGATTCTTCTGCATAATGCGCTGAACCGTTTTATGATTCACACGCATTCCCTTTTTTAATATGGCTGTGATTTTCCGATAGCCATATCGAAACTTGTGTTCTCGGCACAACGTGCCGATTTGTTTTTCTAAATGGTATTTAGGGTTATCTTTCATCAGATTCTTCTTCCAACGATAATAAGATGCTCGTGAGATACCTAAATGAATACAGATATCCTGTATGGTCATTGTGCCGCGCAATGCTTCTACAAGCTCGACTGGCGTTTCGCTATCAGCTTCCTTTCCAATTCGTTGCACTTTTTTAAAACTTCATTCTGTTGTCTCAGATAACGATTTTCTGCCTGCAGTTTCTCTAATTCGGAAGAATACTCCGGGCCTTTTCCGTAAGTGTATTGCTTTCCGACAGGCTGTTCGAATCGATGTGTATCCCCAGTCTTATGCCATCTAACCCATGTCTGAACCTGTGTCTTATTCTTAATATTCAATTCCTGCATGATCTCTTTCATAGGCACGCCTGCCAATCTCATTTCTACAGCCTTCTGTTTCACTTCAACCGGATAACTCACTCTTGTCCCCATAGAAAAAACACCTCCAAGTCTAATTTCGGCTAACAATCATCCGTTTTCAAACTTGAAGGTGTTTTTTGTTTGTCTCATCTTATGGGGTCAGTCCCCGCCTGCTGGGTGTTTTTTAATGAACAAAGCTGGCTGCGGCTGAGGCGAGCCATTTGAAAAAACGGAGAATCGGAACGGCAAAATGGAGCGTTTCGATGAATGACTGTGCGGCAAGGTTCATTTTCCGCCGTTTTGCCATTTCCTTCAGATCTTTCTGCTGCCGATCGTTTTTCATGTTCATTGCTCCTTTGCATCATAAAAGGACATGATAACGCAAAGGCCTCTCATGAGACATGGAGGCCTTCTCTATGTTGAGACTCGTAAAAGGGAGGTCTAACTTGATGCCGTTTGATTATTGTTTTGGAGATTTACCAACGAACGGACGCCGTCGATCATTTTACTGCCGCAAAGGGGGCAAGTCGGGGTATCACTGCCGGCAAAATTCTTTCTGCTCCAGCCAATACAGTCCTCTTTTGTGCATTCCCACGTACTGACATCTTCTTTAGGCAGCGGTTCCTGATTACGTTTGTTGTAGTAAGACATAAAGTCACTTCTTCCCTTATGAATTTTCGTGCACTCCTTCATTGTCTCATACTTTTCCCTAATCTCCTAATTCCTTTTTCTATCCAGATTTCCAATGAGGGTGCACCGTCTTCCTGTTATTACAGTATATGCAAATAAGTGTCTTCTTATTTTTTCTTTTTGGATAAATAAAAAAGCCCCTCTCAGAAAAGGGGGGATGTTTGTTTACTGCTTATCCGTGACGTCCATCGGTCTCATCATGTCGTAATCTTCGTGCTCTAAAATATGACAGTGCCATACGTAGCGTCCGCTGTAAGGAGCGAAAGTCGCCGCGATTCTGATGACCTCTCCCGAGTGCGCCTGCACGGTATCTTTCCAGCCTTTCTCACTTGGAGGAGGCGGGACGGCGGGGCCTGTATACACAATGTCGCCGAATTTGTTATAACGCTCTAAGTCAAAAGGACGCCGGTCAAGGATTTGGAAGGAAACAAGGTGCAGGTGTATCGGATGGGTGCCCCCCATCGGATTGATAATCGACCAGATTTCCGTTGTGCCGAGCTTCGGCGCTTCTGTCACAGGATCATGCCATCGCTTGTTATTCAGCGTCAAAACGGGCCGGCCGTATTTGTCTTGCGTATTTGTGAGTTTAAGCGTCCTGATATTGTGTATTCTCTTTGATGTCACATTAGGCATTGTTGAAAGATATTTAGGCTTACGGCTTGTGTCTTCTCCCTTCAGCGGTTTTGTGACGCGGAATTGCATCACATTGGCGTCTGTATCCGGATCGGCGTCGCCCCCGCAGCCGGTGCCGTTCGTTAAAATGATATGTTCTCCGTCAAAGGCGGAGAAATCGATGAGCACATCATACCGCTCTGCCGGGGCTAAGCTGATAGATTGTGTTTTGACAGAGCGGGGAAGCAGTCCGCCGTCAGAACCGATTTGGATAAACTTCCCGCCGTTATTGAGCGAGAGAGAAAATGTTCTTGTATTGGAGGCATTAAGGATGCGGAAACGATATGTCCGCGGTTCAACTTCCATATACGGCCACGCTTTACCATTGACGAGAATGGTATTTCCGCAAAAAAACGGGACGATGGAAGGGTCGGGCAGCGTTTCGGAAGGGTTAGCAGGTCCGCTCGGATAAGACAAGGAACCGTCGTCATTTAACGTGCGGTCCAAAATCATAAGCGGTACGTCATACTCTCCGGAGGGAAGCTTCAGCTGCTTTTCTTTTCGCTCGCGAATGATATACATCCCGGCAAGCCCGGCGTACACATTGAGCCTCGTAATCGCCATGGCGTGATCGTGATACCATAACAGAGCCCCGCGCTGTTTGTTTGGATAATGGTATACCTCTTTCTCAAAATAAGGACCCGTTTCCTTAAAATCCTTTGTGAACCAGGCTTCCGGGTAGCCGTCGCTGTCCGGCGGCGTTGCTCCTCCGTGTAAATGGACGACGGTTTTGACATCGGGTTCCTGATGGCCGCTTTCTGAATGGTGAATGGTATGATCCACAGGCAGAAAATGCTTATCCGGCAGGTCATTCATCCATTTAATATAGACGTTCTCATCTTGGTTCACGTCGATCGTCGGGCCGGGAAATAAACCGTTATACCCCCACAGCCGGGTCGGCGGGAGATCGCGGTGCAGCTTGTGAAAGCATTCCTTCATGGTGACTTCATAATACGTGTTGCCGTCTGATTTCTTCTGCGGCTGGAGTGTTTCAATAATCGGCAGTTCATCTGCAAATTTTTCTAGTGCCATTTTTCATCCTGTCCTTATCATTTATTGAAATCCTGTACTACAGTTAATGCTGCCTGGAACAGGTTGGTTAAAAAAACACCCGCCCTTTTTTGAGGGGGGTGTTTGCGGTTATTGCGCAACCCGGCTTTCGGAAGCGCTCTCTTTCGGTTTTTGTTTTTTGCGGAATACATATGAGGCAAGCACCAGCAGAGTAATAAATCCTGTCAGCAGAAATTCAGACCGCATTGAGCTGATAAACAGCATAGATAACAAGATGGCGCAAATGGCGATGATCGTCAGGTAGGTTAAGTACGGATAGAACCACATTTTGATTTTAAGAGATTCAGGGTTTGTCCGTTCGATTTTCTTTCTCATTCTCAGATGTGAGACGGCGATGACGAGATAGACGAGCAGTGCGATCGCCCCTGATGAATTGACCAGAAATAAGAATACGGAGTCGGGAGAAAAGTAGTTCATAACAACGGCAATATAGGAGAAAAAGGTGCCGGCGATAATGGCTTGAACCGGTACGCCTCTTTTACTCAATTTCATAAAACGCCGCGGCGCTTCATTTCGCTCTGCCAGTGAATACAGCATCCGTGACGTCGTATAAAGCCCGGAGTTCAGGCAGGACAGAACGGCTGTCAGGACGATAAAATTCATGATTTGAGCGGCTGCGGGAACCCCGATATGGCTCAAAACGGCAACGAAGGGGCTTTCCAAAATATTGGCTGAATCCCACGGCAGCAGTGTGACCACAACCGCAATGGAGCCGACGTAAAAAATAATGATCCGCCAAACGACTGAGCGGGTCGCCTTTGTGACGGATTCGACCGGATTTGACGTTTCTCCCGCTGCGATTGCGACGATTTCAGATCCCATGAAAGAAAAAATGACAACGACGATGCCGAGCAGAACGGAACTTGGACCTTTAGGGAAAAATCCGCCGCTGCCCGCCAGATTTTCCAGCCCGACCGGCTTGCTGCCGGGGACGATTCCGAAAATGAACGCAAATCCCGCGATTAAGAAGACAACGATCGTCGCTACCTTCACTAAGGAAAGCCAGTATTCAAATTCGCCGAACGATTTAACTGAATAAATATTCGTCAGTGTTAACAGCACGGTCAGAAGCAGACTCGTCAGCCATAACGGAATGCCCGGGAACCAGTACTGTATGATTCCGGCGCCTGCAATGGCTTCAATAGCAATGACGATGACCCAGAAAAACCAATACAGCCATCCGATCGTAAAACCGGCCCAAGGACCGATGGCATCATGCGCGTACTGTGAAAACGAACCGCTTGTCGGGTTGACGGAGGACATTTCCCCCAGCATTCTCATAATAAAAATCACTAATAATCCTGCTAAAGCGTAGGAGACAATCGCTCCGGGTCCGGTGGAATGAATGACGGATCCGCTTCCGACAAATAATCCGGCGCCGATCACGCCGGCAATTGAAATCATAGTCATATGCCGGGTTTTTAATCCCTTTGATAAAGAGTTAGGCTGATTCATTCTTTGCCTCCTTTTGGCTTGTTTATGCTGAATATTCCGACAAGTATTATTCTATCATAAATGCCACAGACAGTTGAAAATGATGTAAGAAAATATGACATTTTTTCTCGTCCGTACAGCAGAGGTGCCGGAAGGAAAAGAAATAATTTTCTGTTATTTTTGTGTTTTAATGGGTTTGAAAATAATTCCATGAACATGGGATGGCGAGAATCCTTGATACGATTGGGATGAGAGGGGTTTCGTGAATAAAAATAAGTTTCCTGAGCGCATAAATGTTCTATGCTTACTATTTTTCTGTGGAAAGTGAATCATGTTTCTATAGACCCACTGTGTCTTCGCTTTGTATGATAATGAAGGAAAAATTGAACGGGAAGGAGGATTTTCAGTGGAGAGATATCATGAATTGAAAAAAGGCGAAACCGGAGCGATTGTCAGTATTGGCGCATATGCGGCATTGTCGGCTGTGAAGCTTGTGATCGGTTATTTGTTTCACTCAGAAGCGCTTCAGGCCGACGGTTTAAATAATACGACTGATATCGTGGCATCTGCGGCTGTTTTCATCGGTTTGCGCATCTCTCAGAAACCTCCTGACGAAGATCATCCTTACGGCCATTTTCGGGCGGAGACCGTCGCGTCACTCATCGCTTCCATTATTATGATGCTTGTCGGAATGCAAGTGCTGTTCAGCGCCGCGCAATCTATTTTTTCCGTTAAAGAGGAAACACCGGATATGATAGCCGCCTGGACGGCCGCGGGGAGCGCCGTCGTGATGCTGATGGTCTGCCGCTATACGAAAGGGCTTGCCAAAAAGGTAAACAGCCAGGCCCTTTCAGCTGCGGCCGCTGATAATAAATCAGATGCGCTCGTCAGTATCGGCACGTTTATCGGAATTTTTGCTTCACAGTTCCATTTGGCTTGGGTGGATACGGTTACCGCGTTTATCATCGGATTGATCATCTGCAAAACCGCGTGGGATATTTTTAAGGAATCCTCTCATTCGCTGACTGACGGTTTTGATGTCAAACATATTTCTGATTATAAAAAGACGATTGAACAGATTGCGGGCGTCAGCCGTTTAAAAGATATTAAAGCGAGATATCTGGGCAGCTCCGTTCATATTGATGTCGTCATTGAAGTGCCGTCTGATCTGAACATTAAAGAGAGTCATGAGATCGCAAATGAGGTAGAACGCAAGATGAAAGAGGAACATGCCATTGACCATTCACACGTTCATATGGAGCCTCTCCAGCTGAAATAAAGCTTCCTTTCTAAAGGGAGCTTTTTCCTTTTTCAGACTGGAAACAATTTGCTGGAAACGTTTTTTTATACTGTTTATATTTTGTGGTAAAGTTAGGTTACGATAATTGAAATTTGAGAGATGACTAGGAGGAGAAGAATGGCTTATAAAGAAGAGCTGCATCCGCTGCTGGAGAAAGCCGTTGAGCATATTGAAAACATCATCATAGGAAAACGGGATATCGCCATACTCAGTCTGGCCGCCATTCTCGCAAAAGGGCATGTGCTGCTGGAAGACGTGCCGGGAGTCGGAAAAACGATGATGGTCCGCGCTTTGGCCAAGCTGATCGGAGCTGACTTTAAGAGGATTCAGTTCACGCCGGATCTTCTGCCGTCAGATGTGACGGGTGTCTCTATTTATAATACGAAAACGATGGAATTTGAATACCGCCCTGGACCGATCATGGGGAATATCGTGCTGGCTGATGAAATTAACAGAACCTCTCCGAAAACGCAGTCTTCCCTGCTTGAGGCAATGGAGGAAGGGAATGTCACGATTGACGGAAAGACAATGCGGCTGGCTGAGCCGTTTTTCGTCATGGCCACACAAAACCCGGTTGAATATGAAGGAACGTATCCGCTTCCCGAAGCCCAGCTTGACCGGTTTTTATTTAAGCTGCGCATGGGCTACCCGACTGCCGAGGAAGAGCTTCAAGTTCTGTCTTTGCAGGAAGGGCGCAATCTGCTTGAAACAATCGAGCCCGTCATTTCTAAAGAACAGTTTATCAGCCTTCAGCAAAAACTGGAGAAGGTGCGGGTGGATGAGGGAATTAAAGCGTATATCGTCGGCATTACTCAGCATACCCGCCGGCATTCGTCCGTACATCTGGGCGTAAGTCCGCGCGGTTCAATCTCATTAATGAAAGCCGCGCAGGCGTACGCGCTGCTTCATGACCGCGATTACGTCATTCCTGATGACGTCCAGTATTTGGCTCCGTATACGCTGCCGCACAGAATGATCCTGACCGCCGAGGCGAAATTTAACGATGTGACGCCGGAAGCGATTATAGAAGACATCATGCAAACGGAAAAAGTGCCCGTCCAAAGGATGTCGGTCCGCTAATGAGAAAGAAGATGCATTGGCTTCTATATGGCTGGAAGCTGCTTATGTTGGCCGTACTGACGGCGGCTGTCTTTTCTTATGCCATGTTTCAGGGCGGATTTGTGAGCTGGTTTTTATTTTATGCGTTTTTGCCGTTTACCGTTTACGCCGGGCTGGTCGCTGTGTACCCGCTGCGGGCGTTTCAGGTGGCGCGTGACGTGTCCTCCGCCCAGTTAACCTCAGGCGACAGGCTGTCTGTCACCATCAGGCTGACGAGGCGCCTGCCGTTTCCGCTGACATATATGGTCATTGAAGATGTGATGCCGGAAACGCTTGGCGAGAGGCGCAGTGCGAAACAGCTTGTGTTTCCGTGGTTTCAAAGGAAGCTGACGTTACAATATGAGCTGCCGCAGGTGCCGCGCGGAGAGCATCATTTACATACGATAAGAGTGCGGACGGGAGATGTTCTCGGGCTTTTGGACAAGACGGCGTCGTTTTCCGTTACGGATACGGTTCTGGTTTTCCCGGCGTACGGGTCTGTTCACTATAAGCCGCAGTCCGCCTCCGGGGAAGAGGGTACGGCTGCCGGCGCTCCGTTTCAGGTACACCGCTCCGCAATGGCTGCGAGCGTCAGAAATTATCAGCCGGGCGACCGGTTTTCCGCACTTGATTGGAAAACATCGGCGCGGCGAAATGAGCTGATGACGAAGGAATTTGACCCGCTGCAGAGTGTGAATATAATTCTCCTTTTGGACTGCAGGCCGTCCCCATCGTTTGAAGCCGCGGTATCAGCTTCGGCATCCCTGCTTTACACGGCGCTTGTGAAGGGCTCTCCCGCAGGATTTATTTCATTGGGGAGCGACCGGACCGTATTTCCCGTCCGGGAGGGAGACCGGCATTTCAGAAAGATGCTGCGTTACCTGGCATCAGCTTCAGAATCGGAAGAAGCCGATGCAGGCGGGCGTTTAGGAAAAGAGCTGGCGGATCCGCGCGTCCGCAAAGCTTCCATTGCCGTCGTGACGGGCAGTCTTACAGAAGACCTTCTCAAACAGGCTGAGCCCGGCCGTGCTGACATGACGGTGTTTTTGGCGAAAGAAACGAATGCCGCGCTTTCGGAGAAAGAACGGAAACTCGCTCTCATCTTCGCGCAAAAAAATATTAAGGTGCAAATGATCAGGGACAAACGGGTGTCCCATGTTGTTTAGAAAGAGAGGTGGCGCGCCATGCCGCATGACGAGAACCAGGGAAGCAGGCTGAGTCTGCTGCTGTTTTATTTTCTCGCTTTTTTATTGTTATGGGAATGGCTCAGGCCGCTGCACAATTTTACGGATACAAAACATACCGGTTTTTTCATCGTTTTTATCGGTTTGGCATTTCTGCTGTCATTCTTCCGGATGAGGTGGTACGTCACCGTGCCGTCCTGCATTCTGTTTACGTTGATCAGTATTCACATCCTGTTTTATAAAGGTTCGGTTTTTCAGCCGGAATGGCTCGTTTCTTTTTTGCGGGACGTGATGCAAAATGCCCGCCACATCGGGACCGGAAGATGGAATGATATGAATCCGTCATTCCGCACATTGCTGTTTTTTGTGCTTTTATGGCTGCTCGTGTATTTGCTGCATTACTGGGTGATCTATCAGCGGAAAATCTTATTCTTTTTTATCATGACGGTGGCGTATATCACCGTGCTTGATACGTTTACTCCCTATGATGCCGCATACGCCGTCATCCGGATCGTCTTTATCGGCTTTTTGATGATGGGGCTTTTGTATATGGAGCGCATCCGGCTTACGGAACACATAGCGTTTAAAAAAAGATTGATACTCAAATGGTTTCTGCCGCTGATGCTGTTTATCTGCGCTTCCGTCGTGTTCGGTCTGGCGGCTCCGAAATCAGACCCGAACTGGCCGGACCCCGTGCCGTTTCTTAAAAAAATAACAAACCACAAAGAAGTGCCCGCCGCCGAAAGCAAAATCGGCTACGGCAATCATGATGAAACATTGGGCGGCCCTTTTCAGGAGGATGATACGCCGGTTTTTACATGGAAGGGAAAAGAACGGGCGTACTTCCGGGTGGAAACGAAGGATACATACACGGGGAAAGGCTGGGTGGAGACCGATCAGGGCATGTCCTATAAACTGAACGGCGGCAACGTTGAAGATATATGGTTTGACCGGAGTGTGCAGACGAGACGGTATACGGCACAGGTGTCCATTGATGAGAATTATCTCTATAATCACGTCATGTATCCGATCGGCGTCTCCAATATTAAACCGAAGCACTCGATTCAGCTTGAAATGAACGGAAACACCGAGCAAATTACGCCGGTCAGTGAACAAGTAGGCAACATCCGCAATATGGGACGGTACACGGTGACTTTTCAGGCGCCCGTCTTTAAGCTGAATGATCTCAGAAAAGTGAAAGTAAAACGATACCGTGAGCAGAATCAATTCAATGACCGGTATTTACAGGTCCCCGACAGCCTTCCGAAAAGAGTGAGACAGCTTGCGGACAGACTGACGCGGGATCATCATAATATGTTCGATAAAGCGAAGGCGATCGAGGATTATCTCGGATCTTCCGCATTTTCGTATCATACACAGGATGTCGCGGTTCCGGAGCACAATCAGGATTATGTCGATCAATTTCTGTTTGAAACGAAAAGAGGATATTGTGATAACTTTTCATCGGCAATGGCCGTGCTGCTCCGATCTGCGGGTATTCCCGCCCGTTGGGTGAAGGGTTATACATCCGGCGAGTATAAAGGGGCAGGCGACCATAACGGCCACATTTATGAAGTCACGAACAACAACGCCCATTCGTGGGTAGAAGTGTATTTTCCGGATCAGGGCTGGGTGACGTTTGAGCCGACGAAAGGCTTCACCAATCCGACGGAGTTTACGTCAGAGCAAAATCATACCGCGGCAAAAGACAGCGGAGGCTCAGCGGGGAACTCGGATGAACCGTCTGACAAGCAGCGTCAGGAATCAAAGCCGGAAAAAGAGGAAAAGCCGAAAAAGCGGGATCACAGCGCGGCACCGCAGCCTGTGATCCGCAACAAAACCGCGGCACAGCTATGGCCGTATGCAGCCATCGTCATTGTGATTTCAGCCGCGGCGGCACTCGCCTGGCTGCTCCGGGCGCGCTGGATTCCGCACGTTACAGCAGCCAGATTGAAGCGGCGAACGGATGAAGACGTCTTTTTCGACGCATATGCCGCGCTGCTCCGACAGCTGAAACGAAAAGGGTTCAGCAGGGGGGACGGAGAAACGCTCCGTGATTTTGCCGCGAGGGTTGACGAGGCGCACCATACAAACGACATGTCCGAGCTGACGCTGCGCTATGAGCGTGCGTTATACCGCAGCGATAATGCCGCAAAGCTTTGGAATGAATCGGGACAGTTGTGGGAAAATATAATTAAAAGAAGATAGTCTTGACCGCATATCGTCCTGTTGTTAGAATAAATGAATGTTAAATGGGAGCCCGGGAGCGTTAAAAAGCCGGGCTTCCGGACAAGTCTTGCCGACAGAGGGCTGAACGTGTGTCCTCCGTTTTTTCTGTGTCAAAAACTTAGAGGAGATTAGGTGACAACCATGACGAAGTTAGTGAATGAAATGATTCTTGTTCTTGATTTCGGCAGTCAGTATAACCAGCTGATTACCCGCCGGATCCGTGAATTTGGCGTATATAGCGAGCTGCATCCCCATACGTTGACAGCTGAGGAAATCAAAGAAATGAATCCAAAAGGAATTATCCTTTCAGGCGGACCAAACAGTGTATATGATGAAGGATCTTTCCGCTGTGATGAAAAAATCTTTGAACTTGATATTCCTGTATTGGGCATCTGCTACGGCATGCAGCTGATGACTCATTACCTCGGAGGGAAAGTCGAGGCGGCAAGCCAGCGCGAATACGGAAAAGCGAACATTCAGATTCAAGGAACTCCTGACTTGTTCAAAGATCTTCCGGAAGAACAAGTTGTCTGGATGAGCCACGGCGACTTAGTCGTACAAGTGCCGGAAGGGTTTACGGTAGACGCGACAAGCCATCACTGCCCGAACTCGGCGATGAGCAAAAAAGACAAAAAATGGTACGGTGTTCAGTTCCATCCGGAAGTCCGTCATTCAGAATACGGAAATGACCTTCTGAAAAACTTTGTCTTCGGGCCTTGTGAATGTAAAGGCGAATGGTCAATGGAAAACTTTATCGAAATCGAAATGCAAAAAATCCGCGAAACCGTCGGAGACAAACAAGTGCTTTGCGCTTTGAGCGGCGGAGTCGATTCTTCTGTCGTAGCCGTTTTGATTCATAAAGCGATCGGCGACCAGCTGACTTGTATTTTCGTAGATCACGGCCTTCTCCGCAAAGGCGAAGCGGAAGGCGTCATGAAAACGTTCAGCGAAGGCTTTAATATGAATGTCATTAAAGTTGATGCGAAAGACAGATTCTTAAACAAGCTGAAAGGTGTTTCTGATCCTGAGCAAAAACGCAAAATCATCGGCAACGAATTCATTTACGTATTTGATGATGAAGCGGACAGGCTGAAAGGAATCGACTACCTTGCGCAAGGAACGCTTTACACAGACATTATTGAAAGCGGAACGGCAACTGCGCAAACGATCAAATCGCACCACAATGTCGGCGGACTTCCTGAAGATATGCAATTTGAACTGATCGAACCGCTGAACACTCTTTTCAAAGATGAAGTGCGCGCGCTCGGCACAGAGCTCGGCATCCCGGATGATATCGTATGGCGTCAGCCGTTCCCGGGCCCTGGACTTGGCATCCGCGTACTCGGCGAAGTAACGGAAGAAAAACTTGAGATCGTTCGTGAATCAGACGCGATTCTGCGTGAAGAAGTGGCGAACCACGGCCTTGAGCGCGACATCTGGCAGTACTTCACGGTTCTTCCTGACATCCGCAGCGTCGGCGTCATGGGAGATGCGAGAACGTATGATTACACAATCGGTATCCGTGCCGTAACATCAATTGACGGCATGACATCTGACTGGGCGCGTATCCCTTGGGATGTGCTTGAAGTGATTTCGACACGGATCGTCAATGAAGTGAAACACATCAACAGAGTGGTGTACGATATTACTTCTAAGCCGCCTGCAACAATTGAGTGGGAATAATGAGAAAAGCCTCAAATCTTTTATTTATAAAGATTTGAGGCTTTTTTAATTTACATGGTTCTAGGAATAATGGGCCTTTTATCATTAACACCGGAGAAGATGTACAGCAGTTTTTTATATATTCGAGTTTTTTAATCAGTTGTATTCCTAATATTCTCCCTATAATTTCATTTTTTCTAATAAAACTGAATTCATAAAATATTCATTTAATAACAAATAATGTATGTTATTATGAATATATACAAATAAAACATATGATGGTTTGAGTTTTCCAAGGGGTTTTTTATCTTCTGCATTCAGTTCTTTAGAAACGCAGAAGGTTTCTAATTTGTAGAAAAAAATGTTGAAAGAGGCTCGGAAGGATGGAAAAACATATTTTATTTTTTAATGCTACTTATATTAAAAAAATTTCTACTTTGGAGACTGCTAAAAATTTGGGCTTGACGGTTTCTGTTGTCGGCCCTGAACTGCCTGAATGGTCGCGGCCATTCGTTGACCATTACATTTCCGCAAATACTTATCAGATTGATGAGACTATAGCTGTTCTGAAGGAAACTGCCAAAGAAAATCCTTTTGATGGAGTCATTACATTCTGGGATAGAGATGTGGTTCCGGTGGCGGTAACTGCCCGAGAACTTAACTTAAAGGGCAGTCCGGTGGAAGCGGCAGAACGGGCTCGAAACAAATGGAAGATGCGTCAATTTTTGAACCGCGCACAAGTTCCTCATCCAAAATATTGCAAATTTACAAATTGGACCGAATTATATCATGCAAGCATTGATATGGAATACCCATTGATCGTTAAACCTGTGGGTGCTTCTGCCAGTAAAGGCGTATTCCGAATATCAAAGCCTGAAGATTTAAACCGCGCATATCAGCAGCTGTTAAACGCTGCGGTGCCGGAAAACGATAAAATGTTTTCTTTTTATCAAAACGAGTATATTGTTGAAGAGTTTATGAACGGACAAGAAGTCAGCATTGAGGGAGTGATTTCCGACGGAGTCATTCACTTTGCAGGTGTTACTGAAAAATGGACGGATCAGTATTTCGAAGAATACCAGCATGCATTTCCCGCCAGGCTGCCGGAGGCTGTGGAACGTGAATTATTCCACATCACCAGTGAAGGGATAAAAGCTTTGGAGCTGAACAATTGTGGTTTTCATGCCGAGGTCATGATCACAGAGAAAGGGTGCAAGATTATCGAGATCAACGGTCGTCTGGGCGGCGATTTTATTACTACCCATTTGGTTCCTCTAGCCAAAGGTATAAATATAACGCGCGCAAACCTATTGGCTGTATTAGGAGAAACAATAAGCTTTGAAGCTTCGAAAAGAAGAGCTGCCTGCGTCAGGTTTTTAATTGCAGACCGTGCTGGTGTGATAGAAAAGTGGGAAGGTGTCGAATCGATCAAAGAAATGCCCGGGGTCGTTGAATTTGTTTTAGAAAAGCAGCCGGGCGATCATGTTGGCCTGCCGCCTGAAAAGTTTCATGATTCCCGGATTGCTTATGTCATCACAGAAGCCGAAGATACAGAAAAAGCGATCGAATATGCTGAAAATGCTTTATCTGAAGTGAGGTGTTTCATCAATGGAGAGGAAAAGACTGTTCCTGATCGGGATTCCTGAAACGCATATTGAGAAGGCCGTTACGAGGGCAAAACAACTTGGTTTTGACGTCTTATTAGGAGATACAGAAGCTTCATTAAAAAAATATGAGCATTTAATAAAGGAAGCTGACCAAAAAATCGCATTAGATTATACCAATCATGAGAATCTATTCTCAGTCGCTAAAGAAATCCATGACAAAGAGCCTTTAGATGCCATATTTACTTTCAAAGAAGCCGGCTTATTCAATGTATCCAAACTTCAGCAGGCATTTCATTTAAAAGGAAATCCTCCGTCTGTGGTGCAAGCATGCCTTGATAAATATACAACGCGCCGGCTTTTAAAAAAGGCAGGACTAAACTCTCCCGATTTTGGATTGTGCAGGAGCGTGGAAGACGTATACGATTTTTGGAATACATCTCAACATCCTATCATTTTAAAGCCGAGATCTCAGCAAGGCAGTATAGGCGTCATAAAAGTTGAGAAAAAAGAGGACATTGAGGCGTGTTTTAAAGAGTGTTCAAAACATGACGAGGAGAAGTCAGTATTAGCCGAAGAATTTATAGAAGGGCAGGAAATTTCAATAGAAGCCGTTGTCTGCCAAGGCAAGGCCGACATATTTGGTGTGACCGAAAAGCTGCTATACCCCGGGACTTTTGTAGAATCCGGGCATATATCGCCGTATAAACATAAAGAAAAACATCAGGATTTGTATAAGAATCTGGTCAAGGAAGTTGTTCATGCCATGGGGATCGTATTTGGCCCCTTGCATATTGAAGGGTATCACACAAATAAAGGATTTGTGGTTGGCGAGGTACACACCCGCTATGGCGGAGACAACATAGTGACCATTACAGAAATCGCCATGAAATGTGATATGCATACACCTATTTTTGCGGAACTGGCGGGCATCCCATATCAACCGGAAAGGAAACATGCTCAAAGCGAAGTATGCGCCGTTCGTTTTTTAGAAACGAACCAAGGGGTTGTACGCGCAATCAAAGGGATCAGCGATCTCAAAATGATGGGGAATGTAGTAGATTTTCATGTAAATTGCAGTGTCGGTGATAGAATCAGACCGATCAAAAACAGCTACGATAGAGCAGGATGGATGATTGTAAAGGGGAAAAATGAGCGAGAAGTCAATCACGCATTACATGATGCGATTGACAAAATAAAAATAATCATTAGGTGAAGGGGAGAATGATGGTGAAAAACAGAAAATCATCAATTTTTAGAGATGCTTTAAACAGTAAAGGTTTGGTGAAAGTTGCGGGAGCTCATGACGGTTTAAGCGCCAAATTAGCAGAGAAAAACGGATTTAATGCCGTATGGGCAAGCGGTTTGGGAATCTCGGCTGTGCAAACTGTACCTGATGCCAGTATATTAACGATGACTGAATTTCTTGAAGCCGCCGTCATTATGAATGAATCATGCAATTTGCCGGTCATCGCTGACTGTGATTCCGGCTACGGGAACATTCACAATGTCACCCGCATGATCAAAAAATACGAAGCTGCTGGTATTGCCGGAGTTTGTATTGAAGATAAAGTATATCCAAAATTAAACTCATTTGACGACAGACAACAGATCCTTGTCAGTACTGAAGAATTTTGCGCAAAAATTAGAGCCGCAAAGATGGCTCAGCAAAATGACGATTTTGTATTGATTGCCCGTGTCGAAGCTTTAATTGCTAAATTGGGTCAAGAAGAAGCCTATACAAGAGCAAAAGCTTATGTTCATGCTGGAGCAGATGCAATTTTAATTCATTCAAAAGAACAATCGCCTGATGAAATTATTGAGTTTGTTAACAATTGGGACGTGGATGCGCCGTTGGTTGTGGTTCCGACTAAATATCCGACGCTCTCAATGGAACAGCTTGAGAAATTGGG
Organism: Bacillus sp. AM1(2019); assembly: GCF_009906915.1. Classification (NCBI taxonomy): domain Bacteria; kingdom Bacillati; phylum Bacillota; class Bacilli; order Caryophanales; family Bacillaceae; genus Bacillus; species Bacillus sp. AM1(2019). The sequence goes on from NZ_CP047644.1 coordinate 708,546, forward strand.
AGTGAAGGTTTCCATCTATGCGAATCAGGCGTTGCGCGCTTCTGTTAAGGCTATAAATGATACATTCGAAAGCATTATAAATAATAAATCGTCTTTGCAGATTGAAAATGACATCGTGAGCGTTAATGAGATATTTGACATTCAAGACGTTCCGGGGATGAAGCAACTGGAGCGTTTGATCCATAGACAGCCGGCTAACTGAGGTTTTTGTATCGTGCTATTTTAAGAATGGCCCATAAAGACATTGGAGGCGTTTGAATTGAATAAAAGATTATCCGATAGAGTCATGAATATAAAACCTTCGGCCACTATGTCATTAAATGCCAAAACGAAGATAATGGTAAAAGAAGGAAAAGACATTATAAATATGAGTGTCGGAGAACCGGATCTTCATCCGCCATTAACAGCCTCATATGCAGGAATTCAGGCAATAGTGAAGGGGAAAACCGGGTATACGCCGGCAGCAGGGCTGATTGAATTAAGAGAATCCATTGTGCGATATCTGCTTAACGAACGAGGTTTAGAATATAAACCAAACCAAATAATTGCATCTGCCGGGGGAAAACAGCCGCTATATAATGTTTTTCAAGCAATTTGTGATCAAGACGACGAAGTTATCCTCCCTTCACCTTACTGGGTATCTTATCCGGAACAAATCAAACTGTCGGGGGCGGTTCCTGTTATTGTAAGCTGTGATGAAACTACAAATTTTAAAATCACACCCGAGAAGCTTGCAGAAGTAATTACCCCTAAGACAAAAGCTGTTGTTATCACATCTCCCAATAATCCGACAGGGTCCGTTTATTCAGAAAATGAACTGAAAGCTTTAGGAAATGTGTTGAAAGATTATTCTGAAATTTTTATCATTTCCGACGAAATTTATGATCAGTTTGTGTATGAGGGCAAGCATATCAGTCTGCCGCTCATTTTTCCCGAATTGCTGAATCGGACCATCATAACGAATGGATTTTCCAAAGTCTTTGCAATGACTGGATGGAGGCTCGGCTATATCGCAGCCCCATCGGATATAGCCGAAGCCATTGCCAGCTTTCAAAGCCATGCTACAGGCAGCCCGTCAACTATTTCTCAATATGCCGGTATTTCTGCTTTAAACGGTTTTGACAAGTCGATGGTCGAAGAATACAAAAAAAGACGCGATATATTAGTCGATGGTTTAAATCAAATTGAGGGCATTCAATGCGCCAAACCAAATGGAGCCTTTTATGCGTTTCCGAATGTTTCACAATTTTTCGGAACAATGTTTGAAGATCAACAAATAATTGATGCGGAGACATTTTGTCATCTTCTGTTGGAAAAACAGCACGTGTCAGCTGTTCCCGGCACAGCATTCGGAGAGCCGAACAACATTCGTTTGAATTTTGCCATCCCAAAGGATCTTATCACAGAGGCTTTGAAAAGAATTAATAATTTTACAACTCAGCTGGCAGTTAAGGTATAACAGAGCGCTGAAAGCTTAAACGAGCCTCTTTATATCTGCATCTAATGTTTAGGCAGGTGGTTTTTTGAAAGGCATACGATTAAGAATTCACCCTGTGGGCTGGAATATCATTTTAGGCACCTTGTTTAGCAGAATGTCAGTCTCGATGAGCATTCCCTTCCTTTCTATTTACCTAACACAAGTAAAAGGTGTTTCTCCTGCTTTGACCGGCATCATTGTTTCAGTAAGTTCGCTGGCTGGGATTGTAATGAGCTTTTACGGAGGGTATTTGTCTGATCTTTTTGGCAGGAAAATTGTGATGATAACGTCTGTATTTTGTTGGGCGCTTGTTTTTGTAAGTTTTATGTTTGCAGATAGTGTACTCGCATTTTTTGTCATCAATGCGCTTAACGGGCTGTGTCAATCTATCTTTGAACCGGCGTCAAGAGCATTATTATCCGATATAAGCAAAGAAGAAAATCGTTTGAAGATGTTTAATTTGCGGTATACTGCGATTAATATCGGCGTAGTTTTCGGTCCTCTTTTAGGCCTTAGATTGGGAGCTGCCAAGACGGCTCTCCCATTTCTGTTCGCAGGTTTTACATATTTTCTTTATGGTCTATCTCTCGTATTTTCATTCCGAAAATTTAAATTAGACGAGAACAATCGAAAAGAAAATAAAACGACTATTGCTACGGCTTTTAATGTGACAAGGAAAGACAAGGTTTTTCTTATCACATTACTTGGAGTGATATTATCAATATCCGGATATGCGCACTTTTCTACAACATTGCCCCAATATTTTGCCGCCAAAATAGAGGACGGGGTGACCATATTTTCATGGCTTTTAGCTTTGAATGCAATTGTCGTCTTAATTGTTCAATACCCTATTGTGAATATCATGAAAAAGTTCCCGCCGATTCATTCAATCATTCTGGGAAATGCTTTAATTAGTTTCAGTTTATTATTTTTTTCGCTATCGTCCAACCCATTCATATGGGGCTCTATCGTCGTGTTTTTCACAATAGGGGAAGTTTTGATTTTTTCGATGGTTGATATGCTGGTGGATGAAATTGCAAAACCAGGCTTCAAAGGGACATACTTTGGAGCAGCAGGCTTTAACCGTTTAGGAAATGTAATCGGTCCTTGGCTGGGAGGGATTCTTCTTTCCTTTTTTGGTGTAAACGGGTCCTTCTATATGTTTTTGATCATTTTTATAACGACAGCCTCGGGAATTCCGGTTTTATTTTTGGCAAAAAAACATCTTGATAAGAGCGGACATTCAAAAGTTGATGTAACAGAATCTCATAGGAGTTAAATGTTTTAACACAATGAAGAATTAATGGCAAAGTCTTTGAACCTCAAAGGTTTAAAGGCTTTTTTCTTTTCAGCAGCGCCCCATCAGAATGGGAAACAAGAGTGTTTATATTTTTGGGGAGAGGAATACAGACTGAACGGCGAACAAAGAAGGTATTAATCTAAGGGACTGACCCCATAAGATGAGACAAATAAAAAACACCTTCAAGTTTGAAAACGGATCGTTGTTATCCGAAATTAGACTTTGAGGCGTTTTTTTTTCATCTTTTTGAAACCGTTTTGCCTTGATTCATATCTAACAGCATAGGAGGTGGATAAGGTGAAGGAAGAACGATTGATCAAAAAGGCGAAAAAAGGTGATGCCGCAGCCTTTGAAAAACTGATCACCGCACACCAGGATACTTTATATAAAACAGCTTATCTCTATTTGCATCACAAGGAAGATACGCTGGACGCTGTTCAGGAAACGGCTTACAAGGCTTTTCTTCATATCGCGCAGCTGAAGGAGCCGAAATATTTTAAAACGTGGCTGATCCGGATTTTGCTTCATACGATTTTTGCGATGAGGAAAAAGCACGGAGACGTCATCCCGTTTGAGCCGCAGCATGATACGCGCGCGGAGAATAAGAACATTGAAGAATACATAGATCTTCGGAATGCCCTGGAAACGCTTGACGAACATATACAGCTGACCATTCAGCTTTATTATTTTCAAGATTTCTCGATTGCTATGATCGCTGAACAGACCGGTATGGCGGAAGGCACTGTAAAAACGCATCTGCACAGGGCGAGAAAAGCATTGAAGCAGGAGCTGGAAAAGGAGGATAAACATATATGGAAAAGCATCAAATGAAGCAATTGTATCAGGACATTGACGTGCCGAAAGCTGAATTGAAAAATGTGATACACAGCGCCGCTGTCCGTGCCGGAAAAGAAGGCGCCGTCAGACGGAGATGGGGACGAAAAGTGATAAACGGACTCGCGGTTGCTGCTGCTTTGTTTATTCTGTATCTGTCCTCAGGCTTATTCATGCCCTCCGTTAATACGGCTATGGGAAACATTCCTGTTGCCGGACAAATTTACAGTCTGTTTCAGGATAAGGCAGGTTCTGCGCTGTTTAAAAGCAATTTGGTGACAAAACTGAATGAGAAAGCGGAATCACGCGGAATCACGGTGACAGTGAAAAGTGTGTATTACGACAGCGGACAGCTCGTTTACAATTTTACCGTTGACAATTTGAAATCAGATGAGCAGAGCATCTCTTTTCAAGTTGATTATAAAGATCCACGGAATATGTTAGCAGAGGATTATGACAGCAGTGATATGAAAAAAATGAAAGACGGACGGTACGCGGGACAGCTTCGCCTGTTCACGGACGGCTCAAAGCTGAAAGACGGTGATAAGCTTCCGCTTGTCATTACAAAAATCAAGAACATCCCGGGAAACTGGCGCTTTACACTCCCGATCAAAAAACAAAAGTCCGTTTCTCTTGAAGGAACGAAAGCTGTGAATGTAAATCACGGATTATACCGCTTTTTCGATATCCGGGCGGAAAACGGAACGACGGGATCGGCTCTCCTGTATTCTATCGACTTCTATGATGCAGCCAAAAATGATGCCATCTCGATTTACGAGGCAACGGATGATGCCGGAAACCATTATGAAATGACGGCGTCGAATATTGAACTTGGCGGCAGAAAGAATCTTCCCGGCGGCGGGAAAAGAATACGCGGCCAAACTCAATTCAGCAAACCGATAGACCCGAAAGCGAAAACACTTTTCATAACGGGCGATATAAAAACAGAATCAGAGCCGGGAGAAATCGTGCCTCTGAAAACAAAACTGCCCGTCAGTTATAAAACGAAACATCATCATGTCGGCATTACCATCAAAAAGATCAAACAGCAAGGCAGAACGGTAATCGTCGATTATCAATTCACCGGAATCAATTACAGCAAGGCGGATGAAGATCAGCTGATCAATGTCGGTGAGTCAATCGGTCTCGGCAATACGAAAAAAATGAAAACCTGGCCATCGCTTAATGAGTATGAAAAAGGCTATTATCTGAAAGGAAATAAGGCGAAAGTCACGAACCTTAAAACGGGTGAAATGGAATCCGTTTTTGAATTGGATGATTCATCCAATAAAGACTATTCGTTGCGCGATTTCTCATTCGATTCATACGCTTTGTACGTCAATCAAACGGTTATGAACTTGCTGGCGGATGATAAGGGGATCACATTCGCGGTGCCGGTTCGGCCTGCGGACGGAAAATGATGTCGGGAAGGCGGCTTTTGCCGTCTTCCATTTTTGGTCAATTAACGAATAAACCAAATTTTTTTAACGGGATTGTTCGTTTTTTTTATTGAGTTTTCAAAATTGAATTGATACAATAGACTCAGAAATCAAATATGCAGATATCGTATAATGGCGGGGATATGGCCCGCAAGTTTCTACCAAGCTACCGTAAATGGCTTGACTACGGATCAATCTCAATCGTTTGATATAAATAATCCATTCTTATTTATTCAGACTGAACGTATGTAGTCAAGCGTCCCAAATGTATTTGGGGCGTTTTTTATTTGGCGGATAACGGGCAGAATAAATGGGAGAGAATGAAGGAGGCAATTGGCTTGAAGCAATTTTTTCAGTTTGATGAGCTGGGGACAAGCTATCGTAATGAAATCATCGGCGGTTTAACGACCTTTTTGTCAATGGCGTACATTCTGTTCGTCAATCCGCTGACATTGTCTTTAAACGGTGTGAAGGGATTTCCGGAAGCATTAAAAATTGATCAGGGCGCGGTGTTCACCGCTACAGCCTTGGCGTCTGCGGCCGGCTGTATTTTAATGGGGCTCATTGCAAAGTATCCGATCGCGATTGCGCCGGGTATGGGATTAAATGCGTTTTTTGCTTTCTCTGTCGTCCTCGGCATGGGGATTTCATGGCAGGCTGCGCTTTCCGGCGTCTTGATTTCCGGAATTATCTTCGTGGCGCTTTCGCTGACGGGACTGCGGGAAAAAATCATTAATGCGATTCCGCCTGAGCTGAAATTGGCGGTCGGCGCGGGTATCGGTTTGTTTATCACATTTGTCGGTTTGCAGGGTTCGGGCATTATTGAAGCGAACTCATCGACTTTGGTGTCTATCGGCAATATTCACAGCGGCCCTGTGCTGCTGACGGTTTTCGGTGTTATTGTGACTGTCATTCTGATGGTGCTTCGCGTAAACGGCGGCGTATTTATCGGAATGCTTCTGACGGCGGTTGCCGGCATGGTCTGCGGACTGATTCCGGTTCCGACGCACATTGTCGGCAGCGTGCCGAGTCTTGCGCCGACTTTCGGACAGGCGTGGATGCATCTTCCGGATATCTTCTCCGTCCAAATGCTGATTGTCATTTTAACTTTCTTGTTCGTCGGGTTTTTCGATACGGCCGGAACGCTGGTGGCTGTAGCGACACAGGCCGGGCTGATGAAGGAAAACAAACTTCCGCGTGCGGGAAGAGCGCTTCTGGCAGATTCGACATCAATCGTTATCGGAGCCGTACTCGGTACGTCTACAACGACTTCTTATGTTGAATCCAGCTCAGGCGTTGCGGCGGGGGCGCGCTCCGGCTTCGCGGCTGTTGTGACGGGCATTCTCTTTTTGCTGGCGATGTTTTTCTCGCCGCTTCTGTCAGTTGTCACCACGAATGTGACGGCTCCGGCTTTAATTATTGTCGGCGCGCTGATGGTGGCGCCGCTCGGTAAGATCGCCTGGGATAAATTCGAGGTGGCTGTGCCGGCATTCTTAACGATGATTATGATGCCGCTGACGTACAGCATTGCGACGGGGATTGCGATCGGTTTTATATTCTACCCGATTACAATGATCTGCAAAGGAAAAGGAAAAAGCGTTCACCCGATTATGTACGGGCTGTTCGTCATCTTTATCCTGTATTTCATCTTCTTGAAATAACGGAAAAACCGGCTGAGTTAAGCCGGTTTTTTGTTTTTGTCCTATTCCGTAAAACCAATACATACTATAAAACGTCATGTGGGTGTCCGGGTGAAGAAAACCGCTTGACTGTTTAAGGACGCTTCGGTACCTTATATAAGTGTTTTATTTTCTTGTTTAACAAATTCCGCCGTATTTTTTTGATAGGAGTTGCTGACATGACGGAAGAAAGAAAAGAAACGTTGGAAGAAGAAAAACAGCATCAGGGGACTGATGAAGAACCGCTGTCGAGAATGTCCAGAAATGCGGGACGTTATCAAAAGCAAAAGAAAAAAGTAAAGGAACGGCGCCCGGCTCCGGCTTTTACGGAAAAACTCGCTTCTGCATGGGCCGCGGTCAAACGTTATTGCCGTTTCGCGCTGCGCATTTTGACATCACCGGTGAAGGTCGTTGGGGAAGACGGCTTTTCCCGCTTTAAATATGCTCTTATTTCAATGCTTGTATTCAGTATCTTTTTCTCAATCGGAAATTGGTTTCAGCTGAGGGCAAGCCAGCAAAGGCCTCTCGGATACGGGGAGCGGCATCATACGTTTTTTGACGGCTTTACCGTCGTTCTCGTGTATACGCTCGTCTTTTTTGCCGCTGCGGCCGGCGCGGTCTGGCTTGTATCACGTTATATGATGAAACAGAAAATTACGATGCGGGATGCGGCCGCGGGGGTCGGATCGCTTTTGGTTCCGGCTGTCGCCTGCTCTATCGTGTGGATGATTTTCGCGATATTGAATCTGCCGGTCGTCACCGTGGTGTTTACGGCGCTGACCTTGTTTCTGGCCGCCTCGGCGATGGTGCAGTTTGTGCAGATTCTATACAAATCGGCTGAAAAGCCTGCGGCTGACGTGATGTACTGTATTTCCGCGGCGGTCATCATCATGCTCGTTTTTACGGCTGTGACATGGCCGCTCATTTCCGAGTACTTTACTGCTTCGCTGATCCCTTTATAAGTCGAAATTTGTCTTTCACAATGTTTACAAATTTTTCTAATAAAGCGTATTGTTTTGAGGACCCGGCCGAGATATGATGAGAGCAACAGCAATTCGAAAGCGGCACTACTCTTTATGATTCGGAAAGGGATGATGAAGATGGCCCCGTTGTTGCGAGAAGCCATTAATCGGAAAAAACAGCACCTGAGGACAAAACTGATCCGCTCAGGGTTTTATCAAGACCATGTTCAGGAACTGTCCGGGTACACGCTGAGTGAACTTGAGAAGGAATATGAAGCCGTCAAACGATTGAAAAAAGCCGAGCTTCACTGATAAGAGCTTAACAGTCTGCCTTGCGGGGCGGGCTTTTTTTTCTTTTGAAAATGATGAAAAGAGGGTAAACTATCCTTAATTGAAGGATTGATGCTTTTCAAAGTATCAGAGGAGGGGAATCAGTGATGCAGACGATTTTATCCAACAGTATAGGTATGGTTCTCATTATTCTCATCATTAACATTATATATGTCTCTTTCTTTACGATCAGGATGATTCTGACATTAAAGGGACAGCGCTATTTCGCCGCAGGCATCAGTACGATTGAAATCCTTGTGTATGTGACCGGCCTGAGTCTCGTGCTCGGCAATCTGAATCAAATTCAAAACGTCATTGCCTATGCGCTCGGCTACGGCCTCGGCGTCATAGTGGGAATGAAAATTGAAGAGAAACTGGCGCTCGGCTATATTACAGTCAACGTCATTACGAAGGAGCTCGATCTGGACCTGCCGAAACAGCTCCGGGAAAAAGGATACGGGGTTACAAGCTGGGTTGCGGGCGGACTTGAAGGAGACCGGACCGCCATGCAGATTCTGACGCCGCGCAAATATGAGCTTCAGCTTTATGATACGATTAAAACGCTTGATGAAAAAGCGTTTATTATCGCCTTTGAGCCGAAAACGATCCACGGCGGATTCTGGGTGAAAGCAGTGAAGAAGAGGAGAATTAAGGAATGACAAAGCCAAAAAAGAAACGGTTTGAAGTAACGGAAGATGAAACGATTGACACCATTCTCACTTTAATGAAGGAAGAGGGTTATATGCCCGTCCGGCGGATGGAAGAGCCGATCTTTACAGAAAAGAAAGAAAATGGATCAATTCAAGTCGTTCCTTGCGGGAAAAAAATCGTATTTGAAGGGAAATTGATCTAAACACGAACATTAAAAGAAAGAATTTTTATATCGTTCGATAATGTCGTTGACATTATCCAAGTCCGTTGTTAAGATAAACATGAAATCAAAACACGACCTCATATAATCTTGGGAATATGGCCCATAAGTTTCTACCCGGCTGCCGTAAACGGCCGGACTATGCAGGAAAGTGATAAACAGCTGACATGGATATCGCAGAAGCGAACGACTGACGATACGCGCGCCATGCCCGGTTTGTATTGCTTCCTCATAGTTGCAATATAAGCCGGGCTTTTTTTTCTGAAAAACAAAGCATGAGAAGGTGGGAACAGAATGCAGCCGCTAGCAGGAATCATCATGGGAAGCACCTCCGATTGGGAGACAATGAAACATGCATGCGACATACTTGACGAACTTCACATTCCTTATGAAAAACAGGTGGTATCCGCGCACCGGACGCCTGATTTGATGTTTGAATATGCAGAAAGCGCAAGAGACAGGGGTTTAAAAGTCATTATTGCCGGAGCCGGGGGAGCGGCGCATCTGCCGGGAATGACGGCGGCCAAAACGACGCTGCCGGTGATCGGCGTACCGGTTCAGACGAAATCGCTTAACGGGCTTGATTCTCTTCTGTCTATCGTACAGATGCCCGGCGGCGTGCCGGTCGCGACGACGGCGATCGGGAAAGCGGGCGCAGTGAACGCGGGTCTGTTAGCCGCGCAAATTTTGTCGGCATTTGACGATGACATTGCGGATAAACTAGAGGCGAGAAGAAATGCGACAAAACAAACGGTGCTGGAAAGCAGTGATCAGCTTGTCTGATAAAAAAACGATTTTTCCCGGTGCTGTCATCGGCATTATCGGAGGCGGACAGCTCGGAAAAATGATGGCTGTCGCCGCAAAACAGATGGGCTATAAAGTCGCTGTCGTCGATCCCGTGAAAGACTCGCCATGCGGACAGATCGCCGATATTGAGATTACCGCCCAGTACAATGACCGTGAAGCGATTCAAAAATTGGCCGGAGTCAGTGACATCATTACCTACGAATTTGAAAATATCGATTACGAGGCGCTCAACTGGCTCAAAGAACATGCATATCTTCCCCAGGGAAGCGAGCTGCTGCTCATCACCCAAAACAGGGAAACGGAAAAAAAGGCGATCCAGTCAGCAGGCTGTCAAGTCGCTCCTTATCGGATCGTAAACAGCGGACGGGAGCTTGAGGAAGCCGTTCAGGCACTGGGACTCCCGGCGGTGCTGAAAACATGCCGCGGCGGATATGACGGCAAAGGCCAATTTGTCATTAAGGAAGAAGGACAGACAGATGAAGCGGCTGCGCTGTTAGAAAACGGCACGTGCATACTTGAAAGCTGGGTATCGTTCCGGATGGAGCTTTCCGTTATCGTGACGAGATCGGTGCACGGTGAGATTTCAACCTTTCCGGCTGCTGAAAATATCCACAAAAATAATATTCTGTTCCAAAGCATCGTGCCCGCGAGAGCGGAGGAAACGGTTCAGAAGCGGGCAGAGGCGCTTGCCGTTCAGCTCGCGGAGAAATTGGAGCTTGTCGGGCCGCTTGCGGTGGAAATGTTTGTCACGGAAGACGGAGGCCTCTTGATTAATGAACTGGCGCCGCGTCCTCACAATTCAGGGCATTATACGCTCGACCTTTGTGAAACGAGCCAATTCGAACAGCACATCAGAGCGGTCTGCGGACTTCCTCTCGGCAGAACCGATCTTCTCAAACCGGGAATGATGGTGAATCTGCTCGGTGATGAAGTGAAGCTTGCGGAGGAGCATACGGAGCTTTTAAAGGAAGCCAAACTGTACCTGTACGGAAAACATGAGATTAAAAAAGGCCGTAAAATGGGGCATATGACATTTTTGCGGAAGCCTGATGAAACATGGATTCAGGACATCACGAACATATGGATGAATAGAGACGGAGGACGAGCATAATGATCGAACGTTATTCAAGACCTGAAATGTCCGCGATCTGGACGGACGAAAACAGATACCAGGCATGGCTGGAAGTCGAGATTTTAGCCTGTGAAGCCTGGGCTGAGCTTGGCGTCATTCCGAAAGAAGACGTCAAGGTCATGCGCGAAAACGCGTCTTTCGACATCAACCGCATTTTGGAAATCGAGCAGGATACGCGCCATGACGTCGTTGCATTCACCCGCGCGGTTTCAGAATCATTAGGCGAAGAAAGAAAATGGGTTCACTACGGCCTGACGTCAACAGATGTCGTGGATACCGCTCTTTCCTATCTATTAAAACAGGCGAATGAGATCTTGCTCAAGGACATTGAGAGATTTGTTGACATTATAAAAGAAAAAGCGAAAGAACATAAATACACGGTCATGATGGGCCGCACGCACGGCGTACACGCGGAACCGACGACATTCGGCCTGAAACTCGCGCTTTGGCACGAAGAAATGAAACGCAACCTTGAACGTTTCAAGCAGGCAAAAGAAGGGATCGAAGTCGGGAAGCTTTCCGGCGCGGTCGGCACATATGCAAATATTGATCCGTTCGTAGAGCAGTATGTCTGTGAAAAACTTGGCCTGAAAGCGGCGCCGATTTCCACTCAGACATTACAGCGCGACCGTCATGCGGATTACATGGCGGCACTGGCTTTGATCGCGACGAGCATTGAAAAATTCGCAGTGGAAATCCGCGGTCTGCAAAAGAGTGAAACACGTGAAGTGGAAGAGTTTTTTGCGAAAGGACAAAAAGGTTCATCGGCTATGCCTCATAAACGGAATCCGATCGGGTCGGAAAATATGACGGGCATGGCGCGCGTGATCCGCGGGTACATGCTGACGGCATACGAAAATGTACCGTTATGGCATGAGCGTGATATTTCTCATTCATCAGCTGAGCGCATCATTCTTCCTGACGCGACAATCGCGCTGAATTACATGCTGAACCGATTCAGCAATATCGTCAAAAACTTAACGGTATTCCCGGAAAATATGAAACGCAACATGGACCGCACACTCGGTTTAATCTACTCTCAGCGCGTGCTGCTCGCTTTAATCGACACGGGTCTGCCTCGTGAAGAAGCATATGACACGGTTCAGCCGAAAGCGATGGAAGCGTGGGAAAAACAAGTGCCGTTCCGCCAGCTTGTCGAAGCGGAGGAAAAAATCACGTCCCGTCTCACACCGGAACAGATTGCCGATTGCTTTGACTACAATTATCATCTGAAAAACGTCGACTTGATCTTTGATCGTTTAGGTTTATAGAAGAAGCCAGCCGGAGGCGGCTTCTTCAGCCGCCATAGATTGAATATTCCCAACATTCGGGTTAGGAGGCCTTCCGTGAATATTGTGAACAATAATCTTCTTTATGAAGGAAAAGCGAAACGGATTTATCAAACTGAAGACGAACAGATTCTCCGCGTGGTCTACAAGGATTCCGCAACAGCCTTTAACGGTGAGAAAAAAGCGGAGATCAGCGGAAAGGGCCGTCTGAACAATGAAATTTCAAGCCTGATTTTCAAACATCTGCACGCCAAAGGAATTGACAACCACTTTGTGGAGCGTGTTTCAGAATCAGAGCAGCTTATCAAAAAAGTGAGCATCATTCCGCTTGAAGTCGTGGTCAGAAACATTGCCGCCGGAAGCATGTCGAAACGTCTCGGCATCCCGGAAGGAACAGAGCTTCCGCAGCCGATTATCGAATTTTACTACAAGGATGACGCGCTGGGCGATCCGCTCATCACAGAAGATCATATCTGGCTCTTGAAAGCGGCTGCTCCTGAGCAGGTCAAAACGATCAAATCGATTACAAAACAGGTCAATCAAGAGCTGCAGCATATTTTTGAAGACTGCGGCGTCAGATTAATAGATTTTAAGCTGGAATTCGGCTTAGACGCAGAGGGACGGGTGCTTTTAGCGGATGAAATTTCTCCTGACACGTGCCGTCTGTGGGACAAAGACACAAACGAAAAGCTCGATAAAGATTTGTTCAGACGGAACCTGGGAAGCTTAACCGACGCATATGAAGAGATTTTCAAAAGACTGGGAGGCATTTCATAATGTATAAAGTGAAAGTTTATGTCAGCTTAAAAGAAAGTGTGCTCGATCCTCAAGGAAGCGCGGTGCAGCATGCATTGCACAGCATGACCTACAATGAAGTGCAGGATGTGCGCATCGGAAAATATATGGAGCTGACGATTGAAAAATCTGACCGCGATCTTGACGCGCTCGTGAAAGAAATGTGTGAAAAGCTCCTTGCCAATACAGTCATTGAAGACTACCGATATGAAGTTGAGGAGGTTGTCGCACAGTGAAATTTGCGGTGATTGTGTTACCCGGCTCCAACTGTGATATTGATATGTTCCACGCCGTAAAGGACGAACTCGGCGAAGAAGTCGAGTATGTCTGGCACGAGGAAACAAGCCTTGACGGATTTGACGGCGTGCTCATCCCCGGCGGGTTTTCATACGGCGACTACTTGAGATGCGGCGCCATCGCCAGATTCGCAAACATCATGCCGGCTGTGAAAAAAGCGGCTGCCGAAGGAAAACCGGTTCTCGGCGTCTGCAACGGATTCCAGATTCTGCAGGAGCTCGGACTTCTGCCCGGCGCGATGAGACGCAACAAAGATTTAAAGTTCATCTGCCGACCGGTTGAATTAATCGTGCAGAACGGCGGTACGTTATTCACATCTTCCTATGAAAAAGGACAATCGATTACGATTCCGGTTGCCCACGGCGAAGGCAATTTCTACTGTGATGACGAAACGCTTGAAAGATTAAAAGAAAACAATCAAATCGCCTTCACATACGGCGGCGATATTAACGGAAGCGTCAGCGGCATTGCCGGCGTCGTGAATGAGAAAGGCAACGTATTAGGCATGATGCCTCACCCTGAGCGCGCAGTCGATGAACTGCTCGGCAGCGCAGACGGTCTTACATTGTTCCGGTCTATCGTGAAAAATTGGAGGGAAACTCATGTCGCTACTGCTTGAACCAAGTAAAGAACAAATAAAAGAAGAGAAACTCTATCAGCAAATGGGTGTCAGTGATGACGAGTTCGCACTCATTGAATCTATTATCGGAAGATTGCCGAACTACACGGAAATCGGGATTTTTTCCGTCATGTGGTCAGAGCACTGCAGCTATAAAAACTCAAAACCGGTTTTACGCAAATTCCCGACTAGCGGCGAACGCGTGCTGCAGGGTCCCGGTGAAGGCGCGGGAATCGTTGACATCGGTGACAATCAGGCGGTCGTGTTCAAAATTGAATCTCATAACCATCCGTCAGCGATTGAGCCATACCAAGGTGCCGCGACGGGAGTGGGCGGCATCATCCGTGACGTTTTCTCAATGGGCGCCCGTCCGATAGCTGTATTAAACTCTCTTCGATTTGGTGAGCTCACTTCACCTCGTGTGAAGTACTTGTTTGAAGAAGTAGTGGCGGGAATCGCGGGATACGGAAACTGTATCGGAATTCCGACGGTCGGCGGAGAAGTGCAGTTTGACGCAAGCTATGAGGGCAATCCGCTTGTCAATGCAATGTGCGTCGGCTTAATTGATCATAAAGATATTAAAAAAGGCCAGGCGAAAGGTGTCGGCAACACGGTCATGTACGTCGGCGCTAAAACGGGCCGCGACGGCATACACGGCGCTACTTTCGCATCAGAAGAAATGTCAGATTCATCTGAAGAAAAACGTTCCGCGGTGCAGGTCGGCGATCCTTTCATGGAAAAACTTCTCCTGGAAGCATGCCTTGAAGTCATCCAATGCGACGCCTTAGTCGGCATTCAGGATATGGGGGCGGCCGGTCTGACAAGTTCGAGTGCTGAAATGGCAAGCAAAGCCGGCTCAGGCATTGAAATGAACCTTGATCTCATTCCGCAGCGGGAAACAGGTATGACCGCTTACGAAATGATGCTTTCCGAGTCTCAGGAACGCATGCTTCTCGTCATTGAACGCGGACGTGAACAGGAAATTGTCGATATTTTTGATAAATATGATCTTGAAGCGGTTTCCGTAGGTCATGTTACGGATGATAAAATGCTCCGCCTCCGCCATAACGGAGAGGTTGTTTGCGAGCTTCCGGTTGACGCGCTGGCGGAAGAAGCGCCTGTATACCACAAGCCGTCAGCAGAACCCGCGTACTACCGCGAGTTTCAGGAAACAGAAGTTCCCGCGCCTGAAGTAAAAGATGGGACAGAGACGCTTTTTGCCTTGCTGCAGCAGCCGACAATTGCCAGCAAAGAGTGGGTGTACGATCAATATGACTACATGGTGCGCACAAATACGGTGGTCGCTCCGGGCTCTGACGCGGGAGTGCTCAGAATCCGCGGCACGAAAAAAGCGCTGGCGATGACGACGGATTGCAACGCGCGTTATTTATATCTTGATCCAGAAGAAGGCGGGAAAATCGCCGTTGCCGAAGCGGCGCGCAACATCGTATGCTCCGGCGCCGAACCGCTTGCGGTCACGGATAATCTGAATTTCGGAAACCCGGAAAAACCTGAAATTTTCTGGCAGATCGAAAAAGCGGCCGACGGCATCAGCGAGGCGTGTAATGTTCTCAGCACTCCCGTCATCGGCGGTAACGTATCACTTTATAATGAATCGAACGGAACGGCGATCTACCCGACGCCTGTTATCGGCATGGTCGGCTTAATTGAAGATACCGCTCATATTACGACACAGCATTTCAAACAAGCGGGGGATCTTGTATACGTGATCGGCGAAACAAAACCTGAGTTTGCCGGAAGCGAACTGCAAAAAATGACAGAAGGCCGCATTTACGGCAAAGCGCCGCAAATCGATCTTGATGTAGAGCTGTCACGCCAAAAAGCATTGCTTGACGCGATTAAAAAAGGCTTCGTACAATCAGCGCATGATGTGTCTGAAGGCGGCTTAGGCGTAGCGGTTGCAGAAAGCGTCATGACGACGGAAAACCTTGGCGCGCACGTGACTGTAGAAGGGGAAGCGGCATTATTATTCTCTGAATCTCAATCACGCTTCGTCGTTTCGGTGAAAAAAGAACACCAAGCGGCGTTTGAAGCGGCTATGGCCGATGCGGTTCATATCGGCGAGGTAACGGCTGACGGACTTCTGGCGATTCAAAACCAGGACGGACAACAATTGGTTCACGCGCAAACGAAAGAACTTGAGCGCGCGTGGAAAGGAGCTATTCCATGCTTGCTGAAATCAAAGGCCTGAATGAAGAATGCGGTGTGTTTGGCATCTGGGGACATGAAGAAGCCCCGCAGATCACGTATTACGGCCTGCACAGCCTCCAGCACAGAGGACAGGAAGGCGCGGGAATTGTCGCAACTGACGGTGAAAAACTGACGGCGCATAAAGGACAGGGGCTTATTACCGAAGTTTTTCAAAACGGCGAACTGAGCAAAGTGAAGGGAAAAGGCGCGATCGGGCACGTCCGTTATGCGACGGCAGGCGGAGGCGGATATGAAAATGTCCAGCCGCTCCTGTTCCGTTCGCAAAACAACGGCAGCCTCGCGCTCGCCCATAACGGCAACTTGGTCAACGCCACACAGTTGAAGCAGCAGCTTGAAAATCAAGGGAGCATTTTTCAGACTTCCTCCGATACGGAAGTGCTGGCTCATCTGATTAAACGCAGCGGACACTTTTCGCTGAAGGATCAAATCAAAAATTCGCTGTCTATGCTGAAAGGCGCTTATGCCTTTTTAATCATGACTGAAACAGAAATGATCGTAGCGCTTGACCCGAACGGACTCAGACCGCTGTCAATCGGCATGATGGGTGACGCTTACGTCGTGGCATCAGAAACGTGCGCATTCGATGTGGTCGGCGCGACATACCTTCGCGAGGTAGAGCCGGGCGAAATGCTGATCATCAATGATGAAGGCATGAAATCAGAGCGTTTCTCCATGAATATCAACCGTTCCATCTGCAGCATGGAGTACATTTATTTCTCAAGACCTGACAGCAATATCGACGGCATTAACGTGCACAGCGCCCGGAAAAACCTCGGAAAAATGCTTGCCCAGGAGTCCGCGATTGAAGCGGATGTCGTCACAGGCGTGCCTGATTCCAGTATTTCTGCGGCTATCGGCTATGCTGAGGCAACGGGCATTCCGTACGAACTCGGTCTCATTAAAAACCGTTATGTCGGCAGAACGTTTATCCAGCCGTCACAGGCTCTGCGCGAGCAAGGCGTGAGAATGAAGCTGTCCGCCGTCCGCGGTGTTGTTGAAGGAAAACGGGTCGTCATGGTTGATGATTCCATCGTGCGCGGGACGACAAGCCGCCGGATTGTCACAATGCTCAGAGAAGCGGGAGCGACAGAGGTGCACGTCAAGATCAGTTCACCGCCGATCGCTCATCCGTGCTTCTACGGCATCGACACATCAACCCATGAGGAGCTGATCGCTTCTTCTCATTCCGTGGAAGAAATCCGCCAGATCATCGGTGCTGACACGCTTTCTTTCTTAAGTGTAGACGGATTGTTAAAAGGAGTCGGCCGAAAATTTGAAGACACCAACTGCGGACAATGCCTCGCTTGTTTTACGGGCAAATATCCGACGGAAATTTATCAGGATACAGTGCTTCCTCACGTAAAAGAAGCGGTGCTGACAAAATAAAATGTGAAAATGACATAAAGGCAGCGGGAATTCAGGCTGCCTTTCTCTTTCTGCCTTTTAAGGAGAAACGAATTGACAAGGAGTGATAGGGATGTCTGATGCTTATAAAAATGCCGGAGTTGACATCGAAGCCGGATACGAAGCCGTCAAACGAATGAAAAAACACGTGGAGCGCACGAAAAGGCTCGGCGTTATGGGAAGCCTGGGCGGTTTTGGCGGAATGTTTGATCTGTCAGAGCTTCCGTATCAAAAGCCTGTTTTAATTTCCGGAACAGACGGTGTCGGCACCAAGCTGAAACTCGCATTTTCAATGGATAAACATGACACGATCGGCGTCGATGCGGTCGCGATGTGTGTAAATGATGTGCTTGCCCAAGGAGCGGAGCCGCTGTTTTTCCTTGATTATTTGGCGGTCGGCAAGGCTGATCCGGTAAAAATTGAGCAGATCGTTCAGGGCGTGGCGGACGGATGCGAGCAGTCAGGATCAGCGCTTATCGGCGGTGAGACGGCGGAAATGCCGGGGCTGTATACGGCTGATGAATACGATATTGCGGGCTTTTCAGTCGGCGTCGCGGAAAAAGACGAAATCGTCACCGGTGAACATATCGAAGAGGGGCATCTCTTAATCGGACTTACTTCAAGCGGCCTTCACAGCAACGGATTTTCCCTTGTGAGAAAAGTGCTTCTTGATGACGGCGGACTTGATTTGGATACTGTCTATGAACCGTTTGCGCGTCCTCTCGGAGAAGAATTGCTGGAACCGACGAGAATATATGTGAAGCCGGTGCTCAAGGCGGTGAAAAGCGGTAAGGTGGACGGCATGGCGCATGTGACAGGCGGAGGATTCATCGAGAACATCCCGCGGATGCTGCCGGACGGATTGAGTGCGGAAATTGATCACGGATCATGGCCGATCCCGCCGATTTTTCCGTTTCTGCAGGAGCACGGCAAGCTGAAAGAAGAAGAAATGTTCAATGTTTTTAATATGGGCATCGGTTTTGTCCTTGCCGTTAAAGAAGAAAACCTGACAGACGTCATCGACACGCTTGAAGCTCAGGGCGAGAAGGCTTATTTGATCGGCCGGGTCAAGCGGGGCGAAGGCATTTCTTTCGGCGGTGCGGCTCTTTCATGAAAAAGTTTGCGGTATTTGCTTCAGGAAACGGATCGAACTTCGAGGCCATTGCCAAACGCATGAGAGAAGAGAAGTGGGATGCGGAGCTCTCGCTTCTCGTGACGGATAAGCCTCAGGCAAAGGCGGTGGAAAGGGCGGAGGCTTTACACATTCCGTCATTCGCCTTTGAACCGTCATCTTTTGAAAACAAAGCGGCCTTTGAACGGGCCGTTATTGAACAGCTGCGCCTGCACGGGGCGGAATTAATCGTTCTCGCCGGCTATATGAGACTGATTGGAGATACGCTGCTTGAAGCATACGGGGGCCGCATTATTAATATACATCCCTCGCTTCTTCCGGCATTCCCCGGGATTGACGCTGTCGGACAGGCGTATCGGGCCGGTGTGAAAGTGGCGGGCATTACCGTTCATTACGTCGACGAAGGCATGGACACAGGACCGATTATCGCGCAAAAAGCATTCGAAATACAGGAAAACGATACGCTTGAAGACATAGAGCATACAATACACGAGCTTGAGCACAAATGGTATCCGAGCGTTGTGAAACAGCTGCTGGGACTAAATAACAGAGGTGAAAAGGCATGACAATCAAACGCGCACTAATCAGTGTTTCTGATAAAACAAATCTCGTACCTTTCGTAAAGGAACTGACAGAGCTCGGCGTCGAAGTCATTTCGACCGGAGGAACAAAAAAACTTCTCCAGGAAAACGGTGTGGATGTCATCGGCATTTCAGAAGTGACCGGATTTCCTGAAATTATGGACGGACGGTTAAAAACCCTCCATCCTAATATTCACGGCGGCCTGCTTGCCGTAAGAGACAATGAAGAGCATATGGCGCAGATCAATGAGCACGGCATTGCACCGATTGACCTTGTGGTTGTCAACCTTTATCCGTTTAAAGAAACGATTTCAAAAGAAGATGTAACATACGATGAAGCGATAGAAAACATTGATATCGGCGGCCCCGGCATGCTGCGCGCCGCATCGAAAAACCATCAGGATGTGACGGTCATCACAGATCCGGCCGATTACAGCTCCGTGCTCAATGAGATTAAAGAACACGGCGGCGTTTCGCTTAAAAGAAAACGCGAGCTTGCGGCCAAAGTATTCCGCCATACCGCGGCATACGACGCATTAATCGCTGATTACTTAACACGCGAGGCCGGTGAGAAAGACCCTGAACAATTCACCGTTACATTTGAGAAAAAACAATCGCTCCGCTACGGTGAAAACCCTCACCAAGAGGCGGTTTTCTACCAAAGCGCACTTCCTGTCTCCGGTTCCATCGCGGCGGCAAAACAGCTTCACGGCAAAGAGCTTTCTTACAACAATATTAAGGACGCGGATGCGGCCGTTCAAATCGTCCGGGAGTTTACAGAACCCGCAGCTGTCGCCGTTAAACATATGAACCCGTGCGGAGTCGGTACGGGAGCTTCAATTGAGGAAGCATTCAATAAAGCGTATGAAGCTGATAAAACCTCCATTTTCGGCGGCATCATCGCGCTGAACCGTGAAGTTGATCAGGCAACGGCTGAAGCCCTTCACGGCATCTTTTTAGAAATCATTATCGCCCCTTCTTTCAGTGAAGAAGCGCTGAACGTGCTGACGGCGAAGAAAAACCTTCGTCTGCTCACGCTTGACGTGACCGCATCAGGGAAGAAAGAAAAACAGCTGACATCCGTACAGGGCGGCCTTTTGATTCAAGATTTAGACGTCCATGGATTTGATGACGCCGACATCAGCATCCCGACAAAAAGAGAGCCGAACGAGCAGGAATGGGAAGATCTGAAGCTCGCCTGGAAAGTCGTCAAACACGTGAAATCCAACGCGATCGTTCTTGCAAAAGACCATATGACGGTCGGTGTGGGCGCAGGACAGATGAATCGCGTCGGTTCAGCTAAAATCGCCATTGAGCAGGCCGGAGAAAAAGCAAAAGGCAGCGCGCTCGGATCAGACGCGTTTTTCCCGATGCCGGATACAGTCGAAGAAGCCGCAAAAGCCGGTGTCACGGCGATTATCCAGCCCGGCGGATCGGTCCGCGATGAAGATTCGATTAAAAAAGCGGATGAATACGGCATCGCCATGGTATTCACCGGCATCAGACATTTCAAACATTAAGAGGGGGAACGAAGCGTGAATGTATTGATTATCGGAAAAGGCGGCAGAGAGCATACATTGGCTTGGAAAGCGGCGCAAAGCCCGCTTGTTGACACGGTGTACACCGCGCCCGGAAATGACGGTATGGCAGGCTGCGCGACGCTGGTCAACATTGAAGAAAGCGATCATGCCGCACTCATTGCGTTTGCGAAAGAACATCGTGTCGGGCTGACGATTATCGGCCCCGAAGTTCCTCTGATTGAAGGGATAGCGGACGAGTTTGAAAAAGCCGGACTGCTTGTTTTCGGACCGTCTGAAAAAGCGGCAATCATTGAAGGAAGCAAACAGTTTGCCAAGGATTTAATGAAAAAATACGGCATTCCGACGGCGGAATATGAGACGTTTACTTCATTTGAAGAGGCGAAAGCATATGTGCAGCAAAAAGGCGCGCCGATTGTCATTAAAGCGGACGGGCTTGCCGCTGGAAAAGGTGTCACGGTCGCGATGACGGAAGAAGAAGCGATTGAATGCCTGCACGATTTTCTTGAGGATGAGAAATTCGGCGAGGCGAGCGCATCTGTGGTCATTGAAGAGTTCCTCGCCGGCGAAGAATTTTCTTTAATGGCGTTTGTAAAAGGGGAGACCGTCTATCCGATGGTAATCGCTCAAGATCATAAACGCGCCTTCGATGGAGACAAAGGGCCGAATACGGGCGGAATGGGCGCCTACTCACCGGTGCCGCACATTTCCGATGATATCGTCAGAAGCGCAGTCGAAACGATTGTGAAGCCGGCGGCAAAAGCAATGGTGAAAGAGGGACGCTCCTTCACGGGCGTGCTGTACGCGGGGCTGATTTTGACGGAAAACGGATCAAAAGTCATTGAATTCAACGCGCGCTTCGGAGATCCGGAAACACAGGTTGTCGTGCCGAGAATGGAATCTGACCTCATCCAGGTGCTTTTGGATCTGCTGCATGAGAAAGATGTTGACCTAAGGTGGAAAGATACGGCCGCCGTCAGCGTTGTGCTGGCTTCTGAAGGCTATCCGGAAGGCTATGCAAAAGGGACGCCGATCGGCAGTTTGGCATCCGCTGAAGACGGGATCGCCATTTTTCATGCCGGAACGAAAAAAGAAGGCGGTCAATTTGTCACAAACGGCGGCCGGGTCGCCAATGTCACCGCATTTGCTGAGACATTTGAAGCGGCGAGAGATAAAGTGTACAGCGCCGTTTCAGGGCTGACAAAACCCGGACTGTTTTACAGAAGCGACATCGGCGCCCGTGCGCTGAAAGCTTCTCAACGATAGAAAGCAGAACCCCGCAGCACCCGAGCTGCGGGGTTTTTTACGTAAGCTGAGGACGGCCTAGGTTGTCGGCTTGCCAGTCATCGATGAAGGCGTATAGACGGATTCTTCTCAGACTCGCGGGACAGGAGAAATTAAATAACAAGCCGAAACGGCTTGTTATTTTTCTTGCTGATGGCTGTCATCCTGATTCATTCCGGTTTGGAACATATATGTCACCGGGCAGAAGCGGAGGATGCCGGACGCCGCTTTCATCGCGCCCATCATCATACAGAAGAGATGCATCTTGCACCAAGGTTTTCTCGTGTATTTCGCTGAAGCAGCAGACAAAATGGTGAGGCCGCAAGTGATGCGCATAACGGCATTTAATAAACTGATATTCGGTTTCATCATTTCAGCTCCCTTAGAAAAAGTTTTTCATTCATCTTCAATAATTTGTAACGTTTTAGCCGTGCGATAATTGTGCGGATGTGATACGATGGGTCTAATATAAGCGAAGGAGAGTATGTGAATGTCCGAACGTACCTTTAACTGGAAAAATAAAGACATCAGATCACAGGCGGATGTTGTAGACTCAAAGCTGCTTCCAACGCTACTTTTACGGGATGCTCTCGTATTAAATCCTTTTTTAAAACAATGGCTGAAAAAGAACGTCTGGATTTACGGAGACCGAATTGTATATGTTGGTGATGAGCTTCCTGATGCAGCTGAGCACATTCATACCATAAATTGTGAAGGAAAATACATTGTGCCAGGTTACATTGAACCGCATACACATCCTTTTCAAATATATAATCCCCAAACGCTCGCCGAATATGTGTCTCAATTCGGAACAACGACGTTTGTTAATGATAACTTGTTTTTTCTTTTGCACAGCGGTAAAAAGAAAGCGCTTACTATATTGGAAGAACTGAAAAAACAGCCGGTGCAATATTTCTGGTGGTCCAGATATGATCTGCAGACTGAAGTGCTGAATGAGGATCAGCTTCTTTCTTTTGATGTCCGAAAGCAATGGATTGAGCACCCGGATGTCATTCAAGGCGGAGAATTGACCGGATGGCCGCGCCTCATGGACGGCGATGACCTGATGCTTCATTGCATGCAGGCGACAAAGAAACTGCGCAAGCGGATAGAAGGGCATTTTCCCGGAGCCTCTGAAAAAACACTGACGAAGATGAAACTGTTCGGAGCTGATTCCGACCACGAGGCGATGAATGGCGGCGAGGTAATGAGACGGCTTGAATTGGGCTACTATGTTTCGCTCAGACATTCATCCATCCGCCCTGATTTGAGAACGATTTTGCAGGATCTTCATCAAAAAGGCTTCCGGCATTATGATCATTTCTTTTACACGACGGATGGAGCGACGCCGCATTTTTATAAAGGCGGCATGACGAATGAATTAATCAAAATCGCTTTGGAGGAAGGAGTTCCGGCGATTGACGCCTACAATATGGCCTCCTTTAATATCGCGAAGTATTATCAGATGGACGACTTTCTCGGTGTGATCGGTCCGGGCCGGCTTGCTTCATTGAACATTCTCGATGACCCGATGAATCCTGACCCGGTCACGGTGATCTCCAAAGGCATCCTGCTGAGGGAAGACGGCCGAAATATGAATGCGTTTACAGAAACGGATTGGAAAAAGGGCGGTCTTGTCCCTCTTGAGCTTTCATATGATATGACGATGGATGATTTACAGTTTTCAATGCCGATGGGTGTGTCCATGCGCAACGCGGTCATTATGGAGCCGTATATGATTGCGATTGATAATTCTGTTGACCAGCTTTCTTTTGATCATGATGAATGCTATCTCACGCTTCTCGATAAGCATGGAAAATGGCGGGTTAATACAATGCTGAAAGGTTTTGCCGACCGGGTGCAGGGCTTTGTCAGTTCCTACACGACAACTGGAGATATTATCGCTGCCGGAAAAAATAAGGAAGATATCCTGCTCGCTTTCTCACGGATGAAAGAAATCGGCGGCGGAATCGTGCTTGCCGAAAACGGGAAGATTCTGCATGAGATTCCCCTCGCCTTAAACGGTTCTGCATCTGCGGAGAATTATGAAGAAGTGCTTGAGAAAGAGCAAAAACTGAGGACGCTGCTGGAGGAGCGGGGCTACCGATTCTGCGATCCGATCTATACGCTGCTCTTTTTGCAGAGCACACACCTGCCTTATATCCGCATTACGCCGAGAGGAATATTCGACGTGATGAAAAAAACTGTACTCTTTCCATCGATAATGCGTTAAAATATAAAAGCAGGGAGCCGACATATGAAAAGATGGAAAACCGTTTGTATGCTTTGTTTTGCGTTTTTGCTGCTTGCCGCCTGCCGGCAGAACAATGCCGATCAGGTGCAGCCGAAAGAAGCGGAAGCTCCTTTAACGGGGCTGAAAACTGAGCAGAAGCTTGCAGAACGCCGTCCGATTGCAGTCGCAGTGAACAATCATCCGAAGGCGAGGCCCCAATCCGGGCTGTCAAAGGCGGATGTTGTCATCGAGGCGCTTGCGGAGGGCCGGATTACGCGGTTTCTCGCGATTTTTCAAAGTGAGATGCCGGAAACGGTCGGGCCTGTGCGGAGCGCGAGGGAATATTTTGTCACGCTCAGCAGCGGGTTTAACAGCATATTTGTCCATCATGGCTGGAGTCCCGGCGCAAAAAAGCAGCTGGAGTCCGGAGCTTACGATTATATAAACGGTTTGGATTTTGACGGAAGCCTGTTTTGGAGAGCCGATTTCAGCAAGCCGCCCCACAATTCCTATACGTCGTATGACAATATCAGGAAGGCGGCGGAACAAAAAGGATACAAGCTGAACGGAAAAACAGAACCGCTCCCATTTCAGACATCAGATGCAAAACCCGGAAACGAAACCTACAATATTCGGATAGATTATGGAACACAAAACATTACAAATCTTGTCGAATACGATTATGATAAAAAAGCTGATGCTTATACAAGAAGCTCTGATGGTGTGAAAGCGACAGACCGGGAGACCGGAAAGCCTTTAGCCATGCACAACATTTTTATTGTTGAAGCCGGCCATCGCATGACAGACAAAGATGGAAGGCGGGCCATCGATATTCAGTCAGGGGGGAAGGGCCTCCTGCTTCAGCACGGCGATGTTATGGAGTCAGACTGGGAATATAAAGACGGCCGTATTCTGCCCGTAAAAGGCGGTGAGATTCTTCCGTTTGTGCCAGGAAAGACATGGATTAATATCGTGCCTGATCTCGATGCAGCTTCCATTAGTAAAGGAGAAGGTGTTTGACGATGCAAATCGATAAATTACGCGGAAAAGAACTGGACCAGTTATTTTTATCTATTTTATCGCTGAAAGATCTGGAGGAATGCTATCGTTTCTTTGACGATCTTTGTACGATTAATGAAATCCAATCGCTGGCGCAGCGTTTGGAAGTGGCAAGAATGCTCCGCGAAGGAAATACGTATCACAAAATTGAAAGCGAAACGGGTGCTTCCACAGCGACGATTTCCCGGGTGAAGCGCTGCTTAAATTACGGAAACGACGCCTATGAAATGGCGCTCGACCGCGTAAACAAAGGAGAATCCTCCTCAGCTACGTAAAAAACCGCTCTGCCGATGACGGCAGGCGGTTTTTTTTATGCGTGCTGATTCAAAAGGCCGGGAAGTTCCCTCAGGCTTCCGTCTTCCTCCCGGTATACGATGTGTTCAGCTGAGAAATGAACCGGCGAGCTGATGCCCGCCGCCGCGGCTAGGTGAAACAGCCCTTCACGCAACGAGAGCACGTAGTTGCAGACGCGGTGCTGTTTATCCTCGATACTGAGCGCGCGCTGAAGTTTTGGATCGGTTGTCGCCACTCCGACAGGACAATGATTGGTGTGGCATACTTGAGCGCGGATACAGCCGACTGAAAACATCATTCCCCGGGCAATATTGACAAAATCCGCGCCTAACGCGAGGGCAACGGCAATCTTATCCGGAGTGAGCAGCTTTCCGGATGCGAAAATTTTCAGCTTATCTCTTATCCCGTATGTCTTCAAAAGGCCGTCAACAAGGGGGAGGCCGGTCAGAATCGGCAGGCCGACGGAATCCGCCAGCTCATGGAAAGAAGCTCCCGTTCCCCCTTCACTGCCGTCAATCGTAATAAAGTCGGGAAGTTTGCCTGAGGAACTCATACAGGAAATAAGGTCTTCAAGGTCTTTGCGGCTTCCCGGGACAATTTTGATGCCGACCGGTTTTTCTCCGACAGTCCTTAATTTCTCAATGAAATCAAGCATGTCCGGGACATTTGAGAACTCGTTGAAGCGGTTTGGGCTGTCAATGGATTGTCCGGGCTGTACATTTCTGATGGCGGCAATTTCTTCGGTCACCTTTGAACCGTCAATATGCCCGCCTCTTGCTTTCGCCCCTTGCGCAAGCTTTAATTCAAAGGCTTTAATCTGTTCGAGGCGGCTTTTTTTCTTAAATTCTTCCCACGAAAATTCTCCTTCTTCGGTGCGGACGCCGAACAGCCCGGGACCGATTTGGCAGATAATATCCGCGCCGCCTTTCAGGTGATACTCAGACAGGCCGCCTTCGCCTGTATTCATCCATGTGCCGCCGGCCTGGTGCAGCCCTTTTGACAGGGCGGTAATTGCCCGGTCGCCAAGTGAGCCGTAGCTCATCGCTGATTGTCCGATTAACCCTTTCACATAAAACGGCTTCTTGCATGTATCGCGGCCGATCACTTGCACATCGTCCGGATGCAGGTAATAAGGGTCCGCCTTTGCTTTTTCGCGGTGTTCGCTGCGTTTCAGCAGGTTGTCTTTGTCAATTTTGTATATCATCGTGTCGATCTTCGGCGTCTGATCTGCGCGCAGCTCCTCCCTTTGTTTCGGGAAGAGGGCGTTACGGATATAATAGCCCGGCTGATCGAAATCCCGTTCTGAGCCGAAGCCCATCATTCTGCTTTTATACTTTCCCGACATGACCGTCTGTTCATATTCTCTCCGGGAAAACGGCTGTTCTTCGTTATCATTGCTGAATAAATACTGCCGCAGCTCTGGTCCGATTTTTTCAAATATATAGCGCAGTTTTCCCGCTACGGGATAATTGCGCAGCACTGAATGTTCTTCCTGCTTTTCGTCTCTTATGTATATCCAGAGAAACAATGCGGCGGGAACTAAAATAATAAAGATCAATATACAAATCAGTACGATAATGGCTTGTTCCATTGAGATCAGACTCCTTGTCTTTTTTCTCTTTGACATTCCACATATTGTCTGTTTTCAAACATAGCCGTTTCCCGTCCGGCGGAGCGCAATCTTTTTTTGTGAATCAGGTGAATGACGTCTTTTTCCGTTTTTCCGGGCCAAACGAATTTGTTATAATGTTTAAATGGCAAGAAACGAATGGAGGAACGAAAACGCATGTACGATGTTAACGAGTGGAAGCATGTTTTTAAACTCGATCCGAATAAAGATTTACCGGATGAACAGCTGGAACGGCTTTGTGAATCAGGGACTGACGCCATTGTGATCGGAGGAAGCGACAATATCACCGAGGACAATGTGCTGAGACTGATGTCAAAGGTGCGGCGGTTTTTAGTGCCGTGCGTACTTGAGGTGTCGACGATTGATTCCATTGTGCCCGGGTTTGATCTTTATTTCATTCCGAGTGTGCTCAACAGCAAAAAGGCGGACTGGATTGTCGGCATGCATCATCAGGCGATGAAAGAATACGGAGAGCTCATGTCAATGGAGGAAATCGTGACGGAGGGCTACTGCATCGTCAATCCTGATTGTAAGGCGGCCGCTTTGACGGAGGCGGATACACATATAGAAACAGAAGATATTCTCGCCTATGCGCGGGTCGCGGAACATTTGCTTCATCTCCCGATTTTTTATCTGGAATACAGCGGGATGCTGGCGGACATAGAAACGGTGGAGAAAACGAAGGCTGTGCTGGACAAGTCCGTCCTGTTTTACGGAGGCGGCATTAAAGACGCGGAAACGGCGGAACGGTTCGGCCGTCATGCCGATGTCATCGTTGTCGGAAATGCCGTATATGAAGATTTTGATCAGGCGCTTAAAACAGTGGCGGCTGTAAAGACAAAGTAGCCAAGCGGACGAAATTGATTTATGATAGAACATATGTTTGATAGGCGGTGAACGGATATGAATTACATTAGCAATCAATTATTAAGCGGATTAAATCCCGTTCAGCAGGAAGCGGTCAAGACGACGGACGGTCCGCTGCTTCTGATGGCGGGCGCGGGAAGCGGAAAAACACGTGTGCTGACGCACAGAATCGCATACTTAATGGCGGAAAAACACGTGGCGCCATGGAACATTCTGGCGATTACATTTACAAATAAAGCAGCCAGAGAAATGAAGGAGCGGGTTGAGAGCATTCTCGGACCCGGCGCGGATGAAATCTGGATATCCACCTTCCACAGCATGTGCGTGCGGATTCTGCGCAGGGATATTGACAGAATCGGCATCAACCGAAATTTCTCCATTCTTGATACGGCTGATCAGCTTTCCGTTATTAAAGGGATTCTGAAAGAGCGGAATATCGATCCGAAAAAGTTTGATCCGAGAAGTATTTTAGGCTCCATCAGCAGCGCAAAAAACGAGCTGATCGAACCTGAGGAATTCGCAAAAACGGCCGGCGGCTACTACGATCAGGTCACGAGTGACGTGTATACCGATTATCAGAAAAAACTGCTGAAAAACCAATCGCTCGATTTTGATGATTTAATCATGACGACGATTAAGCTTTTCGAGCGTGTGCCGGAAGTGCTTGAGTTTTATCAGCGTAAATTCCAATACATTCACGTAGACGAGTATCAGGATACGAACAGGGCGCAATACCTGCTTGTGAAGCAGCTTGCGGCCCGTCTTGAAAATATCTGCGTCGTCGGTGACTCCGACCAGTCCATTTACAGATGGCGCGGGGCGGATATCGCGAATATCCTTTCCTTTGAAAAAGATTACCCGAGCGCAAACGTGATTCTGCTCGAACAAAACTACCGCTCAACAAAGCGGATTCTGCAAGCGGCTAACGAAGTGATCAAAAACAACTCAAACCGCAAGCCGAAAAACCTGTGGACGGAAAATGACGAAGGCATCAAGCTTTCTTATTACAGCGGCGACAATGAATTCGGCGAAGGCCAATTCGTCGCGGGCAAAATTTATGAGCTGAACAGTTCGGGCCGGCGGAAGCTTTCCGATATCGCGATTTTATACCGGACAAACGCCCAGTCGCGCGTTATTGAGGAAACCCTTTTAAAATCCGGACTGAACTACAATATCGTCGGCGGAACCAAGTTCTACGACAGGAAAGAAATTAAAGACATTCTCGCATACCTGCGCCTTGTGTCAAACCCGGACGACGACATCAGTTTTACGCGGATCGTCAATGTGCCGAAGCGGGGCGTCGGCGCAACTTCACTAGAAAAAATCGCTTCATATGCGGCGATGAACGGAATGTCAATGTTCCAGGCGGTCAAACAGGTTGATTTCATCGGCGTCAGCGCGAAAGCGGCAAACGCGCTTGACGGCTTTGGCGCGATGATTGAAAATCTGACGAACATGCAGGATTACTTGTCCATTACGGAACTCACGGAAGAAATTCTCGAGAAAACGGAATACAGAGAAATGCTGAAGGCCGAAAAATCAATCGAAGCCCAAAGCCGCCTTGAAAATATCGACGAGTTTCTTTCCGTGACGAAAAACTTCGAACAAAAAAGCGAAGACAAGTCTCTCGTCGCGTTTCTGACTGATCTGGCGCTGATCGCGGATATTGACCAGCTCGACCAGAAGGAAGAGGAATCAGGCGGAAAGGATGCCGTCACTTTAATGACACTGCACGCCGCTAAGGGGCTTGAATTTCCTGTCGTGTTCTTAATGGGCATGGAAGAAGGCGTGTTCCCGCACAGCCGCTCCCTGATGGAAGAAGCCGAGATGGAAGAAGAACGCAGGCTCGCATATGTAGGCATTACGAGGGCGGAAGAAGAACTGTATTTAACGAATGCCAAAATGCGCACCTTATTCGGCCGCACCAATATGAATCCGGAATCCCGCTTTATCAGGGAAATACCTGGCGATTTATTGGAGAACCTAAATGAGAAGAAAACACCTCGCATGCAGCCGGGAAGAAAAGTGCAGCCAAAACGCGGTCCCGTATCCCGTCCCGTTTCCTATGCGAACAAAACAGGCGGCGACTCGCTCAGCTGGGCGGTCGGCGATAAAGCGGGCCATAAAAAATGGGGCACCGGAACGGTTGTCAGCGTAAAAGGAGAAGGCGAAAGCACCGAGCTTGATATCGCATTCCCGAGCCCAGTCGGCGTGAAGCGTCTTCTTGCCGCTTTTGCGCCGATTGAAAAGCAGTAACCTGAAGAGGAAAGGAAGAACATGATGGACAAAGAAACAGCGAAACACCGGGCAGAAGAATTGCGCCGCACCATCGATCAGTACAGTTATGAATATTACACCTTAGATGAACCGAGCGTGCCGGATTCCGAGTACGACAGACTGATGCAGGAGCTGATTGCCATAGAGGAAGAGCACCCGGAGCTCAGAACGCCTGATTCGCCCACACAGCGGGTCGGGGGAGCGGTGCTTGAATCGTTTCAAAAGGTGCAGCACGGCACGCCGATGCTCAGTCTCGGCAACGCATTTAACGATGATGATCTCCGCGATTTTGACCGCCGCGTCCGTCAGGCTGTCGGTGACGGCGTCGCTTATAATGTGGAGCTGAAAATAGACGGTCTTGCTGTTTCTCTCCGTTATGAAGACGGCTATTTCGTCAGAGGCGCGACAAGAGGAGACGGAACGACGGGCGAAGATATCACGGAAAACTTAAAAACGATCCGCAACATTCCGCTGAAAATGAAACGGAATCTTTCCATAGAAGTGCGCGGAGAGGCGTACATGCCGAAACAGTCATTTGAAGCGCTCAATGAAGATAGGCTGAAACATGAAGAGGAGCCGTTCGCCAATCCCCGGAACGCGGCTGCGGGCTCACTCAGACAGCTCGATCCGAAAATTGCAGCGAAACGAAATCTTGACATCTTCGTCTACAGTATAGCGGAGCTTGACGAAATGGGTGTGGAAACACAGAGTCAGGGCCTGGATTTTCTGGATGAGCTCGGTTTTAAAACAAACCAGGAACGGAAAAAATGCGCCACGATAGATGAAGTCATTGAAATGATCGAAGAGCTGCAGGCGAAGCGGGCCGATCTCCCGTATGAAATTGACGGAATCGTCATCAAAGTCGATTCGCTCGACCAGCAGGAAGAGCTCGGGTATACGGCAAAAAGCCCGCGCTGGGCGATTGCTTATAAATTCCCGGCGGAAGAGGTCGTGACAAAACTTCTCGATATCGAACTGAATGTCGGAAGAACGGGCGTCATTACGCCGACCGCCGTTCTGGAACCGGTAAAAGTCGCGGGAACGACGGTCTCAAGAGCATCCCTTCATAACGAAGATTTAATTAAAGAGAAGGATATCCGCATTCTCGATAAAGTGGTCGTCAAAAAAGCGGGCGACATCATCCCTGAGGTCGTCAATGTCTTAATCGAACAGCGGACCGGGGAAGAAAAAGAATTCAATATGCCTACCAGCTGCCCTGAGTGCGAGAGCGAACTTGTCCGCATTGAAGGGGAAGTCGCGCTGCGCTGCATCAATCCGGAATGTCCGGCGCAGATCAGAGAAGGCCTGATTCACTTTGTCTCACGCAACGCGATGAATATTGACGGACTCGGAGAACGTGTCATCACACAGCTTTTCCGTGAACATCTCGTCCGTAATGTCGCTGATTTGTATAAGCTGACGAAAGAGCAGGTCATCCGGCTTGAGCGGATGGGGGAAAAATCAACTGACAATCTGATCAGCTCCATCCAAAAGTCGAAAGAGAATTCGCTGGAACGCCTGCTGTTCGGTCTCGGCATCCGTTTTATCGGCTCAAAAGCGGCCAAAACACTCGCCATGCATTTTGAAAGCCTGGAAAATCTGAAACAAGCCACGGAAGAAGAGCTGCTTGCGGTAGATGAAATCGGCGAAAAGATGGCCGATGCCGTTGTCACCTATTTCCGTAAAGAAGAAATGGTTGAGCTATTGAATGAACTTGAGGAACTCGGTGTGAACACACTCTACAAAGGCCCGAAAAAAGTAAAAGCGGAGGACAGCGACTCTTATTTTGCCGGCAAAACCATCGTGTTAACCGGAAAGCTTGAAGAGCTGTCCAGAAATGAAGCCAAGGCGCAGATTGAAGCGCTCGGCGGAAAGCTGACGGGATCTGTCAGCAAAAAAACAGACTTGCTGATTGCCGGAGAAGCGGCCGGAAGCAAGCTGACAAAAGCGCAGGAATTAAACATTGAAGTATGGAATGAAGCACAGCTATTGGGAGAGCTAAAGAAATAAGAGGAGTGTTTTCTATTGAAAAAGATGTTGGCATTGGCGGCGACGGCAACGGCGGCAGTACTCATGCTGTCGGCCTGTTCGCCGAGTTTCGGGGGGAACAAAGAGGAAGAGATCACGCAGAAAACGGCAAAGTCTTCTGAAAAAGCGATCATACCGAAATATAATATCTCTGATTCCTACTATAAAATGGTGCTTCCGTTTAAGGCCGGAAAAGCGCGCGGCCTGACCGCGGACCGGCTGAACACGAGGCTGGACATCGATGAATTCGAGACGGGTCTGATGCGGCTCGCTCAAGACACGTTCCCGACGGATGACTATTTGTATCAGGAAGGCCAGTATTTAGATGAGGACACGGTACTCAGCTGGCTTGACCGCAAAAAAGAGGGCAGTGATCTGAAAAAGGCGAAAAAGGCAGACGCCAATTTCCAGAATCTCGGCTTAAACCCGGTGCTGCCAAGCTCGGGATCGGCAAAAGAGAAAAATGAAAACAGCCCGATTTACTTAGCGTCTATGCTTGAACAGGATTACTTAGTAAGAAAAGATAAAAATTCCATCCAGCTTGGCGGTGTCATGATCGGTCTCGCTCTCAACTCTGTTTACTATTACCGCGAAAACACAGGTGATCCGCAGCAGGAAGTGGAGCTCAGCGACAAAACGATCCGCAGCCACGGTGAAGAAATCGCCCAGGAAGTCGTTAACCGCCTCCGGAAAATGGATAACCTGAAAAATGTGCCGATTACCGTCGCCCTTTATAAACAAGCGCCGAAAACATCAATCGTACCGGGGAATTACATTGCGAAAACAGAAGTCAAGGCCGGCTCATCCACCATTTCAAACTGGGATGATGTCAAAGAAAAGTACGTCTTCTATCCGGCGGATACAGACACGGCAAAGAAATACCCTGATGATTCCGAAGTGTTTAAACGCTTCAAAAACGCCATCGACAGCTACTTCCCGAATTACACCGGAGTCGTCGGAACGGCAATGTACGAAAACGATGAAATGAGAAAAATGAAGATTGAAATCCCGATGCAATTTTACGGGAAAAGCGAAGTTATCGCCTTTACCCAATACTTAACAGGTGAGCTGATGGATTATTATTCAAAAAGCTCAGTTGATGTCGAAATTAACATTACCTCGTCTGACGGACAGGAAGCGCTGATCGTCCGCAATGCGGGTGACAAAGAACCGACCGTCCATATTTACGATTAACCAAGATGCCCTTGTTCATTTCTGTATGAGCAAGGGTTTTTTTATTGTGAATATCGTTGGAGAGAGGGATGAGGTATGTTAAGATATTTGTATAATTAGGAATTAACAGGAAAACACATTTTATTTCTAAGCGGATGTTACGAATCTGCTGTGAAAAAAGAAGGGCAGGAATGTTGATGAATGACATTTGCTGAGTACACACACCGCCTACAAACATTATGAAAGGGTGAATCAGCATGCATAAAGATATTAAAGCGATTTTTGAGGAAGATAAGGTACTGGCTGAGGCCGGTGAAATATACGGATTTACTACGTTTCAATTTATCGCGGACGCAGAGAACTACGTATATGAAATTGTGAAAGATAACGAACCGTATATCTTAAAAATTACGCATACGATCAGAAGAACACCGGAATATATTCTCGGAGAAATGGAATGGCTTCATCATCTGGCAAAGGGCGGGCTTTCAGCAGCGAAACCGATTCCTTCATTAAATGGCAAAGATGTCGAAGAAGTGCCGGATGGAAAAGGCGGAGCATTTTTAGTAAGAGTCTATGAAAAAGCGCCCGGACGCAAAGTGGAGCAATCAGACTGGAACGGGACTCTGTTTTACGAGCTTGGGAAGTACACGGGGAACATGCACCGGCTGACAAAAAGCTACCGTCTGAGCGACCCGGCATATAAAAGGCAGGAATGGGATGAAGAGGAGCAGCTGAAGCTGAGAAAATACGTGCCCGCAGATCAGCATCTCGTATTTGAGCGGGCGGATGCTCTAATGGAAAAACTGCGCCGTTTGCCGAAGAATCCTGAAAACTACGGCCTTGTGCACGCCGATCTGCACCACGGTAATTTCAATTGGGACAACGGAAAAATCACTGCATTTGATTTTGATGATACCGGCTACAATTGGTTTGTGAATGATATCAGTATTCTGCTGTACAACATATTGTGGTATCCGGTCATCCCGTATGAAGACAAGGCCGCGTTTACGGGTGAGTTCATGACACACTTTATGAAAGGCTACAGGGAAGAAAATGACCTTGACCCCGCCTGGCTTGAACACATCCCGGATTTTCTCCGGCTGCGCCATATGCTGATCTACGGATTATTGCATCAGGCGTTTGACCTCAATTCACTCGGGGACGAGGAACGTGAGATGCTGAAAGTCTTCAGGCGCGATATCGAAAACGAAACCCCGATTACGGAGTATCACTTTTCTGCATTCGTATAAATAGAAAAACGCCGGCTGAATCCAGCCCGGCGTTTTTTTATAGCGTATCACACTTCACTCCGACGACACCCTGAATTTCTTTAATATCATAATAGACGTCAGTGGTATAGCGGTTTTTGTGAACACTGACTTTCACTTCCATAATCGGAAATTCTTTTTCGTGCAGATCATCAATCCGGACGGAGTGAATGCGGAGCTGTTTGCTTTTCATTTCCTTTAAAATCTCGGTCATTTTGTCTTTATCGGAAAGAGACATTCTCACGCGGATATCCTTTTCCTTCAAGCGGTTGGGACCGATTTTTCTGATCAGCCACGGAAGAAATTCGACACTGATCAGGATAAACAAGAGGCTTGCGAACGCCTCTTTATAAAAGCCGGCGCCTGTAGCCAGACCGAGCCCGGCTGCGCCCCAGATGATAGCCGATGTCGTCAGGCCGGAAATGACGTCATTGCTTTTGCGCAGGATCACGCCCGCACCGATAAAACCGACGCCGGAAATGATTTGGGCGGGAAGGCGGAGCGGATCCATCATGATACGGTAATATTTTGGGAAATGATATGCCGCATTAATGCTGACGATCGTCAGCATACAGGAGCTGACGGCGATGACGATACAGGTTTTCAGGCCGAGCGGTTTGTTTTTCAGCTCGCGTTCAAGACCGATGATCATGCCGATCAGCGTGGCAATGCCCAGCTTTAATAAAATGTCTGGTTCGATAGGCCAGCTCAATTTGCACAGCACCTCCGCAATTTTTCTTATAATAAATTGATATGATTTTCTCACAGTATTTATAGCAGGACAAGTGCGGAAGAAAAAAGCCGTCAGGGATAAAATCTGACGGCTTTTTGTCTATTTCTTGTTTTTCAAAAGAGCTTCCATCCGGCTGAACAGCTGATAAGAAGCATCGGCCGGTTTTTTGGTCAGCAGGCTGACGGCAATACCGGCAATCAGACTGAGGAAGAACCCCGGAATGATTTCGTATACGCCGGTTGAAGCGGCAAGCCCTGTCGTGATCCAGATTAAAACGGCCGCGGCCCCTGTAATCATCGCCGCAAGCGCTCCCCATTCATTCATCCGTTTCCAGTACAGACTGAGCAAGAGCGCCGGGCCGATAGCCGAACCGAAGCCTGCCCACGCATATCCGACCAGATCAAGAATGGTGCTGTTCGGATTCAAGGAAAGCAAAATGGCGATAACGGCCACGATCAATACCGACAGGCGTCCGGTCATGACCAATTCTTTATCGCTCGCTTCCCGTCTGAAAAAGGCGCGGTATAAATCTTCCGTAATGGCGCTTGCCGTTACGAGAAGCTGTGAGGAAATGGAACTCATGATCGCCGCTAAAATTGCGGACAGCAAGAAGCCCGTAATCAGCGGATGGAACAAGATTTTAGAAAAAATAATGAAAATCGTTTCCGGATCTTTTACGGAGACCCCGAAGTGATGAGAATACGCAACCCCGATAATCCCGGTCAGCAATGAACCGACAACTGAAATAACCATCCAGCTCATCCCGATTCTGCGGGCGGGTTTTAAATCTTTCACTTCTTTAATCGCCATAAATCGTACGATGATATGAGGCTGGCCGTAATAGCCGAGTCCCCATGCCAAATAAGAAATAATGCTAATGACGCTCGCGCCTTTAAAGATATCCAATAGTTTCGGGTTAACGGCGTTGATCGAATCAATCGTCGTTGAAACGCTCCCGAGCTGGGTAAAAGCAACGATCGGCACAAGCACTAATGCCGCAAACATGATCGCTCCCTGTACAAAGTCAGTCAGACTGACAGCGAGGAAACCGCCAAACAGCGTGTAAAGCACAACAACACCGGCCGTTAAAAACAAACCGAATTTGTAGTCGGCGCCGAATGCCGATTCAAATAACCTGCCTCCGGATACCATCCCGGACGATGTGTACAGCGTGAAAAAGATCATAATAATCACGGCGGAAACAATTTTCAGCAATGATGACGAGTGGCGGAACCGTTTATCGAAAAAATCGGGAATCGTAATCGCATCATCCGCAACTTCCGTGTAAGCGCGCAGCCTCGGAGCAAGCAGCAGATAATTTGAATACGCGCCGATCGTCAAACCGAGCGCCAGCCATAAGGTCGATAACCCCGTTGCGAACATTGCGCCGGGAACTCCCATCAGCATCCATGCGCTCATATCGGCCGCACCTGCGGACAGCGCCGTTACGAACGGGCCTAGTCCTCTTCCGCCCAGCATGTAATCATTAATATTCGTTGTCTTCCTGAATGCGTACCAGCCGATTAACAGCATGGCAGCAAAGTAAATGCCAAGAGATATAATTAATTCAATACTCACGTTTTTGGACCCTCTCTTCTTTCATGTAAATGTTGCATCACCTCTGCAGATTAGTAGTGCCGGAATATGCGCCGGCGATCCAGCCTTTAGTCATCATTCCATGCGGATCGCATGATTTAGTGCTGGCTATGGTTACTAAACCTAACAAAGTATCCCCGATCAATCAACTCTCGAAACCTGGCCCGCTCAAGGAAAAAATCCCCGCCAACATAGAACAGCTTAGAGATGAAAACGCTACCAATAAATTATAAAAGTAAAAATTTTCTGACATATAATTCGTTTCTCTTTCTCCCCGATTTAGGATAAAATAGAGAGGGTTTCATCATGCCTCAGAAGGCGGCGTTTTGTTGCTTTAGAGGGCTCGTTTTTGATATGATCAGTATTATATGACGAAACGGAGAATTATGCGGAGGTGGATCTTATGTCACGAATTTCTATAGAAGAAGTAAAGCATGTCGCTCATTTGGCGAGACTCGCCATTACGGATGAAGAAGCTGAAATGTTTACAGAACAGCTTGACAGCATCATCTCGTTTGCCGAGGAGCTTAATGAAGTGGACACGGATAACGTGGAACCGACAACACACGTGCTGAAAATGAAAAACGTAATGAGAGAAGATGAAGCGGGTAAAGGCCTTCCGGTCGAGGATGTCATGAAAAATGCTCCCGATCATAAAGACGGCTATGTCCGTGTGCCATCTATTCTGGATTAAAGGAGGGAGACAGTATGTCATTATTTGATCACAAAATCACAGAACTGAAACAAATGATACATAAAAAAGAAATCAAGATTTCCGATCTTGTCGATGAATCTTACAAACGGATCGCATCCGTGGATGATAAGGTACAGGCGTTTTTACAGCTTGATGAAGAAAGAGCCCGCGCTTACGCGAAAGAACTTGACGAAGCGGTTGACGGACGGTCTGAACACGGTCTTCTCTTCGGAATGCCGATCGGCGTCAAAGACAACATCGTGACCAAAGGGCTTCGCACAACATGCTCAAGCAAAATCCTCGAAAACTTCGATCCGATTTACGATGCGACGGTCGTGGAGCGCCTTCAAGCCGCTGAAGCCGTCACGATCGGAAAGCTGAATATGGACGAGTTCGCGATGGGTTCTTCTACTGAAAACTCCGCGTACAAAGCGACGAAAAACCCATGGAATCTCGATACGGTTCCTGGCGGATCAAGCGGCGGTTCCGCAGCTGCGGTTGCCGCGGGCGAAGTGCCGTTTTCACTCGGATCTGATACGGGCGGCTCCATCCGCCAGCCGGCTTCTTTCTGCGGCGTCGTCGGATTAAAGCCTACATACGGACGCGTGTCACGTTACGGTTTGGTCGCTTTTGCGTCTTCATTAGACCAGATCGGACCGATCACAAGAAACGTAGAAGATAACGCATTCCTGCTTCAGGCGATTTCAGGCCCGGACAAAATGGACTCTACGAGCGCCAATGTCGAAGTGCCGGACTTTCTTTCTTCATTAACTGGCGATATTAAAGGCTTAAAAATCGCCGTACCGCAAGAATATCTCGGAGAAGGCGTCGGCAAAGAAGCGAAAGAATCGGTTTTAGCCGCTTTAAAAGTGCTTGAAGACCTCGGAGCGACATGGGAAGAAGTATCTCTGCCGCACAGCAAATACGCGCTTGCGACGTATTATCTGCTGTCTTCTTCCGAAGCGTCTGCAAACCTTGCGCGCTTTGACGGCATCCGCTACGGCTACCGCTCAGACAATGCGGACAACCTGATCGACCTTTATAAACAGACACGCTCTGAAGGCTTCGGCAACGAAGTGAAGCGCCGCATCATGCTCGGCACCTTCGCGCTCAGCTCCGGCTACTATGACGCGTATTACAAAAAAGCGCAAAAAGTGCGCACGCTTATTAAAAAAGATTTTGAAGACGTATTTGAGAAATACGATGTCATCGTCGGACCGACAACGCCGACACCGGCATTCAAAATCGGCGAAAAAACCAGCGATCCGCTCACAATGTACGCCAACGATATTTTAACGATCCCTGTCAACCTCGCGGGTGTGCCGGGAATCAGCGTGCCGTGCGGATTTGCGGACGGACTGCCGCTCGGACTGCAAATCATCGGAAAACACTTCGATGAAGGCACTGTATACCGCGTCGCTCATGCTTTTGAGCAGGCAACAGATCATCATAAAGCGAAACCTGAACTGTAAGGGGTGAAATGAAGTGAACTTTGAAACGGTAATCGGACTTGAAGTCCATGTGGAATTAAAAACAAAATCTAAAATTTTCTCAAGCTCACCGACGCCATTCGGCGCGGAAGCGAATACCCAAACGAGCGTCATCGACCTCGGCTATCCCGGCGTGCTGCCCGTTTTGAACAAAGAAGCGGTCGAATTCGCGATGAAAGCCGCAATGGCTTTGAACTGCGAAATCGCAACGGATACGAAGTTTGACCGGAAAAACTATTTCTATCCGGACAACCCGAAGGCATATCAAATTTCTCAATTTGACAAGCCAATCGGCGAAAACGGCTGGATCGAAATCGAAGTCGGCGGAAAAACGAAAAAAATCGGCATCACCCGTCTTCACCTTGAAGAAGATGCGGGAAAACTGACGCATACGGGCGACGGCTATTCCCTCGTTGACTTCAACCGCCAGGGCACGCCGCTTGTCGAGATTGTATCTGAGCCGGATATCCGCACACCGGAGGAAGCTTACGCATATCTCGAAAAGCTGAAATCAATTATCCAATACACAGGTGTTTCCGACTGTAAAATGGAAGAAGGTTCACTGCGCTGTGACGCCAACATTTCCCTCCGTCCGATCGGCCAGGAGAAATTCGGCACAAAAACGGAGCTGAAAAACCTCAACTCTTTCGCATTCGTGCAAAAAGGCCTTGAGCATGAAGAAAAACGCCAAGAGCAGGTGCTTCTGTCAGGCGGAGTCATTCAGCAGGAGACGCGCCGCTACGATGAAGCGACGAAAAAAACCATTTTGATGCGTGTCAAAGAAGGTTCGGACGACTATCGCTATTTCCCTGAGCCTGACCTTGTCGAGCTCTACATCGATGACGAATGGAAAGAACGCGTAAGAG
Source organism: Bacillus sp. AM1(2019) (assembly GCF_009906915.1). Classification (NCBI taxonomy): domain Bacteria; kingdom Bacillati; phylum Bacillota; class Bacilli; order Caryophanales; family Bacillaceae; genus Bacillus; species Bacillus sp. AM1(2019). The sequence goes on from NZ_CP047644.1 coordinate 748,759, forward strand.
CAACCATTCCTGAGCTTCCGGATGAGCGCCGCAAGCGTTATATCGAAGAGCTCGGCCTGCCGGCTTATGACGCAATGGTTCTGACGCTGACGAAAGAAATGGCTGATTTCTTCGAAGAAACGGTCAATAAAGGCGCAGAAGCCAAGCAGGCATCAAACTGGCTGATGGGTGAAGTCTCAGCTTACCTGAACGCCGAACAAAAAGAGCTTGAGGATGTCGCACTGACTCCTGAAGGCCTTGCCGGCATGATTAAGCTGATTGAAAAAGGAACCATCTCGTCTAAAATCGCGAAGAAAGTCTTTAAAGAATTAATTGAAAAAGGCGGCGACGCAGAAAAAATCGTCAAAGAAAAAGGCCTCGTGCAGATTTCTGACGAAAGCGTGCTTCTGAAGCTGGTAACAGATGCGCTTGACAGCAACCCGCAGTCAATTGAAGACTTCAAAAACGGAAAAGACCGCGCGATCGGCTTCCTTGTCGGGCAGATTATGAAAGCCTCAAAAGGACAGGCCAACCCGCCGATGGTCAACAAGATCTTACTTGAAGAAATCAAAAAACGATAAAAAAAGCAGCCGCCTCTAAGGGCGCTGCTGACACGGAGACCGGTAAGCGCCGGTCTCTTTTTTTATAAGATGAAATAGGTTTCAATGGAAGCCTGCAGCGTTTCAATCTGCTCATTTCCGCTGCCTGCCAAGTTGGACAGCATTCCTTTAATAATCGGTTTTCGCGGCTCTTCCTTTGCACATTCCTCTTCAATGACTTCAAGCGATACGAGGACGTCCTCAGGCAGCTCCTGCTGTGTTTTAATCTTTTGAATATCCGCAAGCAGTCTTTCTCTGTCCGCCGCGGGCTGAGTGAAGATATCCTCAGGCAGCAGCGGATCGGGATTGTCTCTTATCAGCCCCGTAATCAGATCATCGATTCTGGCAATCAGAAAGGCCGCCACGTTTTCCGTCCGGAATGCCGTATGTTCATTAAAAATCAAGAAATGAATATAGGAGCTCACAATTCCTTGCGCCATAACGGACGCGTCCGCTAAAAACGGTGTGACGGCATCTCCGTAAACGGAGAGCAACGCATCCCGATACAGCATGTTAAATTGAATATTGGCCTCATGAAAATACTGCTTGACCTTTTGATTTTCAGGAATGACCTTTTCGCTCAGCAAGAGAATGATAAAGTCCTTGTGCTCCATAAATTCCTGGAATTGATAAGCGATTTGTTTTCGGAATACGTCCTTAGGCGGTTTATGCTGATGTTCTGTTTTGATTTTCTTTATTTCTTCCATAGACATGCCGATGTAATACTCACATGCTGACAGCAAAAGGTCTTCTTTTGATTTGAAATGGAGATAGAAGGCTCCTTTTGAAATTCCGCATTCACCGGCGATTTCCTGAATGGTTGTTGAAGAAAACCCTTTTTTGGCAAATAAATGGATGCCTGTTTTTATGATTTTCTCTTTTTTTTCGTTCATGACGTGCTTCCCCTTAATCCTGAAAAATTTAGAAAAATTTACTGCCTTATTAGTTGACGATGTTGAGTTATACCGTTTAGTATTATATAGAATGACCAGTCAGTCAATAAAAATTAACGGAGGACATGATGAACCACATTATTAACTTTGTACTGAAGAACAAATTCGCAGTTTGGCTGATGACGATTATCGTTACTGTAGCAGGGCTGTATGCCGGTATGAATATGAAGCAGGAATCCATACCGGACGTCAACATGCCTTACCTTTCAGTAAATACGACTTATCCCGGAGCTGCTCCGAGTCAAGTTGCGGATGACGTGACAAAACCGATCGAGCAGGCGGTCCAGAATTTAGAAGGAGTGAGCGTCGTAACGTCCACATCCTCTGAAAACGTCTCATCGGTTATGATTGAATATGATTACAGCAAGGATATGGACAAGGCGAAAACCGAAGTCGCTGAAGCGCTGGACAGTGTCAGCCTTCCTGACGACGCGAAAAAACCTGACATTTCCCGTTACAGCCTCAACTCTTTCCCGATTTTGACGCTCAGTGTGACAAGCGGCAAAAGTTCGCTTGAAGACCTGACCAAAAATGTGGAAAACACTCTCGTTCCTAAGCTTGAAGGCATTCAGGGCGTTGCGTCCGTGCAAGTTTCCGGACAGCAGGAAGAGCAGGTGGAATTCTCTTTCAAAGACAAAAAAATGAAAGAGTACGGACTTGATGAAGATACCGTCAAGAAAGTGATCCAAGGCTCTGACGTCAATACGCCGCTTGGATTGTACACATTCGGCAACAAAGAAAAATCAGTTGTCGTTAACGGAAATATTACGTCAATTAAAGATCTGAAAGATATGAGAATTCCGGTCACATCTTCTTCTGCCGCTCAAGGTCAAGCGGGCGGAGCCGGTGCGGCATCTGCGGCGGACGCTCAGGCTATGCAGCAGGCACAGCAAAGCGCGGCAGCAGGGGTGCCGACAGTCAAGCTTTCTGACATTGCCGACATTAAAGATGTGAAAAAAGCTGAATCCATTTCCCGCACGAACGGAAAGGACAGCATCGGAATTAATATCGTAAAAGCCAATGACGCCAACACGGTAGAAGTGGCCGATGCGATTAAAGATGAACTGAATCAATACAAAAAAGACCACAAAGGGTTCAAGTACAGCTCGACTCTTGATATGGCAGAGCCGATTACAGAGTCGGTGGATACGATGTTAAGCAAAGCGATTTTCGGCGCGATTTTTGCGGTCGTGATCATTCTCTTATTCTTAAGAGATATTAAATCAACGATGATTTCTATCATTTCCATCCCGCTGTCACTGCTGATTGCGCTTCTCGTGCTGAATCAGCTTGATGTTACATTGAACATAATGACGCTCGGTGCAATGACGGTCGCCATCGGACGGGTAGTCGACGACTCGATTGTCGTGATCGAAAACATTTACCGCCGCATGAGGCTGAAAGATGAACCTTTACGCGGGAAGCAATTGGTGCGTGAAGCGACGAAAGAAATGTTTAAACCGATCATGTCATCAACGATCGTAACCATTGCCGTATTCCTGCCGCTTGCCATGGTCGGCGGACAGATCGGCGAACTGTTTATGCCGTTTGCATTAACAATCGTCTTCGCGCTTGCCGCATCGCTGTTGATTTCGATCACACTGGTGCCGATGCTTGCGCACAGCTTATTCAAAAAATCGCTCACAGGCGCGCCTGTTAAAGCGAAAGAGCATAAGCCGGGCAGATTGGCCAATTTCTATAAAAAAGTGCTGAATTGGTCATTAAGACATAAATGGATTACATCTATCATCGCGGTTCTGATGCTTGTCGGCAGTTTGTTCCTCGTACCTCTGATCGGCGCGAGCTACCTGCCTGCGCAAGCGGACAAAACGATGCAGCTCACATACACGCCTGAACCGGGCGAAACGAAAAGCGAAGCTGAAAAAGCTGCGCAAAAAGCGGAAGACATGCTGCTTAAACGCAAACATGTCGATACCGTTCAGTATTCATTAGGCTCACAAAGTCCGCTCGGCGGAAGCTCAAACGGCGCATTGTTCTACGTGAAATACGAGGATGACACGCCTGATTTTGACAAAGAAAAAGACAATGTCTTAAAAGAAATCAAAAAAACATCCAGCCGCGGCGAATGGAAATCACAAAATTTCAGTTCGTCAGGCAACAACAACGAATTAACGTACTATGTGTACGGAGATTCAGAGTCTGATATTAAAGGCACGGTCAAAGACATCGAAGGCATCATGAAAAAGCAGAAAGATCTGAAAGACATCAACTCAGGCCTTTCCAGCACATATGATGAGTACACGTTCACCGCTGACCAGGAGAAACTCAGCAAGCAGGGCCTGACGGCTTCGCAAATCTCCCAAGCCCTGATGTCCCAAACGTCACAGTCTCCTTTGACAACGGTGAAAAAGGACGGCAAAGAGCTTGACGTCAACATCAAAACAGAAAAAGACCAGTATAAGAGTGTAAAAGAATTAGAGGATAAAACCATCACATCGCCTGCAGGCCAAGAAGTAAAAATCGGCGATGTGGCGAAAGTGAAAAACGGCACGACATCCGATACCATTTCCAAACGCGACGGCAAAGTGTACGCTGATGTAACGGCAACCGTCACTTCTGACAACGTCACGAAGGTGTCATCAGCCGTTCAAAAGAAAGTTGACAAACTGGATAAGCCGGACAATGTATCGATTGATACCGGCGGTGTATCAGCGGATATTGCTGATTCCTTTACGAAACTCGGTTTAGCGATGCTTGCCGCAATCGCCATCGTATACCTCGTTCTTGTGATCACGTTCGGCGGAGCATTAGCACCGTTTGCGATTCTGTTCTCGCTTCCGTTTACAGTCATCGGCGCATTAGCCGGCCTGTATGTATCCGGAGAGACGATCAGTCTGAATGCCATGATCGGTATGCTGATGCTGATCGGAATCGTCGTCACAAACGCGATTGTCTTAATTGACCGCGTCATCCATAAAGAAGCGGAAGGCTTATCGACGAGAGAAGCGCTCCTGGAAGCCGGCTCTACGAGATTACGTCCGATTCTGATGACGGCGATCGCGACAATCGGCGCCCTGCTTCCATTGGCATTGGGCTTCGAAGGCGGAAGCCAGGTCATTTCTAAAGGACTCGGTGTCACCGTTATCGGCGGTTTAATCAGTTCAACTCTGCTTACCCTTCTGATTGTGCCGATCGTATATGAAGTATTGGCGAAATTCCGTAAGAAAAAACCTGGAACGGAAGAAGAGTAAGACAGCGGGCCTTGGCTCCTTAAACGGAGCCGGGGCCTTTTTTCTTCTGGCAATTCCTGTACATATTGTTGCGATTTTCTCAAGTCATAGTATAATTAAAGGTTGTTAGTGTTAATAATGGATCGGATACTCTTAAGTAGGATGATGAGATAATGAAACGTGCACGCATAATATACAATCCGACTTCAGGACGGGAGCTTTTTAAGAAAAATCTTGCCCAGGTCCTGCAAAAATTTGAACAAGCCGGTTATGAAACCTCCACCCATGCCACCACATGCGCGGGGGATGCCACCCACGCCGCAAAAGAAGCCGCTTTGCGGGAGTTTGACCTGATTATCGCTGCCGGCGGAGACGGAACGATTAATGAAGTCGTCAACGGCCTCGCGCCGTTAGACACACGCCCGACACTCGGCATCATTCCGGTCGGCACGACAAATGACTTCGCCAGAGCGCTGGGCATTCCGAGAGAGAATATACTGAATGCCGCTGATACCGTCATTAACGGCGTGGCCCGCCCGATCGACATCGGACAGGTGAACGGTCAGTATTTTATCAACATCGCCGGCGGAGGCCGTCTGACGGAGCTGACGTATGATGTGCCAAGCAAACTGAAAACGATGCTCGGCCAGCTTGCTTATTATTTAAAGGGAATGGAAATGCTGCCTTCACTTCGACCGACAGAAGTCGAGATTGAATATGACGGCAAGCTGTTTCAAGGCGAAATTATGCTGTTTTTAGTGACGCTGACCAACTCGGTCGGCGGATTCGAGAAACTGGCCCCTGATTCCAGCCTGAATGACGGCATGTTTGATTTGATTATTTTGAAAAAAGCCAATCTCGCGGAGTTTATCAGAGTCGCGAGCATGGCGCTCAGAGGCGATCATATTAACGATCAGCACATTATTTACACAAAAGCGAACCGCGTGAAAGTCAACGTATCAGAAAAGATGCAGCTGAACCTGGACGGCGAATACGGCGGCATGCTCCCGGGCGAATTCGTGAACCTGTACCGGCATATTCACGTCATCATGCCGAAGGAGAAAGCGGAACAGCTGGATGATTAATACGCGGACAAAATCCTAAAACAGTATTCGTTTTAGGATTTTGTCATCTTTTCAGCGTGATCGGAAACCTTTGAAGGCTGACATTGAATTTGAAGGTTTGCCAGCACGCTGAAACAAGGTTATTGGTAAAACTAGAGGTGATTATAGATGAAAATGAAACCCCCGATAGAAAAAAATGAATACTATGATGTGACATTTGAGGATTTGACGCACGAAGGAGCGGGCGTTGCAAAGGTTCAGGGCTTTCCGATCTTCGTGCCGAACGCCCTGCCTGAGGAAAAAGCGCAAATCAAAGTGACACGCGTCAAAAAAGGCTTCGCTTTCGGCCGCTTGATCGAGCTGAAGGAAGAAAGCCCGCACAGAACGGATGCCCCGTGCCCAATCTACAAGCAATGCGGCGGCTGCCAGCTTCAGCACATGACCTATGAAGGCCAGCTTTTGTTTAAACAGAAACAAGTCAAAGACGTCTTAGAACGGATCGGCAAGCTGGACCTCTCAAAAGTCACCGTGCACCCGACGCTCGGCATGGAAGACCCGTGGAACTACAGAAACAAAGCACAGGTGCCGGTAGGAGAAAGAGAAGGCGGACTCGTCGCCGGATTTTATCAGCAAAGAAGCCATGACATCATCGACATGAGCGCCTGCCTGATACAGCAATCCAAAAACGACGAAGCCGTCCAAGCCGTCAAAGACATCTGTGCAAATTACGGCGTCAAAGCCTACAACGAAGAACGCCACAAAGGCTGGCTCCGCCACATCATGGTCAGATACGGCGTCGTCACAGGCGAAATGATGATCGTTTTCATCACAAGAACAAGCGATTTTCCGCACAAAGCGAAAATCATCGAAGACATTACGGCGCAATTCCCGCACGTCAAATCCATCGTGCAAAACATCAATCCAAACAAAACAAACGTCATCTTTGGGAACGAAACAAACGTCATCTGGGGCGAAGAATACATCTACGACCTCATCGGAGACGTCAAATTCGCCATCTCCGCCAGATCGTTCTATCAGGTCAACCCGGAACAGACAAAAGTGCTCTACGACAAAGCGCTTGAGTACGCGGAGCTGCAAGGGGAAGAAACCGTCATCGACGCCTACTGCGGCATCGGAACGATTTCTCTATTTCTGGCGAAGCAGGCGAAAAAAGTGTACGGCGTCGAAATCGTGCCGGAAGCCATCGAGGATGCAAAACGCAACGCTGAGCTGAACGGCATCACAAACGCAGAATTCGCAGTCGGAGAAGCGGAAACCGTCATTCCGAAATGGTATAAAGAAGGTATCACAGCCGACACCCTCGTCGTCGACCCGCCAAGAAAAGGCTGTGACGAAGCGCTACTGCGCACAATCATCGACATGAAACCGAAGCGAGTGGTGTACGTATCCTGCAATCCAGGAACGCTTGCAAGAGATTTGCGGGTGCTTGAGGATGGCGGGTATCAGACGCTCGAAGTGCAGCCTGTGGATATGTTCCCGCATACGAATCATGTGGAGTGTTGTTCACTACTTGTTAGAAAGTTAAATAAGTAACAGTGATAGGGGTCTATCTAGATAGAGGCCCCTCTTGTTATTTAATTTTAACTTTATTTTAGAAAGTATAGTGCAATTATTGGTAACGGTTTATTTAAGCGCTATAATTATATAGAATAAAATATTTGTTAACGGAGATGATAAAATTGAATAACGAGGTTGATACTGGTTTTGAAAATGATAACTGGAATGACGAAATAATAAGTGATATTGAGAAATTAAATTACAAATCCATAGTTGTTTATTCACGTGACTGGACGATTGAAACAATATTTAATCAAATCAAGCAGGGTAATATCGATGTTGATCCAAGCTTTCAACGAAGAAATGCATGGAATGACGAACGACGAAGCCTACTTATAGAATCATTGGTACTTGGTTTGCCAGTACCAGAAATTGTTTTAGCAGAACATCCAGAGAAAAGAAAATCTTTTATTGTTATTGACGGAAAGCAACGACTGTTAACAATTGCTGGTTTTATGGATCCTGATAAAATACCATATTGGAAAAGTGGTAAGTTAAAAAAACTAGAGCAAGTTTCGGGATTGAATGGGAAGTCATTTGCAGATATAAAAGAAGATCCTGCCTTGCGTGATATACAACGAGAATTTGAAAATGCAGATATCAGATGCACTGTAATATCAAACTTTAAAAATACAGATGTGCTTTATGATATTTTTTACAGATTAAACACAGGCTCTGTTCCTTTATCTACGCAAGAACTAAGGCAAGTTTTAAATAAAGGACCTTTTGCTGAGTACCTAATTCAGAAAACTGATAAAAAGCAACCTATCCATGATGTTTTGGGCATAAAAGGTCCTGACTCTAGATTAAGGGATATTGAAATTATACTGAGATTTATTTCGTTTAAGACTTTTGGAAAAGATTATCGAGGTAATCTAAAAGATTTCTTGGATAACTCCATGGGTCTAATTACAATATCTTGGGATGAAATGGAACCTGAAGTTGAGACAATTTATCAAGAGTTTAATACTTCAATTGACCGCTTAATTGAAGTATTTGACGTTAAATGTGTTGGAAAAAAGTTTACCGAAGATAAATATGAGAGTCGATTCAATAGAGCAATTTTTGAAGTGCAAGCATATTACTTTTCAAAATTAACTAAAGAAGATGTGATAGGTAGTAAAGCTGAATTGCTAAAGAAAAACTTTGAGGAACTATGTAGCAATTCTGAATTTAGAAATACAATTGAAGCTTCTACAAAAAACATTACTCATTATTTTAAGCGCTATAAAATGTTTCGAGATTATATAAATAAAACGCTAGATAAAAATATAACTGATATTCCGGTTCCACAGGAGTAAAAAGATGAGTGAATTTTTAGAGCTATACGAAGAGTTAAGAGGGCATATGGAGAGTATTTATAATAAATTTTTAAAAAAACACAACTCTAATCCACTTTCTACTCCAGAGGAATATAGTGAGGATGTAAAGGCGTATTGTATTTTAGCTCATGCCTATTTGGAAGAATATGTTGAGGAAATAACTGCACAAGTTAGAGATAAAAGTATTGAATTATGGTTTAGTAAAGAGCAAAAAATAACTAGACCATTATTAACTTTATTGAGTTATTCGAACCAAAGACTGGATTTACTAACTGAAAAGGAAAAAACCCCCTATCAAAGTGTGTTCACTAGATTAAAAACAGCTTTAGAAAGTGCAAAAGCACAACTTTCTACTGAGATTTACAATAATCACGGTGCTTCCGAGCCTTATCTAAGAAAGTTATTAGGACCCGTTTCTATTGATATTTCTCAAGAACCTAAGCTAATGGATTCTCTTTCAAAGTTAGCTAAGGCTCGAGGCTCTTATGCCCATAAAAATGCAAAAAAAACTTTATCTCCTGAAGATGCTAAAAAGTGTGTGGAGGATTGTCTTGAATTAAGTCAAGATATAGAAAGAAAAGCTTTTATTATATTTGATACTGAAGAAAATTATACATGTATAAAAAAGAAACTGGCAATAAATAAACTAAGCATTTCACTTACATCACTTATTATGAAAAAAAATATTCAAGAAGTTAATCGATCTAAAAAGCTAGGACCCTCTTGTCTAAAATTATCAAAGATATAGATGATTTATTGAAAAATAATCCCTTTGGCTGCATAACCAAGGGGATTGTATTTTGAAAATTATAAAATGTGGAAATACCCCAACGATTTTTTTGATATAGTTCGCTCATAGAGTAACCCTCAATTCAGCAATCTTTTGATAGAGTTGTTCCATTTTTTCAGTTTCCATTGATGATCCTCTACCTTTGAATTGTTGATGGCATTATTTAATATTTAGATAATCCTTAACAAATTCTTTGTCCTCTTCATCTTCGGGGAAAATACCCAAGTTATTGAACTCCCAATCATTTGTCTTTCATATTCGTCCAGAGTAGATTCAATAACATCTTCATAATCATAATCAATTGAGAACGTTCCATCGTTTTCAAGATTCAGTGTCAAATTTGTCCATACTTCAGGATTATTTTCTTTAAACTCATTGTGTAACTGTTTAAATAACTCTTGAAGATCTATTAATAGTTCGGTATAAATTTTTTTACTGACCTGAAATTGTTCTGGAATGTCATGAGAGTATATATATTCATCGTTTTCGGGTGTTTGAAAGAAAAAATAAACTTCTCGTGAGCCGTCTAGTATTTCTGCATAAAGAACAACTTTGCTCCATTCAGAAGGAATTATTTTTCCTATGGCATCAGTTATTTTTAGATAAGCTTTTTCTAACATCATTATCCCAACTTTATTAAATTGGATTTTCAGGATATTCTTCTGAATATTTTTTTATTAATTTTTGTAATGATGAATCCATAGGTTCTTCTCCTAAATATTTAAATTTCCAGATGATAAGCTGATCACTGAAACTATAATCTGTCTTAAACCAATCTGTATAATCAAAGTTGACAGTTGATTTTCCTGATCTTTCTAGGCTAAGAGTGAAAGAATAAAATAATTCTTGATCATGATCTTTGAAAACATCTCTCATTTTTCCGCTTAGTTTAAATAATTCCATCTCATACTGATCGAATTCATTTTCGTCAATATCAAATTCAAACGGAATTTCAAGACTGTACTTAAAATGATTAGGTTCATTTTGAGAATTGTAAAAAAAGTAAGTGCCTCCGCCTGTCTCTGAAATCTGAGCATAGAACAAAAATTTCTCCCATGGTTCTGGTATCATTTTGTTAACGGTTTCAGCTATGCTTCTATATAATGCATTTAATTCATTTTCCAACAAGGATCAGCCTCCAGCATTATAATTGGTAATTTGTAAGGATCATTTGTATCAAAAAAACCCCCCAATAAAGGAGGGGGAATTTTAATTTTGAGAATTTAAATACTGTTCTAAAAAGGATTTTAAAGGTTTACTCTTAGGATAAATTCCTGCATTTTTATAAGTCCAGGTTGTTTGTCTTTGAGAGATGGTATATGGAGATTGAATAACGTCTTCATAATTATAGTCTATCGAAAATTCTCCGCTTATCCCCAGATTAAGTGTTAGATTAGTCCATATATCTTGATTGTTTTCTTTAAATTCATCTCGTAATTCCTCGAATAAGTCATGCAAGTCAAATAACAGCTCCTCATAAATCTCCTCACTGACATGATAGTGTTCAGGGATATTATGAGAATATATAAAATCTTCACTATGTGGAGTATTGAAATAAAAGAAAACTTCAGATGAATCGTCAAGTATTTCCGCATAAATAATAACTCTTTCCCATTCAGATGGAATGATTTCATTAATGCTTTCTGCTATCTTTTGATATAATTGCCCCATTTTTTCTATTTCCATGCTAACCTCCAGTTCAAATTTATAGGTTTAGGTAGCTAATTAAAAATTCTTGATCTTCCTCGTCTTCAGGCAAAATTCCAAGAGTTTTGTACTCCCATAATGCAATTCTTTGATACCCATCAAGCTCAGATGCCAAAATATCGTCATCATTATAATCAAGTTGGAATGGACCGTTGCTCTCCAATGTCAATGTAAGGTTCGTCCAAACCTGATCATTATTATTTTTGTGCTCAGCTCGTAATTCCTCAAAAAGTTCACGGATTTCTCTTAATAAAGTTTTGAAGATATCTTTACTTACACTGTATCGGACTGGTATATCTTGCGAATAAATCAGTTGACATTTTTCTGGTGTCTTGAAGTGAAAGAGAACCATGGTAGAGTCAGCTAATATTTCTGCATAAAGATATATTTTTGCCCATTCACAAGGTATGATGTCATTTAATTTATCACAAATAATCTGGTACAGATCTTGCATTTTTTTAGTTTTCAACCTTTTCACCTTCAATCGTCGAGAAATCCCAGTATAAAAAATAGCCCAGCAAAGAAGTGCTGAGCCATTATTGATTTATAGACCAAAGTAGTTTGTTACGAACTGTTTATCATCCTCATCTTCAGGCAAAATCCCTAAATTTTTATATTCCCATACTACTTGCCGTTGAGTACCGTTTAAGTTTGAGGCGATGACATCAGTATAATCGTAGTCTATTGAGAATTTTCCAGTATTCTCTAGTTTGAGCGTTAAATTGGTCCAAATATCTTGGTTGTTTGCTTTAAATTCTTCTCTTAACTCCTCGAATAACTCTTGAAGTTCAATTAATAAACTCACGTATATTTTTTTACTAACATCGAATTGTTTCGGTATATCATGAGAATAGATATTCTCTTCACTTTGTGGTGTATTGAAGAAAAAGAAAACTTCTGATGAATCATCTAATATTTCCGCATAAAGAATGATTTTTGTCCATTCAGATGGAATCATTTCATTAAGCTGTTCTGCTATTTGTTGATATAACTGTCCCATTTTCTCAGTTTCCATAGGTTTAACCTCCAGCTTGGTTTTTTATTGTCACGAATTTTGTTTTATTGCCAATCGTAAATTCGATTATGAATTTTGTAGGTCTTAAAGAGTCACCTTTATATAGAGATTCTATGTTAACATTAACTCTTTTAGGAGGTTCTTCTTTAAGAGCCTTTGCCCATTCTTGCTCCATTTCATACCATCTGCCGCCGCTCCTATTAATCTGAGAATTCATCGGCACGATGTTGTCGAACTGGCCTGAGCCCTTGAATTGAGTAGCGATTAGGTGGCCTCCGTCGTCATCTGTCAGACGGTCTGGTTTACCTGCTTTTGACTGCGCATATTGGTTGCGTTTTGCTTCTCCCAGCTGCAAGTCTGCTTTGACACTTGTAATTCTACCATAGTTGTCAGTGGTGTATGTGTAGCCTTCTTTTGTTTTATAGATGACATTCGGCTTCAATACTTTCTTTCTGGTCCATTTCGCAAAATGCTCGCCATATTTGACTGTTACCGGCGGTACATGCGGTGCCGGTGTCCGCCTGCCGCTTGCGGAGGTTCCGTACGGTTTCGGCAGGATGACCTTGGCGAATTTCTGAAGTCCCTCTTTAAGTGTGACCCCGTTGACTGCGTTGTAAGGAACGCCTGCCGGCACTAAGTCGTGACGCGGATGATACGGGAGAATATCAGCCAGGGTGAGATCTCCGATTTGATTTAACTTGGTTTTGACACGTTTTTTTGATACTTCCATGCCTGTGTTTACTTTTTGTTTGATGTGATCAACGGTTTGTTTTGAGACCGTTACCGCTTTTTGTGCTGTTGCGGATTTGCTTGCTGCTGTTTTGACTTTGGTCGTCACTTTGGCGGCTGTGCCTGTTTTTGAGACGGCGCCGACGCCTTTTGTGCCGACGACTGATGTCACAACGGTGCCCACTGCATATGACACCCATCTTGCTCTGGAGTAGGTGTCGCCATTCACCATGTCTTTTTGGTACGATTCTTCAATTGCCGCTGAAATGGCTTCATACGTTTTGATCGGGTGAGTCACCGCTCCTGTAATGGCTTCAACCGTTCCGCCCGGATCTGTGACCATATCCCACAGGCCTGTGACCGCGTCTTTTCCGGAATCATAAAGGCCGACGGCAACGCCTTTGAAGCCGTCTGTAAGTTCACGCGTGTTTTCAATTTGAGTGAAGTAGCGCTGCTGTTCTTTTGTCAGGTTTTTATAGCCGATTGTTTTGGCCATGGAGTAAAATTCATCAGCATTCGCATAATCGTAGTTTTTCAGTCTTTCTTTCAGTTTTTCAATCTCCCGCTCTTTCGCTTCTTCCTTTTTAATCGTCAAATAAGCATCCGAATGTCTTGCAATCTCGCCTTTCTTCTTATGTATATCGCTTTCTCGGTACGCTTTGGCATTGTAGTGAAGCGGCGTGGCGCTTTTTCCTTTGCCTGTGGCGTTTTGGAGCTGCTGGAAATCTGCTTGGATAAAATGTTCATTTGCTTCGGTTTCTGCGTATTCTTTCGTTAGATCGTGATCAAGCTTGCCGAGCTTATGTATCGTTTCGCTTCTTTTTTTGTCAGCTGAAGAAAGCTTCTGATCTGTGCTTTCGGTTGAAAACAGATCAAGCGAGATGATGTCTTCGATCTCTCTGAGGATGGACCCCATGTCCTTTTTTTGCCCTTCCATAATTGCCTTTGATTTACTGAGGGCGTGGGTGAGCTCATGCTCCAGAAAAGATTCTTCTACATGAGATCCGGAAAGACCTGCGTCTTCGACTTTGCCGGGAAGGCTTGTGAGAAATGCGATTTTCATGTCGATCAGATCAAGCCAGCTGTCTGTGACGCCGGCATGGTCTTGGAAAAAGGCTTTGATGTTATTTGCGCCCCGGCCTGAAAAGTCGCTGTCACCGAGATCAGCCATACCTTGAAACGCTTTTTTCAAGTTGACCATCTGGCCGCGCAGTTCTTTGTATTCACCCGCGCGCTGTTTGGCGGCGGCCAGCAGGGTGGTTGCTTCGAAAACTTTCATGACCATATCCTTTCCCCTTTCATTCGGGGTTATTTTTTCAGTTTATAGAGGGAAAGATTAAGAAACTTATCAGGGACTGTGTAAACATAGGAATAGGGTTTCCCTGAATCTATAAAGACTCAATATTTTTTTCGATTTTTTGAATGACTTGTCTGAGCCATAGTATTGGGGATAGTTCGTAACTATTGATATCTACACCATCAGCAGATTCTTCTATAAAAACGTTTTTTTGTTCTTCTGAGTAATCGCTATTTATAAACGCTTTGAGTGCTTCTACATCGTTTTCTTGTTCTTTTTTAGGTATCTCTGCTAAGTATTCTTCAAGAGCTGACTCAGGAGTGTCTATATCTTGATGGAAAATACCTCCTAAAAATTGAAATACAGGTTCAGAAATATTTGTTTCAATCATTGATCTCACCTCGTGGGATAGCCTGTTAATATAAAGCTACCATCATTATTCTTTTTCAATATAATTTTAGCGTTAGTTAAGTCAGAAATTTCAGTTGTGCCTTTGGTAATTCCTCTGCCTAACACTTCTGATCCTTTATAGGAGAGTACCAAAGGTTTTTTTACATCATTATTTAACCATTTTTCTATTTTATCTTTATTATCTGATAAGGTAATATTAGCAATCTTTTCTGCAGTTGCTCTATCCTTAAAAGAGGATGATCCGGATATTTTCTTGTTACTCATTTTGCTTTTTTCAAGCCTTTCCATGAGTTCTTGGTCGCTCTTACCAACATGTCTTTCTATAAGATGTCCGCCTTTTGCTTCATGAGCAGCTAAGCCACCGCCTGGTGCGAGAGGACTGCTGTCTCCTTGTTTAACACTATGTATGCCGTTATTGTCAGAAGTCACAGATTTACTGAGAACACTCTCTTTCTGATCTTCAATAATACTTTTCAACAAAGGCGTATTCTTCACATTGTGAGTATTTTCAATATCCTGTGCTATTCCGGCAAGCGCGGGTTCGTACTTATTTCTCGAAAAGGAATTGATATAGTCTTTCCCTTTTTTGATCCCGGTTTTTACATGTTTTGCAGCCGCTTTTTCTCCAGCTTCCAAGACGTTATCCACTTTGGCGGCACCTGTTTTCGCGAGCTTGCTTGATACTTTTACGGCTGAGCCGGAACCTTTGAGCCCGACGATGCTCCCGATGGCGTAGGTGATGTAATGTGATCTTGAATACGCATCCCCGTTAACCATTTTATCATTCCATGAATCCGCCAGGTTTGTCCATATGATTTTTGCGTAGGAGGGCGTGTTAAATACAGCCGATATGGTTTTAGCGACTTTTTGTTCATCAGAGAGATGGTAAAAATCCCATGCGCCGACAGCCAGATCTTTGATGCCTGTTATTGTGTCTTTCCCGACATCATAAAGGCCGACGCCTATTCCTTTAACGATATCCCAAGCCGTTTCTCCGACTTCTTCGAGCTGTTTTGCTTGTTCAAGCTGCATCACATATTGCACCTGAGCGGGTTCAAGGTTTTCATAGCCGATTTTCTTCGCGATTTCTAAGTATTCATCCGGATCGGTGACACCATCGGCCAGCTTTTTCTTTAGGTCCTTGATTTCCCGCTCTTTCGCTTCTTCCTTTTTAATCGTCAAATAAGCATCCGAATGTCTTGCAATCTCGCCTTTTTTCTTATGGATGTCGCTTTCTCGGTACGCTTTGGCGTTGTAGTGAAGCGGCGTGGCGCTTTTTCCTTTGCCTGTGGCGTTTTGGAGCTGTTGGAAGTCGGCCTGAATGAACTGTTCGTTCGCTTCGGTTTCTGTGTATTCCTTCGTTAGATCGTGATCAAGCTTCCCGAGCTTATGTATGGTTTCGCTTCTTTTTTTGTCAGCTGAAGAAAGCTTCTGATCTGTGCTTTCGGTTGAAAACAGATCAAGCGAGATGATGTCTTCGATCTCTCTGAGGATGGACCCCATGTCCTTTTTTTGCCCTTCCATAATTGCCTTTGATTTACTGAGGGCGTGGGTGAGTTCATGCTCCAGAAATGATTCCTCCACATGCGAATTGGAAAGTCCGGCGTCTTCGACCTTGCCGGGAAGGCTTGTGAGAAATGCGATTTTCATGTCGATCAGATCAAGCCAGCTGTCTGTGACGCCGGCGTGGTCCTTGAAAAAAGCTTTAATGTTATTTGCGCCCCGGCCTGAGAAGTCGCTGTCACCGAGGTCAGCCATGCCTTGAAACGCTTTTTTCAGATTGACCATCTGGCCGCGCAGTTTTTTGTATTCACCCGCGCGCTGTTTGGCAGCGGCCAGCAGGGTGGTTGCTTCGAAAACTTTCATGACCATATCCTTTCATTTGTTCGATATCAAAATTTTACCACGTGAGTCAGGATATACAGTGTAGGAAATAGGTAATGAGAATAAAATGAATCTTTTGGCTTGGGACTTCCTTCCTGTATGAAGGGAGGCTTTTTATGTTTTGTACAATAACCCTCAAATTCGGCTTATTGCGCTCCGGTGATTTTAAGCGTGCCTGTTTTTTCTAATGTCTTACACTCGAAACAACCCAACCGCTGAGGTATAATAGAAGCAGAGTATTTATCATACAGATTCAATTCGTGAAAGAGAGTGGAACAAAATGGGCCGTAAGTGGAACAATATTAAAGAAAAGAAAGCATCAAAGGACGCAAATACGAGCCGGATTTACGCGAAGTTCGGCCGTGAGATTTATGTGGCGGCAAAACAAGGCGAGCCAGATCCGGAATCGAACCAGGCGCTAAAAGTGGTGCTTGAGCGCGCGAAGACGTACAGCGTGCCGAAAAATATTATTGAGCGTGCGATTGAAAAGGCGAAAGGCGGCGCGGAGGAGAACTTTGACGAGCTGCGTTACGAAGGTTTCGGGCCGAACGGTTCAATGATCATCGTTGATGCGTTAACGAATAATGTAAACCGCACGGCGCCTGAAGTGCGCGCCGCATTCGGGAAAAACGGCGGAAATATGGGGGTGAGCGGGTCTGTCGCTTACATGTTCGATGCGACTGCCGTTATCGGCGTTGAAGGCAAGACGGCGGATGAAGCGTTGGAATTGCTGATGGAAGCTGATGTGGACGTGCGCGATATTTTAGAAGAGGATGACAGTGTGATCGTATATGCCGAGCCTGATCAATTCCATGCGGTACAGGAGGCATTCAAAAATGCCGGCGTTGAAGAGTTCACGGTTGCGGAGCTGACGATGCTTGCGCAAAATGAAGTCGAGCTTCCGGAAGATGCGAAAGCTCAATTTGAAAAGCTGATCGATGTGCTGGAAGATCTGGAAGACGTACAGCAGGTTTATCACAATGTAGATTTAGGCGAATAAAGACAAAAAGGCCGGGGCGGCATAAGTTCCGGCCTTTTTATTTTGCTTATACGGTCGGCCTGTATCGTATATCTCCGTAAGTAATTATTGATTATTTCGCCAAAACTGGGCGGATGCCCATACGTTTCCTTCCGGATGTCATAAACTGGACTGTAACCTATGTGAAGGAGCGATAAATCATGAATGAAAGAAGACCGATTTACGGCGGAGGCTTTGGCGGCGGCTATGGAGGCTTCGGAGGCTACCCGGGGTACGGTTTTGGCGGCTACGGAGGCTTCGGAGGATATCCGGGATACGGTTTCGGCGGAGGCTACGGATACCCGGGATACGGTTTTGGCGGTTACGGCGGTTTTGGCGGCTACGGCGGCTACGGAGGCTTCGGGGGATATCCGGGGTACGGTTTTGGCGGCTATGGCGGAGGCTACGGCGGCTACCCGTTCCATCATCATCATCGGGAAAGCCAATATATCTGACCATTCGGGAAAAAGCACTCTTGGAACAGCAAGAGTGTTTTTTTGTGACCGTTTCTAAGCGCTGGCTTTTTTCATTTCTTACAGGGCATAAATGCCGATACGGATTCATACCTATTAAGGTCATGTGTTTAGGAAAGGAGGATCGTAATGAAAGAAAATCAGCCGTTTACACCGGTCAAATCCTATAAACCCTTCCACAGCCGGTTTGATCCCTGCCCGCCGATCGGGAGAAAATACTACAGAACGCCGCCGCATCTTTATATGCGGTTTCAGCCGTATCACTTGGAGCAGTTTTCTCCGATGGAGGCATTGAGAAAAGGGACCCTTTGGAAGGATCTTTACGATTTCTATGATAATCCTTATCGGGGGGGAACCGAATATGGCGAAAAAGATTGATGATGAATATTATCGGCTGCTGGAGCAAATTCAGGCGGCGGACTTTGTCTTGGTGGAGCTGACGCTTTATCTGGATACGCATCCCCATGACCGTCTCGCGCTTCAGCAGTTTCATGAATATACCCGGTACTCAAGACAGCTGAGAAAGCGGTTTGAGCCTGAGTACGGACCGCTTCTGCAATTCGGCGTGAGTCAGGTCGGCGCTCAATGGGACTGGGGCCGCGGTCCTTGGCCATGGCAAGTATAAGGAGGGATCTGTAAATGTGGGTATATGAAAAAAAGCTGCAGTATCCGGTTAAAGTCAGTACATGCAACCCGATGCTGGCTAAGTTTCTCATTGAACAATACGGCGGGGCGGACGGCGAATTGGCCGCAGCGCTCCGGTACTTAAACCAGCGCTACACGATTCCTGACAAGGTGATCGGCCTGCTGACGGATATCGGCACGGAGGAGTTTGCGCATTTAGAAATGATTGCGACGATGATTTATAAGCTGACAAAAGATGCGACCCCGGAGCAGCTGCGTGATGCAGGGCTCAGTGATCATTACGTCAACCATGACAGCGCGCTGTTTTATCACAATGCGGCCGGAGTTCCGTTCACAGCGTCTTACATACAGGCGAAGGGAGATCCGATCGCTGATTTATATGAGGATATTGCGGCTGAAGAAAAGGCGAGAGCGACGTATCAATGGATTATTGATATTTCCGATGATCCTGACCTGAATGATTCACTCCGTTTTCTGCGTGAGCGTGAAATCGTCCACTCTATGCGTTTCAGGGAAGCGGTTGAGATTTTAAAAGAAGAACGTGATAAGAAGAAAATTTTTTAAACGGCCCTCAAACACGACGGCTGTTTTTTTCCTTTCTGCGTTTGGTCTATAATAAAGGTGTCGAATATTCTGATTACAGGAGGATTTTATGACACCTTTTACGATTACGGAGGAGAAGGCGGGGGCATTCCGGGTCACCTCCGCCCGGAAAGATGATGCAAAAGAGGTCATGGATCTGCTCGTGCAAGCGGCAGAATGGCTTCGCGATAAAGGGTCGAACCAGTGGAGCGGCCTTCTGCAAGGGGAAGATACCCACAATATGCGGGAGGCGATCGCCCAAGGGTATGTTTTTTTATTCAGGCAGAATGAAGAGCTGGCCGGCGTCGTCATGCTGCTTCCCGAAGCAAGCGGGTGGGACAGACGTCTTTGGGGCGATGAAGGACATGAGGAGTCCGTATATCTCCACCGGCTGGCGATTAACAGGCGGTTTGCAGGGGCGGGGCTCGGCCGGACAATCATGACTTGGGCGGAGACGGGTGTGTCTTGTCCGGGAAAAACGAAAATCCGGCTCGATTGCGTGTCCGAAAACAAGGCGCTTCAGTCGTTTTACAGCGGAATGGGGTACGAATCAAAAGGACCTGCGCCGGGTTATCATTTGTTTGAAAAAAAGGTGAGCAAATAAAAAGCTACTCATGACGGAGGTGCAAAAGACATGGGGTTTTTTTTTCTGATCTGTCTGGCCGCATTTTGTCTTAACTTTGCCGTATCGGCTGTGCTCCGCAAGAAATGGCCGAAAAAGATGTGGCCTGAGTGCCTTTTGGCGGTGCTGGGCCTGACTGCTTTCGGTACGGTTGTTTACAGCATTTTCGGTGTCGGCGGCTGGGAAGGAATGGGCTTGGGGCTTGCCGCGATGTTTGCGGGTTCCGGAGCGGCTGCCGGTTATGCCGCTGAGGTGTGCTTACGGGTCGTCAGATCGAATCAAAAACAGTAAGCAGAAGTGAAAAAACGCGGCCTCGGCTGCGTTTTTTTGTGTGTTGCCGGCCGCTGTATAGAAAACAGGCGAATGTCCATAATGGTAATGACTTTTAAGAAGAAGGTGCGAATATGGGACATTTACTTACAGTGGCTTGGGAGTTAGTATGCGGTTTGGGTATTTTATTTGTGATTTTAAAATTGCTTGGAAAAACTCAATTCTCGCAAATTACGCCGTTTGATTTTATTTCTGCGCTCATCCTCGGCGAACTGGTCGGAAATGCGGTGTATGATAAAAACGTCAGGATTATTGAAATCATTTTTGCTTCCCTGTTATGGGGGGTTTTAATTTATCTCATCGAACTGATTACGCAGAAAGTAAAAAGCACCAGAAAGCTGTTGGAAGGCGAGCCGAGTATTATCATACATAAAGGAAAACTGAAATATGATGTGCTGAAAAAGAATAAGCTGGACATTAATCAATTGCAAAGCCTTCTCAGACAGGCGAATTGCTTTTCCATACAGGAAGCGGAGTACGCGATTTTAGAAACAAACGGGATGGTCAGCGTCCTGCCGAAATTTCAATATGATACGACGAAAAACGGCGACATGCAAATAAAGCCGAAGCAGGTCTCTTTGCCGGTCACGCTGATTATTGACGGCGAATTGCTGTATGAAAATCTGAAAGAAGCCGGGCTGGAAGAAAAGCAGCTGAATCAGGAGCTGAAAAAGCTGAACATCAAAAAAACGGAGGACGTGCTGTATGCGGAATGGAAGCCCGATAAACCGCTGTTTGTCCTGCCGTATGAGGAGAAAAAATAAAAAGAGCATTGCCCTGGGGCAAATGCTCTTTATTATTTTTCGTGTACGCCTGTTTTAACGGCTCTGACATGATACATACCGACATCCGTCCCAAGCATATAATCAGGTTTCGGCTTGCCTTGGTTTGCTTTATGGGCCGCGATGTGGTCTTCGCTTTTTTCCCATTGTTTCCAATGATCTTCTGACTCCCAGCGGATTAATACGACGACTTCTTCATCACCGCGGCGGACTTTTTTTTCCAAGACCGTTACGTCTATCAAACCTTCCTGCTTTTCAATCACGCCTTCTGAACTGAAGCGTTCGATTACTTTGTCGGCATGTCCTTCTTTTACGGTCATTTTTCTGATTTGCACGAACATCTGGCATCTCTCCAATCATTTTCACGCTTTATCCAACATTTTAAATGAAAATGATTCTCAAAGTCAATTAAGATGCCTGACGGATTACGATTTCAGGAGAAAGACATGACCATCCTCATCTTTAAATTGCACGAAGCTGCCCCATTCCATTTGTTTCGGTTCATCTAAAAAGGTGATGCCGTTCTTTTTCATCTGTTCGTATGCGGCAAAGACATCTTCACACTCAAATACGATAGAAGCCTTCATATGCTCGGCGCCTTTCATCATCGATTTCGGATAAATAACCAAATGAGTGGCGGCTCCTTTGGGCGCTACCTCAAGCCAGAAGGCGCCCGGGCCCATCGGATGCTCGGCGACGGTTTCAAACCCCGCTTTTTCCGTCCAGAATGTTTTCGCTTTTTGCTGATCATCAGTGTATACGGCGACTGTCGCGATTTTTTTGATCATCATACTGACCTCCTGTTTCATTTCTTTTATAGTGTATCCTCCTGCCGAAAAAAGCAATCAAAAGCTTTAATGTGCAGGTTTTTTTAATTTCTCTAGTGCGATCGGCGATTCCGATTTATAATTTAGACAAAAGTACATATTCTTGAAAGAGGAGACGGCAGTGAACAAAGACCAGTTACTTCATGATTATATTATTACACATTCGGCAGAGCTGACGGAAAAATGGCTCAAGCTGAGACGGAAGCTGAGAGGGCGTTTTTATTCTGCGGATCAATTAAGTGAGGAAATGAAACGGCTGCTGATCGAGCAGCATACCTTTACAAACACGGTCATCGCAAGCGCTTTTTTGGAAGATCCGGCCGTTTTTCAGCATAACAAAGAAAAATGGGCCGCACAGGTAGCGAAAAGCAGAGTGGAGCAGGACGCGGAGGTTCATGAGGTCGTTGAGGCGATCGGCAATTCAAGAACCGTCTTTTGGGAGGCGGTCACCCGTTTTATGGATGAGCATCAGGACATCGTAACAAACGAGGATGCCCGCCGCTGGAATCACCTTGTCAACAGCTCGTTTGATCAGCTGATGACGGATTTTACTGAACAGTTTCAGACATTAATGATCGCAAGGCTGTCATCTCAGCAGGAGCTTATTTCCGAATTGAGCTGTCCGGTTATTTTGATCGCGGATACGATCGGCACTCTGCCGCTCATCGGATCGATTGATACGAGACGGGCGCGCGTGATTTTGGAGACGGTGCCGGAAAACTGTGTCGCCAAACGGATCACAAACCTTGTGATCGATCTGTCCGGTGTGCCCATTGTCGATACGATGGTGGCGCAGCAATTGTATATGCTGTCGAAAACGTTATTTCTCCTCGGCATCAGAACCGTGTTTTCCGGCATTCGGCCTGATGTGGCACAGACTTCTATCCAATTAGGGCTTGATTTTTCAGAGTATCAAACTTACGGCTCCCTGGAGCAGGCGCTCGCCAGCATGGGTGTCACATGTGTGATCGAGGAAGCAAAAGCATAGAAAAAAGGTGCTCCGGCCAGAGGCGGAGCGCTTTTTTTGTCAGCGGAAAACAATGTAAATATGTCGGAACGGAAGATTGCGTTCTTAAAAAGAGCAATATGACGCCTTGGGGGCGGGCGTCGGCGACACGGTTTATATCAAAGCGAAGGAAGTGAAAGTTTTCGCAAAGAAAACATATCCAAAAATTGTGTAAATGTTATTGATTTCTGAATGAAAACATAATAGTATAATTATATATTTCTTATCAGAATAGTATGAATTAAAACGCTCATTGTCAAAAGACGAACGGCCAGACATAAAGGGGGAGCATGATGACGTCCAAAGGAAACGTAGATCCGCATGTGATCGAAAAGATTATCAGCGCGCTGGAAACGCTCGATTTCGGGACAGTTCAGATTACGGTTCATAATTCCCAAGTGACACAAATTGATAAGGTGGAGAAATATCGATTTTCCCTGAAGAGCAAAGAAGTAAAACAATCTTAAAAAACACCCAATGACAGGAGGCGGTACATATGAAGCATTCAACTGTTCCTTTCCGTGAGAGCCGGTATCTGCACCTGCCCGAAGTGCGCTTTCTGCATTGGTGCACGAAGCAATACGGCATTAACAAAGGCGTGCTCAATACAATTGACGGCTGGTTTTATGATGCGGGCGTCATTCCGATTCCCGTCAGGCGTCTTTATGTGCTGGCATTTCTCGATTTCGCGAAAACGCCGGGGCAGAAGGGGAATATCCGATTCGGGCACGGCGGATTGACGAAAAAACTGCATGATTTCATGGATATGCAGGAATGCGCAGCAAAACGTCAGGCCTGATATCCTTAAAATCTTCTTAAAATCATGCAAATTTCTCCCATTTTATTTATAATAGACCTATCACGATCATTTTTTGGGAGGACTTTTGACATGCAAACTGCTGCTTATGAGAGCAAACAATCTATTATGCAGCGCATTATAACGGTATTTGTGTTTACACTGTTAGTTGCGACAATCGGCCTGTATACGGGCCAGTTCATTCCGCCGGCATTGATGCTGCCGCTGTCGATCTTAGAGGTCGTCATGATCATCGCCGCGTTTTGGCTGCGCCGAAAAAAAGCCGTCGGATATGTGTTTGTCTTTTCATTCGCTTTCATTTCCGGAATGACGCTGTTTCCGATTATCAGCCATTATGCGTCCGCAGCGGGGGCCTATGTCGTATTGGAGGCATTCGGTTCTTCGTTTGTGATTTTTGCGGTGCTCGGTACGATCGGCGCTAAGACGAAAAAGGACTTGTCGTTTTTATGGTCCTTCTTGCTTGTCGCTGTTATCGCGCTTCTCGCAGTGGGGATCTTTAATATTTTCAGCCCGCTGAATTCCGCCGCCATGATGGCGTATTCCATCATCGGAACGATTGTGTTTTCAATGTACATCTTATACGATCTGAACCAGATCAAGCACCGGGACATCACGGCTGACCTGATTCCTTTGATGGCATTGACGCTTTATATCGACTTTATTAACCTGTTTATCAACCTGCTTCGGTTTTTCGGGATTTTAAACAGTGATGATTAACCGCGCGAAAAAGGCGCCCTGCTGAGAGGGGCGCCTTTTTATGTTCTGCCGCCGGAAAACAGCAGAAGCTTATCAAATAATACTTCAAGCATTTTTGTCAATTCCGCTTTTTGTTCAGCGGTGAAGCTTTCCATGACTCCTGAAATATTGGAGAAGTGGCCGGGAAGAAACAGCATCAGCTTTTCTTTTCCTTCTTTTGTGAGTTCGATGCTGATTTTTCGTCTGTCGCCGGTATGCCGGCTGCGGTTTACAAAGCCGTCCCGTGCGAGTCCGTCGATCAATCCGGTGATGGTCGCTTTGGTGACATTGGATTTTTTCGCCAGCTCCGTCGGACTCAGGCTGTGTCCGGGTGCGTCAAACAGAAACATTAAAATTTTGAATTTCCCTTCGGACAATCCGTGACTTGAGAAATAATGCTCCATGACCTGGTTCATTTTTTTAGACATATCAAATAACGTCAAAAATGTTTTCAATGATTCAGCATCCATATCGGCGTAAATCTCAGCGCGTCCGGCAATCTGCGAGTAATCCGGCAAATGTCTCAACTCCATTTTGTAAGCCTCCGTACCATTTTAGTGATTCAAAGTATAAGCTTGCCGGATTCAAAAGGCAACCTATAAAGATTGACAGTTTTTCAGCCTATATAGTAAGGTGGCTAATAGTTAATGAATAATAAATAAATAGAGAAGGCGGTATCGTGATGAACCATGAAGTGAAAAAGATCATCATAGCGGGCGGAGGGATCGGCGGCCTGTCCGCAGCGATTTCTCTCGGCAGAGCCGGTTTTGAAGTGACCCTTTGCGAGGCGGCGTCCGGCATGCGAAAAAGCGGAGCGGGCATTCTCCAGCCTCAAAATGCGCTGCGGGTGCTGCAGGAAATCGGTGTGTATGATGAATGCTGTCAACACGGCTTTCAAACGGAATGGCTGAAGCAGTATGATGAAAACGGAACGCTGCAGTTTAAAGTGAGTGAGGCGTTTTTAGATGATTCATTGCCGGGGCGGAATAATATATTGCGGCAAACGTTAAACGATATCCTCAAAAAGCATGCTGAAGCGGCGGGGGTCACGATTCTGCCCGGTAAAAAAGTCGTGTCTTACGAAGAAACGGCAGATGAAATAACGGTGCATTGTGCAGACGGAACCGCGATGACGGCTGACATCCTCGCCGGCTTTGACGGCATCCGCTCCGCTGTCCGCGATCAAATGCTGCAAAGAGAAGTGAAAACAGAGTATCTCGGCATGGGAGCGCACAGATTTTACATTTCTTTTCCCGAGCCGATATTTCATGATTCGACACTGATGTATAAAAAAGGGCAGACGCAGGTCGGAGTCGTGCCGCTCTCTGAAAAAACAGGATACGTATTTATCATCCGGCCGTATGACGCTGACTTCAGGGATGACGAGGACACGCGTTTTGAACGGGTGAAAGACTTGCTGCGCGGAATTCCGGGAGTAAAGTTTGTGACAGAGAATATGTCAAAGGAATATCCCGTTTTGTTTCATAAGATTGAGCAGATGGCGGTTAAAGAACCGTGGCACAGAGGCCGCGTCGTTCTGGGCGGGGATGCCGTCCATGCAGGAGCGCCGACATTGGCGCAGGGAGCGGCGATGGCGATTGAAGACGCGATCGTGCTTAGTGAGGAACTGCAAAAGCACAAAAACCATGAAACTGCATGTCAAGCATACTTCGAAAGACGGGCGGAGCGGGCTTTACAGGTGCAGAATCTCTCATCTGAAATCGTCCGCCGCGAGATAAAGGGAACGCCCGGCGTCCAGGACATCATGAGGGAATGCTATCGATTGCTCAAAGAGCCCTATTAAATCAAGAAAGTCCAGAACATGGCGTCTGGACTTTTGTCAGTCTTGTTCAGATTTATTCCGTATCCGTTCAATCACCTCATGCAGCCCCTCAGGCTTGTGAAACTCCACCGGCGAACTGCCTTTTTCAAACGAGATCGTCTCCGCCTCAATGAGCGCGACATAGCGCCCGTTCACTTTTGCGAGATGGATGGATTCGCCGAAATCAGCCAGTAATCCTTTAATCTCTGTTTCTCCGACTTTCATTTTCAGCTCGGCTTCCGGCGTGTGTTCAATGATCTGCGCGGATGCCTCGATGACTTGATGGGTGTCGAGGCGCTCCTGAATTTCCCGCTTTTCACTCGCTTCCCAAATTTCAATGTCGTGCTCAAACTGCTGAAGCTCTTCGCTGTTTTCTTCAAACGTTTCATACACGTGTTCCTGCACCATGTTCATGACTTGGCTTTTCATGATTTCCGGCATCGATTCGCCGTATTCGACAAATTTGAGAAAATCTTCGAAATAACGGGCGTGCGAGGCCTGATGGATTTTCAGCTCATGCTCTTCCGTCATGCCTTCTTCCGGCATATACGGATATTGAATGCTTTTCATGTTTTTTGTCGTGATGGCCATTTCGACCTTTTTAATGAGAGACGAGGCGTCTGAGATGCGGGCCACCTTCGGCTCGAAATCGCATTTCATCATAAAGACGAATTTGTCTTCAAAATACTTGCGCGGAACGGCCGATGCCACGATAAAAACACCGCCGCGCACGGCGCTCGTGTCAAGGTAAGTGCGGACGAACTGCTCGCTTGCTTCGATAAATGCTTCCTTCGTATCCGCAAGTCTGGCGCGGTTGAAAAGGTTGTAATTCGGATTTGAATCAAGCTCATGGCCCGGCTCCGTGATAAAATGGCCGATTTTTGTGGGGACCTGCTCGGATTGCGGATGCCGTTCGGCTTTCCGTTTGACGATTTTCTTCAATTCCCCGTCAAGAAAATCCTTCAGCTCGCTTTCTTCAAATTCTTCCGTGTCAAGGGTCTGGAAATGTTTGAACTGTTTGTTTGCCTGTTCGTCTTTTCCTTCCACTTGAATGACATAAAACGATAAAAACTTGATTTCAAAATCCATATGTGAACTCACCTTATTTCTGTATTTAACAAGCCTCTCCAGTATAGAAAAAACCGTTATCGATCGTCAATCCGATGATTGATCCGTGACGGCGGATAATCGGCCGGTGAAAAGGGCAATGTAGTTGGAAGGAACGCATCAACGTGTTAGAAAGGGTGTTATTCATGAAGGAAACAGGTCCGATTCCGCAGCCGAAGACATTCGGCCCGCTCGGCAATCTTCCTTTGCTTGATAAAGACAAGCCTACAATGTCGCTGATCAAACTGGCAAACGAGCAGGGGCCTATTTTTCAGCTGCATACCCCGGCGGGCGCCATTATCGTCGTGTCCGGCCATGAACTGGTGAAAGAGGTTTGTGATGAAGAGCGGTTCGATAAAAGCATTGAAGGGGCTTTGGAGAAAGTCCGGGCGTTTTCCGGTGACGGGCTGTTTACAAGCTGGACGCATGAGCCTAACTGGCGAAAGGCGCATCATATTCTGATGCCGACCTTCAGCCAGCGCGCGATGAAAGATTATCATTCGATGATGACTGATATCGCGGTGCAGCTGATTCAAAAATGGGCTAGGCTGAACCCGGATGAGGCCGTTGATGTGCCTGCTGATATGACCCGCCTGACGCTCGATACGATCGGGCTTTGCGGCTTTAACTATCGGTTTAACAGCTATTACAGGGAAACGCCCCATCCGTTTATCAACAGCATGGTGCGCGCCCTTGATGAAGCGATGCACCAAATGCAGCGCCTTGATGTTCAGGATAAGCTTATGATCAGGACGAAGCGCCAATTTCATCATGACATTCAGGCGATGTTTTCGTTAGTAGACAGTATTATCGCAGAGCGCCGGTCAGGCGGCCGGGATGAAAAGGATCTGCTGGCCAGAATGCTGAATGTGGAAGACCCGGAAACGGGCGAAAAACTTGATGATGAAAATATCCGGTACCAAATCATCACGTTTTTAATTGCCGGCCACGAAACGACCAGCGGCCTGCTTTCTTTTGCCATCTATTTTCTGCTGAAACATCCCCGTGTTTTGGAAAAAGCCTATGAAGAAGCCGATCGGGTTTTGACCGATCCCGTTCCTTCTTATAAACAAGTACTGGAGCTTAGTTATATCCGAATGATTTTGCAGGAGTCATTGCGCTTATGGCCGACCGCGCCTGCGTTCAGCCTTTATGCGAAAGAGGATACGGTGATCGGCGGGAAATATCCGATCACGCCGAAAGACAGAATTTCCGTCTTAATTCCCCAGCTTCACCGTGATAAAGACGCGTGGGGAGACAATGCGGAGGAATTTTATCCGGAGCGGTTTGAACATCCTGATCAAGTGCCTCACCATGCGTATAAGCCGTTCGGAAACGGTCAGAGGGCGTGTATCGGTATGCAGTTCGCCCTGCATGAAGCAACTCTTGTTCTGGGGATGATTCTGCAGCATTTTACTTTTATCGATCACACCGATTATGAGCTCGATATTAAACAGACACTAACGATCAAGCCCAACGATTTTCATATCCGGGTGCGGCCGCGAAACAAAGGAGACGTTGCGGCTGCTCTCCCGGCGGCTGAAAAAGCGGCGGAAGACGTCGGAAAAGAAAAACGGGAAACAAAAGGCGCATCCATTATCGGGCTTGATAACCGACCGCTTCTGATTCTGTACGGCTCAGATACGGGAACCGCAGAAGGCGTGGCGCGGGAGCTTGCCGATACTGCCGGGATGCACGGCGTCCGGACTGAAACGGCGCCTTTAAATGACCGGATCGGAAAACTGCCGAAAGAAGGAGCTCTCTTGATCATTACGTCCTCTTATAACGGAAAGCCTCCGAGCAACGCGGGACAATTCGTTCAATGGCTTGAAGAAGTCAAACCCGGGGAACTGGAAGGCGTCCGATATGCCGTCTTCGGCTGCGGTGATCATAACTGGGCGGCGACATATCAGGCTGTACCGAGGCTTATTGATGAGAAGCTTGCCGAAAAAGGGGCGGAACGCTTTTCCTCCCGGGGCGAGGGGGACGTCAGCGGCGATTTTGAAGGAAAGCTTGATGAATGGAAAAAAAGCATGTGGACGGACGCCATGAAGGCATTCGGTCTCAAGCTGAATGAAAATGCCGAAAAAGAGCGAAGTGCGCTGGGCCTTCAATTTGTCAGCGGGCTTGGCGGGTCTCCTTTGGCACAGACGTATGAAGCGGTTTACGCATCCGTTGCGGAAAACAGGGAACTTCAGGCGCCGGAAAGCGGTCGGAGCACAAGGCATATCGAAATCACTCTGCCGAAAGAGGCTGCCTATCATGAAGGGGATCATCTCGGCGTGCTGCCGGTAAACAGCAAAGAGCAGGTCAGCCGTGTTCTCCGCCGGTTCAATCTGAACGGGAATGATCAAGTGCTGCTGACGGCCAGCGGACAGAGCGCGGCTCATCTCCCGCTCGATCGGCCGGTCAGACTGCATGATCTTCTGAGCAGCTGTGTCGAATTGCAGGAAGCGGCATCAAGGGCTCAAATCCGGGAAATGGCCGCTTATACGGTCTGCCCGCCGCACAAACGGGAATTGGAAGATTTTCTTGAGGAGGGCGTCTATCAGGAGCAAATCTTAACATCGCGCGTCTCGATGCTCGATCTCCTTGAAAAATATGAAGCGTGTGAACTTCCGTTTGAGCGATTTCTGGAGCTTTTGCGCCCGTTGAAGCCGCGGTATTATTCGATTTCAAGTTCGCCCCGGAAACATCCCGGGCAGGCTTCAATTACCGTCGGCGTCGTTCGCGGCCCCGCCCGGAGCGGTTTGGGTGAGTATCGCGGAGTCGCTTCGAATTATTTAGCGGACCGCGGCCCTGAGGATGGTATCGTGATGTTTGTCCGCACTCCGGAAACACGATTCCGGCTGCCGGAAGATCCGGAAAAACCGATTATTATGGTCGGTCCCGGCACAGGAGTCGCCCCGTTCCGCGGATTTCTGCAGGCCCGGGCGGCGTTAAAAAAAGAAGGAAAAGAGCTGGGGGAGGCTCATCTGTATTTCGGATGCAGAAACGATCATGATTTTATTTACCGTGACGAGCTTGAAGCTTATGAAAAAGACGGAATCGTGACGCTTCATACGGCTTTCTCCCGCAAAGAAGGCGTACCGAAAACGTATGTGCAGCACTTAATGGCGAAAGACGCCGGCGCTTTAATTTCCATCCTCGGCCGGGGAGGGCACCTCTACGTATGCGGCGACGGCAGCAAAATGGCGCCCGATGTAGAGGCAACGCTGCAAAAAGCGTATCAGTCGGTCCACGAAACAGACGAACGGCAAGCGCAAGAATGGCTTTTGGACCTCCAGACAAAAGGCATTTACGCAAAAGATGTTTGGGCGGGGATTTGACCGATTTGATGTAAAGGACTGGATGACTCCAGTCCTTTTTTTACATCAGCCAAAAAAACCTTCAAGTTTTTTAACCCCTTTGCATACAATAACTTCAGCCCGCCTGTTGGGCGGCTGTCTTTGATATTCATTTTTCGTTTTTAGAAGTTTGTGTTATTCTTATATTTGGTATCTCCTATTTTCAGACCGGGTCTGATACGGTACCTTTTAATGCCAGAAAAAAATGTGAAACGAAGAACGGATATCCTGCGTCTAATGGCTGGCGGGATAAGATGTTCAATGGGCATGACACGAATGATAAATATATCGTTTTTTTAAATGGTGTGTTTATGGGGCTGTGTGATGCTTTCGTTTTGCTCGGAAAGCAGGAATTGAAGCAAAAAGTAAGAATACAGATTTAAAGTGTTTAGGAAAGTAGAGGTTGCCATGAAGAAATTATTTTCTTACAGACTTAGTTTTTTTGTACTGGCTATTATTTTGTTTTGGGCCAAAACGTATTTAGCCTATCATGCTGAATTCAACCTTGGGGTGAAGGGTCCGACGCAGCAGTTTCTGCTTGTGATCAATCCGTTCTCAAGCGCCATTTTCTTTTTAGGACTGGCATTGTTTGCGAAAGGCCGCAAATCAGCGATTATCATGGTGATTATTGATTTCATCATGACGTTTATTTTGTATGCAAATATCCTATTCTATCGATTCTTCGATGATTTCTTGACATTCCCGAACTTAAAGCAATCCGGTAATGTGGGAAATATGGGAGACGGCATCTTCAGCATTATGTCCGGCCATGATATTTTATACTTTGTTGATATTATTATTTTAATCGCGCTTCTGGTGTGGAGACGTGAGCTGAAGGAATTCAAGCTGAAAAAACGGTATACGTCATTAATTATCGTGACGGGTATTGTTTTGTTCTTCGTGAACCTGGCGATTGCCGAAGAGGACCGCCCGGAGCTGCTGACAAGAACGTTTGACCGCAATTACATTGTAAAATACTTAGGCCTTTATAATTACACGATTTATGACGGCGTACAGACGGCGCAGACGGAATCCCAGCGGGCATATGCCAGCAGCGATGACCTGACGAGCGTTGAAAACTACACATCGTCGCATTATGCGAAGCCGAACGCCGAGTATTTCGGCAAGGCCAAAGGCAAAAACATCATTAAGATTCACTTGGAGAGCTTCCAATCGTTTTTGATCAACTACAAACTTGACGGAAAAGAAGTCACGCCGTTCCTGAATAAACTCGCCCGCGGCGGAGAGGACATGACGTACTTTGATAACTTTTTCCACCAAACGGGCCAAGGTAAAACATCTGACGCCGAGCTGATGATGGATAACAGCCTGTTCGGACTGCCTGAAGGGTCAGCCTTCGTGACAAAAGGGGAAAACACGTATCAATCGCTTCCTGCCATCCTTGACCAAAGTGAGGGCTATACAAGCGCCGTTTTACACGGTGACTACAAATCATTCTGGAACCGTGACCAGATTTACAAACATATCGGCTACGATAAATTCTTTGACGCCAGCACATACGATATGTCTGATGACAACCTTGTCAATATGGGACTGAAGGATAAACCATTCTTCAAAGAATCCATTCCGAAGCTTCAATCGCTGAAACAGCCGTTCTACGCGCATTTGCTCACGCTGACGAACCATTATCCGTTTACGCTTGATGAAAAAGACGCAACGATCGAAAAAGCGAAAACGGGCGACGCGACTGTGGATGACTATTTCCAGACGGCGCGTTATCTCGACGAGGCGCTTGAACAGTTCTTTAAAGACCTGAAGTCATCCGGTTTATATGACAACTCGGTGATTATGCTTTACGGAGACCACTACGGAATCTCTGAAAACCATAACCGCGCGATGAAAGAAATTCTCGGCAAAGAAATTACGCCTTATCAAAACGCGCAGAATCAGCGTGTGCCGCTTATGCTTCGCATCCCCGGCAAAAAAGGCGGGGTGAACCATACGTACGGCGGTGAAATGGACGTTGTGCCGACGATCCTTCACTTGGAAGGCATCGATTCTAAGAAATATATTAATTTCGGCACCGATCTCTTCTCGAAAGACCATGATGATACGGTGACGTTCCGTAACGGAGATTACGTCACGCCGAAATATACTTCCATTTCCAATGTCGTATACGATACGAAGACAGGAAAAGAACTGAAAGGCAATCAGGAAACGAAAAACCTGAAAGCCAGAGTCACAGAGCAGCTGAAGCTGTCTGACAGCGTGATGTACAAAGACTTGCTCAGATTCCACAAATTGAGCGACTTTACGCCGGTTGATCCGTCTAAATATCATTACGGCAAAGAAAAGCTGAATCAGGATAATAAATAATAGAAAGAGCCTTACGGAATTTCCGTAAGGCTCTTTTTTTGTGTGTATCTTCACCAATCTGAAAAAAGAGAGAGCTTTTGGTCACAAAGGGCGCCAATCTCTCATATCTTACAGTAGATTTTGAAACCGGTGATAGAGAATCGGACAAATTATCGGGTTGGTTTCTCTTATACGGGCGGTTTCGAATCCAATATTCACAGAGAAGAGGGGTAGAGATGAAAGCAGTCATTCTCTGCGGCGGAAAAGGAACGAGAATGAGCGAAATCACCAATGAACGTCCCAAACCGCTCGCCATGATAGGCGGCAAACCGATTCTATGGCATATTATGAAACTCTATCAATACTATGGCGTGAACGAATTTATCCTGCTTCTTGGTTTCAAAGGAGAGATGATTAAGGAATATTTCTTAGATTATGACTGGAAGAATCACAGCATGACGCTGGACAGCTCTACCGGAGAAGTGCGGATATTGGGAAAATCCGAGCCGTGGAAAATCACTTTTTTAGACACGGGGGAACACACGCAGACAGCGGGGCGGCTTTTACAGGCGAAGGACATCATCGGTGATGAAACCTTTCTTATGACGTACGGGGACGGACTGGCCAACATCAACCTGTTTCATCTGATCAGCTATCATCAATCAAAAGGGGCTGCGGTGACCGTCACCGGTATAGAAAAGACCTCGCAATTCGGAACGCTGACGGTTGAAGACGGTATGGCGAAAAGCTTTTCTGAAAAAACCTCAAGTGACGGCATCATCAACGGCGGATTTTTCGTGCTCAGCCCGAAGGTATTTGATTATCTGCCGAAAGACAGGGATGTCATGTTTGAAGAAGAACCGCTGAAGGAGCTGGCGAAAGACGGCGAATTGGCGGTATACCGGCATTACGGTTTCTGGACGGCGATCGATACGTATAAAAACCTGCTGGAAATCAACAAGATGTGGGACCGGGGACAACATGTATGGAAGGTATGGTGATCAAGTTTGAGTTTCTGGAAAAATAAAAATGTGTTTGTGACGGGATGTACAGGTCTTTTAGGAAGCTGCTTGGTGAAGGAACTGATCGATCAGGGGGCAAATGTGACGGGACTTGTCCGTGACACTGTGCCCAAGTCGAACCTGTATCAGGGAGAACAAGTGAAGCAAATGAATATCGTGCAGGGCGCGCTTGAAGATCTGGATGTGATTGAGCGGGCGCTGGGCGAATATGAAATTGACACGGTCTTTCATTTAGCCGCTCAGGCGATCGTCGGCGTCGCAAACCGCAATCCGATTTCCACATTTGAAGCCAATATTCTCGGCACATGGAACATCCTTGAAGCGTGCCGCAGGCATCCGCTCATCAAGCGGGTGATCGTCGCGTCCAGTGATAAAGCGTACGGCGACCAGCCGACACTGCCGTACGATGAAAACATGCCTCTTCAGGGCAAACATCCGTATGACGTATCAAAAAGCTGTGCCGATTTGTTAAGCCACACATATTTTAATACGTACGGACTTCCGGTCTGTATTACGCGCTGCGGCAACTTGTACGGCGGCGGAGATTTGAACTTCAACCGGATTATTCCGCAGACGATTCAGCTCGTGCTGAACGGTGAAGCGCCGGAAATCCGCAGCGACGGCACATTTATCCGTGATTATTTTTACATCGAGGATGCGGTCGAGGCATACCTTTTGCTGGCGGAAAAGATGGAGGAGCTCAATCTTGCGGGAGAAGCGTTCAACTTCAGCAATGAGATTCAGCTGACGGTGCTGGAGCTTGTAGAAAAAATTCTTAAGGCCATGGACAGTGACCTCAAGCCGAAAGTGCTCAACCAGGGAAGCCATGAAATCAAGCACCAATATTTATCGGCGGAAAAGGCGAGGAAGCTTCTGAATTGGACGCCCGCGCATACCATTGATGAAGGATTGGAAAAAACGATCGAATGGTATAAAGCCTTTTTTCAAAAGTAACAGAAACAGAGGTGAGAGAAAGACGTGACAAGCGCATATTGCACAGTTTTATCAAAAGGAAGGCTGTATCAGGCCATCGCTTTGTTCGGCTCATTGAAAGCGGTTCAGGCGGACGCCCCCATTTTTACTTTGTGTATGGATCAAGACACCTATGACGTGCTTCAGGCAATGCGGCCGGATAATGTCACCTTGATTCAGGTGTCCGCACTGGAAAATGAGGAGCTCCTTGAACTGAAGCGGACGAGGGATCAGAGCGAATACTGCTGGACGGTGAAGCCGGTATTTCTCGAATTCGTGCTGGACGGACATCCGGAATTAGAACGTGTCACGTACATTGATGCCGATTTGTTTTTCTTCGCTGATCCGCGCGCGATTTTTGACAATCAGCCGGATTGTTCGGTGCTTCTGTCACGGGGCGATATCGTCATTCCCTCATTTGAAAAACAGGAAATCGACATGCTGCAGCGTCTTTTAGGCCGGTATAATTCCGGTTTTCTCAGCTTCAAAACCGACAGTGCCGGCACAGATTGTCTCAGATGGTGGAAAGAACGCTGCCTGGAGGAATGCAAAAATGCGCCGGGCGAAGGAAAATTC
This sequence comes from Bacillus sp. AM1(2019), assembly GCF_009906915.1. Taxonomy (NCBI): domain Bacteria; kingdom Bacillati; phylum Bacillota; class Bacilli; order Caryophanales; family Bacillaceae; genus Bacillus; species Bacillus sp. AM1(2019). The sequence continues at coordinate 784,277 of NZ_CP047644.1, forward strand.
GGAGATCAAGGCTACTTGGATTACATGTCCGGCCTGTTCCCGAACGTGTGTGACATCACCACGCCCGGCGTGAATATCGGCCATTGGAATTACGGCCGCCACACGTTTTCATGGAAGGACGGGCGTCTTGTGCTCGAAGACGGAAGTCCGCTGATTTTCTATCATTTCAGCGGATACCGGATCGTTACAGCCGGCGACATTCGGCAGATTCATGAGACGGACCGGACCGACCTGCCGTTTGTCCATCAGCTTTACCAGGACATTCTGAAGCGGGTGATCGGGACGGTCAGCGCCGTCTGCCCGGAGTTCAGCGGCTTTGCATCTGAGGATGATAACAAATAAATGATCATATACAGGAAGTGAACGAAAAGTGAAGGCAAGCGTCATTGTTCCCGCATATAATTCCAAGGAGAGGCTTTATAACAGCCTGCTGTCCCTGAATGAACAGGAATGCACAGAGCCGTTCGAAGTGATTGTGGCTGACAACGGTTCGGAAGACGGAACCTTATCCATGCTTGAATCATTCAGCGCGAATTTCCCGCTGATTTTTGTGAGAATTAAAGAAAACAGAGGGATCGCTTACGGCCGGAATCAGGCGGTCCGCAATGCCAGAGGCGATATTTTGATCTTCCATGACAGCGACATGCTTGCCGAAAAGGATTTGGTGGCGAAGCATATCAAGGCTCATGAGAACCGGGACGATCTTGTCGTATGCGGTATGTTCTGGAAGCGGATTTACAGCTTTTATTATGACCGTTTTGAAAAAGAGCATAAGGAAAAACTCGCCGAACTGTATGAAGAGCTGCCGGGCGATAAAGAGCCGCTCCTTGAAGAAGGTGACATCAGAGACGGAAGTTTTCTTGACCAATGCTTTGATTTAGATACCGACTTTATCCGTGTGCTGAAAAGCATTTTGGAAAAATACGGAGATGATTTGAACGGCTACCGTCTGCCGTGGCGTTTTTTCATTACGAACAATTCGTCAGTCAAGAGACAGCACGTGGCAGATCTCGGCCTGTTTGATGAAGGCATTGTCAGATACGGCTTTGAAGATTATGATCTCGGCATCAGGCTTCATCAGTCGGGAATGAGATTTCAGCTGCGGCGCGATATCATGAGCGTCCATCAGGAGCATCCGAGCAACTGCGCTTCCGTTGATGATATCAGGGCGAATATCGCGTACATGTGCGACAAGTACAATGACATTCATTCGCTTGACGTGCACCTCGCGTTTAACGGCCCGTTTGACGCGGAGTTAACCAACAGCATGATGGCAGACATCGAAGTGCTGCTTGATTATGAGAAATATGAAAGCCTGCTGCACATTTTTCTCGAGCTGCTGCACGCGGTTAAAGACCGCAACCTCGACCCGGACTGGAAGACGAAAAGCCCGCGGATCACGGCGAACAGCTTCAATCTGCCGGAGGTCGGAAAGCTTTTGGCAAAAGCGGAAAAAAAGCTGGGCGTCACGCACTTTGCAAGGGCGTTCAAAGCGCTGGCTGCTGATTTACTGCATGTGGATCTTAAATAAATTGGATGTGATATGGTGAGTAAATATCATTTTTCAACCATTGTTTCCAGAACGCATATCTTTAAACTGATGCCGATGATTCATTCTCTCCATGAGCATTGCCGGGATTTTCATCTGTATGTGCTGTGTGTCGATCAGAAAGCGTACGAACTGCTTCAGCAGGTGCCGTGGGAACATATCACGGCGGTTCAGCTCCATGAAATGGAGGACCCGGAGCTGCTTGAAGCAAAGGGCGGCCGGACGTTTCATGAATATTGCTGGACGCTGAAGCCGGCATTTCTGTTCCATGTGATGACGGAGTATGATGAAGCCGAATATTTTGCCCACTTGGACACCGATCTCTTTTTCTTCTCAGATGCGGGCGAGCTGTTTGCGGAAAAGCCGGATGCTTCCCTTTTTCTGACGGATCACCGCAATTCAGAACGGTTTGCGTCTTATTACAAGCTGACGGGGCAGTACAACACCGGGTTTGTCGGCGCGCGGAATACCGGGGAAGCGTATCGGGCGGTCTGGCAGTGGAGGCAGGATTGCATCTCCTATTGTACGGTGGAGATGAATGAAGAAAAAAAGACATACGGTGATCAAAGGTATGTTGAAAAGTGGCCCGCGCAGTTTGAAGACGTTCATGTCACGGAGTCGATCGGCGCGAATGCGGCGCTGTGGAATATTGAGCAATATGACGTCAGCCTGCGCGGCGGGGCTGTATATGTCAATGACACCCCGCTGATTTTTTATCATTTTTCAGGCTTTACGCTCGTCACGGAGAACGAATTCAATCTGTGCTGGTACTATCACATTGATGACGAGGCGACAGTCAATATGATTTACGTGCCGTACATCAAAAACGTAAAAAAATGGATTGATGAAATTCAAAAAGCGTTTCCTGATTTCAGAGACGGGTTTATTCCGAAATATGCGGTTCCTGACACTCATTTTTATACGGTTGAAACATAAAATCCCTGCCTTTTCGGCAGGGATTATTTTTATGAATGCCATTCTTTTAATGTTTTGTCGCTCGGCAGGACAAAGGCGAGCAGACCTAAAACGGGCAGAAAGGCGACGGCAGTCATGGTCGGCGTCAATCCCGCTGAATCAATAAGAGCTCCGAGCGCAACGGCTCCGATCGCGCCCATTCCGAAGGCGAGCCCGACCGTAAGCCCTGACATCGTTCCGATTTTGCCTGGAACAAGCTCCTGCGCGTAGACAACAGTCACGGAGAAGCTGGACATCAGAACAACACCGATCAGCGCCAGTACGCCATAGGCGATGACAGGTCCCGCAAACGGAAGGAAAATCGTCAAGGGAGCCGATGCTATCATCGAAACGATGATGACGTTCCGCTTTCCGAAACGGTCTGCAAGCGGCCCGCCGAGAAACGTTCCGACAGCTCCGAAAAATAAAAAGACGAAGATGTAGCTCTGTGCCTGCTGAATGCTGACATGATAGGCATTCATCGCATAGAACGTATAAAAGTTGCCGATCGCGCTCACATACCAGGAGCGCGCGAAAATTAAGAAGATAATCATGATAAGGGCGAGAATAATCGGTTTTGTAATCATGGTCTGCACAGCGGAGGCCGGTGATTTTTTACTTGCGGCGCGCAAATGAATAAGGCGGCCTTTATACCATTTGGCGATATAAATGAGAAACAGAACAGCGATTGCGGCGACAAGCGTAAACCAGACAGAGCCGAATTGACCGAGCGGAACGAGAATGAGCGCGGTAATCAAGGGCGCCATCGCCTGGCCGGTATTCCCTCCGACTTGGTAAATCGATTGCGCCAAGCCGCGCTTTTCGCCGGCGGCCATGTAGGCGACACGCGATCCTTCAGGATGAAAGACGGCGGAGCCAAGGCCGATAAAAAAGACACAGCATAAAATCGTCAGAAAAGACGGGGCGAACGCGAGACCTAAAATGCCGAGCATGCTTGCGGTGAGTCCGAGCGGCAAGGCATACGGCATCGGGCGTTTATCCGTATACCAGCCGATGACGGGCTGCATCACGGAAGACACCATATTCAGCGTAAAGGCGATAATTCCGAGCTGCGTAAATGTAAGATTCATGGAACGTTCCAATATCGGAAACATCGCCGGAATCACCGCTTGCAGTGAATCGTTCAGCAGATGACAGATCCCGATAATGAACAAAATAGAATACATGGTTGTCTCGGGACGATGGACAGGTTTTTCTTTAAGCGGGGCGGCAATTGCCAAAGTGATTCTCCTCCTTTTTATGTAAACGAAGCATACACCATATTATTCATAAGGTGAATGAATTATCAAGTGCAAAAAAGGCTCTTCTTTCTCAAACAGAAAAAAGAGCCTCCCTTTTTATTTATTTAACAAACTGTGTTTTCTCGAATACATCATATAAACGACGATCCCGGCGGTGATCCAGATGACAAAGGCGAGCCATGTCACGCCCGGCAGGCTGCTTGCGAGATACAGGCATAAGCATGCGCTGATGATCGGCACAAAAGGCACGAAAGGAACACGGAAGGAAGATTTGATCTCCGGATGTTTCTTTCTTAAAACGATGACGGCGATCGCAATGACCGTAAAGGCCGCCAAGGTTCCCATGTTGACGAGATGCGCCAAGGTTCCCAAATCAATAAAACCCGCGATCCCGGCGGCAGCGATCCCCGTCACCCATGTGTTTTGAAACGGTGTTTTAAAACGCGGGTGAACCTTGGAAAACATGCGGGGCAAAAGGCCGTCTCTGCTCATCGCAAATGTAAGGCGCACCTGAGCGTAAAGCAGAGCGAGCATGACCGTTGTAATCCCGATAATCGCGCCGACGGAAATAATGCCTGCTATTTTGTTCTGGCCGACAAATTGGAGCGCGAAAGATACAGGGTCTCCGACATTCAGCTTGGTGTACGAAAGCATTCCCGTCAGGACAAGCGATACCGTAATGTAAAGGACGGTGCAGATGGCAAGCGCGCCGATGATTCCGACCGGCATTGATTTCTGCGGGTTTTTCACTTCTTCCGACGCGTTTGACACGGCATCAAATCCGAGATACGCGAAGAAAACGGTCGCGGCGCTCGTGATGACGCCTTTCATTCCGAACGGCATAAACGGCGACCAGTTTTCCGGTTTCACGTAGCCGAAACCGACGACGATAAACAGCAGAATGATCGCAATTTTCATCAATACAATGACATTGTTAAAGCGGGTGCTTTCTTTCACGCCCCTGGAAACAATCGCGGTAATGACCAAAATAATGATAACGGCCGGCAGGTTGAACACGGCACCCGTTTTGCTGCCGGGTGCGGCGGTCAGCGCCTCCGGAAGATGCAGCCCGAAGCCTGCAAGAAGCGACTGGAAATAGGATGACCAGCCGGTTGCGACGGCGGCGAGCGCGATAACATATTCAAGCATTAAGTCCCATCCGATTAAAAACGCGAGACACTCCCCGAGAGTGACATATGAATACGTATATACGCTGCCTGAAATCGGAATGGATGAAGAAAATTCCGCATAACAAAACGCGGCGAGCGCGCAGGCAAGGCCCGCGAGCACAAACGACAGAATCAAAGCCGGTCCTGCACCTGTCGCGGCCACAGTCCCGGTAATCACAAAAATCCCCGTGCCGACAACACAGCCGATTCCGAGCAAAACCAAGTCAAAAGCGCTTAACGAGCGGGACAGGCTGGTCTGTTTGCTCTGGGCCTTTAAGTCGGCCAGCGGCTTTTTCCGAAATAGTAAAGACATATGGGTCCTCCTGAAAATTCATAATATTCTTATCATTATATACACTGACGTTTGTATTATATTGTCGAAATTTCCCGCAGTCAATTAAAGAATTTTCCACTTTAAAAGGACAAAGCTAAAAAGCGTCGATGCACGGAAGGAAAGGGAATTTTATTGTGAAATAGTTCAATTTTCTCACCTTAAGACCGATACAAAAGATGACTCATCAACTAATTTCAAGTTTCGGTGAAAGGGAGATGTTTACATGTTTCAATATGAAGAACTAAATAAGCAGTTTATCGGCGGCCGATGGAGGGATGGGAGCAGCCGGAACGTATTGGAAAACAGAAATCCTTATACTCAAAAAGTCATCACCTCATTCCGAAAAGCGACGCCTGATGACGTGGATGCGGCATATCGCGCCGCGGCTCTTGCGAAACAAGAATGGGACAAAGTAAACCCTTTTAAAAAGCGGGCCATTTTGGAAAAAGCCGTTTCTTTCATTGAAGAGCACGAAGAAGCGATTATTTACTTAATCATGGAGGAGCTTGGCGGAACACGGCTGAAGGCTGAGTTTGAAATCGGACTTGTCAAAAATATGATAAAAGAAGCCGCAACATTTCCGGTGCGGATGGAAGGGAAAATTCTCCCGTCCACGATTGACGGAAAAGAAAACAGGCTGTACAGAATACCCGCCGGAGTCGTGGGGGTGATCAGCCCGTTTAATTTCCCGTTTTTCCTTTCGATGAAATCTGTTGCGCCGGCACTCGGCGCGGGGAACGGCGTCGTGCTGAAGCCTCATGAAGAAACGCCGATCTGCGGCGGAACGCTTATCGCGAAAATTTTTGAAGCGGCCGGCGTACCGGACGGGCTGCTGAATGTCATCGTGACGGATATCGGGGAGATCGGCGACAGCTTTGTTGAGCATCCCGTGCCGCGGATAATCTCATTTACAGGTTCAACCGGAGTGGGCAGCTATATCGGACAGCTTGCGGTCAAACACTTTAAAAAACCGCTGTTGGAGCTTGGCGGAAACAGCGCGCTGATCGTGCTTGAGGATGCTGATCTTGAATACGCCGTCAATGCGGCCGTATTCAGCCGGTTTACGCATCAAGGCCAGATCTGTATGTCGGCGAACCGCGTGCTCGTTCACACATCTGTATATGACAAATTTACAGAGCTTTACGAAGCGAAAGTGTCATCGCTGAAAGTCGGCGATCCGATGGATCCTGATACGGTTATCGGTCCTTTAATCAATGAGAGACAGGCGGAAGGTCTGAGACGGTCTGTCGAAAAAGCGATAGAAGAGGGAGCGGTTCCGGTGCTGTCCGGCCGATTCAGCGGAACGGTCGCTGAGCCCGTCATTTTAAAAGATGTGAAACCTGAGATGAGCATCGCGAAGGAGGAGCTGTTCGGACCGGCCGTCTGCATCATGCCGTTTGAAACGGAGGATGAAGCGGTAAGCATCGCAAACGCGACACCGTTCGGTTTAAGCGGAGCCGTGCATACGGCAAACGTGGAGCGGGGCGTTGAGTTTGCTAAGCGGATCGAAACCGGCATGATTCACGTCAACGATACGACCATTAATGATGAACCGAATGTCGCGTTCGGCGGCGAGAAACAATCAGGTCTCGGCAGGCTGAACGGCGAATGGAGCCTTGAAGAATTCACCACGCTGAAATGGATTTCGGTTCAGCATGAAAAACGTCAATTCCCATATTAAGAAGGAGTGAAAGAAATGAGTATACAGACGGAGCAGCAAACGCACAGCCTGCTTGACGCTTTTGTCAAAGTTGCGCCTTTTTTAAACAGCCTGATCCAAGATGACATCACCATCGGAATTTATGATACAGAAAAATTAATCGTGAATATTCCGGCTAAAACGTTTTCTCTTAATGTAAAGCCGGGAGATCCGCTGCAAAAAGGGGACATCATTACAGACGCGATCCGCATGAATCAGAAGAAGACAAGCATGGTGCCGAAAGAGCTGTTCGGATTTCCGCTGATCGCCAGAGCGATTCCGCTTCATGATGAAAACGGAAAAGTCATCGGCGGCGTCGGTCTCGGTACGAGCCTTGAAAAATCAGCCAAGCTTCATGATGTCGCTGAAAGCCTGTCCGCCGTCGTGGAACAGACCGCTTCGGCGATCGCGGATATCTCAGAATCTATCAGCGGTTTCTCAGCACAGATGACCGGAATTTCCGCTCAGGCGAAACAAGTCAGTGAAAGCGCGGGAGAAATCGCCGACATTTCCGTTACTGTCAAGGGCATCTCGGATCAAAGCAATCTGCTCGGTTTGAATGCGGCCATTGAAGCCGCGAGAGCAGGAGAATCCGGCAAGGGCTTTTCCGTGGTGGCGGATGAGATCCGCAAGCTTGCCACTCATTCAAAAGACAATGTCGGCCAAATTGACCAGATTACGAAAAAAATCCACAGCCTGCTGAAAGGGCTGGAGGACTCAATTGAATCCATCAACCAGAACACGGACGGCCAAGCGGCGGCGGTTGAACAAATTTCTGCCACGATGCAGGAGATTTCAGGAAGCGCCCAGCATTTAGCGAAAATGGCTGAAAACGTTCTCGGAGAATCATAAAAAAGGGGAGCTTACGGGCTCCTTTTTTGTTTTCCCTTTATCAAGCGGAAACTGCACTTACACGTTTGATCCGTCATGCTCAGGGGTACACATACGAATACATCACCAATGATAAAGGAGAGTCTTGTATGTCTGATGTAAATCTGCACAACCCGCTGACGAAATATGATCATGATGAATTTCCAAAACAATATCAAGAACCGCCCGGTTTGCAGAAAGAGATGAAGCCTGTGCCGGATTGCGGTGAAACAAGCTATAAAGGAGCCGGCAAGCTGAAGGGAAGAAAAGCCCTCGTCACCGGCGGCGATTCAGGTATCGGCCGGGCCGCCGCAATTGCTTATGCCCGGGAAGGGGCGGATGTGGCCATTAACTATCTGCCTGAGGAACAGCCGGATGCAGAAGAAGTGAAAGCGTTAATTGAAAAAGAGGGAAGAAAAGCCGTTCTGCTGCCGGGAGATTTAAGCGATGAAGCGTTTTGCGGAGAATTGGCGGAAAAAGCGTATCAAGAGCTTGGCGGTCTTGACACGCTCGCTCTTGTTGCCGGCAAACAGCAGGCAGTGGATGATATCAGCGATCTTACTACAGAACAAATCTATCAAACATTTGAAGTCAACGTATTCTCACTGTATTGGCTCGTCAAAGCCGCGCTTCCGTATCTGCCGGAAGGCGCGTCTATTATCACGACAACGTCCGTAGAAGGGTATAATCCAAGCCCGATGCTGTTGGATTATGCCGCGACGAAACATGCCATTATCGGTTTTACCGTCGGCCTAGGAAAGCAGCTGGCGAATAAAGGAATCAGAGTCAACTCGGTAGCGCCGGGGCCGATCTGGACACCGCTGCAGATTTCAGGAGGACAGCCCGGTGAAAACATTCCGAAATTCGGCAAGGAAACACCGGCCGTTCCATTAAAGCGTGCCGGACAGCCGGCGGAGCTGGCAGGGATTTATGTCTTTTTGGCCTCAGAAGAATCGAGCTATGTGACATCCCAAATTTACAGTGTCAGCGGAGGAATTCCGACAGCGTAATCAAAAAGGAGCTGCCCTGCATACGGGGGCAGCTCTTTTTTCGATGTTATGTGCCGAGCACGTTTTGATTATACAGGACACTTGGATGTGACGGATGATAGGAGGCGGCTTTGTCGTTATGAATCTTCGCTTTTTCTCTGTCGCCGAGCTGCCAGTGGCAGACGCAGAGCTGCAGATGGGGGTACCAGGTGGAATATTCGAGCTGGGTAAAGCCTGCATCACTGCTTTTGGCGGATAGGGCGAGCTCATACCAAAACACGCCCTGCCGGTATTGCCGTTTCTCCGCAAAATAGTCGCCGAGCCTGCAGCAGAACTCCGGCCGCGGACAATCGATCAGAAATGATTTTAAGAGAGACGTCATGGCGGCCTCTTCATGGCCGACCGCCCTGTAGCAATCGGATAGATATTGGCACGTTCTGATCTCGTCTTCGATCCAGCACTGTTTTGTGGAAAGAAAATGGTGATAATACGTGATAGCGCGCTGATACTGGCCGTGATCCTTTAATTCATTCGCGAAGTAAAACAAATCGCGCGGTGTCATCGTTTCACTGTTTTCCGCCATTTTCTCATAAATCTTCAAGTTGCGGTCTGAGGGAGGCGATTGCTTTTTCTCGGATTTCCGGTGTGTGACGGCAATATCGGTTTCTATGATGTTTCCGTAGACTTCAAGATACTCATGCACGGCTCCGATCCAGCGGAATCCTTTTTCACGCTTGACGAGACGGTTGCGGCGGTATCTGAAGCTGACCTCTCCCCGAGCATCAAAGCCGACGTGATAATACATGGATACCGCGTCCACCTCTTTTGAAAGCGACGCCTTCAGTTCAATCAGCTTTTCACGGTCCTTTTCCGTCAATATATCGTCGGCGTCCAGCCACAGAATATAATCCATTTCCGCTTTCGAAAACACAAAGTTACGGGCGGCCGCAAAGTGATCGATCCATTCAAAATCATAAATCTTATCCGTATAACGGGCCGCGATTTCTTTCGTCCGGTCGGTCGAGCCCGTATCAGCAATCACAATTTCATCCGCAATGTCTTTGACGGAATCAAGACAGCCCGCAAGCACTTCCTCTTCATTTTTCACGATAACGCACAAACTGACGCTGATCATGTCATCACCTCTTCCCCTCCAGTGTATAAAAGGAGAGGCGGAAACATTCTTCGGACAAAATGATCTCTTCCAAGAAATTTGTCTGTCCTTTTACTAGTTTTATTCCAGCGCCTGATTTAAAATGAACACATGAACTTACGTGAGGATTGATAGGAACCATGAGCATCATAAAAGCGGAAAACCTTTATAAAACATACGGAGATAAGACATTATTCGACCATATCTCCTTTCATATTGAAGAGAATGAAAGAATCGGTTTAATCGGCCCGAACGGAACGGGGAAGTCTACGCTTCTGAAAACCATTGCCGGCCTTGAATCAACGGAGGAAGGCGAGATTACGGCTTCAGGAAACGTGCATATTGAGTTTTTGCATCAGGACCCTGATCTTCCGGCCGGACAAACCGTACTTGAGCATATTTATTCCGGCGGATCAGCCGTCATGAGAACGATGAGAGAATACGAAAAAGCGCTTCAGGCGCTGAATGAAGAACCGGAAAATGACCAGCGCCAGAAACAGCTGCTTGATGCGCAGGCCCGAATGGACGCGAATGATGCGTGGGAGGCGAATACGTTAGCCAAAACGGTTTTAACCAAACTTGGCGTCACCGATCTGATGAAGGATGTCAGTGAGCTGTCCGGCGGCCAGAGAAAGCGCGTCGCGATTGCGAAAAACGTCATCCAGCCGGCTGACCTGCTCATTTTGGATGAACCGACAAACCACTTGGACAATGAAACGATTGAATGGCTGGAAGGCTACTTATCGCAATATCCGGGCGCCGTTATGCTTGTCACGCACGACAGATATTTTCTGAACAGGGTGACGAACAGAATTTACGAGCTTGAGAGAGGCAGCCTTTATACGTATAAAGGAAACTATGAAGTATTCCTGGAAAAACGGGCCGAACGGGAAGCGCTGGCGGAGCAGAAAGAAACAAAACGTCAAAACCTCCTGCGCCGCGAATTGGCGTGGCTCAGAAGAGGGGCGAAAGCACGCTCGACGAAACAAAAAGCGAGAGTGGACAGAGCGGAGGCGCTCAAAGAGCAAAAAGGGCCGGCAGTCTCCGGATCACTCGATTTCGCGATCGGCTCCCACCGTCTCGGAAAACAGGTGATCGAAGCCGATAACGTCACCATTACCTATAACGGCCAAGCGCTGATCAGCCGGTTTAATGAGCTTGTCATCCCGGGGGAACGAATCGGCATCATCGGGCCGAACGGAATCGGGAAAACGACACTTTTAAACAGCCTCGCCGGCAGAATTCAGCCTGACAGCGGCAATATCACCATCGGGCAGACGGTCCGGATCGGCTACTACACCCAGGACCACAGCGAAATGAACGGTGATATGAAAGTCATTGAATATATAAAAGAGACGGCTGAAATCGTCAAAACGGCGGAAGGCGATGTCATCACCGCGGAACAAATGCTTGAGCGTTTTCTGTTCCCGCGTCCGATGCAGCAGACGTATATCAGAAAGCTGTCGGGCGGGGAAAAGCGCCGTCTGTACTTGCTGAATGTACTGATGCAGGAACCGAATGTGCTGTTTTTAGATGAGCCGACCAATGATCTGGACACGGAAACATTAAGCGTGCTCGAAGATTATATCGAACAGTTCCCGGGCGTCGTCATCACCGTATCCCATGACCGCTATTTCCTTGACCGCGTCATTGACCGCCTGATCGTATTTGAAGGACAAGGCGTCATTTCCCGTTTCCAAGGTTCGTACAGTGAATACATGGAATACGCAAAAGCGAAGAAGACGGCGGTAAAACAGCCGGCCGAAGAGAAAAAGGCGGAGGAAGAGCCGAAGAAAAAGCGCAAAAAGCTTTCATATAAGGATCAGATCGAATGGGACGGCATCGAAGACAAAATCGCCGGCCTTGAAGAAAAGCATCAGCGTCTGGAAGCGGAAATCGCTGAAGCGGGAAGTGATTTCGGAAAGATTCAAGAACTGATGGCCGAACAGGCAAAAACGGCTGAAGAGCTTGAAGCGGCGATGGAGCGCTGGACCGAATTGTCACTGATGATTGAAGAACTTGAGAATTAAGAAAAGCCGGTACGGCCCCCGAGAAAGATGGCGGGTCATACCGGCTTTTTTTATCTTACACAGATGTCTCCCGGCGCTTTAAAGACAAACGTTTTGTCCAAGCAAAGTTTTATCAGGCATAAAAAGTTAACGTTTACGTTAAGGTTCAAATGGTGTATAATAGAAACAGATACGACAAGAGGGGGATTCACCTTGGAATGGATGAAGATTGATCAAGTTGCCAAGCGAAGCGGATTGACAAAACGAACCATTCGTTTTTACGAGGAGATTGGTTTGATTCCTGCTCCTAAACGGACAGAAGGCGGCGTCCGGCTTTACTCTGAAGATGATATGGAGGAGCTCGAAAAAGTCACCAGCACAAAAGAAGTGCTCGGTTTTTCCCTTCAGGAGCTTCAGCAGTTTATGGAGATGAGCCGTCAGCTGGAATTAAACAAAGAGGGGTACTTGTTGTCACTGGATCCGAAGGAACGGAAAGAAAAGCTGGAAGAGATTCAGCACGCTTTGAACCACCAGCTTGAGATGATTGATGAGAAGATCAGCACATTTCAGCATTTTAAAACGCGCCTTAACGGAATGAAAGAAAAAGCTGACCGCGCCATTCAATCAATCGAATGATTTTGCTGTAAACGCTATGGATATAGCGTTTCTTTTAATGGATGAAACAGGAGGTCTGGTCAAATGGATACATCATCACAACAGAAAACAGGCTTATTCAGCCAGCCGAAAGCCGTTTGGGCGGTTGCGTTTGCCTGTGTTATTTCCTTTATGGGAATCGGTCTTGTCGATCCGATTCTTCCGGCGATTGCCGCACAATTACATGCTTCACCTAGTGAAGTATCTCTGTTATTTACAAGTTATTTACTCGTTACCGGTTTTATGATGTTTTTCTCCGGCGCGATTTCCAGCCGGATCGGCGCGAAATGGACGCTGCTTCTCGGACTTATTTTCATCATCGTGTTTGCCGCCCTCGGCGGAAGCTCAAGTTCAATCGCTCAGCTTGTCGGCTACCGCGGCGGCTGGGGGCTTGGGAATGCTCTCTTTATTTCAACCGCGCTTGCCGTCATTGTCGGGGTATCAGTCGGCGGCAGCGCCAAAGCCATTATTCTGTATGAGGCTGCACTCGGCTTGGGGATTTCCGTCGGGCCGCTTGCCGGCGGAGAGCTTGGCAGCATCTCATGGCGCGCTCCGTTCTTCGGAGTGTCTGTCCTCATGTTCATAGCGCTTTGCGCGATTTCACTCATGCTGCCGAAGCTGCCGAAACCGGCGAAACGCGTCGGTGTGTTTGATGCGATGAAGGCGCTCAAATATAAAGGCCTTTTGACAATGGCAGTATCTGCATTCTTATACAACTTTGGATTTTTTATTTTGCTTGCTTATTCTCCGTTCGTGCTGGATTTAGATGAACACGGCCTTGGATATGTCTTCTTCGGATGGGGTTTATTGCTTGCAATTACGTCAGTCTTTACGGCGCCGCTCGTGCACAAAGCGCTGGGAACAGTGGGTTCGCTCGTCGTTCTCTTTATCGCCTTTGCGGTCATTCTCATCGTCATGGGGATCTGGACTGACCATCAGACGTTGATCATTACGTGTATCGTTGTCGCCGGTGCTGTTCTCGGTATGGTGAATACGATCATGACAACCGCTGTGATGGGTTCTGCGCCGGTTGAACGTTCAATCGCGTCTTCAGCCTACAGCTCAGTCCGTTTTATCGGCGGTGCGCTCGCTCCGTGGATTGCGGGAATGCTGTCAGAACACTTCACCGCAAGCACTCCATATACAGTAGGCGGGATCGTCGTTTTTGTCGGCATGCTTGTCCTTCTCATGGGACGCAAACATCTCGCCGGAATAAAAGCCGGACATTAGAAAAAAAGGAACTTCCGCACAGGCGGGAGTTCCTTTTTGTGTTTACAGCACTTTCGTCGTCCAAGATTCACAATTCCATGTTTCCGTCGCAATATCCATGTAGAATTCGGGTTCGTGGGAAATCAGCAGAATGGAGCCTTTGTATTCTTTCAGCGCGCGTTTCAGCTCTTCTTTCGCATCGACATCCAGGTGGTTTGTCGGTTCGTCAAGCACGAGCAGGTTTGTTTCTGAATTGATCAGCTTGCACAGTCTGACCTTCGCTTTTTCTCCTCCGCTGAGAACGGAGACGCGGCTTTCAATGTGTTTGGTCGTCAGGCCGCATTTGGCGAGGGCGGCGCGGATTTCATACTGGGTAAAGGAAGGAAATTCGCTCCACACTTCTTCGATGCACGTATTGTTATTGGTTTCTTTCACTTCCTGCTCGAAATAGCCCGTGTATTGATGCTCGCCCCGTTCCACCGTGCCTTCCAGCGGCTGGATTTCACCGAGCAGGCTCTTTAACAGCGTCGTCTTCCCGATGCCGTTTGCGCCGTACAGGGCGACTTTCTGTCCGCGCTCCATTCTGAGATTGAGCGGGCGTGACAGCGGAGTATCGTAGCCGATGACTAAGTCCTTCGTTTCAAAAATGAGCTTGCCTGACGTTCTCGCAGGCTTGAAATGGAATTCCGGTTTCGGTTTTTCGGCCGCCAGTTCGATCATATCCATCTTATCAAGCTTTTTCTGGCGGGACATCGCCATATTTCTCGTGCTGACCCGCGCTTTGTTGCGGGCGACGAAATCTTTCAGCTCAGCCACTTCCTGCTGCTGTTTTTTATAGGCGGCTTCGAGCTGCTGTTTTTTCACTTCGTATACTTCCATAAACTGATGGTAGTCACCGACATAACGCGTCAGCTCCTGGTTTTCCACATGATAAATCAAATTGATCACGCTGTTTAAAAACGGAATGTCGTGAGAAATTAAGATGAACGCATTTTCATATTCCTGCAAATAGCGTTTCAGCCATTCAATATGCTGCTCATCAAGGTAGTTGGTCGGTTCGTCCAACAGAAGGATTTCCGGTTTTTCCAAAAGCAGTTTGGCGAGCAGCACTTTCGTCCGCTGTCCGCCGCTTAAATCAGTAACGTCGCGGTCAAGTCCGACATCCTGCAGGCCGAGGCCGCGGGCGATTTCTTCAACTTTGCTGTCAATCACATAGAAATCATTATTAGTCAGGGCGTCCTGAATGACACCGACATCTTCAAGCAGCTGCTCAAGCTCATCAGGGTCCGCTTCGCCCATTTTGTTGTAAATCTCATTCATTTCCTCTTCCATTGCAAATAAGTAATGGAACGCATCTTTCAGCACGTCGCGGATCGTTTTTCCTTTTTCAAGCACGGTATGCTGATCGAGGTAGCCGACGCGCACGTTTTTCGCCCATTCAACCTTACCCTCATCAGGCTCAAGTTTTCCGGTAATAATATTCATAAACGTTGATTTACCTTCGCCGTTTGCTCCGATTAAGCCGACGTGTTCCCCTTTTAAAAGACGGAACGATACATTGTTAAAAAGCGCACGGTCACCAAAGCCGTGGCTTAAATCTTTTACGGATAAAATACTCATCATTACACCTCTATCGTTATCAGACACGCTTTTTTTATCATGTGTCTTTCTCATTTATGATTATAAAGGAGGAGACCGTTTGTTAAAAGGCTTGGAAGGAAAAAGAAAATTGCGTTTGGCGCGTGCATTTGAGATACTATGGAGTAGATTTTAAGAATTGAGGAGAACGACATGACCCAAACATGGCCATTTTTACAGCATACACAACCATTTATCGCCGAAAACTGGGAGGCCTCAGGTTTTCAGGAGCCGACCGTCATTCAGGAAAAAGCCGCTCAGGTGATCATGGAAGGGAAAGACGTCATCGCCGAATCCCCGACGGGAACGGGAAAAACATTGGCGTACACGCTTCCGGTTCTGGAGCGGATCAACCCGGAACAGAAACATCCGCAAGTGATCATTTTAGCGCCGTCCCGCGAGCTGGTGATGCAGATTTTCCAAGTGATTCAGGAGTGGAAAAAAGGCTCTGATCTTCGCGCTTTGTCTTTGATCGGCGGAGCAAACGTGAAAAAGCAGGTGGAAAAGCTCAAAAATAAACCGCATATCATTGCGGGCACACCGGGCAGGGTGCTCGAATTGATTCAGGCGAAAAAGCTGAAAATGCATGAAGTCAAGACGATCGTTCTTGATGAAGCGGATCAGCTCGTGACACAGGAACACCGCGAAACGATGAAAAAAATTATTAAAACGACGCTGAAAGACCGACAGCTTTTAAGCTTTTCCGCTACGCTGCAGCCGGAAACAGAACAGGTGCTGAATACCATCGCACACGAACCGGCCGTTTTGAAAGTGGAGCGGAATACGGCGGAAAAAGCACGGGTCACGCATCAATATCTCGTCTGCGATCAGCGGGATAAAGTAAAGCTATTGCAAAAGCTGTCACGGCTGAACGGCATGCAGGCGCTCGTGTTCGTCAGAGATATCGGAAATTTAAGCGTCTATGCGGAAAAACTCGCCTATCATCACGTGGATCTCGGCATCCTGCATGGAGAAGCGAAAAAAATGGAGCGGGCAAAGATATTATCAGCGTTTGAACGGGGAGAATTTCCGCTGCTTCTGGCGACTGACATTGCGGCGCGCGGACTTGATATCGATGATCTTCCGTACGTCATTCACGCGGACATACCGAATGAAGACGGATATATCCACAGATCCGGCCGGACGGGGCGGGCCGGTAAAGAAGGAACCGTACTCAGCCTTGTCACGCCGATGGAAGAATCCAAACTGAAAAAAATGGCCAAATCACTCGGAATTGAGCTGAAAGAGGCCGTTTATTCAGGCGGAAAACTATCTGAGAAATAAGAAACGGAGGGCGGGAAGCCCTTCTTTTTTTGTTGTAAAATAATAGAAAAGGTTCAGGCGGGGGCGGGAAGATGGTTTCAATAGACAGATGTCAAATATTGAAGGAACCCGAGCTGAAAATACTTGAACACTGGTTTAAGAACGATAATATCAAACGGAGAATGGATGCGATACTGCCATTAGACGCGTGGTATGCACGATTGAATAAAGATGAAGACGATACTGTCATTATGGCATATGACGGGGAGTGTCCGGCAGGCATGGTCTCTATAGAGTTTGTGGATGAGCGGGCGTATATCGGGTTGATCGTCAATCCTTTATACCAGCTTCAAGGGTACGGAAAACAGATCTTGCAAAAACTGCTGACTGATCCTGGGTTTACCAGCGTGGGGAATAGGCGGCAAGCATCGAAAAAGACAATCAAATCAGTTTAGCCTGCTCAAGCAGCGGGATTCACTTTGGAAGATACGGAGCCGGATGAAGACGGCTTTCTTACTTTGATTCTTCGCGGCTGATCCCAAATAAACAGAAAAGGAGGGGACAAAGCCCTCCTTTTTTTCATCATCATGTTAACATAGATCACTGACTTTGATGATCTGTTTGCCTTTATTTTCTCCTTTAAACAGGCCGAGGAACGCGTCAGGAATATTGCTGAATCCTTCCGTAATCGTTTCTTCATAATGAAGCTTTCCGTCCTTAAGCCATTCGGCCAATTGTTTCGCGCCTTCAGAAAAGCGGTCAGCATAATCACTGACGATGAATCCCTGCATCAGCGCTTTTGTTTTGATCAGCTTCGGCTGGACGCGGGGGCCCATGTCTTCTTCTTCACTTTCGGTATTGTACGATGAGATCGCTCCGCATACCGGAATGCGGGCGAATTCATTCAGCAGGTTTATCACCGCATCTGAAATCGGTCCGCCGACATTGTCAAAATAGACATCGACGCCGTCAGGACATGCCTGTTCCAGCGCTTTTTGAATATCATCCGCCGTTTTGTAATTAATGGCTTCATCAAATTGAAGCTCCTCTTTCAAATACGCGATTTTTTCATCAGATCCGGCGATGCCGACAACCCGCGCGCCTTTGATTTTGGCAATCTGTCCGACTGTTGAGCCGACGGCGCCTGCCGCGCCTGAAACGACGACGGTTTCACCTTTTTTCGGACGGCCGATGTCGAGCAGCCCGAAGTAAGCGGTCAGTCCGGTCATCCCTAAAATGCCGAGATACGCCTGGGCGGGTGCGATATCCGTATCCAACTTGCGGAGGGCGGACTCATTGACGGCTGAATATTCCTGCCACGCGAGATTTCCGATCACAACATCTCCTTTTTTCAGCTGATCGCCATCTGTCAGAACCTCGGCAATCACTCCGCCTGTTATGGCTTCATCTAAAGCGAACGGCTCTACATATGATTTTGTATCCTGCATCCGTCCGCGCATGTACGGATCAACGGACACATAACTCGTTTTCACAAGCACTTCGCCGTCTTTCGGTTCGGGTACGGCAATCGTTTCAAAGCGGAAATCGTCATGGGCGGGAACGCCTTTGGGGCGTCTTGCCAATTGAATTTGCTGCTGATTATTCGGCATACTGAATCCTCCTTCAAGATAAGTGGTTGTTCCAAATGTAACACGAACCATTTCCCGATTACAAAATCAAACCGTCAGCGGTCATAAAAAAAGAAGGGCCAGGGCCCTTCTTTCCTTATATGCATATTTAATAGAATAACCGGTACACATCGGTGTTTTTCTCATGTTCCAAATATTCATAGGCATTCGTTTTTGAAGAATGAAGCATGTCAGCGGTAACGACGGGCTGAAGCGCGGTCAGATAAGAACCCAGCCTATTTTCAATTTCTTTCGGCAGAACGGATTCGATATCACCGATATTGATAATGATAGAGAAAACGAAATCGATATTAATATGAAAAGTATCTTCAGCAAAGGCCGTAAGCTCTTTTATTCCATCCGGGCAGCGGGTATGCCGGCGGAATACCTGCTTCACTAAATCACTGACAACCCAAGCGTTAAATCGCTGTTCCGGTGAAAAGTAATGAATAGGAACCACCTCCCTGCTTAATCGGCTCATGAAGATTTTTATTTTTCTGATAAAAGTAGCTTTCCCTACTGTAACATGTCCCGCCAGAAAATATCCACCGACAATCTGCCCGTTTCTTCCCGGAACTCTCTTTCTTTTGTTTGACCTTTGGTTGAGCGGGTAAACATCCAATATACAAAAACAAAAGGGAGGACTTATCAATGAAACCGGTAGTAAGAGAATATACAAATGATCAAAAACTGATGCAGGACGTAAAAGAGCTTCAGCAATTGGGTGTCGCAAAAGAAGACGTATATGTGCTTTCTCATGATGACGACAGAACGGACCGCCTGGCCGATAATACTGATGTCAATACCATCGGAGCGAAAGAAACGGGCATTAAACACGCGGTCGGCAATATGTTTAATAAAAAAGGCGACGAGCTCCGCAACAAAATTCACGAAATCGGCTTTTCGGAAGAGGAAGCATCACAATTTGAAAAGCGCTTAGATGAAGGAAAAGTTCTTCTGTTTGTCACGGATAACGAAAAAGTAAAATCATGGGCGTAAGCTGAACAGATCCCAAGGGGTTTTCGGTCCCTTGGGATTTTTTTGCGGTTTCCGCAATAAAACCGAAAGGCACATTCTGTACATTTTCGGTGCTGTTTCTCAACTGATTTGATACAATTCGATTGTAATAAATTGGAATGAAAAATCAGGAGGAGCACAATTCATGAAAAAAATGTTATTTATGCTGGTGGTTTGTTTATGTATGATCCCTGCGGGCGTCCATGCCGCTGATCTGGGACGGCAGACGTTAGGAACAAATGACGGCTGGGGAGCCGCTTCCGGCGGGACAACCGGCGGCGCGAAAGCCTCTTCATCGAATGTATACACCGTATCAAACAGACAGCAGCTCGTTTCTGCATTAGGGGGAAGCGCCAACAGCACGCCGAAGATTATTTACATACAAGGCACAATCAATATGAATACGGACGACCGCAATAAAACGCTCGGCTTTGATGATTATAAAGATCCGGCATATGATCCGAACGCCTATCTGAAGGCGTACGACCCGGACAAATGGGGGAAAAAAGCGCCGTCAGGCACCCAGGAAGACGCCAGACAGCGTTCGCAAAAAAACCAGAAGGCACGGGTCGTGGTTGACATTCCTTCAAATACGACGATCATCGGCTCGGGTTCAAATGCCAAAGTGGCAGGCGGAAGTTTTAATATAAAGAACGGCGTCGACAATGTCATCATCCGCAACATTGAATTTCAAGACGCTTACGACTATTTTCCGCAATGGGACCCGACGGACGGCAGCAGCGGCAACTGGAACTCGGAATATGACAATATCACCATTAACGGCGCGACGCACATCTGGATCGATCATTGCACCTTTAATGACGGATCGAATCCCGACAGCGGTTTTCCCTACTATTACGGGAGAAAATATCAGCACCATGACGGCCAGACGGATATAGCCAACGGAGCGAATTATATTACATTGTCCTATAATAAATATCATGACCACGACAAAGGCTCCGTCATCGGAAACAGCGACAGCAAGACGTCGGATGAAGGAAAACTGAAGGTGACCATTCACCATAACTATTACCAGAACATCGTCCAGCGCGCACCGCGGGTCCGGTACGGGCAGGTTCATATTTATAATAATTTTTACGCAGGCTCTAAAAGCGCCGCATACCCGTTCAGCTATGCGTGGGGCGCAGGACATGCGTCAAAAATATATGCCCAGAATAATGTCTTTGAAGTGCCGGGACTGGCTGCTGATAAAGTCATCAGCGTCTTCAGCGGCGGAAAAGCGCTTCATGAAGACGGCACTCTTTTAAACGGCGCCTCAATTAACGCGTCAGCCGCCAACGGATTAAGTCAGTCCGTCGGCTGGACACCGTCATTGCACGGTTCCATCGGCTCATCATCAAATGTAAAATCAGATGTTATATCTAAAGCCGGGTCGGGCATATTAAAATAAGAAACAAGAAACACAAAGGAAAATATTCCTTTGTGTTTTTTAATTAACAAAAACGTTTATTAACTTAGTTAAGTAGTAAAATGGGATAGGGGATGGAAGACAACAAAATAGGAGGAGACCTGTAATGGCTTCAGAAAAAGACGCAAAAAAACAGCAGGCAGTAAAAATCATTCCTTTGCTTATTACTGTTGCTGTGGGATTAATCATTTGGTTTATTCCCGCGCCGTCCGGACTTGAACCTAAAGCATGGCATTTGTTCGCTATTTTTGTCGCAACAATTATCGGCTTTATCTCCAAGCCCTTGCCAATGGGCGCAATTGCAATTTTTGCATTGGCAGTCACCGCGTTAACGGGAACGCTATCTATTGAAAATACGTTAAGCGGATTTGGAAACAAGACAATCTGGCTGATTGTCATCGCCTTTTTTATTTCCCGGGGGTTCATCAAAACCGGGCTCGGCGCCAGGATTTCTTACGTATTCGTACAACGGTTCGGGAAGAAAACACTCGGCCTTTCTTATTCACTGCTTTTCAGTGATTTAATTTTATCACCTGCCATTCCGAGCAACACGGCACGGGCGGGCGGCATTATTTTTCCTATTATCAGATCATTATCCGAAACTTTCGGATCAACGCCGGCAGACGGAACAGAGCGGAAAATCGGCGCTTTCTTATTAAAAACCGGTTTTCAAGGAAACTTGATTACGTCTGCGATGTTTTTGACGGCAATGGCGGCGAACCCGCTGATCGCCAAGCTGGCCCACGATGTCGCAGGGGTGGACATCACATGGACAAGCTGGGCAATCGCGGCCATTGTACCGGGATTGGCGAGCTTAATCATTACGCCGCTCGTCATTTATAAGCTGTATCCGCCGGAAATTAAAGAAACACCGGATGCGGCTAAAATCGCAACGGAAAAATTGAAAGAAATGGGTCCGTTTAAAAAATCCGAACTCTCCATGGTCATCGTCTTTTTATTGGTGCTTGCGCTGTGGATTTTCGGAGGAAGCTTAAATATTGACGCAACGACGACGGCCCTGATCGGATTATCCGTTTTGCTTTTGTCACAGGTATTAACATGGGAGGACATCAAAAAAGAACAAGGTGCATGGGATACGCTGACTTGGTTCGCGGCGCTTGTGATGCTGGCGAATTTCCTGAATGAGCTCGGTATGGTGTCTTGGTTCAGCAATATGATGAAATCTTCTGTTTCCGGTTTTTCATGGATTGTGGCATTTATGATTCTGATTGTCGTGTATTATTACACGCATTACTTCTTTGCGAGCGCAACCGCGCATATCAGCGCCATGTATGCGGCATTTCTCGCCGTCATCGTGGCGGCAGGCGCTCCGCCGCTGTTGGCGGCGCTCAGCCTGGCGTTTTTCAGCAACCTTTTCGGTTCTACGACGCATTACGGCTCAGGAGCGGCTCCGGTCTTTTTCGGAGCGGGTTATATATCGCAAAGCAAATGGTGGTCCATCGGCTTTATCCTGTCAATCGTCCATATTGTGACATGGCTTGTGATCGGCGGATTATGGTGGAAAGTATTAGGGTTATGGTAGAAGAAAAAAGGCAGACTCAGGTCTGCCTTTTTTTATTTCTGTAGGGAATGGGAAGGGCCTGCACATGATGACTTCAGTGCGAATAGAATATGGCCGGGGTGATAATATGAGCAGCGGCCGTGATCAATACATGATATTGAAACAGAAACCTTACAAATATATGAGCAGACATATGAAAGGCCGGTATGAACAATTACCATGTGAACTTGAAAGACCGGAAACAGGGACGGAAAAACGGTTTCCATCTTCAGATGAAAATCGATCTGCCTTGTGCGTACCCGGGCTGCGAGGTCCCGAAGGCAAAAGAGGACCCGCCGGCTCCCGCGGTCCGCAAGGGGAGGCGGGTCCGCCCGGTCCCCCGGGGCCTGAGGGTCCGCCGGGAGCGGTTCCTGCGGTAGCTTTTCACAATACAGCAGACCAGATGATGATTCCGTTAGAAGGAACACCGATAAACGTGTTAAGCACAGTGATAGCCGCGCCGACAGATCAATTGGTGAAAACGGATGCCGTCATACAAGTAAATGTGGAATTAGACCCGCTCGCGTCTCATTTCTCATTGGTCTTAGCTGTCGATCTGCAAAGAAATGGCGTATCGATACAAACACAGAGACAAGAGCGGAACCTCTTTTCTTCAGGCGGACAAATCATAGGAATTCCTTTTACGTACATCGACGAAATGAAGGCGGATGAAACAGCCGCGTACCAGCTCTATTTATCCGTCCTTTCTTCGAACTACGTAACACAAGTCGCAGCGGCAAACCGCTCCCTCATTGCGACGGGATTCCCCATTCAAGGATCGGACTAAGGTGATGAATAGAAATCACCTTTTTTATTTAGGTTGTCAAAACACAGCCCGTATTAATATGCTGTCTTAATAGGTAAGACGGTCAACAACGGGAAGGAGAGGGAAAAAGATTGAATGAATAATCCGATTATAAACGGGAGCTTTGAAACCAGCACATTAGCGGGGTGGAGTTCGGCCAATACCCAGATTAACAGTTTGTTTGCACATTCAGGGAGATATTCCGCGCAATTTATTGGAGCTCAGCCATATGCTTACCTCAGTCAAATCGTTCCCATTTCAGCCAAGTCACTGACTCTATTCGTATCACTCGCAACGCTCGGAAATGAGCCAAGTCCCCAAGTAACTCTCCAGATCATCTATGTCAGCGCAGCAGGTGAACAAATCAGTTCCATTCAAGAAAATATTACACCCGGAAATTTGCCGAACGTGCTCTTTCACACATGGTCTGAAATCTATAAAACAAGCAGTGTGCCTTCTGGCGCGGCCTCTGCCGTCATTGTATTAAGTAAAGTTTCTTCCGGCACGGTTTTAATAGACGACGTTTCATTGGCGCAAACCGGGGGTGAACCTGGCGTTACAGGAATTACAGGTCCCACAGGAGTGACGGGCCCCACAGGAGTGACCGGAGCAAGAGGAGCGACCGGAGTAACTGGTGTAACGGGAGCAACAGGTTCAACCGGGGCAACAGGGCCAACAGGAGCGACGGGGTCGACAGGAGCAATCGGTTCAACTGGAGTGACCGGAGCAAGAGGAGCGACCGGAGTAACTGGCGCCACAGGACCAACTGGTGTAACAGGGGCAACGGGAGTAACAGGATCAATCGGAGTGACAGGTCCAACCGGCCCAACTGGTGTAACTGGTCCAACCGGAGCAACTGGTGTGACTGGCCCGACTGGGATCACGGGATCGACAGGAGAAACCGGGGCGACGGGGATAACAGGAGCGACAGGAGCAACCGGAGCAACCGGCCCAACCGGCCCGACTGGAGTAACGGGTCCAACTGGTTCAACGGGAGTGACTGGTGCAACAGGAGAAACCGGCTCAACGGGTGCAACGGGATCGACAGGCACAATCGGTTTAACCGGAGAAACGGGTCCAACTGGTGTAACCGGTTCAACCGGAATAACAGGAGTTACCGGCCCGACTGGTGTAACGGGATCAACTGGAGTAACAGGATCAGCAGGACCAACTGGAGTAACCGGCTCAATCGGGTTGACAGGATCAACAGGAGCGACTGGTGTAACTGGTCCAACCGGAGTAAGCGGGTCAACAGGAATAACAGGCGCAACGGGATCAACAGGCCCCACCGGAGTAACGGGTCCAACTGGATCGACAGGAGCGACTGGGGTAACGGGTGTAACCGGGGGAACGGGAACAACCGGACCGACAGGCGCAACCGGCTCAACTGGTGCGACGGGATTAACTGGAGAAACAGGCGCAACCGGGGGAACAGGTTCAACGGGTGTAACAGGAGAAACTGGTGCAACTGGAGTGACTGGTGCAACTGGAGTGACTGGCTCAACTGGTGTAACCGGCCGAACCGGAATAACAGGCTCAACAGGAACGACCGGCTCAACTGGTGCAACAGGCCCAACCGGATCGACAGGACCAACTGGTTCAACCGGTTCAACAGGAGTGACTGGTGTAACTGGTTCAACAGGCCCAACCGGCGCAACAGGATCGACTGGGGTAACTGGTGTAACCGGGGGAGCGGGAACAACCGGCTCGACTGGTGCAACAGGAGAAACCGGCTCGACTGGTGCAACAGGAGAAACCGGAGCGACCGGTGTAACTGGCTCAACCGGTCCAACTGGTGTAACTGGTTCAACAGGAGAAACTGGAGCGACGGGTGCATCCGGGGCGACCGGCGCAACAGGCCCAACCGGCGCAACAGGATCAACAGGAGAAACTGGCCCAACAGGAGTAACTGGAGCAACAGGATCGACTGGGGTAACTGGTGTAACAGGATCAACTGGGATAACCGGCTCAACCGGAGTGACTGGAGCAACAGGTGTAACAGGATCAACCGGCCCAACCGGAGCAACTGGTGTGACTGGCCCGACTGGGGTCACGGGAGCGACAGGAGAAACCGGTGCGACGGGGATAACAGGAGCGACTGGCTCAACCGGAGTGACTGGCTCAACCGGAGTGACTGGCTCAACCGGAGTGACTGGCTCAACCGGAGTGACTGGCTCAACCGGAGTGACTGGCTCAACCGGAGTGACTGGCTCAACCGGAGTGACTGGAGCAACAGGTGTAACAGGATCAACCGGCCCAACCGGGGCAACGGGGGTAACTGGAGAAATCGGCTCAACGGGAGAGACCGGTCCAACCGGATCAACAGGATCAACCGGAGAAACCGGTGCAACAGGGATTACTGGCTCAACAGGTGAAACAGGTGCAACTGGAGCGACTGGTGCAACGGGGATAACAGGAGCGACTGGCGCAACCGGTGTAACAGGGTCAACAGGAATAACCGGTGTAACTGGAGCAACAGGAGTAACCGGGGGAATGGGAGAAACTGGCCCAACAGGAGAAACTGGCCCAACAGGCGCAACGGGATCAACTGGAGTAACAGGTTCAACCGGAGTAACCGGAGCGACCGGAGTAACTGGGGCAACGGGAGAAACCGGTCCAACAGGAGTAACAGGAACAACCGGTTCGACTGGTGTAACAGGACCAACTGGCTCAACCGGTGCAACTGGGGTCACGGGCTCAACCGGGATAACAGGTGCAACTGGAGCGACCGGAGCAATTGGTTCAACCGGACCGACTGGCTCAACGGGAGAAACCGGCCCAACAGGAGTAACAGGAGCAACCGGGTCAACAGGTACAACAGGCCTAACGGGTCCAACCGGCGCAACAGGGCCAACAGGTTTAACAGGATCAACAGGAGCAACAGGAGCAACCGGGACCACGGGTTCAACCGGTTTGACTGGAGTAACAGGATCAACAGGCTCAACCGGAGCGACCGGAGCAACGGGAGCAACTGGCTCAACCGGAGAAACTGGAGTAACTGGAGAAACTGGAGTAACCGGAGCAACGGGAGTAACTGGCCCAACAGGAGTAACTGGGGCAACGGGAGAAACCGGCCCAACTGGTGTAACTGGAGTAACCGGAGCAACAGGTGCAACAGGCCCAACTGGCTCAACCGGTGCAACTGGAGAAACTGGCTCAACAGGAGAAACCGGAGCAACAGGAATAACAGGCCCAACCGGAATCACGGGTCCAACAGGATCAACCGGCCCAACCGGTGTAACAGGAGAAACCGGAGCAACTGGAGTGACTGGAGAAACGGGGATAACCGGAGCAACAGGCTCAACCGGTGCAACAGGAGCGACCGGAATAACGGGATCAACCGGGGCAACAGGCTCAACCGGTGCAACAGGAGCGACTGGTGCAACCGGTACAACCGGAATAACAGGCCCAACGGGATCGACAGGCACAACCGGTTCAACCGGCCCAACAGGAGTAACAGGGCCAACCGGTCCAACGGGTGTGGCTGGAGCAACGGGTGTGACTGGGGCGACAGGAGAAACCGGAGCAACAGGAATAACAGGCCCAACCGGAATCACGGGTACAACCGGAGTAACCGGGGCGACAGGAGAAACCGGAGCAACGGGTCCAACTGGTGTAACGGGGATAACTGGTGTAACGGGATCAACTGGAGTAACAGGTTCAACCGGAGTAACCGGCCCAACTGGTGTAACGGGATCGACAGGCCCAACCGGCTCAACGGGAGCAACCGGATCAACAGGTGCAACTGGAGTGACTGGGGCAACGGGGATAACAGGTTCAACCGGAGCAACTGGCTCGACCGGGGATACCGGAGCTACTGGAGAAACCGGCGCAACCGGAGTAACGGGATCAACTGGCCCAACAGGGGCAACGGGTGTAACTGGAGAAATCGGTCCAACTGGAGCGACCGGCCCAACCGGAGCAACTGGCACGATTGGCTCAACGGGCTCAACTGGAGTAACAGGGGCGACTGGAGTAACAGGTGCAACGGGATCACCTGGCTCAACAGGCCCAACTGGTTCAGCAGGAGCAACAGGAGCAACAGGCTCAACAGGAGTAACAGGTTCAACCGGTTCAACAGGAGCGACAGGGGCAACGGGAACAACAGGAGCGACTGGGGTAACGGGAGTAACCGGATCGACTGGTCCAACTGGAGTGACTGGAGCAACTGGATCGACAGGAGAAACCGGAGTAACGGGATCAACAGGTGCAACTGGAGTGACTGGGGCAACCGGAGTAACTGGCTCGACCGGGGATACCGGAGCTACTGGCTCAACCGGAGTGACTGGAGTAACTGGCGCAACAGGCCCAACCGGTGTAACGGGAGCAACCGGATCAACAGGTGCAACTGGAGTGACTGGGGCAACGGGGATAATAGGTTCAACCGGAGCAACTGGCTCGACCGGGGATACCGGAGCTACTGGAGAAACCGGCGCAACCGGAGTAACGGGATCAACTGGCCCAACAGGGGCAACGGGTGTAACTGGAGAAATCGGTCCAACGGGAGAGACCGGCCCAACCGGAGCAACTGGTCCAACTGGTGTAACGGGAATAACTGGTGTAACAGGACCAACTGGCTCAACCGGGATAACAGGTGCAACTGGAGTGACAGGAGCAATTGGTTCAACCGGTGTAACAGGGTCAACAGGAGTAACCGGAGCGACTGGTGTAACAGGGTCAACAGGAATAACCGGTGTAACTGGAGCAACAGGAGTAACCGGTGCAATGGGAGAAACTGGCCCAACTGGAGAAACCGGCGCGACTGGCTCAACGGGATCAACTGGAGTAACAGGAGCAACAGGAGAAACCGGTCCAACTGGGGTCACGGGATCAACTGGTGTAACAGGAGCAACGGGATCGACAGGCTCAACCGGCCCAACCGGTGTAACGGGAGTGACTGGGTCAACGGGGATAACCGGAGCGACTGGAGAAACCGGTCCAACTGGAGTGACTGGGGCAACTGGAGAAACTGGCTCGACTGGAGCAACAGGACCGACAGGAGCAACCGGAGTCACTGGAGTGACTGGTTCAACCGGAGAAACTGGCTCGACCGGCCCAACAGGAGCAACGGGATCAACCGGCGCAACAGGGGCGTCGGGGGTAACTGGAGAAATCGGCCCAACGGGAGAGACCGGTCCAACCGGCCCAACAGGTGTAACAGGTTCGACCGGAGAAACCGGCCCAACTGGGGTCACGGGATCAACTGGTGTAACAGGAGCAACGGGATCGACAGGCTCAACCGGCCCAACCGGTGTAACGGGAGCAACAGGTTCAACCGGCGCAACCGGCGCAACAGGATCAACAGGAGAAACCGGAACCACGGGCTCAACCGGAGTAACTGGGGCAACGGGAGCAACAGGTTCAACCGGTGCAACGGGAGTAACGGGAGTAACGGGATCAACAGGACCGACTGGAGAAACCGGTGCAAATGGAGTTACTGGTGCAAATGGAGTTACTGGGTCAACCGGCCCAACAGGTGTAACAGGAGAAACCGGAGCAACTGGAGCAACGGGTATAACAGGTGCAACAGGAGCGATCGGAATAACGGGCGCAACCGGAGCAACAGGCTCAACCGGAGCAACAGGCGCAACTGGTGTAACCGGGCTAACTGGAATAACAGGCGCGACAGGCCCAACCGGCTTAACAGGAGAAACCGGTTCAACGGGATCGACAGGCCCAACCGGTTCATCGGGTGTGACTGGAGCCACCGGAGTAACGGGATCAACAGGAGCAACTGGAGTGACTGGGGCAACAGGGGTAACAGGTTCAACCGGAGCAACTGGTCCAACTGGTGTAACGGGAATAACTGGTGTAACAGGACTAACCGGAGCCACAGGAGTGCCGGGATCAACCGGTGCAACTGGAGTGACTGGGGCAACAGGGGTAACAGGTTCAACCGGAGCAACTGGTCCAACTGGTGTAACGGGAATAACTGGTGTAACAGGACCAACTGGAGCAACGGGAGAACCAGGAGCCACAGGAGAAACGGGCGCAACAGGGCCAACAGGAGTAACCGGAACCACGGGATCAACAGGAGCGACCGGCGCAACAGGCCCAACGGGGATAACCGGAGCGACTGGCTCAACCGGTGTAACAGGGTCAACAGGAGAAACCGGCTCAACAGGGCCAACAGGTGTAACAGGATCAACTGGGATAACCGGTACAACCGGAATAACAGGCCCAACGGGATCGACAGGCCCAACCGGTTCAACGGGTGTGACTGGAGCCACCGGAGTAACGGGATCAACCGGTGCAACTGGAGTGACTGGGGCAACAGGGGTAACAGGTTCAACCGGAGCAACTGGTCCAACTGGAGTAACGGGAATAACTGGTGTAACAGGACTAACTGGAGCCACCGGAGTAACGGGAGCAACCGGGCTCACCGGAGCCACCGGAGCGACCGGTTCAACTGGAGCGACCGGACCAACCGGTGCAACAGGGCCAACAGGCTCAATCGGATCGACCGGAGTAACCGGAATAACGGGCCCAACCGGCTTGACTGGAGCCACGGGAGTAACTGGAGCAACGGGTGCAACTGGAGTAACAGGAGCCACCGGAGCGACCGGTTCAACTGGAGCGACCGGACCAACCGGTGCAACAGGGCCAACAGGCTCAACCGGATCGACCGGAGTAACCGGAATAACGGGCCCAACCGGCTTGACTGGAGCAACGGGAGTAACTGGAGCAACGGGTGCAACTGGAGTAACAGGAGCCACCGGAGCGACCGGTTCAACTGGAGCGACCGGACTAACCGGTGCAACAGGGCCAACCGGCTCAACCGGCCCAACGGGAGGAACCGGGTTAACTGGTGCAACAGGAGTGACTGGCCCAACAGGAGTAACCGGCATAACCGGTCCAACAGGAGTAACCGGCGCCACAGGCAGTACACCGGCCTTGCTTTTCACAAGAACCAACGGGCCGCTCACTGTTTATCCGCCGTTAAATACAGAAGTTCCCGTTGCTACGCTGGCAATCCCAGTTAATGCTTTGCAGAATGTAAAGCTTGATTATGCCCTCAGTGTCGCGTTAACATCTGCAGCCAATTCAAACTTTGTTTTTGAGGTGAGATTATATAGGGGAACAGTACAAATTCATACAAGAACTCTGTCGCGAACTAATACTACCGCAGCTACGGATAATTTCTCGATTGCTGATACAACAGTGGATACAGCGCCGACCGCAGGCACAAATACGTACCAGCTGAGAGTTATTTTTACAACTGCGAATAATATAACAACGGCGACAGCTCTCAATATCGATTTTAACAGCATTCGTTTCCCGACAACCTAATACAACAGCAGACTGATATTTTAAAGATGAAAGACCTGACTTATGCACAGTTAGGTCTTTTTTCTGTAAAAGCTGTGCATGATGTAGCCTTAAAGACCATTCGAAAATTTGCCCAATAGAAGTGGGATTTTGCCACACCTTTTTTTCTTGTGGAAATATTATGCGAATAGAGGTGGTGTAATGAGAAAAGGAGATACTTGGTATAACAGATACGACTCTTGGGATTGCGACTGCCGGAATTGCAATGATTGTTGCTGTCATTTTCAACATAAAAGAAGAAATCAAAGGCGCAGTTATCAAAATCGGGCACATTGCTGTGAAGGATTCTGTTGCGAAAACTCTTGCTGTCATGAAAGATGGTGTCCATGCTGTCATCCAAATCATTTTCATGTAAGAGGATTCACCGGAGCAACGGGGTGCACCGGAGCAACGGGGCTGACCGGCGCAACAGGGCTGACTGGAGCAACAGGGCTGACGGGCGCAACAGGGCTGACTGGAGCAACGGGATTCACTGGAGCAACGGGATTCACTGGAGTAACGGGGGTTACTGGAGCAACGGGCTCGACTGGGAATACCGGAGCGACTGGGGTAACCGGCGTCACTGGAGATCCCGGCGCGACTGGAGCCACCGGGGTAACGGGAGCAACGGGATTAACCGGAGCAACGGGAGTAACAGGCTCGAATGGAATAACCGGCGCCACCGGAGTAACCGGAGCAACCGGGATAACCGGAGATACTGGAGCGACAGGAATAACGGGAGCCGCTGGAGTAACAGGCTCGACCGGAGTAACAGGTGCTACCGGTGTAACCGGGGATACTGGAGTAACAGGAGCAACCGGGCTCACCGGTGCTACCGGTGTAACCGGGGATACTGGAGTAACAGGAGCAACCGGGCTCACCGGCGCAACCGGAGTAACCGGCGCAACTGGGATAACGGGAACCACCGGAGTAACCGGAGCGACCGGAGATACTGGAGCAACCGGGGCAACAGGAGCAACCGGGCTCACCGGCTCGACCGGAGTAACCGGCGCAACTGGGATAACGGGAGCCACGGGAGTAACGGGATCAACTGGGATAACGGGAGCCACCGGAGTAACCGGATCAACTGGGATAACGGGAGCAACAGGAGTAACGGGAGCAACCGGGCTCACCGGCGCCACCGGGGCAACAGGAGCAACCGGGGTAACAGGAGTAACCGGAGTAACCGGCGCAACTGGAATAACGGGAGCCATCGGAGTAACGGGAACAACCGGAGTAACCGGAGCAACCGGGGCAACAGGAGCCACCGGGGTAACGGGAGTAACGGGAGTAACCGGCGCAACTGGAGCGACCGGGGCAACAGGAGTAACCGGAGATACTGGCGCAACAGGAGTAACCGGAGCGACCGGGGCAACAGGAGTAACCGGAGCAACTGGGGTAACCGGAGCAACAGGAGTAACCGGGGTAACCGGAGCCACCGGGGTAACGGGAGTAACCGGAGCTACTGGATCGACCGGAATAACGGGAGCAACGGGAGTAACCGGCGCCACCGGAGCAACCGGGGTAACAGGAGTAACCGGAGTAACCGGAGCGACCGGAGAAACCGGCGCAACTGGGATAACGGGAGCAACAGGAGTAACGGGAGCAACCGGGCTCACCGGCTCGACCGGAGTAACCGGCGCAACTGGGATAACGGGAGCCACCGGGGTAACGGGAGTAACCGGAGATACTGGCGCAACAGGAGTAACCGGATCAACCGGGCTCACCGGGGTAACGGGAGTAACCGGCGCAACTGGGATAACGGGAGCCACGGGATCAACTGGGATAACGGGAGCCACGGGATCAACTGGGATAACGGGAGCCACCGGAGTAACCGGATCAACTGGGATAACGGGAGCAACAGGAGTAACGGGAGCAACCGGGATCACCGGCGCCACCGGGGTAACAGGAGTAACCGGAGTAACCGGGGTAACGGGAGTAACGGGAGTAACCGGCGCAACCGGAGCAACCGGAGCGACCGGAGTAACAGGTGCTACCGGTGTAACCGGGGATACTGGAGTAACAGGAGCCACCGGGCTCACCGGCGCAACAGGAGCAACCGGGCTCACCGGCGCCACTGGAGTAACCGGATCGACCGGAGTAACGGGAGTAACCGGGGATACCGGAGCGACAGGAATAACAGGAGCAACCGGGCTCACCGGAGCAGGCGCGATCATTCCCTATGCTTCAGGTCTTCCCACTGCCGTGACGACCATTGCCGGCGGATTAATCGGAACGGTGAGCCTTGTCGGCTTCGGCAATTCTGTAACGGGCGTCAATGTCGGAGGGGGAGGTGCAATTGATCTTACCGGGGCTGGAGGAACTCTGCTGAACTTTGCTTTTTCTGCTCCGAGAAGCGGAACCATTACATCAATTGCCGCCTATTTCAGTACAACCGCAGCATTGTCGCTTGTCGGCTCGACTGTTACGATAACCGCACAATTATACAGTTCCACAGTGCCGAACAATACGTTCACGCCGATCCCCGGAGCATCCGTCACTTTAGCTCCTCCCCTCACCGGCATATTGTCAATCGGCAGCATCAGCAACGGAATCACGACAGGGCTGAACATTGCGGTAACTCCTCAAACCCGGCTGTTAATGGTATTCTCCGCCACTGCGACAGGCCTTTCGCTTATTAATACAGTGGCGGGATATGCAAGCGCGGGAGTTACGATTTCCTGATAGATTGCAGACTGACTTCGGTCGGTCTTTTTTGTGTGTTATATAAACTATGTAAAAGTAAATATATACCTATCATACCTTTTTGGTAAGCCGCAAGAGAACAAGATCACGAAAATTCTCAAAAATGAGAAACAAAGATTTAAAAAGTGGTATGATTTTAGGAGGAAAGGACGGCTGGTGCTGTGTTGGAAGCGAAGCGGTTTTATGTCTCTCTGCAAATGAAAATCGCCGGATTAATTGCGGCTTTATTAATACTTGTCATCGGAACGCTCACAGTTATATTTGCCTTTCAGCAATTAAAGGAAGGCCAGAAGCAGGCTGAACAGCTGGCGGTGCAAACGGCAAAAACCATTTCATACATGCCTCCTGTAAAAGAGGCGTTCCGGCTTGCGGATCAAGAGGCTTTTACAAAGTTAGATGTCATTGAACAAATGAAAGAACAGGCAGGCGCGCACGCCGTCTACATCACTGATCAAAAAGGGCATGTTGCATTTCATTCGGCCCGAAGCAGTATTCCGAAAGAAAATCAAAATCTGCAAAATAAAACCGTCATGTTCGGCGGGTCACCGGTTTCCGACGGAATGAAGGCTGTCCGGGGGAGCGCCCCGGTTATTTTGGAGGAAAAAAATCATAACGAAGTCGTCGGAACGGTGACAGTCGAGTTTTTACAAGATGAGATAGAAAAAGATATGAAAGCGCATCTGCGGCATTTAGGCTATTTTGCATGTTTGGTGTTTCTTATCGGCATCGGGGGAGCGGCGGCACTCGCAAAAAGCATCCGTAAAGATACACTCGGCCTTGAACCGCATGAAATTGCAGCGCTGTACAGGGAGCGCAATGCGATGCTCCTTGCGATTAAAGAAGGGATTATCGCCGTAAACAAAGAAGGCGTGGTAACCATGATGAATTTATCTGCGGCTGGTATGCTGAATCTTCCGGAACCGATGATCGGAAGGCATATAAAAGAAATCATGCCGGGCGCAAATCTCATGCCGGTTTTGGCAGGGGGAGAATTACCGCCGAACGTGGAGGTGCGTGCCGGAGATAAAGTATTTATCTTAAACGTGAAAGAAATGAAGCAGACCGGACAAGTATACGGAGCGGTGATCAGCTTCCGGGAGAAAACAGAGCTCAAGAAACTGATTAACAAGCTGACTGAAATGAAAAAATACTCGGAGGATCTTCGGGCGCAAACGCATGAATTCTCGAATAAGCTTTACGCGATCCTCGGTCTGTTAGAGCTGGGAGAATATAATGAAGCCATTGAACTGATAAAAGAAGAGTACGCCATCCAGAATGAACAGCACGAAATCCTCTTTCAAAACATTCATTCACAGCGGGTTCAGGCCATACTATTAGGAAAAATGGGAAAGGCGTCTGAGAAGAAAGTGAAGCTTTCAATAGATGAAAACAGCTTTTTAGAATCGCTGCCGGAGCATGTGGGTTCATCCCAGCTCATTACGATCATCGGAAATCTTATTGATAACGCTTTCGAAGCCGTCGCCGAAAAAGAGAAAAAAGAGGTCGCCTTTTTTATGACCGATATCGGCAGGGATATCGTCATCGAAGTGGCGGATTCAGGAGACGGCGTGCCTCAGGAAAAAACAGAAACCATATTTGAAAAGGGCTACTCTTCAAAGGGGACGAGGAGAGGATACGGCTTAGCCAATCTGAAAGAAGCTGTCAGTGAATTGCAGGGATCGATAGAGATTTCGCAGCAAAAGAGCGGCGGTGCCGTATTTACGGTGTTTATACCGAAAGAAACGCCAAAGGGGGAATCGGTGTGATTAACATCGCGATTGCAGAGGACGACTTTCGAATAGCGCAAATTCACGAAAAATTTATCGAACATCTTGATGGATTCAATGTCATCGGCAAAGCAATCAATGCCAAAGACACCATATCGCTGCTTGAGAAACGGCAGCCTGATCTGCTGCTTTTGGATATTTATATGCCGGATGAGCTGGGAACAGATCTGCTTCCCCTTATCCGCGGCCGTTTTCCTTCCGTTGATATCATCATTATTACGGCTTCTGCCGAAACAAGACTGCTGCAGGAAGCGCTCAAATCAGGCGTTTCCCACTATGTCATAAAGCCGGTGTCGGCACATAAATTTACAGAAGTGCTTTTGCAGTACCGTGAAAAAAGAGAATGGCTGCACTCACAGCCGGAGCTGAGCCAGTCCGTTATCGACATGTTTTTCGGAAGCGGTCAGAAAGAACAAAAACAGCTCAATGATCTGCCGACCGGGATTAATTCGATTACACTTCAAAAAATCAAAAACGCGCTCAGGGCAGCCCAAAAAGGGATGACGGCTGAAGAACTGGGCGAAAAAATGGGCGCCTCCAGAACAACGGCGCGGCGCTACGCCGAGTTTCTCGTTTCTCGGGAAGAAGCGCTCGCTGAATTAGAGTACGGCATTATCGGCAGGCCGGAACGGAAATATTATTTAGCACATGAATAAGGGATGGGAGAAATGAAGCGGTTGGGAGTGCTTCTTGTCATGCTGGCGGCGCTGGTTTCTTTTGACGGACGGCAGATGATGGCGGGCATCCGTTCAGCCGAAGGGCCGGTTGAAATTGTCGTCCCGGCGGCGCCTCAAGGGGGCTGGGACGTAACGGCAAAAGCTTTGCAATCGGTAATAGAGCGGAAGCGAATATTAGGCCGGCCCGTAAAGATCGTCTATAAACCCGGCGGAGGCGGAGACAGCGGCTGGAAATATGTAAACGAACGAAAAACGGATGTCATCAGTATGAATTCAAGCCTGCTGTTAAGCAATGAAATTTTGGGACAAAGCCGGCTGAAGGCAGCTGATTTTACGCCTTTGGCCATTATCGCAAAAGAGTGGCAGACCGTCGCTCTTCCGAAGGATTCAAAGATAAAAAGCGGAAAGCGGCTGCTCGGCGATATTAAAGCACATCCGGGCGGCATAAAAATCGGATTTGCGCCCGGCCTCGGAAATGATGACCAGCTCTCCTTTGCGAGAGCGGCAGAAATGGCCGAAATTTCTCCGTTTGATATCCGCTTTTTTCAATACGGGAGCAGCAATGAAGTCATTGAAGCTCTTATCAGCCACGAGATAGACGCCGCCTCAATGACCATTTCAGAAGCGAGAGACGCCTATCGGAAAGGGAAAATCACATTGGCGGCCGTTACGTCGGACAAAAGGCTCTCCGGCTTCAGCGATGTGCCGACATGGAAAGAGCAGGGGGTGCCGTTTGTCTTTGCGCACTGGAGAGGCATCATGGGGCCGAAAGACATGACCGAAGGCGAGATCGCCTATTGGGATCAGGCTTTGAAACAGATTACCTCATCCGCGGAGTGGAAGCAAATGTTGAAAAAACGGGATTGGGAGAGCTTTTATAAAAACAGCAGCGGCGCAAAACGCTTTTTAGAAGAGCAGACCGAGTTTTATAAAGAGATGATGAGCAGCGAAAAATAAGCCTTCCGCATATTTGCGGGAGGCTTTTTATTTATAAATGAACAAAATGAACGAAAAGGTTATAAAAAATTAAAAATCTTTAAAATCCAAAATATTTACTTCAATATCCAATTCTCATAAGATAGCAAAAAGGCGGATAAAGGGGATCGGGCCTTTAAAATGTAAGCGTATTCATAATAAGGGGGACATACTGTGTTAGCAATCTTAGGCTTTCTTATGATGCTTGTTTTTATGGTGCTGATTATGACAAAACGGCTTTCAGTGTTAACGGCGCTCGTATTAACGCCGATCGTGTTTGCGCTGTTTGCCGGGTTTTCTTTTAACCGGGTCGGCGAGATGATGATTTCCGGGATTGAACAGGTGGCGCCGATTGCAGTCATGATTATGTTTGCGATTCTTTATTTCGGCATTATGATTGATACCGGTTTATTTGATCCGATGGTGTCGCGTATTTTAAAGCTGGTTAAAGGCGACCCGCTCAAAATTGTAGTCGGAACAGCCGTTTTGACCATGCTTGTCGCACTGGACGGAGACGGCTCGACGACGTATATGATTACGACAAGCGCAATGCTGCCTTTGTATATCATGCTCGGAATCCGTCCGATTATTTTAGCGGGAATCGCCGGTGTCGGCATGGGTATCATGAACACGATACCATGGGGCGGCGCGACGCCGCGTGCGGCGAGTGCGCTCGGCGTTGACCCGGCAGAGCTGACGGGGCCGATGCTGCCTGTCATTGCCAGCGGAATGGTGTGTATGATTGTGGTCGCTTATGTACTCGGAAGGATGGAAAGGAAACGGCTCGGGGTGATCGAATTAAAGCAGCCGTCCCATACAAATGAAACAGCTGCGGCTGCGGAAGATGAATGGAAGCGGCCGAAACTGTGGTGGTTCAATTTACTGTTAACGCTTTCTTTAGTGGGATTTTTAGTGTCAGGAAAAGTGAATTTAACCGTGCTGTTCATCATTGCGTTTTGTATCGCGCTGATTGTCAACTATCCGAAGCTTAACGATCAAAGGGAGCGTATTTCAGCCCATTCGAGCAATGTGCTTGCGATCGGTTCGATGATTTTTGCCGCAGGCGTGTTTACCGGAATTTTAACGGGAACGAAGATGGTTGATGAGATGGCCATTTCCCTCGTATCGCTTATTCCGGAACAGATGGGGGGATTTATTCCGGCGATTGTTGCCTTAACGAGCGGTATCTTTACGTTTCTGATGCCCAATGACGCCTATTTTTACGGCGTGCTGCCCATTTTATCCGAGACCGCCGTGGCGTACGGTGTAGATAAGGTGGAAATCGCCCGCGCTTCGATCATCGGCCAGCCGATTCATATGTTAAGCCCGCTCGTGCCGTCGACGCATTTATTAGTCGGGCTTGCCGGGGTCACCATTGATGAACACCAGAAGTTTGCGATGAAATGGGCGGTTCTTGCCGTTATCGTCATGACGGCCTTTGCGCTCATCATCGGCGCAATCACGATTTTTTAACATAAAACACCCGGTTCGTCGCACACTAAAGGCATCAGAGGAGGTGCCATGATGAGTGATCCGTTTATGCCGCTTTTTTCAGTGAGAAGCGGAGCCGGTTTTAAAGCGGCGGACGGCGTTTACGGACTGACCGTGCAGATTGCGAATGTTTACTTTATCGAAAATCCCTCAGCTCCGCGGGAAATCATTCTGGTTGACGCGGGAATGCCGCAATCGGCGGAGATGATAACAGAAGAAATGAAACGCCGATTCAAAGAGGGGTATCAGCTGAAGGCGGTCATTTTGACACACGGTCATTTTGATCATGTCGGTGCGATTGAAGAGCTGCTTGAGCTTTGGGATGTGCCGGTTTACATTCATGAAAAGGAGCTCCCGTACGTCACGGGGAAAGCGGATTATCCGCCTGCCAGGCCCGATGCGAAAAAAGGGCTTGTCGCAAAGCTGTCACCGCTGTTTCCGCGCCATTCGATCCGCATTCCGTCCGTTCAGGCACTGCCTTCAGACGGTACCGTTCCGTTTCTTGAAGAATGGAAATGGGTGCATACGCCCGGTCACACCCCCGGCCATATTTCATTATTCCGGGATAAAGACCGCGTTCTGCTTGCCGGTGATGCCGTGATCACTGTTGAACAGGAATCGCTTGCGGACGTTGTCATTCAAAAGCAAGAGCTTCACGGGCCGCCCGCTTATTTTACAGCGGATACGCAGACGGCGGCTGCATCCGTTCAGAAACTGGCCGAACTGGAGCCGGAAGCGCTTTTGACGGGTCACGGAATTCCGATGACGGGAAAAAACTACCGTGAGGATTTGCTTACACTGGCTGAAAAACTGCATTCCGTTTTGTAAAACACCTGCGAACATCACAGGTGTTTTTTCTTTGCAGTTTCCAGTATGATACAAAAAAACCATTGTGTTCACTCCTAAAAACGATACAATGGGAAACAGATGTAAATTGAAGGAGAGAGTTTTTTGAAACATACGGAAATACTTTGGGATGAGGCGAAGGATTTTATTGATGTCTGCTATCAGGAACTCGGAATGGAATCGCAAATCAACGCGCGTCTGCACGCGATAAAAGATGAGATAGATCGGACGGGAAGTTACGTCCATACGGCGGAAGAGCTTGAACACGGGGCGAAAATGGCGTGGCGCAACAGCAACCGCTGTATCGGGCGTCTGTTCTGGCAATCGCTGAACGTCATTGACCGGCGCGGTGTGAACACGAAAGAAGAGGTGCGCGACGCATTATTTGAACATATTGAAATCGCCACGAACGGCGGAAAAATTAAACCGACGATTACGATATTCCCCCCTGAGAAGAATGGGGAGAAGCAAGTGGAAATCTGGAATCACCAGCTCATCCGCTATGCGGGATATGAGACTGAAAAAGGAAGAGTCGGTGATCCGGCATCATATGAGCTGACGGCTGTCTGCGAAAAACTCGGCTGGCGCGGGAAGCGGACCGATTTTGATATTCTGCCGCTGCTTTTCCGGATGAAAGGGGACGGGCAGCCGGTCTGGTATGACCTGCCTCAGACGCTCGTGAAAGAAGTGCCGATCACCCATCCGGATATTGAAGAGTTTGCCGATTTAAATCTCAGATGGTACGGGGTTCCGATTATCGCCGATATGAGGCTTGAAATCGGCGGGCTGTCGTACAACGCGGCGCCTTTTAACGGATGGTATATGGGAACCGAAATCGGCGCAAGGAACCTTGCTGACGAAAAACGGTATGATATGCTCAAAAAAGCCGCTGCGGTCATGGGGATTTCCGCCAGCCTGAATACCGACCTGTGGAAAGATCAGGTGCTGGTGGAACTGAATAAGGCAGTGCTCTATTCATACAAAAAACACGGTGTCAGCATTGTCGATCACCATACGGCGGCGAATCAATTTAAACGCTTTGAAGAACAGGAACAAGACGCGGGCAGAAAGCTGACGGGCGACTGGACCTGGCTGATTCCGCCGATCTCGCCGGCTTCCACCCACATTTTCCATAAATCATATGACAATACGATTGTGAAGCCGAATTATTATTATCAGGACAAGCCTTATCAGTAACTGATGGAAAAAGTGCGGTACCCTTTCAGACGGTGTGATTCTTCGATGGTTACGCCTGTGACATTTGAGAAGGGGCTGCCTTTTCTGACTGCTTCGGCAAATTGTTTTAACGACTCTTCAGGACCTTCGGCAAGGATTTCCACCCGGCCGTCATCACGGTTTTTTACCCAGCCGGCTACCTTATGTCTGTCGGCTTCCATCTGGACGAAGTAGCGAAAACCTACGCCCTGAACCCGGCCGTCTGCAATCATATGATATTGAAGCATGGAAAAACCACCTTTTTCTTACTATGATAAAGGAAAGATATGAGATTTCGCAAAGGATGTGAACGAGGTGACGCAAGACTATTCTGTCTTATCTATCAATCTCGGAAAGCCCGCAATTCATGAATTTGCCGGCAGACAAATCAATTCCGGCATCATAAAGCGGCCCGCAGATTCTCCCGTCATGCTGTATAAAACCCATTTTGACGGGGACGGGCAAGCCGACTTGAAGCATCACGGAGGCCCCGATAAAGCGGTGTGCGTGTATCCCGCCGAGCATTATTCATATTGGGAAACAACGCTCGCAAGAAAACTTCCCGCCGCCGCGTTCGGGGAGAATGTAACGGTCAAAGGACTTGCCGAACAAGACGTGTGGATCGGAGACGTCTTTCAGCTGGGGGAAGCCGTCGTTCAAGTAAGCCAGCCGCGCCAGCCCTGCGTCAAACTCGCGCTCAAATATGGCATCAAAGATATGGTGCTCCGTGTACAGCAGACGGGATTTACCGGCTTTTATTTCAGGGTGCTTGAAGAAGGATATGTCGATCCGCGTCCCGTCCTCAAGCGTCTGTCGAGAGGAAAAGAAAGCATTTCCGTCTGGTATGCGAATGAAGTGAAATATCGTGATTCCGGCAATCTGTCAGCGATTGAAGAAATACTGCGGGAAGAAGCGCTGTCAGAAAGCTGGAGGGAGTCCTTCCTTAAAAAAAGAGACAGGCTCACTAATGTATAGAAAAAAGCCGTGCTGCACTGACAGCACGGCTGATTTACGTTATGCTTGTTTTTTTGTTTCCAGCAGATTGGCAAGGAAGTACTTTTTGAAGCTTTGAAGCTTTCTTCCTTCATAGTGGGTAATTCCTTTTTTCTTTAACTCTTCTACATACCAGCCTTTACTGCCATAATGCATGTCAGAAAACTCCTTTCTCCGTTCTCCCGCTGGGGAGGTTTCTTCAGTTTTTGCCAAACTTTTGGCATTGTAACATCTATAAAAAGACGCTGAAAAGGGATAACGCAAAAACTGAGACTTTCGATTCAGAGATGTAAAGCTTTCTTACATATATATGTAAAGGGCGGTCTTTTCATGCTTAATGGCCGGTTAATTTTAACAGCACCGTTCCGAGTGTCATGATTCCGAAAACGACGCCGAAATAAATCAGCATCCCCTTCTTTTTCTTCACTCCGTAAACGGTGAGAATGATGCTTTCAATAAAGAAAATAAACCCGAAGATAATAAACCACATGTTGAAAAATGGCTCCTTTCACAGACATATGTCCAGTGTAGCACAACTCTTATAACGGAGCATAAAAAAGCCGGGCACTGTATCAGTGTCCGGCAAGTTTGACGAGAAGCTGGGCCAAATGCTGTTTTTCATTGTCATCCGCAATGTCCCACATTTCTTGTAAGAGTTTTTCTTCCGCATTGCAGGGCTCCTCGTGTTTGGCGAGATAGTCCCCGAGGATGGCGGCGCTTTTGATGATTTTGCTGTCATCCAGACCCAGTTTTTTTCCGGCGGAAATTTTCTGATGAAGGTACGCCTTAAATTCCTCGAAATCCTCTAAAATCTGCTGTTTCGTTACGCCGTGCATGGCGTGTATTTCGTTTTCGATTTTGATTTTTTCTTTATCTTTTTTCATGCGTCTCCCTCCTTCGGGTTAGTTGTTGTATACCTGTTTGGAAGGGAGATGAAACATTACAATGCAGTTAAAATAATCGGTTTATCTTTTGTGATCACGATGGTGTGTTCCACTTGGGCGACAAGGCTTTTATCCGGCGTTTTAAACGTCCAGCCGTCTCCCGCTTCAACAATCGTTTCCGCTTTCGTGGAAATAAACGGCTCAAGCGCGATCACGGTTCCGTTTTTAAACAGCGCGTTATCAAACGGATCATAGTAATTCATGATGTGGTTCGGCGCTTCATGGAGGTTTCTGCCGATTCCGTGGCCCGTCAGCGTTTTAATAACGGTAAATCCGTTGGAGCGGGCTTCATGATAGACGGCTCTGCCGATCTGGTTTTGGCGTTTGCCGGCTTTTGCCTGATCCAATCCTTTCTGAAATGCGGATGCTGCGCAGTTACAAAGCTTTTGCAGACGTTCATCGCCTTCTCCGAGTACAAATGAAATTCCCGTATCGGAATAAAAACCGCCGAACTCCGCCGAAATATCGATATTTACAAGATCTCCGGCTTTTAAGATTTTAGAGGCGCTCGGAATGCCGTGAGCGACTTCGTCATTTACGCTGATGCATGTCACGCCCGGGAAATCGTATTCCTTCTCCGGAGCGGAAGCGGCTCCGTGCTCGTCAAGCACAGCCTTTCCGATCAGGTCAAGATCTTTCGTGCTCATGCCGGGCTCGGCTTTTTTCTTCATTTCTTCACGCGCCAGCGCGACGATTCTGCCGATTTTTTTAAGGCCTTCTAATTCTTGATCGTTCGTTACAATCATTGTCATTCCCGCTTTCTATTTTTAATCATCTGATTCAAGCTTACCACAACTGGTTTATAAATAGAAAACCAACAAGCCTTATGTGAATAAATGAAGGAAAATTGGTATAGATCACTAGATAACTTATGTGGTATATTTAAGAAAAAAGAAGGGGGATGGGTAAAATGCTTCAATTTTTGCAAAAACTCGGAAAATCATTTATGCTTCCGATTGCCGTTCTGCCCGCCGTTGGTATTATTTTGGCCATCGGCAGAGAGGACTTATTAAATATTCCGTTCATTTACGCGGCGGGGACCGCGGTATTTGATCATCTGCCGCTGATTTTCGCGATCGGAATCGCGATCGGGATTTCGAAAGACAGCAACGGGGCCGCCGCTCTGTCGGGAGCAATTTCTTATATCATGCTGGACGCGGCTGTAAAATCAATCAATTCGACAAATAATATGGCCGTTTTCGGAGGGATTATCGCGGGGTTAATTGCGGGATACACGTATAATCGCTTTAAGGATACGAAGCTGCCCGAATATCTCGGGTTTTTCAGCGGGCGCAGGCTCGTTCCGATTGTAACGGCGCTGATTACCATTATTTTGGCGGGGATCTTCGGATTTGTGTGGCCGCCGATTCAGTCGGTGATTACGTCTTTCGGGGAATGGATGATCGGGCTTGGCGGAATCGGCGCCGGGATTTACGGGATTTTTAACCGGCTTTTGATTCCATTCGGTCTTCATCATGTGCTGAATAATATTTTTTGGTTCCAGTTTGGCGATTTTCACGGAAAAACGGGAGATCTGGCCCGCTTCTTTGCGAAGGATCCGACGGCGGGAACTTATATGACGGGATTCTTCCCGATTATGATGTTCGGGCTTCCGGCCGCATGTCTGGCAATGATTGCCGCGGCTAAGCCAAGTAAGCGCAAAGCGACGGCCGGAATGATGATCGGTCTCGCGCTGACGGCATTTATTACCGGAATTACAGAGCCGATTGAATTTGCATTTATGTTTTTATCACCGCTTTTGTACGGGGTTCATGCTATATTAACCGGGTTCTCTTTATTTATCGTGAATGTTCTCGGAATCAGGTCAGGTTTTTCATTCTCGGCGGGGGCGATCGATTATCTACTCAGCTACGGCATTGCCGAAAAACCGCTTTTGCTGCTCGTTGTCGGGCTTTGTTATGCAGTGATCTATTTTGTCGTATTCTATATGCTCATCAAAACGTTAAACTTGAAAACGCCGGGACGGGAAGATGATGAGGAAGAGGAAGAAGTGCTTAGTGAAGATACGGCCGGTTCCGTCGAAGAACATGCCATGCTCAAGGGGCTCGGCGGCAGGCAAAACCTCGAAACGATTGATCACTGTGCGACCCGCCTCAGGCTGACCGTGCAGGATACGTCTCTCATTAATGAGGCGGCGCTTAAAAAAGCGGGAGCAAAAGGGGTTATCAAAACGGGGAATAAAACGGCACAGGTCATTATCGGGCCGAACGTCGAATTTGTCGCGGAAGAGCTGAGAGAAGCCGTCCGCCGTGACGACCAGAAGCAGACTTGAAAAATCCGGATCACCTAGGTGATCCGGATTTTTTTTGAACATATATCAAGTTTCACATAATGTACAAAAAACAACGTTTTCTTCTATGTTAAGATTCATGTAGAACAAGTATGGAGATGATGTAAGGTGACATGGATTGCAGTTGTTTCAATTGTTGTCATAAGCCTGATTAAGATTGTGCTGACATGCCTTCCTACCGGAGCGGTGGAATGGATCCTCCGCAAGTTTGAAACCCATTCAAAGCTCAGTGACGCGTCCGCTGCCGTTTCCCTCGGCGGAAAACGTCTGGAAGGCGAAGACAAACGCCGGGTGATTGATGATTTTAACGAAGCCGTGTTTATCGAACGGCATTATATATACCCAGGGGATGAAGAGCGTTATCTTCATCCGCAAAA
Organism: Bacillus sp. AM1(2019); assembly: GCF_009906915.1. Classification (NCBI taxonomy): domain Bacteria; kingdom Bacillati; phylum Bacillota; class Bacilli; order Caryophanales; family Bacillaceae; genus Bacillus; species Bacillus sp. AM1(2019). Next base: position 829,099 of record NZ_CP047644.1, read on the forward strand.
CGGAGCCGATCCGCTTGTCATTAAGACGAGAAAAGGAAAAAAAGATGTGACGGTGTTTGTATACAGCTACGAAGACCATGTAGATGTCGTCAAACAGCAGAAAAAGAAAGTCGTCGCTTATTCAGTTCTTTCCGACAGCCTGCAAAAGCGCTCTATGGCCGCCGCCGGGAGCTGAACATAAAAAAGCCAGATCATTGATATGATCTGGCTTTTGTTTATTCTTTTTGATCATCTGCTGAGGAATCTTCACGCTTCGTATAATCGAATTGTGAAGGATCCACTTTCTTAAAGCCTTTCGGCTGATAGAAACGAAGCAGATCGCCGTTGATGATCTTATCAGACATTTCAAGCTCAGTCTTGACGAGAGAGTCTTCTTTTTTGTCGACTTCTGAATCATCTAAAAGTCTTCCGGTTTTCGTATCGTAATACTTGCCGGACACTTTCGTATAGTTCGGCGAGATGAAGTCTCCGTTACGGAACGGAATGACTTCTCTGTGCTCTTTCGATAAGATATCTGAACCTGACATGAGATAATCTTTCGTATCGACGCCGAGCAGATGAAGAACGGTCGGCGCGACATCGACTTCACCGGCAAATTTGTGATTGCGGCCGCCTTTCACGCCGGGAGCGTGGATAAAGAGCGGCACCCGCTGAAGCTGGGCATTGTCGTATTCAGTGATCTCATCTTTGCCGAGCACTTTCGCCATCGCTTTATTATGGTTTTCGGAGATGCCGTAGTGGTCTCCGTACATCACGATAATCGACTTATCGTACAGGCCGTCTTTTTTCAGGTCATGAAAGAACTGTTCAATTGATTCATCCAGATAGTTCGCGGACTGGAAGTAATTATTGACGACTGAATCGCCAAAGTCTCCCGCCGGGAAGTCCGTGTCTTCTTTATCCATTCCGAACGGGAAGTGGTTGGACAGCGTAATGAACTTCGTATAGAACGGCTGCGGCAGGCTCTTTAAGAGCGGCATGGATTCTTTGAAATACGGTTTATCTTTCATGCCGTAGTTTTTCGTGTTTTCTTCGCTCATGTCATAATAAGCGGAATCGAAAAACTTATCGATGCCTTCCGCTTTGTACATTTCGTTACGGTTCCAGAAAGTCTGCGTATTTCCGTGGAAAGCGGCAGACGTGTACTTTTTGCCTTTTAAGATCGCAGGAACGGACTGCAGCGTGTTTTGCGCTTTATTGACGAAAACCGAACCTTGCGAAAGCGGGTACAGAGAGTTCTCCATCATAAATTCCGCATCAGATGTTTTACCTTGTCCCGTTTGGTGGAAAAAGTTATCAAAGTAGAATGTTTGATTATCGTGCGCCAGTTTGTTTAAAAACGGCGTCACTTCCTTGCCGTTAATTTTATAGTCAATGATAAAGGATTGCAGAGACTCTAATGAGACGTAGATGACGTTTTTTCCTTCGGCTTTTCCGAAGTAGACGTTGTTCGGCACGTCATAGTTGGCCTTCATATAGTTTTCCACATCCGTTACATCGCTTGAATCGGCAAGCGCGCGCTGGCTGTTTGATTTCACATTCTGCACGGCATCGTAAATCGTAAAGTTGTACGTGCCCAAGTATTTCACCAGATAGTTTCGGTCAAATGAGCGTGTCAAAAGCTCAGGACGGTCGGATTCCGCGACGGCGAGGTTGATCAGGAACATAAGCACGGCGGAAGCCAAAACGATTCTGAATGATTTCTTCGCCGGTTTTTCAGCCGGTTTTTTCATCTTAAGGGCCAAAATAATCAAAATGACGGTATCCAGGAAGTAGAAGGCGTCTGTCCATCTCATTAACGAGAACGCGCTGTCTCCGAGCTGGCCGCCGTTTGTCTTTGCCTGCATCATGACCGGGATGGTAATGAAATCATTAAAGAATCTGTAATAGACGATGTTTGCAAAAAGCAAAAAAGACAATAAAAAATGAATCACAATAATGGCTGTCTGCTGTAATTTTTTCTTGAAAAGAAGCCCAAATCCAAGAAAGAACAAGCTGGAGCTCAGCGGATTCACAAAAAGCAATATTTTCTGGATCGTGTTGTCTATGCCGAGGTTAAAGTTTAAAATATAAGCGACATATGTTTTCACCCACAATAACACGACCGCTATCAAGAAGAAGGCAAGTCCTCTTTCTTTTATAAATGTTTTCATTGTTACACTCCTTTTTTCCGATCACGGTTTACACGGAACGATAGAAAAAACGAACGTAATCAATATACCATGAAACCAGCAAATAGAAAAGGTGGAAAAGGCTCATCGGAAAAAGGGCGAAAAACGCTGTCGCAACGGGGGTTGATCTGTTGAATGACAGCTTTAATACATATAAATGGCACAAACTGGGATTTGTGTTTCCGTATGATCATACCCGGTTCTATTGAAAAAAGAGGTGAACAGTGATGGATATTGCCCATATCGTGGCTGAAGATAAAATCAAGCGCGCCATTAAGGATGGAGAGTTCGCCGGCATCAAAGGAATGGGAAAGCCCCTGCCGAAAGACGATGCCGCACATCTTCCGGAGTCGCTCAGAATGGGCTACCGCATATTAAAAAACGCCGGGATCGCCGAGGATGAGGGCGCGCTGAAGAAAGAGCTGATGACGCTCGATTATTTGATCGCCAAGTGCCGCAATGAACAGGAGCGGGATCACTTGCGGAACAAACGGACGGAAAAACAAGTCAGACTCGACAAACTGACGGAGGAGAAAGCCATGTTCTCAAAACCCGCATCTTCTCATTATAAGGAGAAAGTGTACAGACGGCTGGGCCGCCCGTAAGCCGGCTCTTTAGATTTTTTTCTGAAAAGGAATGTGCTCCATAAGGCGCGGGTAGGAAATGTGGAGCAGGCCGTTTACGCACTGCGCCTGTAACAGGTGGGGCTCAGCCGGTTCAGGAAGCTCAATCGTCTCATCGATTTCCCCGTAATACCGGTTTTGGCAGACGCCCATGTTCTTTGGAAAAAGGGGTGTGATGTTTCCTCTGATATGCAGCCGTGTTCTTGACAGCAGCCTCAATGTCAATTCTTCTTCGTAAACGCCGGGCATTTCCACAATGACGAATGTGTGCTGTTCATCCTGATAAATATCATAAGTCAGGGTGTTTTTTTGTAAGGAGAAAAAATCTTCGGGAGATTTCCGTTTCAGGACATTGGTCCAAAAGTCGCTGGGCTTGTGCTCGTTCGTAATCTCAAGCCACTTTCTCATTTTTTCGATATCCACTTCGGCAGAACCTCCCTATATTTGATTTGCGATCGGCATTGACGGGTTGGCGATCTGATCCTGGTCGCTCACGTCAGGGTCAAGATGGCCCGAATTCAAACATCCGGCGGCCGGCGAAAAATCCCCTAAAGAAAAGTTCGCGCCGACAAATTTGCTGTTGGCGGTGTGGCTGTTTTGTACGGTCTGACCGATATCGACGTTTCCGTTTTGCGTTGCTCCGTTTACTTTTATATTGACGACGTTAATTTGGTAAGGCATTCATAAAAACCCCTTTAATCTATAGTCGGCGGTACCGGCATAACATTTGCGGTATCTGCGGTTCCGATTTCTGTCTGGTCGTTGACATCAGGATCATTTAACAAGTTCTCCATCATCGATTCTATAGGTGACGTATCGCCGAATGAAGAGTTCAGTCCTTGTGATTTGTTATTTGTGGTGGGACTGTTGTATGCCGCTTCCCCAATCGTAATAGATCCGTTGCCAGAAATACTGTTAATCTTCAAATAGTACAGGTTGATAACAGTGGATGGCATCTCTTCACACCTCTTTAACTTAGTTGTACAGTACTGTATGCTTTTTGTGCTCCTGTTGTGAATTCCGCCCGGACATGTTCCCGATAAAACAAGAAGTCAAGGCCCGGTTCCGGCGGGGCTTTTTTTGTTTCAGGGTCTTTCGCAGTATATTTGTGATGAAAGCGCTATAAAAATAGATTGACGACATGTATATACATCATTACAATAGAGTCATAAACATGTATATACAAGTTTGTAAGACAAAATGAAAACGGTTACGGAGGGGTTGGCATGGGTGAGTTTAACCGGGCTGCGCGGCAGATCGCTGAAGCTGTCGGCGGAATCGAAAATATTGAGGCGGCGACTCATTGTGTGACGCGTTTGCGGTTTGCATTAATAGATGAAACCAAAGTAAACCAAAAAATGCTTGATGCAATAGACATTGTCAAAGGATCTTTTGCGGTAAACGGGCAGTTTCAAGTCGTGATCGGGCAGGGGACGGTCAACAAAGTATATGCGGAATTAGTGAAGGAAACGGGGATGGGCGAAGCGTCCAAGGATGACGTGAAGAAGGCGGCGGCGCAAAAAATGAATCCTTTACAGCGTGCTGTGAAAACGCTTGCGGACATCTTTATTCCGATCTTGCCGGCGATCGTCACGGCCGGGCTTTTAATGGGTCTGAACAATATATTAACGGCGGAAGGCATTTTCTACAGCGCCAAATCGATTGTCCAAGTGTATCCGCAATGGGCGGATCTCGCCAATATGATTAATCTGATCGCGGGGACGGCCTTCGCTTTTCTGCCGGCTTTAATCGGCTGGTCGGCAGTGAAGCGGTTCGGAGGAAGCCCGCTCTTGGGTATCGTGCTAGGGCTGATGCTGGTGCATCCTGATCTGTTAAACGCATGGGGCTACGGGGCCGCCGAGCAGAGCGGCGATATTCCGGTGTGGAACCTGTTCGGCCTTGAGGTGCAGAAAGTCGGGTATCAAGGTCAGGTGCTCCCAATTCTGCTGGCATCTTATTTACTTGCCAGGCTTGAGCTCTTTTTGACGAAACGGACGCCGGAGGGCATTCAGCTGTTGGTCGTCGCGCCGGTGACGCTTTTGGTCATCGGTGTTCTATCCTTTGTCATCATCGGTCCGATCACCTTTGCGATCGGTAACGCGCTGACGGCGGGATTGATTGCCGTTTTCGGCCAATTCTCCGCCATCGGAGGCCTGCTGTACGGAGGGCTGTATTCGGCGCTTGTGATCACGGGGATGCATCATACGTTTCTCGCGGTCGATCTTCAATTAATCGGATCAAAGCTCGGCGGCACATTTTTATGGCCGATGCTCGCATTGTCAAATATCGCTCAAGGATCGGCGGCTTTGGCCATGATGCTGATTACAAAAGATAAAAAACAGCGGGGGCTTTCACTGACGGCCGGCATTTCCGCATATTTGGGCATTACCGAGCCGGCGATTTTCGGAGTGAATCTGCGTTACAAATTTCCGTTTGTGATCGCCATGATCAGCTCGGGAATCGCGGGGATGTTCATTTCCGTCAAAGGCGTTCTCGCAAGCTCGGTCGGAGTCGGCGGCGTGCCGGGGATCTTCTCCATTATGAGTCAGTACTGGGGTCCGTTTGCGATCGGAATGCTGATCGTGCTGATTCTCCCGTTTGCGGGAACATACGGGTATGCGCGGCTGAAACGGCAAAAATAGAAAACCTGCGGGGCGCCTTCTATCAGGCTGTCCCTTTTCCCTTTCAATTCAAAACATTACAGGCGGTGAAGAAAAATGAAAACAGACAGCACACCATGGTGGAAAAAGGCAGCGGTATATCAAATTTATCCGAAGAGCTTTAATGATACGACGGGAAACGGGATCGGTGATCTGAACGGTATTATCGAGAAGCTTGATTATTTGCAGAAGCTTTTGATTGATGTCATTTGGCTTACGCCGATTTACGATTCGCCGCAGAATGACAACGGTTATGACATTCGCGATTACTGCACCATTTATGAAGCATACGGAACGATGGAGGATTTTGAACGCCTTCTCGATGAAGCGCACAAAAGAGGAATCAAGGTCGTCATGGATCTTGTCGTAAACCATACATCAGTCGAGCATCGGTGGTTCAAAGAAGCGGTCTCGTCACCCGACAGTCCGTATCGGGATTTTTACATTTGGAAAGACGGAAAGGAAGACGGCCGGGCGCCGAACAACTGGGAATCAAAATTCGGCGGTTCCGCTTGGGAGCTCGACCCGGCGTCAGGCCAGCACTATCTGCATTTATTTGATGTGTCGCAGGCCGATTTGAACTGGGAAAATGAAGAGATGAGAAAACAGGTTTACGACATGATGCATTTTTGGTTCCGAAAAGGAATCGACGGTTTCCGGCTGGATGTGATCAACCTCATTTCTAAAGACCAATCGTTTCCTGATGCCGAGGATGGGCGTGACGGGCGCCCTTATTATACGGACGGGCCGCGCGTGCACGAATTTCTCCATGAGATGAACCGGGAAGTGTTTTCGAAATATGACAGTATGACGGTCGGTGAAATGTCCTCGACAACGGCTGACCACTGCATCCGGTACACAAACCCTGAGAATAAAGAACTCGATATGACTTTTAACTTTCACCATTTAAAAGTGGATTATCCGAATGGTGAAAAATGGGCGCTCGCTCCGTTTGATTTTCTGAAGCTGAAACGGATTTTAGCGTTTTGGCAGACGGAGATGCAAAAAGGCGGAGGCTGGAACGCATTATTCTGGTGCAACCATGACCAGCCGCGGGCCGTATCCAGATACGGAGACGACGGCGTATACCGGACGAAATCAGCCAAAATGCTGGCGGCGGCCATTCATATGATGCAGGGCACGCCTTACATTTATCAAGGTGAAGAGATCGGCATGGGCAATCCGAAATTCGATGACATCGGCTCATACCGCGATGTCGAATCATTGAATATTTACAAAAAGATGAAGGAAGAAGGCGTGCCCGAAAAAGACATTATCGCCATTTTAAAAGAGAAATCAAGAGACAATGCAAGAACCCCCATTCAGTGGAACAGCGGGCCGCACGGCGGTTTCACGACGGGCACGCCTTGGATTCCGGCGGCGGATGATTATCGGGACGTTAACGCGGAAGCGGCTTTGCGGGACCCGGATTCAATTTTCTACCATTATCAGAAGCTCATCAAGCTCAGAAAAGAATATGACATCGTGACTGAAGGAACGTTTGAGCTGCTTGCTGAAGACGATCCGGCGGTTCTGGCGTACGTCAGACACGGCAAGGACGAAAAACTGCTGTGCATCAACAACTACTACGGGAAAGAAGCGGACTTTACGGTTCCGCTTGAGGACACGGACGGCTGGAGGTTTACGGTGCTGCTGACGAATGATGAACCGAGGGAAGGGCGGCCGGAACGATTGACGCTCCGTCCGTATGAATCGATCGTTTATCATCTGACAAAAGCGTGATACACTAATCTGGGTGGTCAAATGAAAGTGAATAAATACATCACAATCTATAAAGATATGGTGCGGCAGATCGAAAGCGGTCAGCGGAAGGCTGAAGACGTTCTTCCGTCTGAAAATGATTTGTGCGATCAATACGGCACATCACGAGAAACCGTCCGCAAAGCGCTTAATATGCTGGCGCAAAACGGCTACATCCAGAAAATCAAAGGCAAAGGCTCCGTCATATTAGACAGAGAAAAAATGCGTTTTCCCGTCTCAGGCCTGATCAGCTTCAAAGAGCTTTCGGAAACGCTCGGAAAAGAGACGAGAACGACGGTTCACCGTTTCGGGCTGATCCTGCCTCCCTCAGAAGCCGCAAAAGAGCTTGGTACAGAAGCGGATGAAAAGGTGTGGGAAGTCGTCAGATCAAGACGGATTGACGGAGAACATATTATTTTGGACAAGGATTACTTTGTGAAAAAACATGTGCCTCTATTGACGAAGGCGATTTGTGAAGATTCGATCTATGAGTATCTTGAAGGAGAGCTCGGCTTGTCCATCAGCTACGCGCAAAAGGAAATTGTCGTGGAGCCGGCGGGGGAAGAGGACCGGAAGTATTTGGATCTCGGCGGATTCAGTCATATGGCGGTCGTGAAAAACCGCGTCTTTTTGGAGGATACCAGCCTCTTTCAGTACACGGAAAGCCGGCACAGGCTTGATAAATTCCGTTTCGTCGACTTTGCGAGAAGAGAAAAATAAAAACGGACTGCCGCGGCAGCCCGTTTTTTTGTCAGTATCAAAATGAATACTATCCAACAAAAATGTGCGTACTGGTACTTTCAAAAATAATGGCTACAATAGTACATAACGATTGAAAAGGAGAGATCATGAATGTCAGATAAAAAACAGCAGATCATCGAAGCGTATCAATTCAGACACGCCACAAAGGAATTTGATCCTGAGAAAAAAATTTCAGAAAGCGATTTTGAATTCATTTTAGAAACGGGAAGATTATCCCCAAGCTCACTCGGTTTGGAGCCTTGGAAATTTGTCGTCGTTCAAAATCCGGAGCTTCGTGAAAAACTCCGCGAGTTCACATGGGGCGCGCAAAAGCAGCTGCCGACCGCAAGCCATTTCGTACTTCTGCTTGCCCGGACGGCAAAGGATATCCGTTTTGACGCCGACTATGTCAAAAACCACTTGCGGGAAGTCAAAAAAATGCCGGAAGATATGTATGAAGGCTATATCAGCAAAACGGAAGACTTTCAGAAAAATGATTTCAATCTGCTTGAATCAGATCGCGCGCTGTTTGACTGGGCATCCAAACAGACTTACATTGCCCTCGGCAATATGATGACAGCCGCTGCGCAGATCGGAATCGACTCATGCCCTGTAGAAGGCTTCAACTACAAAGAAATTCACCGGATTCTTGAAGAAGAAGGGCTTCTGGAAAACGGAAGTTTCGACATCTCTGTTATGGCCGCATTCGGCTACCGTGTCAGAGAACCGCGCCCGAAAACAAGATCTGCCTCAAAAGACGTTGTAAAGTGGGTATAAGATAAAAAAGGCTGCCGGGCGTGTCCCGGCAGCTTTTAACGTTTATTTGGTTTTGCTAAAAAACAGGCGGTGATCCAGGACGTAACGGGAATGATGATGCCGATCCCGATTCCGGCACAAAGAATGGTAACGGCTTCCGCACTGAATACTTTTGAGTTCACAATTTTTTCAGCTGAGTATGATAAGTCTTTAAACCAGATAATTAAAGCCAAATAGCTGCCGAAAAAAGCAAAGAATAACGTATTCGTATTCGTTCCTAAAATATCTCTCCCGATGCTTAATCCGAATGTGTACAGATCTTTTCTTCTCATGGACGGATTATGACTGTAAATTTCCCGCATGGGTGAAGTAATGGAAATCGCGACATCGGTAATCGCCCCTATCGTGCCCATGATGATCATGGCTGCGGTAACCTTCACAAAATCCACCCCGACAAACAGTGTGAATATGCCGATATCACCCAATTCTTCTTCACCGAATCCCTGAATCGAAGTATGTTTTGTTACAGACATAATAAAAAACAGCAGCAGTACAATCGTCAGCATTGCAGAAATAAAGGCGGTTACGGTTTTGACGTTTCCTCCATTAATATAAAAAAGAGTAATGCTGCAAATCACGGCGGAAGAGAGCAATGTTAAAATAATCGGATTGATATGCGGGTCTGTCATGAAAATAATGGTGAGAAAGAGAACACCGAAATTTAAGAATAACGCAATAAAAGACCTCGCTCCTTTTTTTCCGCCGATGATGACCATTAATAGAAATAAAATCGCCGCGAGAATTACGATGACATTCATGAGCTTGCCTTCTTTCGTTTAATAAAAAAGATAGAAGCATACAGACTGGCGGGTATGGCTAATACGATTCCGATCCCTCCGGCCAATGCTCTGGCTATTTCCAAGGAAATGTTCATAGAAAGAGTGAATCCTATCGGGGAATCATTTTTCAAATACAAAAGCATCATCGGAATAGAGCCGCTTATATAAGCAAAAAACAGAATGTTGGTCATCGCCCCCATGATGTCTTTTCCGATCTCCATCCCGGAACGTCTGAGTGCTTGTAATGAGATACCCTTGTTTTCTTCATATAATCCGAAGACAGATGACGTCATGGTAATGGCTACATCCATGACCGCTCCCAGTGATCCGATAAATACCCCGGCCATGAACACCGTGTGATAAGGGCGGGTTAAATACTGCATTTCCTCATATCTGAGACCTTTCTCTCCGGTTGCCAGCATTACCAGATACGTAATCAGCAGGGAAACGAAAGTGCCTGCGAGCGTCGCGGCAATGGCGGCGTATGTTTTCGCGTGAAAACCGCTGACAAGCAGCAATGAGATGACAGTAAAGATGAGAATACAGACACCGCAGATGAAAATTAATCCTATATTAGGATGCTTCCTGTACAAATCTAATGCAAACGACAGTAAAACGGCGTTGAACATCAGGCTGACGATCGAAAAGAAGCCTTGTTTTTTGCCGACGATAAGCAAGGTGAAGATGAAAACCCAAGCGATCAGCAAAAGCTGTTTATCCCGTTTTTTATCTATAATGCTTCCCGATATATCCTTGTTTGATGGTTTCCCTTTATCAATAGAAACGAATACTTCATCGCCAATCGAATATTTCTGATCGTTCGCTCCGGATGATGAATACTGATTGGACAAATGAATGAGCTGTCCTTTCTGACTGCCGTTTTCAAGTCTGGCAGTGATCGTCTGACTGAAAATCTTATCTTTGTTTTTATGCATGTCCTGTACGTCAGACTGGTGTTCCAATGTTGTTTTCGTCACTTTGGCAATCGGGCGCTCATAAAAAGAAGCGTTGTGAGTGACGAAAATGAGCGAGCTGATAAAACAGAGCGCTGTTATCACGTAAAACAGCTTTTTCTTGTAAGACATGCGGTTTTGTTTGTTTCCTGTTATCTTCAAAAAAAGTCCTCCAAACAGGCGGCGCCGTGTGAAAGAGAGGCCCTGCCGTGAAGTGTTAAACGATGCGGATGCAGTCTTTCGCGAATAACGTTCATATTTTATCACTCGGCCGTACGGCTGTCGACTCAGAGGGGGACCGAGAGAAAAAGCTCCCCTGAAATCAGATCAGGAGAGCTCTTGGGATGAACCGCCCGATAAAAGCGGTCTTTTTATGCTTCGTTCACTTTTTTTGCTTTTCTTCTTTGATGCAGATACAGTGCCGTTCCGAGCGCGCTGATGAGTAACCCGGCAAGAAGGATGGAATACATCGTCGTGGCCGTATCAGGAAGCAGGCCGCCCGGCGATACTCCGTCCTGCGCAGGCCCGGATGACGGTTTTTGTCCGCTTGGCTGCTTTCCGGAGCCGTGATCTCCGCTTGTCGGCGGCGCGCTCTTCGTGTTTGCGTTTAATATGGTGTATTCACTGAAATGATTTGTATAGCCCGTGACGAGATCGTGTGAAACCGAACCGTTGTCTGTTTTTGTATAGACGTTCTTTTTCCGGTCTACATGGTAAATGCCCGGCTGTTTCGCCTTTTTCGTATTCTCAATGCGCAGGGTGAGCTTTACCGGCGCTTTGAATGTTTTGATGTCTTTGTTTTTCTGCTTCATTGTAAAGTCGTATACATTTGAAAGCGCCCCGCTTACTTTTCCTTTCGGCGTCACGCCGAATCGTGTATCAGCTGAAGCAGCGTTTGCCATCGGCATTTTCATGCTGAACTTGTCATGCAGGATCGTAAGGGAAGAATCCGATGTTCTGTCCTTTAACAGGCCGATTTGTTTTTTTGTCACGCTGAGATCAATCGGCTTTTTGGCGCCGTCATTCTTATCGTAATACACGATCGGCGTGTTGGCGTTTTTGGCATAGACGGCAAATGCGCTGTCATCTTCAAGCGTCCACGAGCCGTTTTTTTGTTTCGTCGGCAGGTACACTTCCTGCGCGCGGCCGTCAACTTTCGGTTCCACCGCTTTTCCCGCTTTTTCAAGCTGCTCGGTGAAGACCTCATAGTCGACAAAGCCAAGGTCTTCTTTATGGGCCGCTTCGTTAAAGACGGAATATCCGTCTCCGCCTTCACCGACAAAGTTACTGGTGGCGACTCTGTATGTCTTCTTATCAGAAATCGGCTTTACGCTGCCGTCATCCTGTACGGCCGCAGCTTGAAGAACGCGGTGTCCCGGCTTTTTATTCAGTGTAAACGTGTATGTTAAACCGGCAACTTGAGGGAAGGCGCCGCCTTGAGCCTCAATTCCGCTTAACCCTTGTTCCAAGGCTTGTTTGATCTGTTTTCCGGTTAAATCCGCGACGTAAAGCGTGTTGCCGAACGGCATCACATTCAGCACATCGCCGAGTGTGATGTCTCCTTTATCAATGCCCGCGCGGATGCCGCCCCCGTTTGTGATCGCGATTTGGGCGCCGGCCGCTTCCTTCGCTTTTTGCAGCATGCCGTCTGCGATGAAGTTTCCGAGATTGGTTTCTTTGGAGCGGACATGCTCGCGCTGGCCGTCAAGTGCGACCTTTGTTGAGCCGACTTTTTCATTTTTGACGGAGACGAGCTCTTTTTTAAACGGATCAAGCTCTTTTTTCAGATCCGGGTCTTCTTTCGTCTGCTCGTTCACCGGCAGCGCTTGAAGAGAGGATTGTTCCGGCAGAACGACGCCGTTTTTGTCAAATGCGACATCGACACGGCCTAAATATTCGCCGTATTCTTTTGCCTGGGCGACGATGGTCGGCTCTTCGTTTTTGACAATTTCCATTTTATCTACAAGCGTATGCGTATGTCCGCCGACGATCAAGTCGATGCCTTTTACTTTTTTGGCAAGATCGAGATCACGCTGATGCCCGATATGGGTCAGGGCGATAATTTTATTGACATGTTCCTTGTTCTGTATTTCTTTTACCGTATCTTGTGCGGATTGGAAGGCATCATGAAAGACAATGCTTTTTCCCGGGCTTGATGTGACGGACGTATCTTCTGTCGTTAGGCCGAATACGGCGACTTTTTCTCCGTTTACATCAAGCAGAATGTATGGATAGATGCCTGCTTTTTTCTTTTTCCCTGCCGTAAATGTGTCTGCTTTTTTCATGAATGGTCTGAGTTTTGACTCTTTGGACACATCGACATTTGAGCTGACGAGCGGAAAGTCAGGCGCTTGAAAATTGTATTTTCCGGACGGATCAGCCGCGCTTCCGTTCCCGCTCAGGAAGCTGGCGAGAGCACCCGGGCCTTTATCAAACTCATGGTTTCCGAAGGTCATTGCGTCGTAACCCATGCTGTTCATCAATTTTAAATCAGCCAGCCCCTGCCACTTTGTGAAATAGAGATCGCCTGAGAAAACGTCTCCCGCATCCAGCAAAATGCTGCGGTCGGTTTCGCTTCTGATTTCTTTGATTTTCGTCATCCGCCTCGCCGCGTTATCAAGGTGGGCGTGCGTGTCGTTTGTATGCATAACGGTGAGTTTCCATGCGTCATCTTTCGGCGGTTCTGTGCCCGGTTCATCATCTTTGAATTGGAGCTTGTACTGTCCGTAGCCCGCGTTTTGTGATTCACCGATATAGGCGACGTCATCTGCGCGGTCGGCAAACGGCTTTGCGGCCAAGGAAGATTCAAATGTCATGTTTGTCCCTTTGACCGGAAGGATGGACCAGTTATGATCAGCCTGCGGATTAATCGTTTTCTGCTGGATGATGTAATCCATTAAGACCTGCCTGTTCTCATCGGCTGATGAATATACGATTTTATCATTGCTTAAGTGAGGGAATCCTCCGCCGCCTGAAGCGCGGTAATTATTTGTGACGATCAGAAATTCCTGCTTGGCGCTGACGGGCTTTCCTTGATAAGAAAGGTTGACGATCCGGCTTGCATCGGGATGAATGACTGTTCCGTTTTCGTTGTATTTCGCCGGTTTTGTGACATCGACCTGATAGGTGACACCGTCAATGACATCAAAATTGTATGAGCGGTAGGCGTCATTTAAAAGCGCTTGGCTGCCGCCTTTTGCCTGATCGATCTGATTAAATTGCCCTGCGGACATTTCAAGCCAGTCTTTCACTTCGCTTCCGTTCAGCTTGACGATCTGAACCGTGTTGTCATACAGGTACAAATCGCCGATATTTTTGATGGCGAGGTCGCCAGCGGAAATGTTTGTATAGTAGTTTGAGCCGTTCCGCCCGCCGGCTTTAAACGGGGCGCCCGCCGAGAGGATAGGCAGATCTTTGTATTCCGTATCCTTCATCTTATTTTCAGCGTACCATTTTTGTGCATCCGTTACGATTTGAATGGACGGATCATCTTTGACTTGGGCGAAGAAACTGTTGATATCGGCTTTTGTCTGGCCGACGGGTTCTCTGATGTATTTCAATGTGCCTTCGTGCGCTTTTTTGACGGTATTGACGACGGTTTCGTTTTCCGACGTCACATTGCCGGCAATCGGCTCGATGCTGCCTTTTGCATCTTCCACATGCCACGCGCTGTCTGTCTTTTCAAGCCGGAGGTCGATGACGCCCGCATATTTGCCCCAGCTGCTTGACATGACAACGGGGATGCCGTTAATCGTGCCTTTATCGACGTCAAATTGATCAGCGCCTTTATATTCGGCATCAGGGAAAAGCCCGTGCTGATGGCCGGATACGATCGCATCAATTCCGCCGACTTTCGTTGCCAGGTCAAAAACGGCGTTTTCCGCTCCGGAAGACTGCGCTTTTTTTTCGATGCCGCTGTGGGCGAGGGCGATGACGATATCGGCTCCTTCAGCTTTCATTTTCGGAACGGTTTTCTTTGCGGATTCGACAATGTCTTCGACCTGAACGCGGCCTTCAAGATTTTTCTTATCCCACGTCATGATTTGGGGAGGAACAAAGCCGATGTAGCCGACTTTTATCTGATGCTTGCCGCCGTTTTCATCCGTGACGGTTTTGTCTTTTATGACATAAGGCGTATAACGGTTTTCGCCGCTTAATGTTTTCACATTGGCGTTAACGATCGGATAATCAGCGCCTTTGATTGTCCCGTCCAGAAATTCAAGCCCATAATTAAATTCATGATTGCCGAGTGTTCCTGCGTCATAATGCAGACTGTTCATCACTTCAATGATCGGATGGGTCTTTGCGCCTGAAATGATATCATTTTTCTCATATTTTACGGCGTATTCTCCGAGGGGATTCCCCTGAATCAGGTCTCCGTTATCGACAAGCAGCGTATTCGGGTTTTCGCGCCTGTGCTTCTCAATAAGCTGAGCCGTTCGTGCCAGCCCGAATTCCGTTGTCGGTTTGTCGCTGTAGTAATCGTAGTCCATCATGTTAGCGTGAACGTCAGTTGTGGCTAAAATGCTGAGATTCACACTGGAGGATTTGTTTTCTTCTGCTTTAATGGGTGATGTTGGGAGGATTAGACTAAGTATCATAACTAGGGGCAGCAGAATACGGAGTGTCATATTGACGCTGCATCGTCTTTTCTGTATTCTCACCTGTTCTCCACCTTTCAACAAATTTTGTCATGCAGTACCATTGTAAGAATATTTTGTGAAAGTTCATATAGATTTCATGATGATTCTTGTAAAAAGATGAAAAATGAGGATAATGACCTATGTGAAATGGATGGACGGCAAACGCGTTACCTATGTTTGATGTTAGTGTGGCTGGGGTACATGGATTTATGTAGACTTCATCAAGCAGGAGGTAGTAACTATGGGTAAAAAAATTGCAGTTGTATTAACCGATTATTTTGAGGATGTCGAGTATACTGAACCTGCGAAAGCTTTTAAAGATGCGGGTCATGAATTAACCGTAATTGAACAGGAAAAAGGAAAAACAGTCAAAGGCAAACAAGGGGAAGCGGAAGTGAAAGTGGATGCGTCCATCGATAATGTAAATCCGAAAGACTTTGACGCATTGCTGATCCCGGGCGGATTCTCTCCTGACATGCTTCGTGCGGATGACCGTTTCGTCCAATTTGCCAAAGCGTTTATGGATGATAAAAAACCGGTGTTCGCCATCTGCCACGGACCTCAGCTTCTCATCAACGCGAAAGCATTGGACGGGCGCAAAGCGACAGGGTTTACATCAATACGAATCGACATGGAAAACGCGGGCGCAAATGTGGTGGATGAAGAAGTCGTCGTCTGCCAGAACCAGCTGGTCACAAGCCGCACACCGGATGACATTCCGGCATTCAACCGCGAATCATTAAAACTGCTTGCGTAATATAAAAGCGGAGCGCCGTATCAGGCGTTCCGCTTTTTTTGTGAAGATTCCCGGATGACCAGCTCAGGCGCCAGAATAATGCGTTGTTTTTTGTGCTGGGAATTGGTGATTTTATGATGCAGCAATTGAGCCGCTTCTTTTCCCGACTGCCGCGGAAAGGAAGAAACGGTTGTAAGCGGGGGATAAGAAATTTCAGCTTCCGGCACGTTATCAAAGCCGACAATGTCAATATCTTCGCCCGGAATGAGCCCGGCTTTTCTGATTCCTTGCATGACGCCGAACGCGACCAAATCACTGAAGCAGAAAATCGCGGTCGGGCGCTCAGACCGGCGGAGGAGCTCCGTCACGGCTTCACAGCCTGCTTCGCGGGTCGGCGCGCTGTCAATGACATATTCATTTTTCACTTCCAGATCCGCTTCACGGAGCGCTTTTTTAAACCCTTTCATACGCTTCGTCCATGTTGATGAGTGCTTCACGCCGCCCAGAAACGCAATCTCCTGATGGCCTTTCTCAATGAAATGACGCACTGCCTTATAGGTGCCTTCCTCATAATCTGCTCCGACAAAATCACAATCTGCATCGGCAATCTCCCTGACGGCGAGCACGACCGGAATGTCAAGCTGCTCGAGGCGGGAAAGGGTTTCCTCAGCTGTACCTGAAACCGGACACAAAATCAATCCGCCGACCCTGTGCTCCAGCATGGTCGAGATCAGCTGCTCCTGCTTGGCGACGGAATCAAATGTCGTGCCTAACAGGACCGTTAATCCGACTTCCTCAAGCGTATTCTGAACGCCGATCAGAAACTCTGAGAAAAACGTATTGGAAATGTCAGTAATAATCAATCCTACCGTTGTGGACGTCTGTGATCGTAAATTCGCGGCGACCCGATCATATACGTACCCCAGCTCCCGCATGGATTGCAGCACTTTCTCACGGGTCGCTTCGGAAATTCGCGGATTATTGCGGACGATTAATGAAGCGGTGGATGTTGAGACGCCGGCATGTTCAGCGACCTGCTGCAATGTCACCCGGCGTTTTTTTTGCTGTTTCATACGTCGCATTCCTCACTTGGTTTTTATTCGTTACATCCATTATAAGCGTTTTGGCGCATGAGAAGAAAGAGAGAGGGGAGAAAATGACAAAGCGCCGGAAGACGGATTGTCCTTCGGCGCTTCTATTACAATAGGTTATTCAAACATTTGCTCTTTAATATACTGAACCGGCATTTCACGGCCTGTCCAATATTCAAACGCCATGGCGCCCTGCCAAAGCATCATGCCGAGGCCGTTAATGGTGCTGCAGCCGGCCGCTTGAGCTTGTTCAAGCAATTTCGACGTAACGGGGTTGTAAACGACGTCTGTCACAATCAAATCAGGACGGAGCATGGATGTATCTTCAATGACGCTCAAGCCTTCAAGCGGTTTCATGCCGACACCTGTTCCGTTTGTGAAAATATCGCTTGAAGCGATTTCAGCACGCAGCGCATCTTGATCTTCGAGCGGGAAGACTTTCGCTTTGCAAGAAGATCCCTTCATTTCTTCATTGATAATGCGGACGTTTTCTTCCGCTTTTTCGAAAAACGCGTCATTACGGGCGAAAATAGAGATTTCTCCGAGGCCTTCCAATGCGGATTGAATCGCTATCGGAGTGGCGGCCCCGCCGGAACCGACCAGCGTCATTTTTTTGCCCGTGATATCTATGCCGTGTTCTTTTAAGTTGCGGACGTATCCCATACCGTCAGTGGAGTGTCCGATCAGTCTGCCGTTTTCATTAACGACTGTATTCACCGCGCCGGTGAATTTCGCTGAATCCGCGAGTTCATCGAGGTAAGGGAGAATGTTCATCTTGTTCGGCATCGAGACATTGAAGCCTCTGACGTTTAAGGCGCGCATTCCCGTTACCACATCTTCCAGCTGTTCATTGCCGACTTCAAACGCGAGGTAAGCGTAGTTCAATCCTAATTTTTTAAACGCCAGGTTGTGCATCGCCGGAGATAAAGAGTGTCCGATCGGTGTCGCGAATAATCCGATAAGCTGAGTTTTTCCGTTAATCCGTCCTAAATCTTTCTTCATGATGTATTCCTCCGTTAGTCCATTCATTTGTTTTTCATCCCGCTTTGAGGGCAAAAAACGCTGATTACATATGTTTATTTAAAATGCTGAGTACGCTGCGCAATTCTTCAACGGGAATCTGTCCGGGCGCTGATGCTTCTTTGCCCGCTCCGAACGTGCACGCTGAGCCGAAGACTTCGCCGGCCAGGCGGCTGATCAGACCTGTTCCCGCCATTGACATCGTGATGATCGGCCGGTCTGCGTATTGTGTTTTCATCGTGTGAGTGGCATCCAATAAGACGAAAACATCTTCAGTGCTTTGCGGCATCACCGCGATTTTCGGAATGTGCGCGCCGTACGCCTGCATGTTCCGCAGCCGGGAAATGATTTCTTCTTTTTTCGGTGTCTGATGAAAATCATGATTGGACATGACGACATATACGCCGTTGTCTTCAGCGGTTTTCACAATTGATTTGACTTCCGCTTCTCCCGTAAACAACTCAACGTCTGCAAGGTCAATGTGTTTTGTTTCGATGGCGGTTTTAAGCAATTCAATGTAAAAGCGATCATCAATAACTTTATTTCCGCCTTCTTTATGAGTTCTGAATGTGAAAAGCAGCGGTGTTGCGCCTGCGGCTTTCCGCAGCTTTTCAAGCATGCCTATTACGGCGTCCAGGCTGTCAACGTGCTCGTACACATCCGCCCGCCACTCAATGATATCCGGGCGAAGCCTGTTGACGGCTTCAATTTCTTCGAGCAGTTCTTTCTCTCCGGCCGCCATCAGCGGCACAATGATCTTCGGAAGCCCTTCGCCGATGACCGTGTTTCTGATCGTGATAGATTGCATGATAAATCCTCTCCCTTAAAAAATAGTCAGGCTTTCATCACTTGCTTAAAGCGGATTCCGATAAACAATGCGAGAAGGGCGCTGACGGCCGCAATTCCGATATCAAGCAGAAAAACAGGCGTCAGGCCGGCCGCTTTGGATATCGCTCCCGTTACAAGCGGAATGACAATAAAAGATAAGCTTGATGCTATATTAACAAAAGATGTGATCGTACCTTTATTTTTAGGGAATAAAACAGCCATAACCGTCATCGCCAATTGCAGAATGCCCGCAGTTGAAAGTCCGATGACAAAGGAGCTGATGACTGATACGGCCGGCTGATGAATGAAAATCAGAGCAAGCAGCGCGATTGCCGCGATCACAGGGTACAGCACCATTACCGTAATCGGCTGAATCACTCTGTTTAACAGCACGGCCAGCAATAATACGGACACAAGCGCACCGATGCTGTAATAGCTCAGCAATTTGACAGCCTGCACCTCAGGCATGCCCAAAACGGATTGCCCGAACTTAGGAAGCCATACTTGAACGAGCATAAACAGCGCCGTAGATGAAAAGCCTAAAAGAATGATCGCAAGGCCTTCACGCCATATCGACGGCTGTGATGTGAACGCGTCATCAGACGGAGAGGCTTCCGTCCGGCCGCCGCCTTCTTTTTGCTTATGATTCGGAAACGGAACTTTTAACAGGAAAAAGCCGTTCAGGAAGAAAATAATGCCCGGTACGAAAAACGTCCAGCCGTAAAACAAATGCCTGTCCGCAATCAACGCGATGAAAAACGGAAGCACCGTCGCGCCGATGGATACAAACGCTTTGATTAACACGGTTGCAGAGCTTGCGTTTTTCGGAAATCCTTCAATAAGCGCCGGATATGTCCCGGAATCCAAAAAGGAATTGGCGATCCCGGCGAAAATGGCGAAGATAAACGCGGCCGTATAGTTTGTCGAAAGCGGAATTCCGATTAGGAAAATCAGATACAGAAAGGCGCCCGACACGATAAACGGCCGTCTCCCGAATGTATCCGAAAGCTTCCCGGCAAACAGAAGCGAAATCAGCTTCCCGATCCCGATGGCGGAGACCAAATAGCTGACCCCGGCTGCGGATGTATGAAGCTGTTTTGATAATGCCTCCATATTGGATGCGATAATAATATTGATCATGCCCAGCAGGAAATAATTAATATAAAGACCCGCTGCCATTTTGGTGTATATGTTTTTCATGATGACATCCCCTAATGCGGTTAATAAAGAATTAAATTAATTTTTAAATTAACAAAAGCGCAGAACCATTCCCCTTTATTGAACCACTGCCTTTCTTTGAAAACTTGTTTGATAAAACGGTTGCAGATACAAACTTGAATAACGCTGATATCACAACGAGTATATCGTTCTACTAAATAAAAAAAGATAAGCGGCCCGCTCATTTAGTATATCGTTCTACCAAGTTCACAGTTACTATACTCCTTCTTTTTATATGTGTCAAACCGATGAACTTTTATTTTTTACTTTTTTAAATCAAAAAAAGACCCGCCGTTTTTCGGCAGGTCTGACATGGGTTTATTTTCTGAGAGAGGCGAGCTCCTCGGCAATGGCCTGCATTTCACTCGGGCTGAATGACGCTTTTTTCATGACCATTTGATGAAGGTATGTAAGATCTTCTATTTTTTCATCACTGAAATCTTCCGCTCTGATGACGCCGACATTGAGCATGTTGAGCTTTTGCGAAATGTCTTCAATCATTTTGTTTAACGTTTCTGTTTGTTGGCTCGGCAAATTCATGCATCCTTTCATGACCGTTTTCGTACCCTTTATTCTAACAGAATTCATTTAGAATAAAAGCTAATTTCCACAGCCGCAGAAAAGTTGCTAAGATGATGATAAGGTTTTTGATCCTCAAAATGCGGGGAAAGAATAGGGAGGTTATCGATATGATACATGTGCTGTTTGTCTGTCTCGGAAATATTTGCCGGTCGCCTATGGCAGAGGCGGTATTTTCTGATATGGTGAAGAAAAACGGGCTGAACGGGCAGATTAACATTGATTCAGCGGGAATCGGCGCCTGGCATGCGGGAAATCCGCCGCATGAAGGGACAAAGGAGATCCTAAAGGAGAAAGGGATCAGCGCAAGCGGCATCACGGCGAGGCAGATGCGTGAGTCTGATCTGACCGATTTTGATTACGTCATTGCGATGGATGCAGAGAATATCGGACATTTGCGCAGCATGGCCGGTTATAAAAAAGCCGCGCCGCGTATTGCAAGGCTGCTTGATTATGTACCGGAGTCGGACCTTGCGGACGTGCCCGATCCGTACTATACGGGAAATTTCAGCGAGGTGTACGCTTTGGTTGAGGCCGGGTGCCGTCATTTGCTGGAGACAATAAAGAAAGACCATCACTTATAAGGGGGATTGACCGATGAAGCAGACACGCATCATGGCAAAAGCGATTCTGATCGGCGCTGCCGCCGGCGGAGCACTGTCCTTATTACATAAGCCGACGAGAGAGGCATGTTTCCGGAACATGGACGCGTGCAGGCGGCGTGCGGCATTTTACCGAAAACATCCTGAAGCCCTGAAACAGCAGGCATCTGCAAAACTTGATCAAGTGAAGACCATCGCCAATACCGTATCGGATGATCTGAGTTTTTTAAACGGGCAGATCACCAAGCTGAAGCAGACGACGCCGCAGGTCATTGACCTGTTAAAAGAAACGAAGGAGCATTTTTCGAAAAACGATCATTGAGGTGGGATGTCATGAGTTTTATAAAGGAGCTGTTTGCAAGGTTTTCTCTCCATGAAGGACAAAGTAAATCGGCGGAGCTGGCGTATTTTTTCCTGCTGTCATTGTTTCCGTTGATGATTTTTATGCTGACGCTCACCGCCTATCTTCCCATCTCGGCAGAAGACGTGCTCGGGGCGGTCGATCAATACGCGCCTGACAGCGCCATGTCCATGGTGAAATCCATAACGGAGCAAACGCTGAACAAGCGCAGCGGCGGGCTTTTGTCATTCGGGATTATCGCCGTCATCTGGTCGGCTTCGAATGGTATGAACGCGATTGTCAGAGCATTTAACCATGCCTACGAAGTCGAGGAAAACCGCTCATTTATCATCATTCGCCTGACCTCAATTTTTTTAACCATCGCGATGGTGGTTACGATTTTAATCGCACTGCTTCTGCCGGTGTTCGGCAGAGAAATCGGAATGCTGGCCGCAGATTTCATCGGCGCCTCCGGCCTGTTTTTGCAGGTGTGGTCGGTTGTCCGCTGGGGTATCAGTCCGCTTATCCTTTTAATTGTGTTTACCGCGCTTTACATTTTCGCGCCGAATAAAAGGCTTTCCCTCCGTTTTGTGCTGCCGGGAGCCGTATTTGCGGCAGCCGGCTGGATTATCGTCAGTATGCTGTTCTCATTTTACGTCGGCACCTTTGCCAACTACAGCGCCACATACGGGAGCATCGGGGGAATTATCGTCCTTATGATCTGGTTTTACCTTACGGGAACACTGCTGATTTTAGGAGGAGAAATCAACGCGCTTTTACATAAACGTAAAAAGCTTCCTGATGAAAATCCGTACCGCGGGAGCAAGCTATAGAGGAACGGAGACGTTCAAGCTGAAAAACGGAGGGGAATCGATTATGACCAAGCATACGAAAAAAGGCGGAAGCCATAATAAACAAAACTCAAAAAACGGCCCGAAGAATAAAACAAGCGGAAGCGCTAACGGGCAGAACGGATACCACTAGAAAGAAGCCGCCTGACTTAGATCAGGCGGCTTTTTTTATGAGGCCGGAAAAGAATGGGATTCGGATGCGGGGCTGTGCTTTGTTTTCCCGAAGACGAGCGCAAGCCAAATACAGACCAGAATTACCGTAATAAAGTAAAACAAATTGGCGCTTTCAAACCGCTGCATATACCAGCCGCCCGCCACCGGGCCGATCATGCTGCCGAGGCTGAAGGAAATGCCGCAGAGCAGATTGCCCGCCGGCAGCAGATGGGAGGGCAGCAGGTCGCTCATATAGCTGATGCCGAGGGAAAACATACTGCCGACCGCCATTCCCGCCGTGAAAAAGCAGCAGCCGATGACAGAAGGCGACGGAAACAGTCCGGCCGTCAAAAAGCAAAGGGCACCCGTTAATAAGATGACGAGCAGGACACGTTTTCTCCCGAATCGATCGCTTAATAAACCGAGAGGGAACTGGAATACAATACTTCCGATGGCAAAAGCGGGCAATATCAGCGCGACGGCATCGACGGATATGCCTAAGCGCAGGGCGTACACGGGAAAGCTTCCGTTCAGCGCCGTTTCTAAAAAACCGTACCCGAAAGCCGGGAGAAAAGCGACCCAGCCGAAAAGAAGGGCGCGGTAAAACCGTTTTGCGCTGTTGTCCCCGGATGTTTCATCCGGACCTTGCGCCGGGTACTCGTTACGTAAGACAAATACAAACAGCCAGGCGGCAAGACTGATACAGCCGGATACGATAAACGGAAGGGACGGACTTGTTTTCACAAGAGGGACCATGAACGGGCCGACAGCGAATCCAAGCCCGAAGGACAGTCCGTACAGCGAAATGTTTCTTCCTCTGTTTCGGGGCGTTGACTTTGACGTCACCCACGTTTGGGTTGAAAAATGCAGCATATGATCCCCGATTCCGATAAGCAGCCGAAGAAAAAACCATAACCATATGGATTGAAGCCAAATAAAACTGAATAAGCTGATGATAACAAGAAATCCGCCCATGACCATCAGAGGTTTGAATCCGAGCTTGCGCAGCGGGGCCTCCATAAACGGCGACGCCAGAAGCACGCCGATATAAAGGCCGGTTGCGTGAAGTCCGTTTATAGCGGCTGATTCCCCGTTCGTTTCAAAAATGACGGAGATCACCGGCAGAAGCATGCCTTGGGAAAATCCGGAGATGGAAACAAGCAGAACCAAAATAAAGAAGTACAGTCGTGACATCGCGTATTTCTCCTTCTTCAATATCTTTCTTGATCGTACACGGATTTGTCGCGTCCGGCAACCTGAAAATGCCAATTCGGGCTGCCGCGGAAGTGTAATTGAGGGAGTTTTTGAGAAGGATATAAGAAGACTCATTCGAAAAAAGGAGCCAGGCAGATATGAATCGGATTTTTTTCTTTACGGCTGCGGCGGGAGTGCCGCTTTCAGTCATCGGCGGCCTGATGCACTGGCCGTCAGCGGTTTTGTTTATTATTTATTGCTTGACGATTATTGCGCTTGCAAGTTATATGGGGAGAGCGACTGAATCTCTTGCCATTATCGCGGGACCGCGGATCGGCGGTCTGCTGAATGCCACGTTCGGCAATGCGGTAGAGCTGATTATATCGCTTTTCGCCCTAAAAGAAGGGCTGACGGGCATCGTGCTTGCTTCACTGACCGGTTCGGTGCTCGGCAATCTTTTGCTCGTCGCGGGATTGTCGTTTTTTATCGGCGGTTTGAAATACAAGCGGCAGGAATTCAATATACATGATGCACGGCATAATTCTGGCCTGCTGATTTTTGCCATTATCGTTGCTTTTGTCATTCCCGAAGTGTTTTCCATGGATATGGGGGAAAAAAACAAGCTTGATTTGAGTGTCGGCATCAGCATCATCATGATCCTTTTGTACGTGGCAGCTCTTTATTTCAAGCTCGTCACCCACCGCGGTGTTTATCAGCCGAATCAGCCGGAGGCAAAGGAAGAAGAGGAGCAGCCTGAGTGGTCGGGGAAAAGAGCGACAGCCGTCTTATTTATTTCAACCATTATCGTCGCCTACATATCTGAAAACCTTGTCCATACGTTTCATGCGGTGGCTGAACAGTTCGGCTGGAGCGAGCTGTTTATCGGAGTGATTATCGTCGCAATCGTCGGAAATGCCGCAGAGCATGCGTCGGCGATTATTATGGCGTACAAAGACAAGATGGATGTCGCCGTTGAAATCGCGGTAGGCTCGACTTTGCAGATCGCCATGTTTGTGGCTCCGGTTCTTGTGATCTGTTCCATCTTTTTTCCGGTCAATATGCCGCTTGTATTCACATTGCCCGAGCTTGTCGCGATGATCTCATCCGTCCTTTTGATGACAATGATTTCAAATGACGGTGATTCGAACTGGTTTGAAGGGGCTACGCTCCTTGCCGCTTATGTCATTATGGCGATCGGTTTTTTCCTGCTTTAACCTGTAAAAAATGCGGATAACAACGATTGCGGAGGAAAAGACTAAAGGAAAATGCTATAGAAAGAGTGATATGATGAGAAAGCTGTTTCATGCCACACTGATTCTGCTGTTATCCTTTAGTTTTTTCGCAACGCCGTCTGCCGGTGCAAAAAAACCGTTTAAAGTTCCCAACTCTGTCGTAAGCATTTCAAAGGAAAATACGTATCCGAATGCTTCACAGGACCAGCCGATGCTTCAGCCGAGCAAACTGGCGAAGGAATTGTTAGATACATCAGAGATCAACATCGAAAATCCGCATCTGATAAAGATGCTGAATGAATCCTCGGTTTCCGGTTCACCGCTTGCCATCGGATACCGGGCGACAATATTTCTCGGGAAATGGGCGCTCGGCTATCAATCGAACGAAACGGTCGCCAACTGGGAATATAAAAAAATCAACACAAACAGAGCGGATAACCGGGGCGGACAGCAAACCGCGGTTATCTCATACGCCCAAGAACAGCAATACAAAATCAAAGGCGGGCTCACAGCGAAGGTGCCGAACGCAGAAGACGTAAAAAGCATGATGATGCAAAAAGCGATGAAGAAAACAAAACTGCCGCTCGCGTTTGAAACGGTTATCGGCGCAGGCACAAAACGCGATCAAACCTACAAAATTTCTCCGCAGCGGCTCGGCTACCTGCACGCCTACGCTCCGGCCGTTAATGAAAAAGGAAAAGTAACATACGGTGAAGTGTATTTGGTGCTGAAAGGCAGCAAGCGGAAACTTGTCGTCAAAAATGTGACTTCGCAAGGAATCGGGGCTTGGATTCCGGTGCAGGATCACGTCACATTCGGTTTTCAAATGACAGCGCAGCCGAGATAAATAAAAAAAGCTGATTCCGGTTCGGGAATCAGCTTTTTTGTGTGTGATACATTTCCTCGAGCAATTGCACATTGTTGTTGTACAGCTCCCGGGCAAGAACGCGTCTCACCGCAAGGCTCGCCGAGAAGTATTCTGTGTCTTGAACCATGCCTTTTACTGTAAATTCAATGCCTCTGGTTAATTTGTTCAGACTCATAATTCCATGCACTTGAAACGGCTCCGTCGCATTGAGAAATTCATCCCGCTTCAGTGAATCGCGAAGCTCATCATTGAGCATATCGCAGGCTTTTTCTAACACGGTATATACCCGCTCGGGATCTTCCTTGTAACTGATCACGACGGACTCGGTAATCCGCATAAAATCAATGTTATAGTTTTGAAGCTGTCTGACCTCACCGTTAGATATGGTAAGCAGCTTGCCGGTCCACTCACGGATCTGGAGGGAACGGAGTCCGATTTCTTCGACTGTGCCGTTGAACAGATTGTTAATCGTCACATAATCACCTTTATGAAGCTGGCGTTCGTATATTAAAAAGACACCGGCCAATATGTCCTTGATTAACGACTGGGCGCCGAAACCGATGACGATACCGGCAACACCCGCCCCGGCTAAAATTCGGCCGAAATCATGAACGAATAAAGAAATGACGTAAAAGATAAAACCGATCGTCGCCGTATACTGGGTGATGGATCGGACGAGGCTTTCAATCGTTTTCCCTTTCCGTTCCTCCAAGAAATCCGTGCGTTTAAATAACACCTGGACAAAGCGGTTGATCAGAAAAACACCGACGTAAAGCACGAGAGCGACGATGATGATCTCAACCACTTTGCTTTTCAAAATGTCCGTAATTGTCGTTTCCATCTTTTGTTAACCTCTGGCTTTTCGTAATGAAAAATCTGTGTCCTGATAATAACTGTTTTTGACAAGGACGTTCGGGCCGAGGCACCGGACGTTTGTGCAGCGGCAGTTCAGCTCTTTGCTCAGCTTCGTCTGTCTCCACTTGTCATATGCTTCAGGAAGGCTGTCTGTTTTAATATTGCCGAGCGGCGGTGTATCGCCGAAATCCGTGACAATGATATTTCCGTCAAAAATGTTGACATTCAGGCGGGAGCGGCCGTCAGGGTCGTTTCGCACCGTAACGTTTCTCGCTTCCCGCAGGCGGCGGAGGAGCTTCTGGTCTTCTTCATCAGGGCTGCATGCGTAAAACGGGAGCGTACCGAACAGCATCCATGTCTCTTCATCGCGAATGTCGAGCAGATGATGAATGGCCTGTCTCATGTCCGTCAGGCTGAGTGATTCAAGCGCGCTGGCGAAATCACTCGGATACATCGGATGGACTTCGTGCCGCTGGCATTTCATTTCTTCCGTAATTTGCCGGTGAATATGTTCAATATGCGGCAGCGTCCGTTTGTTCAGCATCGTTTCCGCTGAAACCATTACGCCTGCTTCGACCAGCGTGCGGCTGTTTTCAATCATTTTGTCAAAATAGCGCGCCCGCTGTTCAAATGTCGGTTTCTTCTCCATCATCGCAAATCCGATGTCGGCAAAGTCCTCGACCGTTCCCCAGTTGTGAGAAATGTGAAGGACGTCCAAATAAGGAATAATCCGTTCGTAGCGCCCGATATCAAGCGTCAGGTTTGAATTGATCTGTGTGCGCACGCCGCGTTCATGGGCATATTTCAAAAGCGGGACGACGTATTCCTTTACCGATTTCAGCGAAAGCATCGGTTCGCCGCCCGTAATGCTGATAGAGCGTAACAGAGGAATTTCATCAAGCCGCTTTAATAAAAGGTCGATCGGCAGCGCATTCGGGTCTTTCGGCTGGAGCGTGTACCCGACGGCGCAGTGCTCGCATCTCATATTGCACAAAGTCGTCGTTGTGAATTCAACGTTCGTCAGTTTCATATCTCCATACTGGTCGACATCCATGTACGCTTCCCAAGGATCGTACTCCGGTGTGATCGGACGCAGTGTTGTGTTTTGTGTCATGACTATCTAACTCCTTTATAAATGGGGCATACTAACGTCTGCCAACTGTTAATTTTAGACCTGATCTGCCAAGATCGCAAGTAGCGGAACCATTGAAAAACGGCAAAAAATACGCTACCATTATAAAAAATGAATGGAGTGGAAGTATGGGGAATGCAGTAAACAGCAAAGATCAGCAGCTCGATTACCTGAAGAACAGACTCGATATGTTTATGAATGTCATTGATTCATTAGACCCTGAATCAACGGACGTTGAAGATATAGACCGGCTCATCGGCATGCTTGATGATCTGGAAGCAAAATACGAACGCTTTAAAAAGGATTGGGAATAAACCCCGGCGGATGCCGGGGTTTTTCTTTTTCCATAATGCGGCTGTATAAAAGGGCAGAGCCTACTGCAAAATAAGGAAAAATGCAGAAGGAGTGCTGGTCATGAAATGGTTTTGTTCAATTTGCTGCATGGCCGTTTTACTTGCGGGAGGCATCAACAGCGCAGAAGCCGTGCCGAATGAACGGATAAACTGGGGATTTAAACGCAGCGTCAATCATCAGCCGCCGGATGCCGGCAGACAGCTGGACAATCTGGTCAAAAAATATGATGCCTTTTATTTAGGCAATACGAAAGAAAAGACCATCTATTTAACGTTTGATAACGGATATGAAAATGGGTACACCCCGAAAGTGCTTGATGTGTTAAAAAAACATCACGTCACGGGCACTTTTTTTGTCACGGGTCATTTTGTGAAAGAGCAGCCTGATTTGATTAAACGGATGTCAAAGGAAGGCCATATCATCGGCAATCATTCTTTTCATCATCCTGATCTGACGACAAAAACGGGCGATCAGATTCAAGACGAACTCGATTCCGTCACGGAAGCTGTGTACAACATTACCGGAAAGCGGGACAACCTGTATCTCCGTCCGCCGCGCGGCGTATTCAGCGAATATGTCCTGAAAGAAACGAAGCGCCTCGGCTACCAAACCGTTTTCTGGTCCGTCGCATTTGTCGACTGGAAGGTTAACGAGCAAAAAGGGAAACAATACGCCTATGATCACATGATAAAGCAGGCTCATCCCGGCGCAATCTACCTTCTCCACACCGTTTCAAAGGACAATTCAGAAGCTCTGGACGATGCCATTACCGATTTGAAAAAAGAAGGCTACACGTTTAAAAGCATTGATGACCTGATGTTTGAGAAAGAAATGAAGCTGCCGCGCCTGTAGAAAACACCTCTCCTGGTAATGGAGAGGTGTTATTTTGTTATTTTAAGCTTTTAATCAGTGCAGCCCAATCCAGATCCCCGAAGCCTTGTGCGATCCCGCTTTCAAAATGGTTCTTGGCCAGTTCGGCAAGAGGGAGTTTTGCGGAAACCTGTTCTGCGGCGGCGAGCGCCAGATTGGTATCCTTCAGCCCTAAAGACATTTTGAAACCGGCCGGCTCAAATTTCTGCTCAGCCATCATGGTTCCGTAATTTTGATAGACGGGAGAGCCAAAGAGCGCGCCGGCGATTTCTAAAAATTGTTTTTGCTCTAGCCCGTACTTCTCCATCATTAAGAATGATTCAGATAACGCCTCCAGCATAGAAACGAGCAAGAAATTGACGCTGATTTTCGCGGCATTGGCCGTTTTTGTTTCTTCACCAGTGTCAAATACTTGCTGACTCAGGATGTTAAGCAGCGGTTCGGCCTTTTTCTTCGCTTCTGCCGGTCCGGCTGTGATGATGCGAAGCTCGGCCTTCTCGGCGGCATCGGGGCGGCCGAGGACGGGAGCGGCAATAAAGGACTGCCCTCTGCCCGAATGTGCGGCGGAAAGCTGTTCTGACAGCGCCGTACTGATCGTGCTCATTGAAATATGAATGCCGTTTTCAGATAACCCGGCAATAATGCCGCAAGCTCCGAAAGTCACGTCTGTTACGGCGTCATCGTCTGACAGCATGGACAGCACGATGTCCGCATGTTCAGCTGCCTGGCGGGGCGTTTCGGCATATTCTGCCCCTTTATCCAGCAGGTCAGCCGCTTTTTCTTTCGTCCGGTTATATACAGTCAGGCTGTATCCGGCTTTCATGATATTTTCGGCGATGGGGCGGCCCATATTGCCGAGTCCGACGATGGCGATCTTCATTTGACAGTCCCTCCAATAAAGTTTTCCACCATTATACATGCAAAATGGTTAATCTGCTGTGTACAGGATTGCCACTTTCAGTTCAGGTTCTGAAGACCATCCGGAGTCTGAGGCGGCTTTCCCCTTATAAAATCCGGTAAATCGGGTTTTGATGATTGTTTTTGAACGGGGTTTTACAGTGAACGTTTTTGATTTGAATGTGACGTCCTTTATGTTTTCTGATAAATCCGGGGTGACAGAAATGGTTTGTTCCCCTTTTCCGTAATGATTGATATAAAGCGTGCAGCTCATGCCCGCTCTTTTTCGCTCAACCAGATGACTGCATTCGCTGCGGTGCTTCAAATATTCGACAGCCTCTTTTTCGGGCGCGAACTGTTTTAAGGAAAAAGCGGCATATTCGGTGGCAGGACTGATACCGGAAGCGGCCCCCATACTGAGAAAGATCAGAAACAGCCCCGCCGCGGGAAGCGTCCGCCTGAACGCGGCGGCACACCAGATTAACGCCGCAAAGTAAAGCACGACCCCGGGAATGACGGAG
The DNA here is from genome assembly GCF_009906915.1 of Bacillus sp. AM1(2019). Classification (NCBI taxonomy): domain Bacteria; kingdom Bacillati; phylum Bacillota; class Bacilli; order Caryophanales; family Bacillaceae; genus Bacillus; species Bacillus sp. AM1(2019). The sequence continues at coordinate 859,587 of NZ_CP047644.1, forward strand.
ATATGGGCTCCATCTTCCGGCCAAGAGGAAAAGCCGAGTAACTCAAAGATGTAATCAGACACCGTACGGCCGTTATACAGCGGGGCAATGGACATGACACTGAAAGCCAGGAGGACAGAAGAAATGATTCTGTGAGAAAGGATGGTAACGGCGCACACCTCTTTACGTTTTTTTTCCAGACTATCATGTTTTCTCAAAAAAAAGAACAGCCGGCAGCCGTTCTTACTTGAAAATATTAAACCAGCCTTTGCGGGCGAACCAAAACAGCATGGCGGCCACAAGAACGGCCATTACGCCCAAAACGATAAAATACCCGTATTTCCAATGAAGCTCAGGCATGTTATCGAAATTCATGCCGTAAACCCCCGCGATGAACGTCAGCGGGATAAAAATGGTCGAGACGATGGTTAATGTCATCATAATGGCGTTCATCCGGTTTGAATTCAGCGTCACATAGCTGTCCCGCAAATCTGACGTCATATCACGGTTTGACTCGATCAGCTCAGCCAGTTTTAACAGGTGGTCATAAATATCGCTGAAATACGCTTTCGTTTCACGGCTTTCTTTTACATGGTCAAGGCTCAAAATCCGGTACATTAAATCGCGCATCGGAATGATCGTCCGCCTCAGGTTCAAAAGATCAGTCCGCAATTCAAACACTTCATTCATTAAAGTGCCATAAGATTTATGGGTTCTGCTGTCTTCAATTTCATTCAGCCGGTCTTCAATTTTGTACAGCACGGGGAAATATTCATCGACAAGCTGATCCATCATCATATAAGTGATGTGCCCGGGCCCTTTTTTGGCTAATCCCGGAGAAGCGAAAAACCGTTCTCTCACCTTTGAGACGCCGGGCGATTCGTGCAAATGGAAGCTGACGATGAAACGGTCGGACTGAAAAATGTCCACCTCTTCCATTTCCAGTGTGTCAGGGTTCAAAGCGTGGAGCACATAAAAACGGTAGCCGTCATAATGGTCGATTTTCGGCCGCTGCATATGCTGAAAGCAATCCTCGATCGCAAGCGGATGAAAGTGAAAATAATCACGCAGCAGCTCGGTTTCATGCATCTCAGCGCCGAAAAAATCAATCCAGTACCATGCGATGTCCGGTTGTTCTGTACGTGATAGGGGGATATTATCTAATATCTCATTATGTGTTGTGATTGCGGTTATATGTATCATAAACAACCCTCCGCCTGCCATTATATCATGCGGCGTTATGAAGAAAAGTATACGAATTGCCGCCCGGCCGCTTCATGATATACTTGGACAAAAAGGGGTGGAGCATATGTGGAAGGAAACGGTTTCGGTCACGCCGCCGTATCATTTTGATAAAGTCCTTGAAAGGCTGTCGCTCGATCCGCTGAATGCGGTCGATCTTCATGCAAGATCAATCAAAGTGCCGCTCAGAACACGGGACGGCAAACTGTCCGTCATCACGATTCAAGCGGAAGGCACCGCCGCAGACCCGGTCTTCCTCGTCAGCGGAGAAACGGACCGGGAGGAGATGATTGAACGGATCAAACACATTTTTCAGTGGGAGCAGCCGCTTCAGCCTGTGCTTGATCATTTCTCAAAAACAAATCTGTCGGCGCTTTTTGAGGAGCATGCGGGAACCCCGCTCGTCTTGGAATATGACGTCTACAACTGTCTCATGAAATGCATCATCCACCAGCAGCTCAACCTGTCCTTCGCTTTTACCTTAACGGAACGGTTCGTCCATGCCTTCGGTGAACAAAAAGACGGCGTCTGGTGCTATCCCGAGCCGAAAACGATCGCGGCGCTTGATTATCAGGACTTGCGAGAGCTCCAGTTCAGCATGAGAAAAGCGGAATATGCGATTGACATTTCACGGATGATTGCAGAAGGAGCGCTCAATCTGGCGGAACTTTCTCATTTATCGGATGAAGACATTATGAAAAAGCTGATCGCCATCAGAGGCATCGGCCCGTGGACCGTTCAAAACGTGCTCATGTTCGGTCTCGGCCGCCCGAATCTGTTTCCTTTGGCGGACATCGGCCTGCAAAACGCCGTCAAACGCCGCTTCGCCCTAGAGGATAAACCGTCAAAAGACGTGATGCTCCGGGTAAGCAGCGAATGGGCGCCGTATTTAAGCTATGCGTCCTTGTACTTGTGGAGAAGCATTGAATGAAAAAAGGAAACTTCCAGTGAAAAACATGAAGGAACCGCCGGCTGCATGTTATACTGAAAAGATGTGATATTTCAAATCAGCCGTTTTCCCAGGAGGAAGGCTTTATATAGAAACGGAGAGAAAAAAACGTGAATCAACATCAAAAAAAGGCGCCTGCCGAATTGAAAATCGGACAGACATTTCCGCTGACCATCAAACGTCTCGGCATTAACGGAGAGGGCGTCGGCTATTTTAAGAAAAAAGTTGTCTTCGTACCCGGCGCTCTGCCCGGTGAAGAAGTCGTTGCCGAAGCGACAAATGTGCAGCCGAAATTTTCAGAAGCACGCGTCAAAAAAATCCGCAAGCCGTCTGAACACCGCGTCACGCCGCCATGTCCGGTCTACGACCAGTGCGGCGGCTGTCAGCTTCAGCATCTGGCATACACCCAGCAGCTTCGCGAAAAACGCGACATCGTCATTCAGTCTCTGGAACGTCATACGAGATTCAATGTCGAAGAAATAAACATTAAAGATACGATCGGAATGGACAACCCTTGGAATTACCGGAACAAAAGCCAGTTCCAAGTCGGACGCTCGCAAAGCGGCAGCATCATTGCCGGCTTATACGGACTTGATTCCCATAAAATCGTTCCGATTAAGGAATGCATTGTCCAGCACCCGGCGACAAACAAAACAACGGGTATCGTCCGCCGTATTTTGGAAAAACACAACGTATCCGTTTATAATGAACGGACCAAAAAAGGCGATGTCCGCACCATCGTGACGAGAGTCGGTTTTGAAACAGGCGAAGTGCAGGTCGTGCTTGTCACCGCGAAAGAGACACTGCCGAATAAAGACGAGATCGTCAAAGCCATTCAGAACCGTCTGCCGGAAGTGAAATCGATTATTCAAAACGTCAACGGCGCGCGCACATCCGTCATTTTCGGTGACAAAACAAAAGCGCTGGCCGGAAGCCATGCCATTCAAGAAGTGCTCGGTGACGTGTCATTTGAACTGAGCGCCCGCGCCTTCTTCCAGCTCAACCCTGAGCAGACGGTCAAGCTGTATGACGAAGTGAAACAAGCGGCTCAGCTGACAGGAAAAGAAAAAGTCGTAGACGCGTATTGCGGCGTCGGTACGATCGGCATGTGGGTTTCAAACGGTGCAAAAGAGATCCGCGGCATGGACGTCATTAAAGAATCAATTGATGATGCGAAGAAAAACGCCAAAAAACACGGCATCAAAAACGCGGCATATGTCACAGGAACAGCCGAGCACTGGCTCCCGAAATGGACGAAAGAAGGCTTCCGCCCTGACGTGGTCATCGTCGACCCGCCGAGAACCGGCTGTGACAGAACATTTTTAGATACCATCAAAAAAGTAAAACCGAAACGCTTCGTCTACGTATCCTGCAATCCTTCCACACTGGCGAAAGACTTGCAGACGCTGTCGAAGGACTATCGTGTCGAATATATTCAGCCTGTTGATATGTTTCCGCAAACGGCTCATGTGGAAGCCGTGGCGAAGCTTGTATTAAAATCGTCTAACTAAAATAAACAATTCGTAATCAGACCTGGATTTCGGTAAATTAAACAATTCCGATTTCCGGGTTTTTTCATGTTTTGCCCTTGTCCTATCTATCTTTTGTCTTTATTTAACTGATAAAAAGAGTTGAAAAAACGTATGGAAAAAGCAAGTGAAAAACAGCCAAGTAGGCTGCTTTCTATTAACACTTTCTTTTTTCCGTTTGGAACCGGCATTACAGACAAAATATGAAGATCTTGTTGTGAACCAGAAGCAATAACAAGTCGTTCAAGTTACGTTAATAATTGTAATTTTAGTTAATGTTTTGTAAACTTCTTTCTTAAAGAATAAAGTCCCGACACTCATCGGCACATCTACTATTGGCGATAGTTGTAATAAATGATAAAAAGGAGGTGAAACCGAATGAGAGATATTGGAACCTCAACAACTGAACGAAGGTTCTGAAGCAGAAGCTGTAAAAGGCAAGGTTGCTTACTTACACTAATCACAACGGCAGTTGGCACATCTACTATTAGCAACAACTGTGGATAATAGATCAAACACACTAAAAAAGCATGTTTGGTCGTTATACATGATATGAAAGCCTAAACAGGAAAAAAGGACCCCGATTATTTTCCTTATTTCCAAAAAAGGAATAAACCCGAGGCGGAAACGCAAGTGATAACAACTATTACAGTAATACCTGCGATGGTTATATCCTTAATAAGTAATTATCGCGACAATCATGCTTCATACTATAATGATGTTAGATTGTCACTTGGCTAAAAAGTATTGCAGAAAAGGAAATGGATAATGAAATGGATAAAGTAATTAAAAAACGGCCGTTATATAAAAAAAGTTGGTTTCTCACGGTTTTGGCATTTTTAGTTTCACAGCTTTATTTTAATTTTGCAGAATTAACGGGATGGGGTCCTAATTATAGAGAAATGAATGGATTCCCAGCAAACATAGCTGAACTGGATTTCTTTCAAACATATCTTTCATTCTATGATAATCCATGGTTTAATATTGTCACTGTTTTCTTGGGGGTTTTCACTGTTATACAAATCATCACAGGTATAACAAAGGATATTCGAAATGAAAGCAATAACTTCTGATGCCTTATTTAATGATGAAAGAAACTTTCTTATTAATCTTAGGAATGAAGACTGCGGCACTTAGTCAGCAGTCTATTTTATTGGTTTTGGATCAGGATTACCGAATCGTAACCTTATCCAAACATTTATAGATGATTTCTGTGGCACCTTATAAATGTAATTATTTATTTTTTTATGCAGATATTTTGTTTATAAGTAATAACTTTAAAACTAAAACGTTATAAAGATATTGACATATGGACAATTATTTTGCATTGGTAATAGGGAGAACTCATATGATATTCTATTTAGGTTGGAATCCTTTTGTCCAAAAAGAGCAAAAGTAAGGCCGCTAAGAAAGATGAAGGTCAGCGCTACTATTAATAAACCACAATATAAATAAAAAAATAGGTGTAGATAATCATCACACTTTTTTCTCTCTCAAACCCTTTTAAAGGTTATGGCTGAGTTGATCAGAAATGAGCGATATGGGGTTAACTATAGCGATAGTCTATTACGTTAACTCAATTAATGCGTTCTGCTTCAGTTTGCATTTCACATTTTCACGTGTAAAAAGTGAAATGTTCAAAATTTACTATCGTTTGATAAGAAGTGCTGACACATGCTATAAGTGTAAAAGAAGCATGGTCAGTTTTTAATTTTGGGATCAAGGTTTGGCTGTATCCCATCATGAAAGGATTTGGATTTGTTATGACAGATAATTTCTGGCGTGAATTACCGCGGCCATTTTTTGTACTGGCACCAATGGAAGATGTGACGGATGTCGTTTTTCGCCATGTTGTGAGTGAAGCCGGCAGACCTGATGTGTTTTTCACAGAGTTTACAAACTCAGAAAGCTATTGTCACCCGGATGGGAAGGATAGTGTGCGCGGCCGTTTGACTTTCACGGAGGATGAACAGCCGATGGTTGCCCACATATGGGGAGATAAGCCTGAAAACTTTCGCCAAATGAGTATTGGGATGGCGGAATTAGGGTTTAAGGGCCTTGATATCAATATGGGCTGTCCTGTACCTAATGTGGCGGGGAATGGAAAGGGAAGCGGCCTGATTTGCCGTCCTGAAGTTGCAGCCGAATTAATACAGGCGGCGAAAGCAGGAGGTCTGCCGGTAAGTGTGAAGACCAGACTTGGCTACACGGATATAGAAGAATGGCGCGGCTGGCTGACACACATACTGAAACAAGACATTGCGAATCTTTCCATTCATCTGCGTACAAGAGCGGAAATGAGTAAAGTAGATGCGCATTGGGAGCTCATCCCGGAAATCAAGAAACTTCGTGATGAGATAGCGCCGGATACCCTATTGACGATCAATGGGGATATTCCTGACCGTGAAACCGGCTTGAAACTCGCTGAACAATACGGTGTTGACGGGATTATGATTGGACGAGGCATTTTTACTAATCCATTCGCCTTTGAAAAGGAACCGAGAGAGCATAGCAGTAAGGAGTTGCTGGATCTTTTGAGATTGCACCTGGATCTTCATGATGAATATTCAAAAGCAGAAGCTCGAGCATATAAACCGCTCCCCCGCTTTTTCAAGATATATCTCCGCGGATTCCGTGGAGCAAGTGAATTAAGAAATCAATGCATGAATACAAAGTCAACAGATGAAGTGCGTGCATTGCTCGATGACTTTGAGACAAAGTATCTTGATGGGATGAAGCAAGAGTGACATAAACAACTCTTCATCCGGCCCGGATTTCGATTTGAATTCCGGGTCTTTTTGTGTGCAGTTTTTACCCAGACAGATCCATGGCCAGTTTCGTCATGCAGAAATAAACGAATCATGGTACATTGATAGGACATACATCATAAAGGGGAGAGAAAAATGAAACGACTGTGCATCATCCCCTGCGGCAAGAAAAAAATTTGGGATGTCCATTCAGATACAGGTCCGGTAAGGGCGGAAGACGCTTATCTCAGCCCGTTTCATCAGGCGTGCGAGCGATATGCGAAAGCATTTTTCGATGAGTGGGTGATTTTGTCGGGGAAGCACGGATTCCTTCGTCCGGATGATATGGTTCCCGGAAATTACGATGTCACTTTTGGAACCGGTCATCCGGAGATCATGGCAGCGGACGAGCTGCGCCGTCAATTTCATGAAAAAGGCTTTTCCGACATCGAAGAGCTTGTCATGCTTGGCGGGAAAAAATACCGAAGCGTCCTAAACGCCGTCATCGGAGAGCATCAGCATATCACCTGGCCTCTGTCATCGTATAAAGGCATTGGCTACATGCTTCAAGCGCTGAATCGGGCTGTTGAAGAAAAGTATGAACTGCAGCACGTGGATATGAAAAAAAGAGTGTAACCACTCAATCGCCACGATAGACTGTATGCAGAAGAATGAAGCAGTTAAAAGATTTCCGAGGAAATAAATATGTCGATCATTGTCAAAGACAGGGTGATGCCCGGTCTTTTTTGTATGCCATAAAACGAGACAAAGGGAACAGATCGAGACAAAATGAGACACCTGTCTCAAACCGTCTCCATTGTAAAAATAAAAACATTCATTTTACGGGCTCCAAAGGCTGGCATGCTTCTTGCATTTATAAGTGTGAACCCTAAATAGAAGGAGGCGCACAAAATGGAATTGTTAAAACGAGAAGGCTTGTCATTAACTGAGGAGAAAGCGCTGTGGATGTACCAAAAGATGCTGGAAATCAGGGGCTTTGAAGACAAAGTGCATGAACTGTTCGCGCAAGGAGTGCTTCCCGGATTCGTCCATTTGTATGCCGGTGAAGAAGCGGTAGCTGCGGGGGTGTGCGCTCATTTAGATGATGGCGACAGCATTACAAGCACACACAGGGGACATGGCCATTGTATCGCCAAAGGCTGTGATCTGGACGGCATGATGGCGGAAATATTCGGAAAAGCGACCGGACTGTGTAAAGGCAAAGGCGGTTCTATGCACATTGCGGATCTTGATAAAGGCATGTTAGGCGCAAATGGAATCGTCGGGGGCGGATTCACGCTCGCATGCGGATCAGCGCTCACGGCTAAATATAAACAAACTAAAAATGTAAGCGTTTGCTTTTTTGGGGACGGAGCCAATAACCAAGGCACTTTCCATGAAGGGCTGAACTTAGCGGCAGTATGGAACCTTCCTGTCGTGTTCATCGCCGAAAACAACGGCTACGGCGAAGCCACGACATTTGAGTACGCGTCGGCCTGTGATTCAATCGCCGATCGGGCGGCTGCCTACAACATGCCGGGGGTCACGGTGGACGGAAAAGATATTTTAGCAGTTTATCAGGCAGCCGGGGAAGCGATAGAAAGAGCAAGAAACGGCGGAGGCCCGTCTTTGATTGAATGTATGACTTACAGAAACTACGGCCATTTCGAAGGGGATGCCCAAACTTATAAAACAAAGGATGAAAAGACTGAGCATCTTGAAGAAAAGGATGCCATTCAAGGCTTTAAAGACTATCTTCTAAAAGAAACAGATGCAAATAAACTGTCAGACATCGAACAGCGTGTCAGCGAATCGATTGAAAAAGCCGTCTCGTTCAGCGAAAAGAGTCCATATCCGAAAGAGTCAGAGCTGTTGACAGACGTCTACGTGTCATATGAAAAAGGGGGAATGTGAGATGGCGAGAGTCATAAGCATGTCGGACGCGCTCAATGAAGCAATGAAGCTTGCGATGAGAAAAGACGAAAATGTGCTTTTGATCGGTGAAGATGTCGCCGGGGGAGCGGCGGTCGATCACTTGCAAGATGATGAAGCATGGGGCGGTGTACTGGGGGTCACAAAGGGGCTCGTACAGGAATTCGGCAGAAGCAGGGTGCTGGACACACCAATTTCTGAGGCGGGCTACATGGGTGCGGCCATGACTGCGGCATCCACGGGGCTGAGACCGATTGCGGAACTGATGTTTAACGATTTTATCGGAACGTGCTTTGACCAAGTGATCAACCAAGGGGCGAAATTCCGCTATATGTTCGGCGGTAAAGCGCAAGTGCCGATCACCGTCCGCACCACATACGGAGCCGGATTCCGGGCAGCAGCTCAGCATTCGCAGGCGCTGTATGGCCTGTTCACGAGCATCCCGGGTCTGAAGACGGTTGTGCCGTCCAATCCATATGACGCCAAAGGTTTGCTGCTTTCGGCAATAGAAGACAATGATCCGGTGTTCTTCTTTGAAGACAAAACGTCCTACAACATGAAGGGCGAGGTGCCGGAAGATTATTATACAATTCCGCTCGGAAAGGCGGATATCAAACGCGAAGGCAATGATGTCACGCTCTTTGCGGTCGGCAAGCAGGTCAATACTGCGCTTGAAGCGGCTGCGCAGCTTTCTGAGAAAGGCATCGACGCCGAGGTGCTTGATCCCCGGAGTCTGTCTCCTTTAGATGAGGAAGCGATTTTCACATCGTTAGAAAAAACAAACCGGCTGATCATCATTGACGAAGCCAATCCGCGCTGCAGCATCGCCACGGATATTGCTGCGATTGTCGCCGATAAGGGCTTTGATTTGCTTGATGCGCCGATTAAACGGATTACAGCGCCGCATACACCAGTGCCGTTTTCGCCGGTGCTTGAAGATCAATATTTGCCGACACCAGACCAAATTGTCAGCGTCACGCTTGAATTGCTTGGCGAGCCGGCAATGAATTAAAGGAGGGGTATAGAATGGCTGTAAAAGTAGTAATGCCGAAGCTGGGAATGGCGATGAAGAAAGGTGAAGTATCCGTCTGGAATAAAAAAGTCGGCGACCCGGTTGAAAAGGGAGAAAGCATCGCCAGCATCAACTCGGAAAAAATAGAAATGGAAATAGAAGCGCCTGAAAGCGGCACGCTTCTTCATATTAAAGTCAAAGAGGGAGAAGGAGTCCCGCCGGGAACGCCCATCTGTTATATCGGGGAAAACGGCGAAGAAGTGCGGGAGAAGGAGGCGCCGGCTCCTGAAAATGCAGGGAAACCGCAAGCTGAACCTGAACATATTCCCGCTCCCAAAGCCGTGCAAAAGCGTAAACACCGCGTGAAAATATCTCCCGTTGCCCGAAAAATGGCGGAGAAAGCCGGGTTGAAAGTTGATACGCTGAACGGGACGGGGCCCGGAGGCAGAATTGTAAAAGCTGACGTCATCAAGGCCATGAAGACGGAATCTGAACCGCAGTCTTCGGTTCAGACGGCACAGCCGGAGGGAAAACCGGCTTCAGCGATGAGAAAAGTGATTGCAGACCGAATGCACAAAAGCCTGCAAAACAGCGCCCAGCTGACGCTGACGATGAAAGCGGACATTACGGAGCTTGTAAAATGGCAGCAGCAGCTCGCCGACAGCGCGAAAAAGCGGAGCGGTGTTAAACTGACGGTCACACATTTCGTATCCCGGGCCGCGGTGCTTGCGCTGAAACAGCATCCTGAGCTGAACAGCTCTTATCAAGAGGAGCGGATCATCACCTATCCATATGTCCACCTCGGGATGGCGGTTTCTCTTGAAAACGGTCTCGTCGTGCCGGTGATTCGGGATGCGGAAAAGCTTTCATTCCTTGAGCTTGCGGATCACATCAGCACATCGGCACGCCGGGCGCGGGAAGGCAATGCTTCCGGAGATGATCTGCACGGATCGACATTTTCTATTACAAATCTCGGGGGTTACGGAATTGAGCATTTCACCCCGATTCTTAATCCGCCTGAAGCCGGTATTCTCGGAGTGGGCGCAAGCTATGAAACGCCTGCGTTTAAAGGAGATGAACTTGTCAAAAGCACCATGCTGCCGCTGAGCCTTACCTTTGATCACAGAGTATGTGACGGCGCACCGGCTGCGGACTTCCTGAAAACGGTCAAAGCGCTGCTTGAAGAGCCGGCCGGATTGATTTTATAGAGAGGGTGAAGAGATTGACACTAGCCATTATCGGCGGCGGGCCTGCCGGATATGCAGCTGCCGTGACTGCCGCGCGGAGGGGAGAAGAAGTCGTTCTGATCGACAAAGGGCCGCTCGGAGGCACTTGTCTCAATGAGGGGTGCATCCCGACAAAGTCGCTTTTGGAAAGCGCGAATGTGCTCGATAAAATCAGGCACGCAGATACATTCGGCATCGAACTGCCGCAAAACATTACACTCAATTGGGCCCGCATGCAGGGGCGCAAACGGCAAATCGTCAGCCAGCTCGTGCAGGGAATTCAATACTTAATGAAAGCAAATCAGATTAAAGTCATCAGCGGGACAGCTTCATTTCTCACAGAGCAGACATTGCTTGTTGAAGGAGAAGGAGGCGCAAAAGACATTCTGGAAGCGGATCGGATATTGATTGCATCCGGATCTGAACCGGCGGAGCTGCCGTTTGCCCCATTTGACGGCGATTGGGTGATCGACAGCAAAGACGCGCTTTCTTTACAGCAAATTCCTTCTTCTCTGCTTATTGTCGGGGGAGGTGTGATCGGCTGTGAATTTGCCTCTTTATTCAGCCGGTTTAAAACGAAAGTGACGGTGATTGAATCGGCTGACCGGCTGCTCCCGGCAGAAGACGGAGAAATCGCCGCCGTTTTCGAAGACTCTTTAAGAGACAGCGGGGCTGATATTCAGACGAAAGCCGCCCTTCAGCGGATTGACAAAGAAAGGAAAACCGCCGTGTGGACAAAAGACGGCAAAGAAATTGAGGCTCAGGCTGATCACATTTTGGTTGCAATCGGGAGAAAACCGCGTTTGCAAGGCCTGAATCTGGAGCAGGCCGGCATCCGGTATTCTCCGCGCGGTATTGAAGTCAATGACCATATGCAGACCAATGTGCCTCATATATACGCGTGCGGCGATGCGGCCGGAGGAATGCAGCTCGCGCATGCCGCCATTCATGAAGGAATCACAGCCGCCGCGCATGCCTCGGGAAAGGACAGCAAAGTCAATATGCGGGCGGTGCCCCGCTGTATTTATACATCGCCGGAAATGGCCGCTGTCGGGCTGACGGAAACACAGGCGAGAGAGACATACGGAGATGTGAAAATCGGAGAATGCTCATTCTCTGCTAACGGAAAAGCGTTAATTAAACATCAGCATGGCGGCAAAATGAAAATCATTGCCGAACCTGAATTCGGAGAAATCGTCGGCGTGTCAATGATCGGGCCGGACGTGACGGAATTGATCGGTCAGGCGGTCATGATGATGAACGGTGAAATGACGGCGGATATGTCGGAGCACTTTATCGCGGCGCATCCGACTCTGTCAGAAACGCTTCAGGAAGCCCTGCTGAATGTCACCGGACTTGCGGTGCATTCCGTATAACCGGAATACCCTTTCTCAGATGAGAAGGGGTATTTTTCGTTGAAAGCGCTTTATTTTTACCCTACAATATATGAAAAGATGGTCTGAACAGGGGGGAGCGAATACAATGAATGTCATTCGGAATGATTTTAAAACCTGGAAGCGTTTTGTGAAAGAAGGCGTGCTCGATGAATCCCGTATTCAGAAGCGGGTGGCCGCCTCATGGCACCGCTGCAAAAAAGCCGACGTCAACCCTTATCTAGAAAAGGGGCCGAATGTAATGCCGGCAGATCATTTAGAAAGGCAGGCCGAAAAGCATGCGTTATTTTTAGCGGCCTCAACGCCGTATGCAGAAAGAATGAAAACGGCGATGCGGGAAATGGAAATGATGGTTCTCCTGATTGATTCTGACGGCGTTGTCCATTCAGTTGACGGCCACCCGCGCACCATTCATGAAGCGAACCGCATCAATTTCTTAAAAGGCGCCCGCTGGACGGAAACGGCCGTCGGCACGAATGCGATCGGGACGGCTCTTTATACAAATGAGCCGGTCATGATACACGGTTCCGAACATTATTCTCTCGCTTCTCATCAATGGAGCTGTTCCGCCGCGCCGATCCGTTATGAAGACGGGCGGCTGGCGGGTGTCATTGATATTTCCTGCCCCGCCGCCCGCGCTCAGCCGTTTATGCTCGGAATTGCCTCCTCCATCGCTTATACGGCGGAACGGGAGCTTGCCCTAAAGATCAAAATGACAGAACTTGACATGATCAGCAAGTTCGCCGGGCTTACCCGGTCTCACGATCCGATCGTGCTTTGCAATGAAATGAGCCGGGTTATCGCCGCAAGCCGTCCCGTTCAGCATTTTACCGGACATATGCTGCGCGAGCTTGAGGAACAGGGCTATCACATCAAGCAGGCGAAGCGGGAGGAGAACGGCTACACATGCGTTTATTTATCCAAACGAGAAGAAAAGCCGTCTTTTATATTCCATGGTGCGGCAGGCAAAAGCCCGTCATCCCGACATATGCTTCAGCAGCTGGAGCTTGTCGCCCGAACGGACGCAACCGTTTGTCTTACGGGAGAAACCGGGACGGGAAAGGAGGTTGCCGCCCGGGCGATTCATAACAACAGCTCCAGGAAAAACGGCCCGTTTATCGCCGTCAATTGCGGAGCGGTCCCCGAAAAGCTGATTGAAAGCGAACTGTTCGGCTACTCGGAAGGCGCCTTCACCGGGGCCAAACGGAAAGGACATAACGGCGCTTTGCAAAAAGCCGATAAAGGCACGCTTTTCCTCGATGAAATCGGAGAAATATCACACTCCATGCAGGTCGCTCTGTTACGGGTGCTGCAGGAACGGAAAGTCACCCCGGTCGGCGGGACAAAAGAGATTCCCGTTGACATCAGAATCATCACTGCCACCCACACTGATCTGAGACAGCTTGTCCAATGCAAAAAGCTGAGAGAAGATTTATTTTACCGGCTTCACGTCTGTCCGATCTACCTCCCTCCATTAAGAGAACGCACCGAAGACATTCCCGGCCTCTTCCTTGAATTTCAGCGAAATCGCGCCTGGCGGGGGGAGCTTCCTGATGACTTTTTAGACCTATTAAAGAGCCGGAAATGGCCGGGAAATATCAGGGAATTGTTTAATGTATTTGAACGTCTTTCCGTCATGTTCCCGGACGGACGGCTGTCAGAACACCCCATCGCAGCCCTGCTTGAAGCGTCAGGTCTTAAAGAGGCGGCCGAGTCTTATGAACAGGAAGAAGCGTCCCCTGTCTCCATCCGGGAGCACATTCAGAAAAACATCATCGTAAACGCGCTTGAATCAGCGAAGGGGAATGTCACGCTGGCCGCCAAAATGGCCGGAATCCCGCGGAGCACGTTTTACAAACGCCTCAAAAAATTCAAACTCACCACCGGACAATTGTAAGAAACAAGCATACTTCTCTTGGCTGCCGGACACGTTATGTGTGAGGCCTAAAGGAGGTTTGAGACGTGAATACACAGCGTGCGAAAGACATTTCAGAATCCGCCGCCATGGCGTATGTGACGTACGAAGGAGTTCCGATTTATATTCAGCATGTCAACGAAGACAAGGAAACAGCCAGAATTTTCCCGATCGGAAATCCGCAATTTGAGCAGGAAGTACTGCTTTCTGATTTACAAGAGCATTTTTGAGAATGGGTCTGCTGATGACAGCAGGCCTTTTTCGTACCTGTGGGAACTTTCCCGCTTTTTGAGAAAAATAACTAAAAATGATTAAATGATCTAACTCCTCCAAACCCGGTACAGATCGGACCTTCTCATGATATAAATAAAATGTAAACGTTATCAGAGGAGGGCTTCACATGACAGACAAATCATTCTCAATCGTTATTGCAGGCGGCGGCAGCACATTTACCCCCGGAATTGTATTAATGCTTTTGAATCACCTGGAAGAGTTTCCGATCAGAAAGCTGAAACTTTATGACAATGATAAAGAAAGGCAGGAGCGGATTGCGGGTGCGTGTGAGGTATTTATAAAAGAAAAAGCGCCGGACATTGAATTTCTGGCGACTGATGACCCAGAGACGGCTTTTACGGATGTTGACTTCGTCATGGCGCATATCCGCGTCGGAAAATATGCGATGCGCGCGCTCGATGAACAAATCCCGCTGAAGTACGGCGTGGTCGGCCAGGAAACATGCGGGCCGGGCGGAATCGCATACGGCATGCGCTCTATCGGCGGTGTTTTGGAGATTCTTGATTATATGGAAACGTACTCGCCCGACGCATGGATGCTGAATTACTCCAATCCGGCGGCGATTGTGGCCGAAGCTACACGGCGCCTCAGACCGAATTCAAAAATATTGAACATCTGCGACATGCCGGTCGGAATTGAGGATCGTATGGCGAACATCCTCGGATTATCTTCACGAAAAGAAATGAACGTCCGTTACTACGGCTTGAACCACTTTGGCTGGTGGACGTCCATCACAGACCGGCATGGCAATGATTTAATGCCGAAGCTGAAAGAGCATGTCCGTGAATACGGCTACGTTTCGAAGACGGAGGCCGAACAGACTGAAGCAAGCTGGAATGACACATTCAAAAAAGCGCGCGACGTACAGGCGGCTGATCCGGATACGCTTCCGAACACATATCTGCAATATTACTTATTCCCGGATGATATGGTGAAAAAATCAAATCCGAACCATACGAGAGCCAACGAAGTCATGGAAGGGCGGGAAGCTTTCATTTTCAGCCAATGCGATATGATTACGCGCGAACAATCATCGGAGAACAGTGAAATTAAAATTGATGATCATGCTTCCTATATCGTCGACCTTGCCCGGGCCATCGCTTACAACACAGGGGAGAGGATGCTGTTAATCGTTGAAAATAACGGCGCGATCGCAAACTTTGATTCGTCAGCCATGGTTGAGATTCCTTGTCTCGTAGGCTCAAACGGACCGGAACCGCTCTCAGTCGGGAACATACCGCAATTTCAAAAAGGCCTGATGGAACAGCAGGTGTCTGTCGAAAAACTGACGGCTGAAGCGTGGGAAGAGCGGTCATTTCAAAAGCTGTGGCAGGCGCTGATCCTGTCAAAAACAGTGCCGAACGCCCGTGTGGCAAGACTGATTCTTGAAGATCTGATGGAGGCTAACAAGGACTACTGGCCTGAGCTTGATGTAAGTCCGTCTCCTATTTCCTGATGACAATCTTCCCCGTTTTCTTTATCTGTTATTCTATATAATAGAAAGAAAACGGGGGGATTTTTGGGATGAGTCTTGAAGAACTGGTTAATCAGCATTACGCGAAATTAAATGACAACGATTTTTATATTTTAAAATATATATTGAATCATAAGCATACGTGCTACCATCTCGGTATCAATGACATGGCGAAAGCCTGCAATGTCTCTCGGTCTTCCATCCTGCGGCTCGCCCAAAAACTGGGCTTCAGCGGCTACAGTGAATTCCGGGTTTTTCTTAAATGGGAGGATCAGCCTGAAGAGGGCGAGAATATGACGTTTGAAAAGCTGCTGGATGATATTGAAGCCAATGTAAAATACGTGAAGTCAAAAGATATGACGGAGATGTGCCGGCTGATAGATGAAGCAAAACGGATTTTCGTTTACGGATCGGGGACGGCTCAGAGGGTGTGCGCCCGTGAGCTGCAGCGGATGTTTGTATCCCGGCGGAAGTATCTGATTTTAATTCAGGACATCACAGAGTTTGATATCATGTGTGATGATTTTACGGTTGATGACGTATTCATCATTATTTCTTTATCAGGCGAAACACCCGAATTAATTCCGCAGGTAAGGACCCTGTCCGCAAAGGGAGTTCCGTTTATTTCAATCACCAATCTGAAAAACAACGTACTGGCGCAAACGACGCCGTATAATCTTTATGCGACCAGCAAGCCGGTGACGTTAAGCGATAAAACGGAAATCGTCGCATTTGCCCCGTTTTTTCTGGTGGGCGAAGCGTTATTCCGCGCATATGTTGATTATAAAGAGCTCGAAAATTTTGATAAATAGCGGGAGGTCACGTGAAATGATGCAAAAAGTCCAGCGCTTCGGCAGCGCGATGTTTGTGCCTGTTTTATTATTTGCATTTTCCGGTATTATTGTCGGTCTGAGTACGCTGTTTAAAAATAAAACGCTGATGGGGCCGCTGGCTGATCCTGACGGGCTTTGGTATCAATGCTGGTACGTCATTGAACAGGGCGGCTGGACCGTCTTTAATCAAATGCCGCTCCTGTTTGCGATCGGCATACCTGTCGCCTTAGCGAAAAAAGCGCAGGCGCGGGCCTGTTTGGAAGCGCTTACAGTTTATCTGACATTCAATTACTTTATCAATGCGATTCTGACGGTTTGGGGCGGGGCTTTTCATGTCGATATGACTCAGGAAGCGGGCGGAACGAGCGGGCTGACGATGATCGCCGGGATCAAAACGCTTGATACGAATATTATCGGCGCCATCTTTATTTCATCTATTGTCGTGTATTTGCACAATCGTTATTTTGATAAAAAACTGCCGGATTTCCTGGGGATTTTTCAAGGATCTTCCTACATCGTTATCATTTCTTTCTTCATTATGATACCGATTTCACTTGCGGTGGCATACGTGTGGCCGATGGTTCAGTCCGGAATAGGCTCGCTGCAAAGCTTTCTCGTTTCTTCCGGGGCGATCGGCGTGTGGATTTACACGTTCCTGGAGCGGATTTTAATTCCGACCGGCCTGCATCATTTTATTTACTCGCCGTTTATTTACGGTCCGGCTGTGGCTGAAGGCGGTATCGTCACCTATTGGGCCCAGCATCTCGGGGAATACTCTCAAAGCGTCAAACCGCTGAAAGAATTGTTCCCGCAGGGGGGCTTCGCGCTTCACGGCAACTCGAAAATCTTCGGCATTCCGGGAATCGCGCTCGCTTTTTACGCCACGGCTTCAAAGGAAAAGAAAAAAATCGTCGCCGGCCTATTGATCCCGGTCACCTTGACGTCCATTGTCGCGGGAATTACAGAGCCGATTGAATTTACATTCCTTTTTATCTCGCCGTTTTTATTTGCGGTTCATGCTTTGCTTGCCGCTTCCATGGCAACTGTCATGTATATGGCCGGCGTCGTCGGAAATATGGGGGGCGGTTTGATCGAAGCTGCGACCTTGAACTGGATCCCGCTGGCGTCAAGCCACGGCTTGACGTATGTATACCAGATCATTATCGGGTTGTGTTTTACCGCTGTTTACTTTTTCGTCTTCCGCTTCCTCATTCTCAAATTCAACATCGCCACACCGGGCAGAGAAATAGAGGAAGGGCAGGAAACAAAGCTCTATTCGAAAAAGGAGTACAGAGAACGGAAGCAGGCTTCAAAAGAAACAGCGGCGGCAGACGAAACACAGCGGGATACAGCCGCTTTGTATATTGAAGCGTTGGGCGGAAAGGACAATATTACGGAGGTCACCAACTGCGCCACCCGTCTCCGCGTCACTGTCGCTGATGAATCAAAGGTCAAAAGTGACGCCGATTTCAGAGAGCTGGGAGCCCACGGCGTCGTCAGAAAAGGCAGGGCGCTTCAGGTCATTGTCGGATTAGGCGTTCCGCAAATGCGGGAGCGTATTGAACAGCAATTGGATCAATAAGGTCAAAACCTTCCCTTCCCGGGAAGGTTTTATCTTTTTCGCAGATTATTGAAAAAACGGCACACCAAATTTCTTTATTCATTTGCCGGAAAGGCATAAAATAATAATATTGAACAAAGGATTTGGAGGCTTACACATGTCAAAGGCTTTATCATATGTAAAACCGTATTCTCTTTTGGCGGGAATCGCTCTGTTTTTCATGCTCATCGAGCTTGCGGTAGAGCTGATACAGCCCCTGCTGATCGGGAAAATCATTGACGAAGGAATTTTAAAGCAGGATCTCGGTACGGTTTGGCTGTGGGGCGGCGTGATGATCGGACTGACCGCTGTTTCATTCGCATCGGGTATTTTAAATTCATTCTACTCCGCCCACATCAGCCAGAGCTATGCGTATGATACGCGAAAAGGGCTTTTTCAAAAGATTCAATCCTTCTCCTATTCGACGTTTGCGCAATTCTCATCCACATCGTTTATCACCCGGCTGACAAACGATGTGACACAGGTTCAGAATATGCTTTTCATGAGTCTCCGGTTTATGCTTCGTGCGCCGTTAATGATCGCGGGGGGCATTATTCTCTCGCTGACCGTCAATGCGAAACTCGGGTTTTTTCTGCTGATCACGGTGCCGATTTTGCTTTTGTTTTTGCTGTGGGAGCTGAAAAGAGGCGGCGCGCTGTTTCGGTCTGTGCAAAAGCGGCTTGATCAGGTCAACACGATCATGCAGGAAAACCTGACGGCGATCAAACTGATTAAAGCGCTCCTCCGTGCAAACCACGAAGTGAAACGTTTTTTGAAATCGAATACGAAGCTGATGGAAAAAACGGTCTCCGCTTTTCGTCTCGTGGAAGCGGCGATGCCGATTTTAATGCTGCTGATGAACATTTGCATTTTGTTTATCTTATGGTTCGGCGCCAAAAGCATTGCTCAGGGCGGAGCGCAGGTCGGCGATGTCGTTTCCGTCATTAACTATGCGACGCGGATTACAGGCGCGCTGTCCGTTCTTCCTTTTCTCATCATGGTATTTTCCCGGGCGAAGGCTTCCGGAGAAAGAATCGGCGAGGTGCTGGAAACAGAAGGCGGCGAGGGAACGGGGCAGGACCCGGCACGGGCGCTTGCAGGCGGGATTGAGTTTCGCGAAGTGTCCTTCCGCTATCCGGGCATGGAAAAAGACGCGCTGCATCACGTGTCCTTTTCTGCCAGCCCGAAAGAAACGGTTGCCATTATGGGCGCGACAGGTTCAGGAAAATCAACGCTTTTTCAGCTGATTCCGCGCCTGTACACGGCTGATTCGGGCAGTATTTTCATAGACGGCAAACCGATCGGTGAATTCTCCGCTTGCGGGCTGCGCAGGGAAATCGGCTATGTTCCGCAGGAAGTGCTTCTGTTTTCGGGCACCATCCGTGAAAATATCGCCTGGGGGCGGGAGGATGCTTCACTAGATGAAGTAATGGAAGCGGCCAAAGACGCGCAAATCCATGACACGATTATGAAGCTGTCAAACGGATACGACACGGTGCTGGGACAGCGGGGCGTCAATTTGTCAGGCGGGCAGAAGCAGCGGATTTCCATCGCGCGCGCTTTTATCAGAAAGCCGTCCCTCCTGCTGTTAGATGACAGTACGAGCGCGCTTGATCTTCAAACGGAAGCGAAGCTTTTACAAGCGATCAGATCCTATGAATGCACGACACTGATTATTACGCAGAAAATAACGACTGCGATGAAGGCTGACACCATCTTATTGCTTGAAGACGGCGAACTGCTGGCCAAAGGCACGCACAAAGAGCTGATGGCACAGTCTCATCTGTACCGGCAGATTTATGAATCACAATTCGGAAAGGAGGGAGCTGACAATGCAAAAAGACATTCGTAAACCTTTCCGATATCCGAAAATACCGCTCAAATCAAATGAAGGCGGCAGAAAACGCGCGAAAGCAAAAGATACAAAAGGCACGCTGCGCAGAATCTGGTCTTATGTAGCCGAGAAAAAAGGGCTTTTAACCCTTGTGATCATCATGGTAGTCATAAGCGCCATATTCGGCCTGCTCGGACCGTTCGTCATCGGGAAAGCGATTGATCATTTTATCGTCGGACAGACGACAGACGGATTGGCGGGGGTGCTGTTCATCCTGTTTGGGATTTACCTCGTGCAATCATTGTCCTTATGGTTTCAAAACTATTGGATGATCAATATCTCGCAAAGCACCGTGTTTAAAATGCGGAGCGAGCTGTTTACCCATCTGCATGAGCTGCCGATTCCGTTTTTTGATAAACAGCGGCTCGGGGACTTAATGAGCCGGGTCACCAATGATATCGAAAATGTCAGCTCCACTTTAAATACATCCGTCATTCAAGTGCTGTCGAGCGTCATTACATTCGTCGGCACAATCTCCGTCATGCTGTACATGAGTCCGCTTTTAACATTGATCACGCTTTTGATTATTCCGATCATGCTTTTGAGCATTAAATGGATCACCAACCGGACGGGATTGCTTTTTAAACAGCAGCAGAAAAACCTCGGCGAGCTGAACGGTTTTATTGAAGAGTCGATATCAGGGGCGAAGGTCATTAAAGCCTATTCGAGGGAAGACCGCGTCATGGAACAATTTTTAGAAAAAAACGCGGCGTTACAATCATCGGGGTTTTGGGCGCAGACAATTTCGGGATTCATTCCGAAAGTCATGAACTCTTTAAACAATTTAAGCTTTACGATTATAGCGGCGGTCGGCGGGCTGTTTGCGCTGAAGGGATGGATTTCAATCGGTTCCATCGTCGTATTCGCCGAATATTCGCGGCAGTTCACGCGTCCTTTAAATGATTTAGCCAATCAGTTCAATACGATGTTATCGGCCATCGCCGGGGCTGAACGGGTGTTTGACGTGCTTGATGAAAAAGAGGAGCGGGAAGATGAAGAGCATGCGCTGTACCAGCCGATCAAAACGGGAGAGATTGAATTCCGAGATGTCTCCTTCGGCTATCAGGAAGACAGCCTGATCTTAAAACACCTGTCCTTCAGCGTTCCGAAAGGACAGTCAATCGCCTTCGTCGGACCGACCGGAGCGGGTAAAACAACCGTTACGAGCCTGATCGCCCGTTTTTACGAGCCGAATAACGGAAAAATCCTCATTGACGGAACGGATATCAAAAAACTGACGAGATCCAGTCTGAGAAAAAACATGGGGTTTGTCCTGCAGGATTCCTTTCTCTTTCAGGGCACCATCAGGGAAAATATTCGTTACGGCCGGCTGGATGCTTCTGACAAAGAGGTGGAGGCAGCCGCAAAAGCCGCCAATGCCCACGGATTCATCGTACGGCTCCCGAAAGGCTACGATACCGTCCTTACCCAAAACGGCGCGGGCATCAGCCAAGGACAAAAACAGCTCATTTCCATCGCGAGAGCTGTGCTGGCGGACCCTGTGCTGCTCATTTTGGATGAAGCGACGAGCAACATTGATACAGTGACGGAAGTGAAAATACAAGAAGCGCTCGGCCGTTTAATGGCGGGCAGAACAAGCGTCATCATCGCTCACAGGCTGAACACGATTCAAAAAGCCGATCAGATTCTTGTGCTGAAAGACGGCGAAATGGCTGAAAAAGGAACCCATGCCGAACTTCTCAGCCAGAACGGGTTTTACCGGGAATTATATGAAAGCCAGTTCCGGGAATCATAGATAGGGAAAAAGACCTCCGACAGAGTGCGGAGGTCTTTTTTTCGCGAAGGCAAATAGTACTTTTAAGTTATTTTCGTTAAATGTAACAAAATTACTTGACGTAAATAAGTTATGTATATATACTAGCTTACATAAAGTAAGTGATAATAATTTTCAAGGAGGATTTTATGAATAAATCATTCGAAACAGGAACACTGCTTTTAAGGGTTGTAACAGGTATTATCTTTTTTGTTCACGGTTTATCCAAGTTTCAAGGGTTGGAAGGAACTACGCAATTTTTCCAGAGCATCGGGATTCCGGCCTTTATGGTCTATGTCATCGCGACGATTGAGCTTGTCGGCGGGGTTCTGATCTTTTTTGGTTTAGCAACGCGCATTATCGGCGTTCTGTTTGCCGTCACATTAGTCGGCGCCATCTTCACGGCGAAGCTTTCCTCACCATTTATGGGCGGATCGGAATTTGATTTCATCTTACTGGTTGCGTCAATTCACTTAGCGCTTTCAGGAAGCCGTCTGCTTTCATTGGATCAGCTCCTTTTCAAATCAAAAAAGGGAGAAACTTTTTCAGCATAAGAAAGAAGGCGTTCAAATGACCGGCATTCATCAAGATACGGCAATCGGTTATGTCAAATTGACCATTAAAAATATGGAACGCTCGCTCGGCTTTTACCGGAATGTAATCGGCCTTCAAGTCATCTCGCAGACAGATCGTTCAGCAAGACTGTCAGCAGACGGAAAACGCGTCCTGCTGGTGCTTGAAGAAAATCCAGGCGCCGTCGTTCTGCCGGAGCGGTCTGTCACCGGCCTTTACCATTTCGCGATACTTCTGCCTGACCGGAAAGAACTCGGCATCGCATTGGCCAGGCTGATTGAAAACGGCATCGCGCTCGGTCAGGGGGATCACGCGGTCAGTGAGGCTCTTTACCTGTCTGATCCGGACGGCAACGGTATTGAAATATACGCCGATCGTCCCCGCAGCACGTGGCGCCGCGATGCAGAGGGCAATTATGTCATGCAAACGGCGCCCGTCGATGTGGACGGGCTTTTGGAAGAAGCCGGAGCTGAACGGAAAAGCCGTCTCCCAGAAGGAACTGTTATCGGCCACATCCATCTTCATGTGACGGACTTACAGGAAGCCAAAGCGTTTTACACCGATATCCTCGGTTTTGACATTGTCGGCAATTACGCCGCCATGTCCGCTCTGTTTGTTTCAGCGGGAGGGTATCACCATCACATCGGTCTGAATATATGGGCCGGAAAACATGCGCCGCCGAAACCGGGAAATGCAAGCGGGCTGGATTATTACACCATCGCGCTGCCGCATCAAAAAGAGCTGTCACGTGTGACAAAAGCGCTGACCGATGCCGGCTTTGAGATCGAAGAAAAAGAAGAGGGCGTATTCGTCAAAGACCCTGTATCAGGGGCGGATATCGCATTTACACTGTAAGAAACAAACCTTGCCGTCTAATCGGCAAGGTTTTTTATTTTTCTGAAGTTTTCTTGAAAAGGCTCGGGAAAGAAGATACTCTGAGATAAAAAATCATGGCGTAAGGGGGCTTATCATTTGAACCGGAACCAGCTGATGTCAGGCAAAATCGCATTAAACCAATACGTGCACCATGCGAAAGAAAACGGAGCGCATTTTCATATTCATTATTGGGGCGCGATGCCTAAGCACTACAATACACTTGTCCATAAACATTCCTTCTTTGAATTCTGCTTCGTTCTCAGCGGCGAAGGCCGATATCTCGAAGAAGGCCGCACGTACCCTCTGATGGAAAATACGATGTTTGTATCCCGTCCCGGCGTACTTCATCAGATCAAGAGCGATACGGGATTAACCCTTCTTTATGTCGCGTTTGAATTGCTCGGCCCCGCTTCAAGCCCGGAGTGGAACAGTCTGATGAAAGAAGTCGAACGGTCGGCTGACGTCATCATTCAAGTGAAAGAACACGAGCCGGCCGCTTTGCTTTGGAAAACCTTGATGGTACAGGCCGCCGGGCCGGGACAGGTATTTATGAAAGAAATCCTGACTCATATGGCGTCTTCTCTTATTCTGGCGTTGCTGCAAACGGCGGCGCCCCTTTCGCAATTCCTTCCGCACCAGGAAGTCGGCAGACCTTCACCGGCATTGCTGACGCAGGTCAAGCTGCATATTAAAGACAACTTGTCACAGCCGCTTCAGCTCGCGGACGTATCCCGACATTTTCATATTTCCGGCCGCCATCTGTCCCGGCTGTTTGTATCGGAAACGGGCGTCAGCTATTCCGAATTTGTCCGGAATGAAAGAGTGAGGCAATCGGCTTCTCTTCTGAAATCAACCGAATTATCCATTAAACAAATTGCCGAAGAGGTCGGACTGACCATTCATTATTTTACGAGAGTTTTTAAATCACAGATGGGCAGCTCTCCGGGAGAATTCCGTTCACTTTATAAAAAAGCAAATGCTGTCTATCCAAAAAAACAGGTGCCGACAGATGTGTCTCCTAAAGGCAAAAATATGTCTTCATAATATAAAGACGGAACGGGAGCGCTTCCATTATAATTCTCGTAAGCATCGACAGAAAGCGCTTCCAAAAAACATGCATGAGAAAGGAAAATGCTATGGGAAAAGGGTGTGTTCCGCGTTGAAGAAAAGAAACGGCGAACAGCATGTTTTGAGGACCATTACACTTGTGTCAACGTTCGGAGGGCTTCTTTTCGGATATGACACAGGCGTCATCAATGGCGCTTTGCCTTATATGTCAAGTAAAGAACAGCTGAATCTCACCCCGTATACAGAAGGCCTTGTCGCAAGCTCGCTTTTATTGGGTGCCGCATTCGGCGCCATTTCCGGCGGCAGGCTGGCTGACAGATACGGCCGCCGGAAGACGATCCTGTATTTGGCCATCCTGTTTTTCATCGCTACGCTCGGCTGTACATTTTCGCCCAGCGCCGGTGTCATGATCGGCTTCCGCTTTCTTTTAGGAATTGCGGTCGGGTGTGCTTCAGTGGCGGTTCCCACATTTTTGGCGGAAATCTCACCCTCAGAAAGAAGAGGCCGGATTGTCACTCAAAATGAATTAATGATCGTCATCGGCCAGCTGCTGGCTTACTCCTGCAACGCCGTTTTAGGCAATACACTCGGGGACAGCTCACATGTGTGGCGGTATATGATCGTCATCGCGACACTTCCGGCCGTCATGTTATGGCTGGGCATGCTGATTGTGCCGGAAAGCCCCCGCTGGCTCGCGTCCAAAGGAAGAATCGGCGACGCCCTTCGTGTTCTTCAAACCATAAGAGAGCAAAAACGGGCCGAATACGAGATCAAGAGCATACAAGCATCGGCCGCTGCCGAGAAGCAGGTGAATAAAGCGTCATTGAAAGACCTGCGCCTTCCCTGGATACGCCGCCTTTTGTTCATCGGCATCGGAATCGCCGTCGTCCAGCAAATCACCGGCGTGAATTCCATTATGTATTACGGAACCGAAATTTTAAAAAACGCCGGCTTTCAAACGGAAGCCGCGCTGATCGGCAATATCGCCAACGGGCTCATCTCAGTCATCGCCGTGTGCTTTGGGATATGGCTCCTCGGCAGGGTCCGCCGCCGTCCGATGCTCTTAATCGGCCAGCTTGGCACGATGACATCGCTTTTTTTCATCGGCCTTTTAACGATCATTTTGAAAGACACACCCGCTTTGCCGTTTGCCGTGCTCGGTTTGATCGTCATGTTTCTCGCATTCCAGCAAGCCGCCATTTCGACAGTGACCTGGCTGATGCTTTCAGAAATTTTCCCGCTCCATATCCGGGGCCTCGGCATGGGGATCAGCACGTTCAGCCTGTGGGGGGCGAACTTTCTGATCGGGCTTGCTTTTCCGGTGCTGCTCAGCCGAATCGGAATGTCCGCCGTGTTTTTCATATTTGTCCTGCTGAATATCGGCGCGATTTGGTTCGTCAAAACGTTCGTGCCGGAAACGAAAGACCGCTCGCTGGAGGAGCTGGAGCAATCTTTCCGCCGGTACGGCGGCAATCATCGCAAGACAGATCACACAACAGACCTATTTTCATAATACAAGGGGGATACCAAATGAAATTATCCTATGTAACAGACAGTTTGGGGCACCGGCCGTTTGAAGAGATGCTCGACATTATTTCCGGCATGGGCATAGATACGATTGAAATGACGACAGGGGGGTGGTCTTCCGCGCCGCACCTCAACCTGGATGAGCTTTTGGAAAGCAGTGAAAAACGAAACGCGTTCAAAGAGGCTTTGGAAAAAAGAAATATCGCCCTTTGCGCCTTAAACTGTTCTGGAAATCCGTTAGACCCCGGTGACCTTGGGACTTCCCACAAAGAAGTAACCGAAAAAACGCTGGAGCTTGCAGCTTTGCTGAATGTGAAAAAAGTTATTATGATGAGCGGATTGCCTGCTGCAAGCCCGGACGATAAAATTCCGAACTGGATCACGTACACCGTAAGCTGGCCTCCGCAGCTGAAGGACATTTTAGACTACCAATGGGAAGAGGTCGCCATTCCTTACTGGCGGGAACTTGTGAAAAAAGCGGAATCATGCGGGGTCGAAAAGATCGCCCTGGAAAATTTCAGCGCCCAATTGGTCTATAATCCAGAAACGCTCTTTCGTTTAAGAAACGCCGCAGGCCCGATGGTCGGCCTGAATCTTGATCCGAGCCACCTCATTTGGATGGGCGCTGATCCCATTGTGGCTGCAAGAGAGCTTGGCGAAGCCATTCATCACGTACATGGAAAAGATGTAAGAATAGAACGGCACTTGGCTGCCGTGAACGGTCTTTTAGAAACGAAAGAAGTGTCGGAACCGGCCAACAGGGCCTGGAATTACGTGGCCGTCGGCTGCGGGAAGGACTTGCAGTGGTGGAAGGAATTTTTCTCTGTCGTAAGGATGATGGGATATGACGGGGAAGTCTCACTGGAAATGGAAGATTTGACGATGTCTCCGGAAGCGGGAATCGAAACGTCAATTCACGCATTACAGCAATCTATCAGCCGATAATACAAAAAGGGGTGTTTTCAGCATGCATAATGGAGAAAAGCAGATTGAAAGACCGCTCAGGTGGGCCATGGTCGGAGGGGGACGGCTCAGCCAGGTCGGTTATAAACACAGAATCGGGGCGCTTCGGGACAATACCGCTTTTCAGTTAACCGCGGGCGCATTTGACATTGATCCGGAAAGAGGAAAGAGCTTCGGAATGAATCTCGGTGTGGAGGAAGACAGGTGCTACGCGGATTACAAGACGATGTTTGCAGAGGAAGCCGGGCGGGAAGACGGCATCGAAGCCGTATCGATCGCGACCCCGAACGGCACTCACTTTGCCATCTGCAAGGCGGCGCTGGAAGCCGGCCTCCATGTCATCTGTGAGAAGCCGCTGTTCTTTACTTCTGAAGAAGGAGAATTGATAAAAACCCTCGCTGAAGAAAAAGGGAAAATCGTCGGCGTGACGTACGGGTTTTCCGGCGCTCCCATGCTGCTGCAAATGCGGGCTATGATTGCCCAAGGGAAAATAGGCGATATCCGTATCGTCGATTTGCAATATACACACGGCTTCTGTGCGAGCGAAGAAAGCGAAAAGCACAGTGACGCGCAAAAATGGCGTGTGGACCCTGCCGTCGCCGGTCCGAGCTTTGTATTAGGCGATCTTTCCACACACACGTATTATATGTCCCAGCTCATTATGCCTGAGATGGAAATTGAAAGGCTTTTGTGCGACCGCCAAAGCTTCGTCGGAAGCCGTGCACCCTTGGAAGACAATGCTTATGTGCTGATGCATTATGAAAACGGCGCCGTCGGAACGATGTGGACATCATCCGTAAACGCGGGCTGTATGGACGGCCATAGAATCCGCATCGTCGGGTCAAAAGCGAGTTTGGAATGGCGCGACAGCAGACCGGATGAATTGGTGTATGAAGTGCAGGGGAAACCAGTGCAAAAGCTCATCCGGGGCATGCCTTATTTAGACGAGCTCTGCCTTGCCGAGGAGAGGCTTGGCGCTCTTCATGCAGAAGGGCTTTCAGAGGCGTGGTCTAATATTTATTTGAAATTCGCCATCGCAATGGATGCGAAAAACCGCGGTGACAATGACATGCTGGACACGTTAATTTACCCTGATATCAAGGCGGGAACCGACGGCATCCGCTGGATTGAAAACTGTGTCCGTTCAGCGGATCGGGGAGCTGTATGGGTAGACTTTGAATAGTAAAGGAATGAGCCGCATCCGGTCACAAGATGCGGCTTTTCATATACAATTTACAATTGTGTGAAAAATGCTCAAAATAAATTGTGCTTCCTGATTCTTCCTGATATGATAAGCCGAAAAAGGAGAACCTGAACAAATGAACTCAAATGCAGCACAGACGGAACAGCCGATGAAACATAACGGAAACCGGATGACGGTCAAGGACTTTATCATTCTTGCCAAACCGGGGATTATCATCTCAAATTCACTCGCCGCATTGGGCGGATTTTGGATCGCATGGATTCAGTCAGAAAGGACGGGCGGAGGGCCCGGGATATTTGCCGCCATGGCGGTTGCCATGATCGGAACGGCGTTGGTCATGGCATCAAGCACTGTTTTTAATAACTTTTTTGACCGCGGCATGGACGCAAAAATGGCGCGAACCCGCACCCGCGCCAGCGTCACGGGAAAAATACCGCCGCCGGTCATGATCCTGTACGGCACATGTCTCGGCGCATGCGGATTCATCATGCTTGCTTCGCTTAATGTACTGACCGCCGTTCTTGGCCTGCTTGCATTTTTGCTGTATGCCGTCGTTTATACGCTTTGGTTTAAAAGACAATCCGTCTGGAGCACATTTGTCGGCAGCTTTCCCGGGGCGGCTCCGCCTTTAATCGGTTATTGCGCGCTGACCGGGTACATTGATATGCCCGCGATTTTGTTATACGCGATTATGTTTTTGTGGCAGCCGCCGCATTTCTGGGCGATCGGAATCAGGCGAAAGGAAGAGTATCGTGCCGCCGGCATTCCGCTTTTGCCGATCATAAAAGGCAACCGCGCCACAAAAATAAAAATGCTGCGCTATATTGCCGTTCTGACTGCGGTTTCGCTGCTCGTTCCTCTTTATATAGACGTCAGCCCGTTTTATACCGCGTCCGCTCTCCTGCTCGGGGCCATCTGGCTTTACCGGAGCGTCAAAGGCTTTCAGGCGGCGGATGACACGCAATGGTCGAAGGGGATGTTTTTTTATTCGATTGTGTATTTCAGTCTGCTTTTTCTTATTTTAATGGCTGATTCGTTTATCAATGCGGTTCTCAGAACGTAAACAGGCGGCTTGCAGATACAGAGCCGCCCCGTTTTGTTTATGCTTTTTTGATGAGAGCCAAAATATCTTCAAGCCAGGAAATATAATTCCGTTCCCGCTCAAGCGCTTTTGTCAGCACGAGATAATGGCCGAAATCAGGGGAAGAAAATGAATCCGCCTCCGCGGACGATGTCATCAGTTCTTGATAACTGTTTTCCAGATCGGACAATTTCTCCTTCCGCTTTACGAGCTGATCGGTGAATAGCTCATCCGCTTCTTCCTGCGTCAAAGCTGAGATGAAATAAGCCTTCAGCATAAATTCATCCTTGACCGTTTCCGGAATCGGGTCTTTTTTCGTCAGCCAGGCAGCAAGCTCCAGATCTCCCTTGTCAGTCAGCGTGTACATTTTTTTCTCAAGCTTCGTTCCTTGAATCGCAGTGCGAAACGTAATAAATCCCTCAGCCGTCAGTTTTTTTAATTCCGGATAAATCTGGCTGTGCTTTGCGCTCCAAAACTGGCCGAGCTCTTCTTTAAAATAGCTCGATATATCATATCCGCTCAATTCGCCTTTTCGCAAAAGCCCTAAAATCGCGTACTTTAAAATTCTCATGTTGTCCTCCAAGCCATTCATTTGACAGCTAGTATACCATACGGCCGCTCAAAAACGCAGAAGTGCCGGATGCTTGTAATTGAATCTGCGGCGGCAAAATCAGCGAAAATATGCAGAAAGGGGTTATCGAAACGGCAGCGGAACTGGAAAAAGCCTTTCTCATGTCTTTGCCTCATTCATATGACAACATGATATAATCATTGTAAAAATTAAGAAATAATGGGAGGGACATATGAAGACGGTGATTGTGTATGCAAACCCGGATGAGAACAGTTTCAATGCGGCTCTCGTAAAATACGTCGTCATGGCTTTAAAGGACAGCGGCCAAAGCTATACGGTCATTGACTTATACGCCGACCAATTTGATCCCGTGCTGAAGTACGGCGGCGAAAAAAAGCGCTCTGACATGAACCGGGACGCTGAAACGAAGAAATACCGGAAACTGATGAAAGAAGCGGATCATCTCATTTTCATCTACCCGCTGTGGTGGGGAGGCGTTCCGGCGATTATGAAAGGCTTTTTTGACAGAGTGTTTGTCGCCGGAGAAGCCTACACATATGAAAACGGCCGCGTAAAAGGACTGCTCCGGGCAGAGACGGCACAGGTCTTTTATACGGCGGATTCCCCGGGCTGGTACTTAAAGTGGTTCCGGAAAAACTCGGACTGGATTACGCTGAAAAAAGGCATTCTGCAATTTTGCGGCATTCAAAAAGCCGAGCGGAACCTTTTTTCTGTCGTCAAAACGAGCACACCCGAGCTGCGGGAAAAATGGCTGCGCCAAGCATACGCTAAAGTCCGGCGCGCTTGTGAAAAAGGAGCGGCCGCATGCAGATAAAAGAAATTTTCGTGATTCGCTGCCTGTCCTGTTTAAGCGTCGTTCTGCTTCACGCAGTTTCAATGGTGCTGATGATTCAGGAAGAGTCCTTAGCCAGTGCCGCCCATACGGTTGATGCTTTTCGGACCCTGCTGATGTTCAGCACGCCGGCGTTTATCTTTATTTCGGAATTTCTGCTTGCCAGGTCATACCCGGGAGGCGTTCCCGCTGGTTTTTTAAAGAAAAGGGGCAAAGTCATTTTCGTGCCGTTTCTGTTTATTGCCGCGGTGGATGCCATTTTAATGAAAAGCGTGGCGGAAGAAGGAGCCGGCTTCGTTTCAGTGATCGGTAAATTTTTAGAAAATGTGTTTTTAGGAAACTTCATCGGCTACTTCATTCTTGTGATCTTTCAATTTTACATTCTCCATATGCTGCTGCACCGCTGGCTGAACAACAAATCTCCCATGTGGGTGCTGTCTGTGTCGTTTATCATCAACGCCGTCTATCTGGCTTACTTTTCGATCTTTCATCCGCCGGCATCATCGGGGCTTGATTCTATTTTTCCGTTCTTTTGGGTTCCGTTTCCGGGCTGGGTGTTTTATTTCTGTCTGGCATTTTATTGCGGAAAGGAATATCCGCGTTTTTTATCGCTAATCAATCAGTACCGTTATGCGGTTTACTTGAGTGCGGCCGTATCGGCAATATTGATTGTGGCCGTTTCATATATCAGCGGCGGCTCCATTTCCTCTAAGCGTCCGGATATTATGATTTACGCGGTCAGTATGATCTTTCTGTGTTTTCATCTGTTTTCAAAGCTCAAAAAAGTGCCCGCGATTGTGATGATGATCAGCAACTATTCGTTTTCAATCTATCTGCTGCACTCCTACTTTTTAATCAGCGGATATCTTCTGGAAGGCTATTTGCGATCAATGCCTTTGCCGGCTGCCATCCTTCTTTTATTTTTGATCTGCACGCTCGGTCCCATTTTCGTATCTTGGGTGTGCAACCATTTCAGATACGGATACCTGTTTGTCGGGAAAGTGTATCAGCCGAAGCAGACCAAAAGAAATACGGCGGCGCATCAAGGCCGCACAGTCTGAAAAAAAGGCGGCGTTTCAGCCGCCTTTTTTGATACGGAAGTTGTACATAACCTGCAAACGAAACCCCCCGCGGCAAGCCGGAAGCGAATGCCAGGCAAGCAGTATCGGGCAGCCTATCTCTAATTTTAATAGCGCTTTCATTGTAAGGCTGAAGACCCCGCTGCGGCCGTTTTGACGGATGCATTTATGACAACATAACGCCATCGATTTTCTCCCTTGTGAAGACCGATATATTGTATACTTATAGGAAATACTTTCAAAAAAAGTGAAAAAGAGAAAAACTATGAGCTTGGATGAACGACTAAAAAGGAGCGGGGACATTATGAATGACTGTGTCAAAACATTCGGAGAACTTCCGGACGAACTTTATTCCTTTGCGGGAGGAAAAGGAAGCATTCTCTCTAAAATGTATCAAAGCGGGTATCCTGTGCCTGAAGGGTTTGTGATTTTGCCGTCAGCCTTTCAGGACGGACAGCTCCGCCATCAGGCGAGAGAGGCTATTGATCAATATGTGAATTCCATCCGCAGCCGCCATGCTTCTGCGTTGTTTGCCGTACGCTCATCCGCGCTGAGAGAGGATTCCGCTCAGGCTTCCTTTGCCGGAGAATTCGATACGGTGTTGAATGTCAAAACAGATCAAGACATGTCCAGGGCGATTGATGAAGTCCGCCGATCGGCACAGTCAGAAAGGGTAAAAGCGTACAGCGCCGTTCAGGGAATGGAAGATGAGCATGAAATCGCAATCGTCATCCAGCTGATGATACCGTGTGAGATATCCGGAGTGCTGTTTACCGCAGATCCGATTACGGGGAGCAGGAGGGAGATGACAGGCAATTACGTCTACGGTCTCGGGGAGCAGCTCGTTTCCGGGGAAGCCGATGCCTATTCTTTTAAACTGGCACGGCCCAAGAAAAAATATGACGGCCCCGGGGAATTTCGCAAATATGCGTCAAAGCTCTATAAACTGGCGAAAAAGCTGGAAAAAGATCTTGGAGGGCCGCAGGATATTGAATGGGCCGCCGCGGGCGGGACATTGTATATTCTACAATCCCGCCCGATTACGACCTTACAAGCCGGAAATCTGGAAACCTATGAATGGAATGATTCTTTCAGCGGGGATTTTTTATGGACAAACACAAATATAGGAGAAGCGATTCCCGATGTGATGACGCCGCTGACATGGTCGCTCCTCCGGAATCTGGATGAAGAGTCGGGCATCATTCCGGGTTATTATGTCTGGTCCGGCAATATTTGCGGAAGAGCCTATAACAATATGAGCCAGCCTCTTTCCGTTCTCGCCGCTTTCGGTCTGAATCCGAAAGGCGGAAAAATAGGAAAAATGATGAGCGATACATTGGGAGAAATCCCGGCGGAAATGAAAATTCCTTTATATCCGTTCTCAAAGTATGAACTTTTGAAGATCATCTCGAAAAAACTGAAACCGTATCTGTCGAAAATGAAGTACGCGAAAAAAAACATGTCCTCCTACTTGGACGAATCGCCGGAGTGGTGCCGGAATATTGAGGAAAAGCTGAAACGGGCCGAAACGGAGCGGACATTATTAGCGATATGGAACAATGAGATCTATCCGTATTTATGCAACGCGTGGTTTGCGTTAATATCCGGCGGGCGTGATTCTGCGCAATCCTCTTCGTCGTTAACCTCTCAATTAACAAAACTCGCAGGGATAGAAGATGCGAATCTCCTGCTGTCCAATCTGAGGGGAAAAGGCGGACTGGCCAGCCTGGAGCCGATTATCGGCATTGATCAAGTCATGAAAGGCCGTATGAGCGAGGAAGAATATCTCAGGAACCAAGGCCACCGTGGCCCGCATGAATACGAACTTTCCATACCGCATCCGGGAGAAAACCGGGATTGGCTGACGAAGCAGATCAAAGAACACAAGGAGTCGGGTATTGATGCCGAACAACTGCTTTTGAAACAGCAGCGGGCGCATGAACAGGCCTTCCGAAGATTTGAAGAAAAGTTTCCTCATAAGGTCAAATGGCTCAAAGCCAAAATGGAAAAAGCGTCAGAATACGCGAATATTAGAGAAACAACCAGATCCGAATTTGTCAGGGTGTACCGGACAGCCAGAGCATTCGCGCTCAGAGCGGCGGAAATGACCGGCATGAAGGACGATATTTTCTTCTTGTATCTGCATGAAATAACCGATCTGCTCGCGGGGAAAGAGCCGGCGGTTGCGTCGATTCAAGCGAGAAAGCAAAACTATGAAACCTATAAAAAACTGCCGCCGTTCCCATCCGTTATTAACGGAAGATTCAATCCGTTTAAATGGGCTGAGGATCCTGACAGAAGAGCGGATTATTACGATGCTTTTATGCCTGCGGAAACTGATGATGCGCATACTTTAAAAGGTTTCGCGGGAGCGGCCGGGAGAGTGGAGGGCATTGTCCGTGTCCTTGATGTCCCGGAAGACGGGGATTCTTTTGCGGCGGGGGAAATTTTAGTGACTTCGACAACCAATGTAGGCTGGACCCCGCTTTTTCCAAGAGCGGCTGCTATCATAACGGACGTCGGCGCCCCTTTGTCCCACGCGGCGATCGTTGCCCGGGAACTGGGGATTCCTGCCGTTGTCGGGTGCGGAAATGCAACGTCAAAACTGAAAACGGGGGACAGGGTGGCCGTTGACGGCGGGCAAGGCATCGTCCAGCTGGAACCGCGGCAGACTCCGGTTACTTCTGAAGAGGAAAATGGTAAACTGATAGAATAAAATCATGAGAAAGGAGCCGCGCATGAATAAAGCAGTTATTAACGGGGAGCAAATCAGAAGTATGAGCGACCTGCACCAGACATTGAAAAAGGAACTTGCCCTTCCTGAATACTACGGTGAAAACCTTGACGCTTTATGGGATTGTCTGACCGGATGGGTGGAATACCCCCTCGTTTTAGAATGGAGACAGTTTGAACAAAGCAAGCAGCTTACAGAAAATGGCGCCGAGAGTGTGCTTCAGGTCTTTCGTGAAGCGAAAGCGGAAGGCTGCGACATCACCATCATACTTTCATAATACGATCAACGGGAGAGAGACAAAAATGGAAAAACAAACCCTCAGCTATCCGATTGGAGAATATCAGCCGGCCGAATCGATTTCGGCCGGACAGAAACAAGAATGGATCAATGCGCTGGAACACGCTCCGGCCAAACTGAAACAAGCTGTCAGAGCGATGTCGGACAGTCAGCTTGATACGCCGTACCGCGAAGGGGGATGGACTGTCCGCCAAGTGGTTCACCATCTGGCGGACAGCCACATGAACGGCTATACCCGGTTTAAATTGAGCTTAACGGAGAATGAACCGGAAATCCGCCCTTATGATGAAAAAGGCTGGGCCGATCTTCATGATTCCAAAACCGCCGCTTGCGGGGATGCGCTTGAGCTGTTAGCGCTTCTGCACAGAAGATGGGCCGCTCTTTTGCGCTCCATGACGGAAGACCAATTCAAACGGACATACTTCCATCCTGTATCTAAAGAGTCGATTACGCTGGAACAAGCGCTCGGACTATATGTCTGGCACTCTGAACATCACATCGCCCATATTACTGAGCTTTCCCGGCGGATGGGCTGGCATCTGTCTTAGAGTGTGCCGGCTTTCGGAAAAACGCCAAAACAACCGCAGATACAATCGTGCATAATGAAATGACGGCGGCTGCCGTATAAAGATGGTGGTAGCCGCTGGCAATGCCCGCTTCAATCGCATCAGAAACCGCTTTTTTGACGGCGGGAACGGGGATTCGGCTCACTTGCTCCTGCAACGAAGAAAGTCCGCCGCCGATATCGGGCGTTTGCGCCTGATCAGCGGGAATGCCGCTTTTCGCTAAACGGTTTTTGATGTCATCTCCGATCCGGTCAAAGCCCGCTGTAATGAAGCCGGCATATAAAGCCGGAGCGAGCGTCAGCCCGACCTGCCTTACGAGTGACAGCGTGCCGAGCGCTGTTCCTTTGTTTTGGCCCGCCGTTTCTGATACAAGCACATTCAGCGGAGCCCCGAGCAGAAATCCGAAACCGATCCCCGCAATGACACTCGCTGTGACAAATTCCCATTTATCCGTCACCCATAACGGAAACAGGCTGAAGCCTGCAAATGCGATGGCGCCTGATACAACCGCGGAGAAGACCGGCCCTTTTTTATCCGTGATCGCCCCGCCGAGCCACGCTCCGATGCCTGACGCCAAAGCGAGCGGCGTCATCCAATAACCCGCTTTCTCCGCCGATACGTGCAAATATTGCTCTGCATAAGAA
The DNA here is from genome assembly GCF_009906915.1 of Bacillus sp. AM1(2019). Taxonomy (NCBI): domain Bacteria; kingdom Bacillati; phylum Bacillota; class Bacilli; order Caryophanales; family Bacillaceae; genus Bacillus; species Bacillus sp. AM1(2019). The sequence goes on from NZ_CP047644.1 coordinate 895,417, forward strand.
GGAATAAAAATGACCGCAGCGAGCAGCCCTCCCGATAAAAATCCGATGACGAGCGTCCATTGAAACACTTTATTTTGCAGCAGCGAGTAGGCGAGAATCGGATCGCCCCCTCGGTTTTCAACCCGCTTTTCGACCTTAAGCAGCACCAGAAAGAGAAGTGCCGATCCCAAAAGATACCCGTACACCTTTACGTCCATTATGCTTTCTGACAGCTTCGCCCCATTGAGATTCGTGATACCGATCATGCAAGATAAGATCGCAAGAGACAGCAGCATTGTGCCGGCGAGGTCAAGCCGTTTCGCCCCAGGCTCTTTCGTTTCAGCGATAAACAAACCGCCGCACACAACCAAAGCGGCGGCAATCGGCAGGTTAATTAAGAACAGCCAATGCCACGACCCGGTTACATCAAGCAAAAAGCTCCCGATATTCGGTCCGAGGACGGCCGCCATACCGTTCATCGCCCCTAAAAGCCCGAGAGCTTTCCCCTGTTTCTCCTTCGGAAGCACGGCCAGCACATGCGAACTCCCGATTATAAAAATTCCGCCGCCGCCAAGCGCCTGAATGAGCCGTGCCGCCAAAAACATCGGGAAGCTCTGACTGAGTGCGACAAGCAAAGAGCCGAGTCCGAACAGCCCGACTTCAATCATAAACAGCTTTTTCCGCCCGTATCGGTCCGACAGCTTGCCGACAATCGGCACACTGACACTGAGTCCCAATGTGTAAAGGGTCACTCCCCACGATCCCCATGAAGGAGAAACATCAAAAGAGCTGTTAATCGTCGTCAGAGCAGCGGAAATAATTCCGTTGTCCAGCGCCGCCATGAACACACCGATCGTAAAGAGAGTGATGGCCCGGCTCTGGTTTTTTTCTGTTTGCAATGGCTCCGGCATACTGATCAATCCTTCCGTTTTTTAATTCACTTCGAATATATTATTCACTTCAAGTGAATTAAATGTCAAACAAAAAAAGGCCGCCGATACCGGCAGGCCTTTTTCATCTCTATCCCTGTTTGGAAGAATCAAGCGCTCTTGCCAAAATGACAAGCCCTTGATTGACCGTTTGTTTTTCTTCAGCGGTCAGTGTTTCCAATGAACGCTTCAATTTTACATGCCCTTTTTGATAAAGGCTGCGGAAAATATCTTTCGCGTTTTCCGTTAATTGAACGACGACTGAACGGCGGTCTTCTTCTGACGGAGCGCGTGTAATGAAACATGATTTTTCTAAACGGTCGAGCAGCCCCGTCGTATTTGAAAGAGAAGCGCCCATTTTCTCCGCTATGTCACTCACCTTAAGCGTCCCGTGGTTGTTCAGAAGCATCAGCACCTTCATTTGCGGCATGCTCATATCAAGCTTCATCCACTCCGACACATCGCCAAGCCCCGCCGATGTCATCACTTTCATGTACAGCACCCAAATATCCCGTTCCTCAGGAGAAAAAATATCGCCGCCTAATACTGTTGTATCATGCAGATTATAATCCATCGTCTCACTTCCTCATTCATACTCCTGCATACCATATTACTGATTTTAATCAGAGAAAGAAAGTTGCAGACGAGTTTTGTTTGAATGTGAGGTGGTAGTGTATAATATGTTGGAGATTATTGGGGGAATTATAATAAATAAGCTATTTTATGATGATTGGAGAGAACATTGCTGACTAAAAAGAATGCCTTATCGATATTAAAAGTATTATTTCCTATTGCAGTTTTGCTTTTAGTCATTTATCAGTCCAAAAAGGAATTGACAGACCTTTCTTTTAAACGAACGCTGTACATTATTAACGGGATTGAGCGTTACGATTTATTTATTCTCGTTCTGCTCGGCCTCCTTGCCGTCAGCGCGATGTCCTTTTATGACTTTGTGCTGAAACGGACGCTTCGCCTCAACATTCCGAATTGGAAAGTATTCAGGGTCTCCTTTATCGCCAATTCCTTTAACAATGTCCTTGGATTCGGCGGTCTGGCGGGCGTCGGGCTGCGGACGATGCTTTACAAAGAACATACGAATGACGTAAAACGCCTCGTCGCAGGCATCGCCTGGCTTACGTCCTCAGCGCTGCTCGGGCTGTCCGTGTTCAGTATCCTGACCATCGCCCGGGTTCTGCCGGTTGGAGAGATTACAGGTGAGAAACCGTGGCTGTGGGCTGTCATCGCCGGCGTGGCGCTTATTGTGCCGGTGGCCTTAATCGCCGCTTGGATCAACAATAAAAAAGCTGGCACAGAAGACGGTGAAACAAAACCGAGGCATCCGGTTTTTTCTTACATCGGGGCATCGTTTGCCGAATGGTTTGCGGCGGCTGTCGTCATGTATTATTCTCTGTATGTCATGGGAATTCACGCGGATGTCCGCCATGTATTCGGTGTATTTGCCATTGCCGCCATCGGGGGAATCATCAGCCTTGTGCCGGGAGGATTCGGTTCGTTTGACCTTCTGTTTCTGCTCGGCATGCAGAATATGGGCTTTCCGCAGGAGGCGGTCGTGACATCCATCGTCATCTACCGGATTGTGTATTCATTTATCCCGTTTGTGTTCGGTCTGTTCTTTGCGGCCGGGGACTTAACGGAAAATACGCTTAAACGGCTGGAATCAAATCCGAAGATGGCGTCTGCCGTGGAAACGACGAACGTGCTTCTCGTATTCCAGCGCGCTATCTTGATCAGGGTGCTTTACGGTTCGCTGTCGCTTTTGGTTTTCGTGTCGGGAGTCGTCGTGCTTGCGTCCGTCGCCCTGCCGATCGACAGGGAGACGGTCATTCCGCACATTCCGCGCCCGGCGCTCCTTGCGTTTAACGGGTTATCGCTAAGCGCGGCTTTGATTCTATTAATTTTGCCGATTGAATTATACAAACGGACGAAACGTTCTTATTCAATGGCGGTTGCCGCGCTGGTCGGCGGCTTTGTGTTCAGTTTCTTAAAAGGAATGAACATCAGCGCGATCTTTATTCTGCCTGTCGTCATCGTATTGCTTGTGCTGTTAAAGCGGCAGTTTATCAGAGAGCAGGCATCGTATACGCTCGGCCAGATGATTTTTGCGGCCGCTCTGTTTATTATCGCCTTGTTTAACTACAATCTCATTGCCGGCTTTATTTGGGATAAAATGAATCGGCTGCTGCGCCACGACTATTTCGTCCATAACAATTCGCACATTACATATGCCACGATGACGGCCATTATTGTTGTGCCGCTGTTTTTCCTTGTGTTTACGTTCTTTTATCATAAAAGATCGAAGCCGATCGGAGAAGAGGCCGATCCTGAACGGCTGAAGTCCTTTTTGGCGGAAGAAGGAGGAAATGCCCTCAGCCATCTCGGCTTTCTCGGGGATAAGCGGTTTTATTTCTCAAGCGACGGCAAAGCGCTTTTATTGTTCAGCCAGATTTCCAGAAGGCTTGTCGTGCTCGGTGATCCGTCAGGACAGAGAGACTCTTTTCCGCTTGTGATTGAGGAATTTCTGAATGAAGCGCATAAGCAGGGGCTGAGTGTCATGTTTTATCAGATCGAACGTGAAGATCTGGCGCTGTACCATGACTTCGGCTATAACTTCTTCAAGCTTGGAGAAGAAGCGTTCGTGGATATGGAGGCATTTACGCTGTCAGGTAAGAAAAAAGCGGGGCTGCGGGCGATTAACAACAAATTTGACCGCGAAGGCTACACGTTCCATGTCGGGGAACCGCCGTTTTCCTCCGAGTTTATCGCCAAGCTGAAAGACATTTCGGACGAATGGCTCGGACCGAAAAGAGAGAAAGGCTTTTCCCTCGGTTTCTTCGACCGGGATTATTTGGAACAGGCGCCGATTGCTTACGTGAAAGACGCGGAAGGGGAGATCATCGCTTTTGCCAACCTGATGCCGATGTATCAGGAAGGCGAGATATCCGTCGACTTGATGCGTTATCGGAAAAGCGCGCCGAACGGTATTATGGACGCGCTTTTCATCCGTCTGTTTCTCTGGGCGCAGGAAAAAGGCTATACCACCTTCAATATGGGCATGGCGCCTTTGTCAAACGTAGGTACGGCTTTTACATCTTTCTGGTCGGAAAGAATCGCGGCCGTCATCTTCAACAACGTCCGGTATATGTACAGCTTCAGCGGGCTGCGGGCCTTTAAAGAAAAATACAAACCGGAGTGGCGCGGGAAATACTTGGCGTACCGCAAAAACAGATCGCTGTCCGTCACGATGATCCTCGTCACCCGCCTGATCGGAAAAACCAAAAAAAGACGCCGTTAAAAGGCGTCTTTTTTTTTTTGAATAATTGACTAAAAATTCTAATTTCACTCTGTTATACTGAATAACATGATCATAAGGTGAAAGGAAGGCTGAAGAATGAAACAGGCAACCGTGTTTAAATATGAAGCGTTTTCCAATATTCCGGATTTGGGAAATCCCGCGGGAATCGTCTTTAACGGAGATGATTATTCAGATGAAGAGATGCAGATGATCGCCGAAATGGCAGGGTACAATGAAACCTCATTTCTCTGTAAAAGCGGAGAAGCCGATCTGCGCATCCGCTATTTTACACCCGGCCACGAAATGAATTTATGCGGACATGCTACCGTCGCCTCTCTTTACGCATTAATTGAAAAGGGAAGGCTTCAGGCTGATCAGACATATCAAATTGAAACAAAAGCCGGCATTCTTCCCGCAAAAGCCGCTGAACGAAACGGCCGGGTATACATCACACTCGAACAGGCTCCCCCGCAATTTCTGCCGTTTACGGGCGACAAAGAAAAGCTTGCCGCCTCGCTCGGGATTACGGCTGAGGATTTTCACAGCGAGCTGCCGATTGTCTACGGATCAACGGGGATCTGGACACTGATTGTTCCGCTGAGATCACTTAAAGCATCACGGAATATGGTGCCGGACAACGCACAATTCCCCGCTATTTTGCGCGATCTTCCGAAAGCGAGCGTTCATCCGTTTTCTCTGGAAACCGTTCATCCGGAAAGTGATCTGCACGGACGCCATTTTTCTTCCCCTTTCTCCGGAACGACCGAAGATCCTGTCACGGGAACCGCTTCAGGCGTCATGGCAGCCTATATGCGGCAATACGGAGGCTCCGAAGCCGAATGCCTCACGATTGAACAAGGCCAGGAAATCGGGAAAGACGGAAAAGTGGAAATCAGGATCACAGAAGATAACGAAAAGATGAACATCAAGATGACGGGAACGGCCGTGTATGCCGAAACAATCAATTTTCAGCTTCCGTAACGGTTTACAAAAGCCGGTCGTATCCGTTATATTATAAATGATAATCATTTTCATTTGGATAGGAAGGTGAATCGGCATGCCGAAAACCGAACAATTACAGCAAAACGAAAGTCTTGCACATACAATCAGAAACAGAAGATCCATCCGGTCGTTTAAACCGGAAACCGTACCTTCTGAAGTCATATTAGATATGCTTGAAACGGCCGTTTACGCACCGAACCACAGACTGACGGAGCCATGGCGTTTTATCTACGCAGCAAGCGAAGCGGGAAAAGCAAAGCTTGCGGACAGCTACGTCTCATTTTTCAAAAAGATAAAAGATGATTTCAACGAGGAAAAAGAGCGGAACATGAGAAAAAATCTCAGCGCCGTTCCGGGATTTTTGCTGGTCGTCTTAAAAGAAGATGAAAATGAATTTACGAGAAACGATGATTTCGCGGCGCTGAGCGGCATGATTCAAAACCTTCAGCTTCTCGCGCATGAAAACGGCATCGGCATGGTCTGGAAAAGCGGCCGCATTATGTATGACAAACAGGTGCACCAAGACTTCGGCCTTGCTGACAATGAGCGCTTTGCCGCCATCATTCAAACGGGCTATCCGGATGAACAGCCTAAGGCGAAAGAACGGACGCCGGCAAAAAGCCTGTTTACCGAACTGTAAAAAAATCCCCGTCTCTACACAGAGGCGGGGATTTCGTATTAGCGGGTTTTGCTTTTAGCTCTGTTGTCAGCGGCTTTCATCCGCGCCTGCGCTTCACGGTCAGCGGAATCAGCAAGCTCGCTTGAATATTCCTCATATGTGCCGTCTGTTTCGCGTTTCAAAGCATCCGGAACTTGAGGAAGTTTTTGTTTGTTTTTATCACGGTTTTTGTGAGTATGATTTCTGCCCATATCAATCGCCCCCTGAAAAAAGTGATATCAAACAAACATAGTATCTGCCCGGTTCCGGACTTTATTCAGTTTATTTCCGTTTGGCTGCTCTTTCCGCTTTTTTGAATTCACCGGAATAAAGGACTTCCTGCATTTTTTTCAGATTGGCTCCCTGTTGATGTTTTTCGCGCTTCTTTTCCATAAAAGAAGACCCTCCTTTAAAACAGAATACCAATAGGATTGGCTTTTATTTCCGTTTTTATGCAGATAAGAGATCCTTTAAAGCCAAATCAAGTTCTTCATACGTAAATTGAAAACCGGATGTCAGCGCCTGCTTAGGCAGGGCGCGCTGGCCTTTTACGATCAACAGGCTCATTTCTCCCAAGGCCTTCTCCAGAAAAAGTTCCGGTACGGGAATCCAATGGGGGCGGTGCAGGACGCCTGCAATCGTCTTTCCAAATTGCTTCATTTCTACGGGGTTCGGCGATGTTACATTCATGGGACCGGACAAGTCATCATGCTCCGCCGCATAAGCGATAAGTTCCGCGGCGTCATCGACATGAACCCATGACAGCCACTGCCGTCCAGAGCCGATGGTGCCGCCGGCTAACAGTTTATAAGGGAGAACCATGAGCGGCAGGGCGCCTTTTTCACCGAGCATCACCCCGAATCTGGCATATACCGTCCGGATGCCGAGCGCTTCAATTTTCTGGCCTTCACGTTCCCACATATGAGCCGTATGACTGAGAAAATCTTCATTTGACGTATCTGACTGTTCGGTGAACGTTTTTTCTGTGCTTGTGCCGTAAATGCCGACGGCGCTTGCCTGAATCAAAGCCCGGGGTTTTTTCGGCTGCTGCTTCATAATCCGTCTGACTTCTCTCGTCGCTTCTATTCTGCTTGAGATGATTTGTTCCTTCGTTGTGTCCGTCCAGCGGTCAAAGATGGATTTGCCGGCGAGGTTCACCCATACATCAATAGGGGGAAGCTCGCGCTCAGGCGCCGCGTTTTCGGCCAGCCATTGAACATATGTCACATTTTTTTGTTCGGTTTCTCTCTGTTTTCTTGATAAAATATAGACATGATGTCCCCGGCGGGTCAACACATCTGTCAGATGCCGGCCCAGAAAACCGGTGCCGCCTGTCATCGCGATATTCATATCCATCTCTCCTTACACGTTGATACATATACTGTACCTCATTTGCCAAAAAGAAAAACGCCTGAACATCGGGGCGGGAAAGGAGACCGGGATGCCGTTTATTACAAAAATATCGACCCAAAAGAAAAATACCGAGCGCTTCAACATCTTTCTTGATGAGAAATATGCATTCAGCGTCGACGCCGACGTGCTTGTGCGTTTTGACCTGAAAAAAGGGAAAGAACTGGACGAGCTTGACATTCTTGAAATCCAGCACGGCGATGACGTGAAAAAAGCCTTTAACCGCGCCGTAGAATTTTTATCATACCGGATGCGCTCTGAAAAAGAAGTCCGGGATCATCTGAAGAAAAAAGAAACACCGGACATGGTCATTTCTGAAGTCATCCATAAACTGTACGATTACCGCTACTTAAATGACAAAGAATTTGCCGAAGCCTATGCGAGCACCCACAAAAAAACAAACGGCAAAGGCCCTGACGTCCTGTTCCGCGAGCTGAAAGCGAAAGGAATAGACGACGATACCATCAAGGAGACGCTCAGTGCGTTTACATTTGATGAGCAGATACAAGAAGCGCTGAAACATATCGGCAAAATCCTGAAAAAAGACAAAAAGCTGTCCACAAAAGAGATCAGACAGCGGGCGCAGATGCAGCTTCAGCGAAAAGGTTTCCCTTTCGACGTCATCAATGCCGCTCTGGAGCAGACGGAGTATGAAAATGATGATGAAGCCGAGATGGAAGCTCTGAAGGCTCATGCGGAAAAAGCGATCAGGAAATACCGCTATGACGGCAGTTATGAAAGCGGAATGAAGGTCAAACAGTACTTATTCAGAAAAGGATTCTCGATTGACGATATTGATCAATTCTTGCAGGAAGAGGAGTAAACTGAAATGGACAAACGATACAGTCAAATGACGCCTCATGAACTACAGACCGAAATTGCGGGACTGACGGAAAAAGCGCGAAAAGCGGAACAGATGGGCATTGTAAATGAACTGGCCGTGCTTGAACGGAAAATTACGATGGCCAAAGCTTACATGCTGAACCCGGAAGACTTTCGGCCCGGCGGGGTGTATCAGATAGAAGGTTCTGATGACACTTTCCGCATTGATTACATCAACGGCGTATTCGCCTGGGGACACAGATCTTCCCCGTCTGACGGGGAAGAAGCACTGCCGATTTCCGTTTTAAAAGAAAAAAAATAACAAAAGAGGCCGGTTCCGGCCTCTTTTTCTTTTCGGCACATTCGTTTCAACCTTTCAGTAAAAAATGATTGAATTCATTTTTGATATCTTTTAAGATGGAATTCGTTGTTTTTTAAATAAAAAGGAGGCGATTTGCGTTGAATATCAAAATGAAACAGCCATCTGTGAAATTAATGATTTTTGTTTTAATGATTTGCACATTTTCCATCGGGTATACGGAATATGCTGTCATGGGTATTCTGACGTCGATTGCCGATGACTTTCATATACATGTATCTTCAGCGGGCATGCTTGTTACGGCGTACGCGGCAAGCGTCTGCCTGACGGGCCCGATCGTAACCATTATCGCGGTTAAGCTGCCGAGAAAGCCGGTGCTGCTAGGGTTGATGGGCATCTTCGTCCTTGCCAACCTGATGAGCGTCTTTGCGCCAAACTTCGCCGTGCTGGCGATTTCCAGAATTTTATCCGCATCCATCCACGGAGCTTTTTTTGCGATCGCCATGGTGTTTGCGAGTGAAATGGTGCCGCCTGAAAAACGTTCCGCCGCCGCGGCTTCCATGAACGGCGGATTAACCGTGGCGCTGATGCTAGGTGTCCCGTTCGGCTCTTATTTAGGGGATGCCCTTAACTGGCGGGCCGTCTTTTTCATTATTTCCGTTTTAGGCATGATCGGGCTGATCGGACTGATGCTGGTCGTGCCGAACCGGAAACCGAAAGTGATTCCGATGCTGATGAATGAATGGAGTGTCTTTAAGCATAAACAAGTGATTTTTTCCTTTGCGATCACCATTCTCGGCTACTCAGGCGTATTTATCGCTTACACGTTTATTGAGCCGATTTTAAGAGATTCAGCGGGGTTCGGCACAGTCGGCATTACAGGCGCATTATTTGCCTACGGTCTCGGCGGAGTGGCGGGGAATTTTTTCGCGGGCAAAGTGCCGCTCAAACTGCTGACGCGCACGATGATCGGTGTGATGATCGGCTTGATCGGCGTCTTGGCGATTTTCCCTTATATCGCCGTTTTTCCAGCCGCCGCCGTTTCAGCGACATTTTTATTCGGCGCATGTGCGTTCGGCACGCCGCCGCTTTTGCAGACCAAGGTTATTTCTTCCTCTGAAAACGGCACGACAATCGCCGCTGCGGTGAGCGTTTCCGCCTTTAACCTGGCAAACGCGCTCGGCGCCTGGATCGGCGGGTTGATTCTCGGGGGAACGGGATCTTACTCATGGCTGTTTGCCGGCGGTGCGCTGATGACGGCTCTCGGCCTTGTGCTTTCCACGTTCGCTCATCTGTCTGAGAAGAAAGATGTCTATGAATACCAAGTGCATAAAGGATAACAAAAAGCTTGCAGGGGATATTCCGCCTGCAAGCTTTTTTCAGTGTTTCAATGTAATGCTGATCACCGTATGTTTATCACTCTCAGCTAAGGAAATATTCCGGGTTTCCGGTACCCCGTCTTTTTCAAAAACGACGGCATAGGTTCCTTTCGCGCCGCTTTTCCATGCAATATCGCCGTGGTGATCAGTCTTGCCTATTATCTCTCCGCGGTCTATATTCGGCTGATGATCTGACTCCGCCGCTTTCATCACGGTGACCGTCACACCGGCCGCCGGTGAACCGTCTGCATCCTCAACATGGAGCGTAACGGGCAGTGCTTTTTTGTCGGCGGAATCATCCGCTTTGCCGCATCCGCATAAAACGGCCGCGGCGAGCAAGAAAACAAAAGCTTTATTGATTTGACCAATATTGAATGTTGTCGAATACACTGTTTGTCACCCTTGTTCCCAGATTATAAGACGACCCGCCGTTTGTATGAATGGCAATGGCGGTCTGGCCGGTGTCGCTGTAATTGCGGTAAACGGGCGATCCGCTCTGGCAGCCGAACGTATCTGTCGTGTAGGTGAGTTTATATGTCTCGGCAGAACGTATCGGCTTGCTGTCCGACCACATGGAACCGGACACTTTGTCGCACGGATACCCTGTCACGGTTGAGGAAAGCCCGGCCGGACTGGAACTGTTGGTCGTCCGGTAGCCGTACCAGCCGACAGTATTCCCGGGCGACCCGTTTACTTTGATTGCGCCGTAGTCGTAGTTTGTGTCACCGTTTTCTGTCCACCCTTTGACGCTGTAGAATGTCTTGCCTGAATAAGAGCCGTACGGGTACGATGACCCGTTGCGGCCGGGAGCTGCCGTAATTTTCGATGCCCAGCCGTTTTTCTGATCATACACGCAATGTCCCGCCGTAACGATCGTGTCGGCATTGACAAAAAAACCGGTGCATCCGTAAGTGCTTGTGCTGCCGCTGTATGTAACGGTCAGCTGTGCTGTCGCGCGATATGGAAATGATGTTGTAGGAGAAATTCTGATTCGTTCGTCTGTCCCAATAATACTGGAAGGCTTTAATGACTTGATGTCAGCTTTGCTGTTTTGTGCAAGCTGTCTTTTGGTGAGGCCCGTTCCTTCATAAGCGGGGGATGTCTGTGTTGTTTGTACAGGCTGATTCAGATGTGCGTCAAACTCCTCACCGCTGTTTGATACAGATGTCTGCGGACTGCCCTCTGCTTCTGCTGAAACAGCAAATAATGAAACTGACAGTAAGAATGCGGTAAGGCTCAGCAATCGTTTTGAAACTGTCTTCATTTTATAAAACCCCTCCTTTTTTGTCTACCGGCTTTCGGTTGAACATTTAACATATTATGGAATTTATTTAGCGTTATGACCTCAAAAGAATGTTTTTCTCCGCAAAAAAGAGACCGGATCATTCCCGGTCTCTTACGGTGTGTGTTATCGTCTGCCTGAAGCTCTCATGCGCTCTTGCGGGTGCGAATTAATTGAACCGTCCGCCCGTTTAGAAGCGTAGTCATCCTTTGCACGCGGTTCGCCTTCAAACTTATTATTGTTCTGATTAGGAAATCCTTTTGCCTTGTTCCGGACCATTTGTTTTCCCCCTCGGCCAATATCAAAAGGTTGCGCCTTCTGGACTGAAGACGTAAAGTTAGTATATGCCTGTGACAAGCTGCGTAAAAGCAGCAGGTTTTCCCAAGGAAAGGAGACAGAGACATGAATACATATATCGACAAACTGACGAATTTGCTGCTTGAGAAAAATGACATGCTCAGCTATTTGCAAGCGCGAACTTGGGTTGAGCTTTTATGGGGAGATTTCGAAGCGACTTACGCAAAAGCCGGCCGCCCGTATCAAGGAGAGCAAATGACGGAACGCGTCGTCAAGGAATGGATCGAATCATACGGCAGCAAGCTCCATATGTTCCAGAGCGTTCGGGAAGACGTTTCTCATTATTTGGATCAAAGCAGGGGCCTCCTGCATTAACATAGCAGTGCGCCCGCCGGATATATTCCGGCGGTTTTTTCTTTTTATAAAAGAAATGGGAAAATCATGTTTGACGACCCGCGGAATGTGGAAATGTGTAATAACTTATAAAATAGCGGGGAGGAACCACAATGAACATGAAAAAGGGGTTAACCGCATTTATTCCGGCCGCAGGACTTTGCTTATTTTTAGCCGCAGGCACCGTTTTTTTCGATCCGGCAGCGAATGCCGCAGCAGTTCACCAGACAAAAATAGACACCGCAGCAGATACATATATCGTGAAAGCAGGAGAACTTAACGTCCGCAAAGAACCAAATAAACAAGGGTCGATTATCGGCACGCTTCGTTCAGAGGATTCCGTAAAGGTTAAACGGCTTCAAGGAGCAGATTGGGCTGAGATTGACTACAAAGGTCACAAAGCCTATATTTCCACGCATTTTCTGATGAAGCAGCCGGTGAAGGCGGTGACGGCGAAACAAACCGCTTTTTATACGCCGACTTTGGAAACCGGCAAAAAAGGGTCCGTTAAAGCGGGTGAAACCGTCAATGTGCTCGGCTGGGGGTTCAGCCATGACGGAGGGTGTGACCGTAAATGGGCGTACGTCACATACGGCGGGAAAGCAGGTTATGTGAAAACGGCCGACTTAACTCAAAAATAAAGATTCAGGCAGGCGAATGAGCCTGCTTTTTTTCTGAAACTTTCCGCCTTTCCTTTCGTAAAAGATGAAAAGGAGAGTGAGGGATATGATAATGGTGATCGGCGGCCTTCTGATGGCTGCGGCCGGCATTTTAGTCACATTTTTTCCGCCGAAGTCGATCAACAGCCTGTACGGATATCGGACGAAGCGCTCTATGGCGGATGAGTCGCAGTGGAGAGAAGGAAATCGATTCAGTGCGCTCCTCATGATTTTGTTCGGCCTTATTTCGGCGGCAGCTGGATTTGCGGGCAGCCTGCTTATCCGGCTGACTCAGCCGTTCGCCCTGATCGTTCAGGCCGTATTGTTGATTGCGATCAGCGTACTGATCATCGTCTTAACAGAAAGAAGATTGAAACAAACGGGGAGGAGAATCGATGAATGACATTACGTTTCACATGATCGAAACAAACGGAGTGACGCTGCACACGGCTTCAGCCGGTCCGAAAGACGGTCCTTTGGCGGTGCTGCTGCACGGATTTCCGGAATTCTGGTACGGCTGGAAGAGTCAGATCAAACCGCTGGCGGATGCCGGATACCATGTTGTCGTGCCTGATCAGCGCGGCTATAATCTCAGTGACAAACCGGAGGGCATTGAAAACTATACCATTGATACGCTCAGAGACGACATTATCGGGCTGATCACTCATTTTACAGATGACAAGGCCGTCGTCATCGGACACGATTGGGGAGGAGCCGTGGCCTGGCATTTGGCATCCACGCGGCCGCAATACGTAGAAAAATTGATCACGGTCAATATCCCGCATCCGGCGGTTATGCGGAAGGTCACACCGTTCTACCCGCCGCAGTGGAAGAAAAGCTCTTATATCGCGTTCTTTCAGCTTCCGGAAAAGCCGGAACGGAGATTGTCTGAAGACAATTACCGCGTATTGGATCACGCGATCGGCTTATCCGAACGCCCGGCGCTTTTTTCACGGGAAGATATCGGCAGCTACAAAGAAGCATGGGGCAGAAAAGGAGCGCTCACGGCGATGCTGAACTGGTACCGGGCGATCAGAGCCGGCGGTTTAGTCCCTGCCGTTCCGCTTAAAATGCCCGTTCCGTACCGATTAATATGGGGCGTCAATGACCGAGCGCTGAGCAAAAAGCTCGCCAAGGAAACAAAACGGATGATTCCAAACGGCGACTTAATCTTCATAGATGATGCCTCACATTGGGTCATTCACGAAAAACCGCGCATCGTCAGCCATTTGATTCATGAATACCTTCAGCAATAAAGTCTGTCCCGCGTACAGACTTTTTCTTTTTTTTCTCATATCTGCCGAAAAACATGACAAAATATAAACCATATGCAGAAAAAATTTTCTTTCCCTGTAACAAAAAAATGGTTTAAACGTCATTAAAAAAAGGAAAAGCCTTACTGAAGTTTTGCGGACATTCCTTTAAGGCCGTCCTAAAAAAAGAATAATACAAAGAAGGTGCCTTCATGAAACAAAGGTTAATCTCAATTATTATTCCGTCTTACAATGAAGGGAACAACGTCAAGCTCATTCATGAATCTTTAAAAAAAGAGTTTCAGACGATTCATTATGACTATGAAATTTTCTACATCAATGACGGAAGCGCGGATGACACCCTTCAGCAGATTAAAGAACTGGCCGCCAGAAACCATCGCGTCAAATACATATCTTTTTCCCGCAACTTCGGGAAAGAAGCGGCCATTTTGGCAGGATTTGAACACGTGCAGGGCGAAGCGGTAATCGTGATGGACGCCGATCTGCAGCATCCGACCCATCTGCTGAAAGACTTCATTCAAGGTTATGAAGAAGGGTATGACCAAGTCATCGCGCAGCGCAACCGAAAAGGGGACAGCCCCGTGCGTTCCGTGCTTTCTTCCCTGTATTATAAATTTATCAACAAAGCCGTCGAAGTGGACCTGCGTGACGGGGTCGGAGATTTCCGCCTGCTGAGCCGGCAGGCCGTTGATGCCCTTTTGAAGCTGAGTGAAGGAAACCGTTTCTCGAAAGGGCTGTTCTGCTGGATCGGGTTTGACCAGAAAATCGTATTTTATGAAAATGTCGAAAGGAAGAACGGCACGTCCAAATGGTCATTCAGCAATCTGTTCAACTACGGAATGGACGGTGTCGTCTCCTTCAACAACAAGCCCCTTAGGGTATGCTTTTTCACCGGTATTCTGATATTGCTTCTGTCGATGGTTTATATTGTAACGACCTTTGTTCATATTCTGACACACGGCGTGTCCGTACCCGGATACTTCACCATTATTTCCGCCGTGCTGTTTTTAGGGGGCATCCAGCTTTTGAGTCTCGGCATCATCGGAGAATACATCGGCCGGATTTACTATGAAACAAAAAAACGGCCGCACTATTTAATTAAAGAAGCGAATATAACGTACGGAGAACAAAATGAAACGAATTATACAAAAAAGCGCAAGTGGAACCATTAAACAGCCGCCGCTGTGCGCAGGGTCTGGGGACGTTGTATGAAAAAAAATAAATGGATCTTGCCGGCAGCCTGTGTGCTGGCTGCGGCAGCCGCTCATATTTTTTTCTTAAAAGAGTGGTCGCAAGGCCGCTATATGACGGGGTCTGGAGACGGGATCGCCCAAATGGCGGTCTTCAAAAAGCTGCTGTTTGATCAATATATGAACGGCAGGCTGTTTTACAGCTATTCGTTCGGACTGGGCGGGGGCGTGTACAGTCAGCTCGGCTATTATTTCTCTACTTCTTTTCTATTCCTGTTTATCTCCGCCGCTGTCCGCTTTTTGCAGCTTATTCAGCTGACGGGTGAGGCTGATGCGCTGTTTTGGGCGCAGGCCTCCGTTTTTATCAGCATCGCCAAGCAGAGTTTGATCATATTCACGGCGGCGTGTGTGTTCCGTTATTTCGTCAAACGGACGGTGCCTGCTTTTACCGGCGCCGTGTTGTACGGGGTCTCGATTATCTACTTCCGGCATGAGGTATATTGGGACTTTTTCACTGACAGTATGGTGTGGCTGCCGTTGCTTGTGTTGGGCGCGGAAAAAATCATCCGGGAAAAAAAGCCGGCGTGGTTTATCTTCGCCTGTGCGCTGACATTGATCAACAACTTTTATTTTGCGTATATTAATCTGATTTTCATCGGCGTTTATATCTTATTCAGGTGGGTGATCCCCCTTGAAGGCAATGAGGCGAAAAGGCTCACTCAATGCCGGATATTTATTCTGTCGGGCCTTCTCGGGTTCGGCATAAGCGCAGTTTCCTTTATTCCTGTCGTATACGGATACCTTCATAATCTGCGGCCGCCGTATTCAGAGCATATTGCATGGCTTGATGTTTCCGACAACATTTTATTTTCTAGCCGGATAATCATCCTGCCGGCGGCTTTTTTGCTTTTTCTATTTACATTTACTTTATACAAAAACCGCTTGTTCCGGCTGTTTGCGGGAATCAGTCTGCTGTATATTCTGTTTCACTTCAGTCCGTTCGCGGCAAGTGCCTTTAACGGTTTTTCAGCTCCGCAGAACAGGTTTGAATACGTCCTGTGCTTCACGATTGCCGGAACGGTTTCAGCCGGGCTTTCTAAGCTTTCAGACATCAGCATGAAGAGTATGCTGATGTCCGCCGTACTCGTCGTTCTGCTCTATTGGAGCCAGGTGAGGCGGTACAGTCTGGATATTTCTGATCGCGCCAACCTGCCCGTCATCCTTCTTCTGGTGCTGAGCATAGCCGCTTTCTTTGCAGCAAAGACAAGACTGAAAGGCGCGGTGCCCGCCGTCTATGCCGTCATTTTGCTTACGGCTGTGCTTACGGCTAATACATATGAAAAATATGCTTTATCAGAAGGCGGGAAGATTTATACGGTATCGCATACATTTATGACGGGTGCTCACTATAAAGGCAAAGAACAATCAGAGCTCATTCAGCGTCTGAAAGAAAAAGACCCTGATCCGTTTGCCCGTTTAGATTGGATGAACGGTGTTTTCAATAACACCCCGATCATATACGGGTTCAACGGATTCAGCGTATACTCAAGCATACTGAACCGCAATCTGCTGTCCTTTTACTGGAACGACCTCCAGATTGACATGGGCAGAGAAAGCGTCAGCCGCTATGCGACATTAGGAAACAGGGCTAATTTATACAGCCTGCTTTACGGAAAATATTATATGACGGAAAAAACAAACGAGGTCGGCGTGCCGTACGGGTTCAAAAAAATCATGGAATCATCCCATTATGCGGTTTATCAAAATCAATATATGCTTCCGTTCGTACGGACAGCCGATCGCGTATATAACGAGGGCGGCCTGAAAAAAGCGCCCGCCCTTGCCAGGGAGCGGGCAATGCTTGACGGGATCGTCATGGAATCAAGCACAACCAACACGAAAAAAGCGCCTGAGGCGAAAAATATGATCTGCCATGCAGAGGTAGCGGCCGAACAGGGCGATTATCATAACGGCATCCTGACGGTAAACGAAGACGGCGGCGGCCTGATCATTACGCCGCAAGCCGCTAAGATGGACGGCGGCGATTATTACGTCAGCTTTTATTTGAAGAATAAAGCGAAGGACCAGGGCTTTACATTAAAAGTGAACGATTACACGACAACGAGAAAATCGAATCAATCCATTTACAAAACAGGTGTCAACGATCTTACTGTGAGAGTGCCGAAAACAAAAAACATCCAAATCCGTCTGCCGAAAGGATCGTATCAGCTTGACAGACTGGCGCTTTATGAAGAACGGTACGATACGCTGAAAAGCGCATACCGAAAAGCGGAAAAAGAACCGCGGGCCGATCTCAGCTGGCGCGGAAATACGCTTCATATCTCGTATGATAACAAAACCCGCGCGCCGTATATCATGCTTCCGATTCCATATGAAAAAGGCTGGGAGCTGAAGATAAACGGCAGAAAAGAGCAGATTGAAAAAGCGGATTATTCCTTTATCGGATTTAAAGCACAAAAAGGAAAAAACGATATTCAATTAACGTATTACCCGCCGTTTTTTAAACCCGCGGCCGCTCTATCGGTGATCAGCCTCGTGTTTGCGGCTATATATGTGAGAAGACAAAAAAAGCCCGGCTCTTAAATAGAGCCGAGCTTTAATTTTTTCTGCAATTTTTCCTCGCTGAAAATCCAGCCCGTGTAAGAAGAGAGAAGCTCTAAATCATGACTGAGGTGGACGATGGCGACAAAAGGATAGTGGCCTTTGCTCCGGTAGCGCAAATCAATAAAGCGCACCTCATAATGATCTTTAAAGGTATCGACCTCCCACCTGTAAACGGGGGAAAAGGAAAGAAAGGCTGCAATATTTTCGTCCTGTTTCGCGGCCTTCATCACATCGGTTTCCGGAACGGGCACGCGGTTGAATGTATCCAATATCACGACATGGCCGTCAAGGCTTCTGCCGACATAAAAGGCATGCGCCGTCGTCACGGCGATACGCCACTGCCTGAATTTCATCGTCGGCGAAATAATGATGGTTTCAATCTCCTCTTCAATCATTTCGCGCAGCCTTCGCTTTATCCGCAGCTGCATCAAAAACCGGACGGCGTAATATCCTGCGAGGATGATATAAAGCATCAGAAATGTCACACCCGGATGACCTCCGATATACCACACGGCAATCGCGGCCAAATGGCTGACGAAAATAAACGGATCAAAGGTATTGATTAAACCGAGAGCGATCCATTTTCTAGAAAACGGGCGGATGGCCTGCGTGCCGTACGCGTTAAAAATGTCAACAAACACATGCAAAACGACAGCGAGAAGCGTCCACAGCCACAGGTGCAAAAAGTTCGCTTCCGGATAAAACATAAACAAAATACCCGGAATCAGAACGGACCAAAATAAAACGGCGGGAATGGAGTGCGTGAACCCTCTATGATTTCGAATATAAACGGCATTATTTTTCAGCTTCAATATGGTATCAATATCAGGTGCCTGAGAGCCGGCAAGAGCGGCGATCATAACTGCCTGAGACATGGGGGTGTGCATGCCGACGGCAGGATCAAGAGTTGCGATTCCGCCAAGCGCGATACCCATGACAACGTGAGTGCCAGTATCCATTGTTGACCTCCTAGCAGGCGTTAAAAATCAGTCGCCCGCATATTTCGCATTATAAGATATTCCCCATTTTCTGTTTGCCCAATCATGGCGTTTATCCGCCGTTCTCATATGTTTCCGCTTTTTCTTTATCACTATTTAATGTAACATATTATCGTAACGTGCCCTAAGTTTACACCAAAATACGGTGTCAAGAAAAGCGGAACCCGAAACATCTGAGGAGAAGATATGAACGCACTTGAAGAAAAAATGAAACAAAAAGATATAGACAAATTTCGCGAGGACTTAATTACATGGTTCGAAAGAGAACAGAGAATTCTGCCGTGGAGAGAAAATCAGGACCCGTATCGGGTGTGGGTATCAGAGGTGATGCTGCAGCAGACGCGCGTAGAAACCGTCATTCCTTATTTCCGGCGGTTTGTTGAGCAATTTCCGACCGTTTCGGCGCTCGCTGAAGCCGATGAGGAAAAAGTGCTCAAAGCCTGGGAAGGGCTAGGTTATTACTCCCGTGTAAGAAATCTGCAAAGCGCCGTAAAAGAAGTGCATGAGCGGTACGGGGGAGTCGTCCCTGCCGAGGAAAAGGAATTTGGCGGACTGAAAGGCGTCGGCCCTTATACAAAAGGCGCCGTGCTCAGCATCGCATACAACAAACCGATTCCCGCCGTAGACGGCAATGTGATGCGTGTCATGTCGAGAATTCTTTCCATATGGGACGATATCGCAAAACCTAAAACCAGAACCATTTTCGAACAGGCGGTATCCGCTTTCATTTCTCATGAAAAACCATCTGAATTCAATCAGGGTTTAATGGAGCTCGGCGCGATCATCTGCACCCCGAAATCGCCGTCCTGCCTGCTTTGCCCCGTACAAAAGCACTGTTCGGCATTTGCGGAAGGGACAGAGCGGGAGCTGCCCGTTAAAAGCAAAAAGAAAAAGCCCGGAATAAAAACAATGGCAGCCGTTGTGCTGACAGACGATCAAGGCGATGTCTATATTCATAAACGGCCGCCAAAAGGCTTGCTCGCCAACTTGTGGGAGTTTCCGAATACCGAAACCCAGAAAGGAATCAAAACCGAAAGAGAGCAGCTTGAAGCCTATTTAGAAAAAGAGATGGGAACAACCGCTGAAATCGGGGAGCTGGAAGGCATCGTAGAACATGTTTTCACCCATCTCGTCTGGAATATTTCGGTCTTTTTCGGTAAAGTAAAACAAGTGTCGGATACAACGGAATTCATACGGGTTACAAAAGAGGAGCTCGAGGAATACGCATTTCCCGTTTCCCATCAAAAGATATGGAAAATGGCGGAAGAAAGCGGCCGCCTGTAAAAAGCGTCAGTCATAGCTGACGCGAGTGCCGTGGCCGTAATCCGCTTCATTCCGTTTCAGTCCGCCGCGGGCTTCGATTTCCTGAATCAGTTCCCGGTATTTGGACTGGCCTTCTTCGTTTAAATACGGCATAATTTGCTGGAAGGCATGATGGAAATAGGCGAGCTCTGAATCTCTCCAATCTTTTTTGGGCATCATGGCCAATTCGCCCATATCACGTCCGACATACATATAAAAGACCCCTTTCAACACATATTGCTTTTATTGTTTGTTGAATGAAAAGAACTATACACAGCAAGGAGCTGAGGAAAAATGGAACAAAATAAATGCGCACTGATCACGGGAAGCAGCCGCGGCGTCGGGAAAGCAGCCGCCATCAGACTCGCGGAAAAAGGATACAACATCGTCATCAATTACGCCCGCAGTAAAAAAGCGGCATTAGAAACCGCCGAAGAAATTGAAAAACTCGGCGTTAAAACGCTCGTCATTAAAGCCAATGTCGGCCAGCCGGCAAAAATCAAAGACATGTTCCGCCAGATTGACGAAACATTCGGCAGACTGGACGTGTTCGTCAATAATGCGGCTTCAGGCGTGCTGAGACCGGTCATGGAACTCGAAGAAACACACTGGGACTGGACGATGAATATCAATGCGAAAGCATTGCTTTTCTGCGCCCAGGAAGCAGCAAAGATGATGGAGAAAAACGGAGGCGGCCACATCGTCAGCATCAGCTCGCTCGGCAGCATCCGCTATCTTGAAAACTATACGACGGTCGGTGTCTCAAAAGCCGCTTTAGAATCGTTAACCCGTTATCTGGCGGTTGAGCTGTCTCCGAATAATATCATCGTAAACGCGGTGTCAGGCGGAGCGATTGATACGGACGCGCTGAAGCATTTCCCTAACAGAGATGAACTGCTGGAAGATGCCCGCCAAAATACGCCGGCCGGCAGAATGGTCGAAATTAAAGATATGATCGATACGGTGGAGTTTTTAGTTTCTTCAAAAGCGGATATGATCCGCGGCCAGACCATCATTATTGACGGCGGACGTTCTCTGCTCGTATAAGTTTTAAAAAAAGATGAATAGCCTTATCATCTGCTGCGCATTCTAAAGTGCGTGGAGGTGATAACAATGGCAAACTCAAAATTCAGCAAAACAGACGTTCAGCAGGTGAAAAAACAAAACCAGCAATCAGCTTCCGGTCAGGGGCAATTCGGCACTGAATTCGGCAGTGAAACTGATGTGCAGCAGGTAAGAAAGCAAAACCAATCTGCTGAACAAAACAAACAACAAAACAGCTAATCACTGAAACGAAAAAGCACTTCATCTTCGGATGGAAGTGCTTTTTTTTGTTGCCAAAACGACAAAACTTGTGATTCCTCTACAGAATGAGTCAAAGGGTTTTCCGGCGTAAAATCGAAATGGTAAGGAGTATCAACCTAAAAGCCTAAGGAGGAACCCGATGTCAGAGTTTGAAAAGCTTGTAAGTGAACAGATGAAAATCATGGATCAGCTTCTCGAGCTGCAGTCAGAACTTGACCGCTGCCGGCAGGTGGAAGCGGAACTCATCAGTCTGGAAAGAGATGCAAAGCTGGACAATGTACAGGACGAAATTGCGACAAAGCGAAAAGACCTGGCCGGCATACAGGAGTTATTCCAAAGGCAGACAGAGCAAGTCATCCAGTCTTATCGCAGCACGGAAAAGCCGTCTTCCTATGTGCAGAAATGAATGTGCCATTCCGGAAGCGGAGTGGTTCTTTTATTTTCATTTTTTAATTCGTAACGTTATAATAGTGAAAAGACTTGTCGGAAAGCAATTGCGGCTGCATTGACTGCAGGGCTTTACAGAAAGTAGGGGAGAAATATGGGATATCCCAAGGAAGGAGAAACCATTCAAATTCACAGCTATAAGCATAACGGGCTGCTTCATCGAATTTGGAATGAAACGACGATTTTAAAAAGTACGGAATTGTGTATCATCGGAGCCAACGACCGGACAATGGTGACGGAATCCGACGGACGGACGTGGGTGACGAGAGAACCGGCGATCTGCTACTTTCATGCCCGTCAGTGGTTTAACGTCATCGGAATGCTGAGAGATGACGGGGTACACTATTATTGCAACATCAGCTCGCCGTTCGCTTATGACGGAGAGGCCATCAAATATATTGATTACGATTTGGATGTCAAGGTGTTTCCGGATATGACGTATAACATTCTTGACGAGGATGAATACGATGACCACCGCAAATCAATGAATTACCCTAAAGAGATCGACAGCATTCTGAAGGAGTATCTGAATACGCTGCTGCACTGGATTCATCAGCGGAAAGGACCGTTTGCTCCGGAATTTGTTGATATGTGGTATGAACGGTATCTGCGCTATACAAAATAAAGAATACAATAAAAAACCTGTTGGGGTGTCAACAGGTTTTTCACATGGGCTCACACGCCTTAAAGAGAGAGGGGGATAAAGTGTGGGCGTAATCAGACGCTATATGCAATTTGTAAAACCTTATAAAAAACAAATTTTTATCACAGTGTTAATCGGCATCATAAAATTCTCCATCCCGCTGGCTCTCCCGCTGCTGTTAAAATACGTGGTCGATGACATTATTCAAGGGAGCGGAACGGCAAGCGCTAAAACATCATCGCTATTCACGATAATGGGCATCATGTTCGTGCTGTTTTTAATTCTGCGTCCCCCGGTAGAGTACTATCGGCAATACTTCGCGCAATGGACGGGCAGCCGGGTGCTCTATGATATCAGGGGGGTATTGTTTGATCATATTCAAAAATTGAGCCTGAGGTTTTATGCCAACACGAGAACGGGCGAAGTCATTTCCCGGGTGATAAATGATGTCGAACAGACAAAAGACTTTGTCATAACGGGACTGATGAATATCTGGCTTGATATGATGACGGTGCTGATCGTCATCTGCATTATGTTTACACTCGATGTTAAGCTGACATTGATATCTGTCATTTTGTTTCCGTTATACGGAATTTCAGTGAAATACTTTTACGGCCGCCTCCGAAAACTGACACGTGAGCGTTCTCAGGCACTCGCCCAAGTTCAGGGACATTTGCACGAAAGAGTTCAGGGGATGCCCGTCATCAGAAGTTTTGCCATTGAAGATTATGAACAAGCCAATTTTGATGAAAAAAACGGACATTTTCTGGACAGAGCGATCCGTCATACGAATTGGAACGCAAAAACGTTTGCAGTCGTGAATACCATTACGGATTTGGCGCCGCTGCTCGTTATCGCGTTTGCGGGTTATTTTGTCATAAACGGTCCGCTGACGGTAGGGACGATGGTTGCGTTCGTCGGCTATATTGACAGAATGTACAATCCGGTCAGAAGATTGATCAACTCATCGACGACGCTGACCCAGTCGATCGCTTCAATGGACCGCATATTTGAATTTATCGACGAGCCGTATGAACTGACTGATAAACCGAATGCAGTAAAAGCTGACGGCATTAAGGGCGAAGTTGAATTCCGAAATGTCTCGTTCCGTTATGAGGAAGGAAAAGAAACGATTTTGCAGGACGTTTCCTTAAAGGTGACAAAAGGGGAAACCGTCGCGCTCGTCGGGATGAGCGGCGGCGGTAAATCGACGCTTGTCAGCCTCATACCGCGTTTTTATGATGTATCCGGCGGCAGCCTGCTGATTGACGGCACAGATATTCGCGATTATGAAGCGAGAAGCCTCCGCAATCAAGTCGGAATGGTGCTTCAGGATACGTTTCTGTTCAGTGAGACGATTCGTGAAAATATCGCCATCGGTAAACCGGGAGCGTCTCTGGATGAGGTGGTTGCGGCTGCGAAAGCGGCAAATGCCCATGAATTTATTATGAATTTCCCAGAAGGTTATGAAACCAAAGTCGGCGAACGGGGCGTCAAATTGTCAGGCGGGCAGAAACAGCGGATTTCCATCGCGCGTGTGTTCTTAAAAAATCCGCCGCTGTTAATCTTGGATGAAGCGACATCGGCTCTTGATCTTGAAAGTGAACACTACATTCAGGAAGCGATGGAAAAGCTTGCGAAAAACCGGACGACTTTTATCGTCGCCCACAGGCTGTCCACGATTACGCACGCGGATAAAATTGTCGTCATGGAAAACGGCGCCGTCGTCGAAACCGGCACGCACGAGGAATTAATGGCCCAAGGCGGCCAGTACAGACACTTATTTACGATTCAGAATTTGAACTGATAAAAAAACTTATGCCGTCCGAAAGGCGGCATAAGTTTTTTTGAACGCAAAAAAACCCGGTTTTACGGAAGCACCGGGTTACTCTTCGTCTGTTTCTAATTCGCTGTCTTTCGGGTGGTATGTCTGAAAACTCGTAATTAATGTATCGAGATGCTCCAGCTGCTCGCGGTATTCCGCAACCGCAGCCATAATGCTGAGCATATTGTAATCAAGCAGTTCATCCTCGCAGTTCTGCTGATTTTTCAAGAAAGACTTCGTCAAAAGCTGTTTATATCTTATGCTTTCTTCAGCATCGTCATCATGCGGTTTGATCTTGCCGACCGTCCGCATCAGAATCCTTTCATGCCAATGAAGCAGATAATCAATTTCTTCTGTCAGCGTCTCCTGAAATTCCTCCGGCATATGATAAATCTCGTTTTCATAGCGGTGCAGCTTTTTCAGCGTATCAAGCGCCCGATTCGCCGTAATAATCGCCTGTCTGAACAATACAAGCTTGCGCGACTTTACATACGTCGTTTTCTTAAAGTAGCTTCTCTCCTCTTTATAAAGGAGGTACGTATGATCAAGCTTCATCATCTTTTCCTTCAGCTTCTCAATATCCTCTTTCAATATCGAGTGTTCCGTGGACTGACGCATCGTCAGCCTGATCCATTTCATGATCTCATCGGTATATTCAACCGTATGATGAGTCAGCTTCGTTTCGTATTTCGGCGGAAGAAACACAAGGTTCACAATAAAAGAAGACAGCACGCCTAAAATAACGGTGCTTGTTCGTATCAGAGCGAACGTCAGGAAGCTGTTTCCCGGTGTTTCTAAAATTGCGATAACCGTCACGAGCGCAATCGAAATGGTGTGTTCAATTTTCAGTTTTAACATGATCGTGATGACAATCACTGCGGTCAATCCGATCATAATCGGACTCGGTCCGAAAATCAGTCCGAATGCCGTAGCGATGACAGCGCCGATGATATTTGCCTGAACCTGATCAATAATGATAAGAAAAGACCTGTAAATAGAGGGCTGTATGGCAAATATAGCTGCAATCCCGGCAAAGATCGGCGACGGAAGTCCGATCCATGATGCTAAGTAGAGCGCGAGCGTAATCGCAATCCCTGTTTTAAAAATGCGGGCACCAAGTTTCATTGGTTTGTGCGTGCATTCCTTTCTCTAATAAATTATGTGCCGAACGAACGGCTGACACTTACATTTCCCTGTCGGCTGATTTGCTAAACAATAAAGTAATATACAGGGATCATACCAATTATTCAAGGTCTTTTTTTGAAAAAACCATTATCTCACAAATCGGACAAAAAGAAAAAGCGGAAGCCCCGGGCTCCCGCTTGTTTCAGCAGTTATTTTTTCATATGTCTGAACGCATCTTCAACGGCTTGTAAAGTGGCGTCGATATCCTCTTCAGTATGTGCGGTTGTGATAAACCAAGCTTCATACTTCGATGGAGCGAGATTGATGCCGCGCTCAAGCATCAGCTTGAAGAACTTGGCGAATGCTTCTCCGTCCGTATTTTCCGCCTGCTCGTAATTGACGATTTTTTCATCAGTGAAGTAAACCGTGAGCGCGCCTTTTAAACGGTTGACGGTGATGGTAATGCCGTGTGTCTCCGCATGGGCGAGAATGCCTTGCTCAAGTCTGGCGCCGAGCTCATCAAGCCGCTCATAAACGCCTTCTTCCTTCAGCACTTCCAGGCAGGCGATGCCTGATAGGATAGATGCCGGGTTTCCGGCCATCGTGCCGGCTTGATATGCCGGGCCGAGCGGAGCAACCTGCTCCATGATCTCTTTTTTGCCTCCGTAAGCGCCGATCGGCAAGCCGCCCCCGATAATTTTACCGAGCGCCGTTAAATCAGGCTTCACTTGAAGAAGATCCTGCGCGCCTCCGTACATAAAACGGAACGCCGTGATCACTTCATCATAAATAACGAGCGCGCCCGCTTTATGGGTCAATTCATTTACCTGTTCTAAAAATCCTTCTTCAGGTTCAACGATGCCGAAGTTGCCGACGATCGGCTCGACGAGAACCGCTGCAATTTCCGAACCCCATTTATCCAGCGCGGCTTTGTAGCTTTCAATATCATTGAAAGGAACGGTAATCACCTCATTGGCGATGCTTTTCGGCACGCCGGCGGAATCAGGAGTGCCGAGCGTAGACGGACCGGAACCCGCAGCGACAAGTACAAGATCAGAATGGCCGTGATAGCAGCCGGCGAATTTAATGATTTTTGTCCGGCCTGTATAAGCGCGTGCAACCCGGATCGTTGTCATTACCGCTTCAGTGCCTGAGTTTACGAATCGTACTTTATCAAGTGAAGGAATGGCCTCCTTCAGCATTTTGGCGAAAGTGACCTCATGTTTGGTCGGCGTCCCGTACAGCACACCGTTTTCAGCCGCTGTTTTAATCGCTTCAGTAATATGCGGATGGGCATGTCCGGTAATAATCGGGCCGTAAGCCGCTAAATAATCGATATACTGATTCCCGTCTACATCCCAGAAATAAGCGCCGTTCGCTTTTTCCATCGCAACGGGTGAACCGCCGCCTACCGCTTTATAGGATCTGGACGGGCTGTTCACGCCTCCGACGATATGCTCTAACGCTTCCTTATGAAGTTCAACTGATTTTGTATACAAAAAATGACCCTCCTAATATCTCCTTACATCATGTTCTATTGTAGCATGCTTCATTGCGAGCACAACGGTTCATGCTTCCAGAAAAGAGCGGGAGGATAACGGTTGTAATCTTAACGTGAATTGGATACGCTTAATAAAAAACCCGGAGGTATAAGAAATGACGATTGAAATCGGACAAACAGCACCGGATATGAAATTAGTGAATGACAGCGGGGAAGAAGTAGCATTGACGGATTTTAAAGGGAAGTACGTCGTTCTCTATTTTTATCCGAAAGACATGACACCCGGATGCACGACGGAAGCATGTGATTTCCGTGATCAGCACGAAAGTTTCGCGGGACTTGATGCGGTTATCATCGGAGTAAGCCCTGACAGCCGTGATAAACATGAAAAATTTAAGCAAAAACACGATCTTCCTTTCCAGCTCCTCGTTGATGATGAGCACAAATTGGCGGAAGCTTTTGATGTGTGGAAGCTGAAGAAGAATTTTGGGAAAGAATATATGGGTATCGAGCGATCCACTTTTTTGTTAGACAAAGAAGGCCGTCTTGTGAAGGAGTGGAGAAAGGTAAAAGTGAAAGATCACGTTGCCGAGGCGCTTCGCGAATTGGAACAAATTGCGTCTAATTAATGGACAAATGCTGAACTCACGGGGTTTTCTTCAGATTACATTTGACAGGAGACCGGAAAAAGATGTACACTAATTATAAACATTATAAAGTAAGAATCTTTTTTAGAAGAGAGGTGCATGACGGATGGCTGCACATGAATTAAAAGAAGCCTTAGACACGTTGAAGGATACGGGAGTCCGGATTACTCCTCAACGTCATGCCATTCTGGAATATCTCGTGGATTCTATGGCACATCCGACAGCGGACGATATATATAAAGCCTTGGAAGGGAAATTCCCTAATATGAGTGTTGCGACAGTGTATAACAATTTGCGTGTATTCCGGGAAGCGGGGCTTGTAAAGGAACTGACGTACGGAGATGCGTCCAGCAGATTTGACTTTGTCACCTCTGACCATTATCACGCCATTTGTGAAAGCTGCGGAAAAATCGTAGACTTCCATTATCCCGGGCTTGACGAAGTGGAACAGCTTGCGGCTCACGTCACGGGGTTTAAGGTAAGCCACCACCGTTTGGAGATTTACGGCGTCTGCCAAGAATGTTCCAAAAAAGAAAACCACTAAACGAAGCTGACCGCTTTGATACGGTCAGCTTCGTTTATTTTACACTGTTTTTTCTGTTATAAGACTCATCGAACGCTTTGCCTTCCAATCCTTTATCCAATGTAAGCGGCTCTCTGCAATGCATGCACATATCCACTCTGCCCAGAATCTTCGTTTCTTTCTCGCAAGCGGGGCACATCACCCGGACCGCTTTTGTGGACAGCATGCCGATCCAAAAATAAACGGCGGTGCTGAGCCCGATCGACAGCAGGCCGAGAATCATAAACAAGCTGGCAAGCAAAACAGACTGCTTAAAGAACAGCCCGATGTACATAATGATAAACCCAACGAAAACCAAACTTAACGCAAACGTTCTGATCTTATTAATTTTGCTTGAGTATTTCGCCATGTCCATCCCCCTCTCATTTAACTATAGCACAAAACAGATGGCATATTCTTCATGTTTTCGTAAGAAAAGGGAAGAATAAATATGGCACCTGAAAGGAAATTTGTTATAATAGTGCAATGTGTTTAGAAAAAAGGACTTTCATGTTTTATCATAGAAATGTAGAAACAATAGCTAGTGAAACAATCGCATTGGAGGAATCGTAATGGACAATCTTCTCCGTCCAATTTACCAAGAAAGAGCAAGTCATCCCGATACGCTGGCCGTCCTTATGATTGAGAGAAGGAGTAAAGCATCATCCATCACGGATAACTTTGATGCGGTCATGCTTGTCATTGTCAAACAGGCTGATGAACCTCTTTTTATAAAGCATTATGAATTCGAACAAAAAACCGCCTCTTTACATATTGTAACGGATGCTCTGCTTCAGGAATGGATTCTGCTTGGGACAAATAGAAGAGTCATAGATTGGATCATCAACGGCAAAGTGCTGTTTGACCGCAATGAATATATATCTGAACTCAATGACCGGCTCAGCACTTTTCCTTTCGCCGAGCGGAAATTAAAGATCGGAATGGAATACGGCAAGCTGATCAGAAGATTTGTAGAAGGAAAAGCGTTTTTTGAAGCTGATCATTTTCTGGATGCATATTATGCGGTAGTGCATGCTCTTCACCACTTGGCCCGCATAGAAGTGATTGACCGGGGGTTTTATCCCGAAACGACAGTCTGGAACCAGGTCCGTCACATTGAGCCGCAGGTATATAAGCTATATTCCGAACTTGTCGAGAGTCACGAAAGTTTGGAGAAAAGGCTCGAATTATTATTCTTAGCAAATGATTTTCTCATCCATTCAAAAGCTGAAATCGGTTCTGCGCACCTTTTTCAAGTGATGAAAGAAAAAGAAATGTGGCAGTTTGGAGAATTGCTGCAGCACCCTGAACTGCTGCACTTCACCCAAGATCTTGGTGTCATGCTTGATTACCTGACGGAAAAAGGCTTTGTTGAAGTATCTCAAATAGAGACCAAAGGGCAGGAAGTATATCATCGAGGATATTCTTTCAAAAAAAGTGTTGACGCTGAATCATAGGCATGGTATATTATTAAACGTCGCTGATGCGCTTCAACAAAAAGCTCACAGCGGCGGAGAAATAAAAACAAAAAAACATTTGACAGCAACTTGCTGGAATGTTATACTGAAAAAGTCGCCTCGAGATGAGGTTGAGATGATCTTTGAAAACTAAACAAGACAAAACGTACCTGTTAATTCAAAGTTTTAAATAAATCGCACAGCGATGTGCGTAGTCAGTCAAACACTTTATCGGAGAGTTTGATCCTGGCTCAGGACGAACGCTGGCGGCGTGCCTAATACATGCAAGTCGAGCGGACAGATGGGAGCTTGCTCCCTGATGTTAGCGGCGGACGGGTGAGTAACACGTGGGTAACCTGCCTGTAAGACTGGGATAACTCCGGGAAACCGGGGCTAATACCGGATGGTTGTTTGAACCGCATGGTTCAGACATAAAAGGTGGCTTCGGCTACCACTTACAGATGGACCCGCGGCGCATTAGCTAGTTGGTGAGGTAACGGCTCACCAAGGCAACGATGCGTAGCCGACCTGAGAGGGTGATCGGCCACACTGGGACTGAGACACGGCCCAGACTCCTACGGGAGGCAGCAGTAGGGAATCTTCCGCAATGGACGAAAGTCTGACGGAGCAACGCCGCGTGAGTGATGAAGGTTTTCGGATCGTAAAGCTCTGTTGTTAGGGAAGAACAAGTGCCGTTCAAATAGGGCGGCACCTTGACGGTACCTAACCAGAAAGCCACGGCTAACTACGTGCCAGCAGCCGCGGTAATACGTAGGTGGCAAGCGTTGTCCGGAATTATTGGGCGTAAAGGGCTCGCAGGCGGTTTCTTAAGTCTGATGTGAAAGCCCCCGGCTCAACCGGGGAGGGTCATTGGAAACTGGGGAACTTGAGTGCAGAAGAGGAGAGTGGAATTCCACGTGTAGCGGTGAAATGCGTAGAGATGTGGAGGAACACCAGTGGCGAAGGCGACTCTCTGGTCTGTAACTGACGCTGAGGAGCGAAAGCGTGGGGAGCGAACAGGATTAGATACCCTGGTAGTCCACGCCGTAAACGATGAGTGCTAAGTGTTAGGGGGTTTCCGCCCCTTAGTGCTGCAGCTAACGCATTAAGCACTCCGCCTGGGGAGTACGGTCGCAAGACTGAAACTCAAAGGAATTGACGGGGGCCCGCACAAGCGGTGGAGCATGTGGTTTAATTCGAAGCAACGCGAAGAACCTTACCAGGTCTTGACATCCTCTGACAATCCTAGAGATAGGACGTCCCCTTCGGGGGCAGAGTGACAGGTGGTGCATGGTTGTCGTCAGCTCGTGTCGTGAGATGTTGGGTTAAGTCCCGCAACGAGCGCAACCCTTGATCTTAGTTGCCAGCATTCAGTTGGGCACTCTAAGGTGACTGCCGGTGACAAACCGGAGGAAGGTGGGGATGACGTCAAATCATCATGCCCCTTATGACCTGGGCTACACACGTGCTACAATGGACAGAACAAAGGGCAGCGAAACCGCGAGGTTAAGCCAATCCCACAAATCTGTTCTCAGTTCGGATCGCAGTCTGCAACTCGACTGCGTGAAGCTGGAATCGCTAGTAATCGCGGATCAGCATGCCGCGGTGAATACGTTCCCGGGCCTTGTACACACCGCCCGTCACACCACGAGAGTTTGTAACACCCGAAGTCGGTGAGGTAACCTTTTAGGAGCCAGCCGCCGAAGGTGGGACAGATGATTGGGGTGAAGTCGTAACAAGGTAGCCGTATCGGAAGGTGCGGCTGGATCACCTCCTTTCTAAGGATTTTAACGGAATATAAGACCTTGGGTCTTATAAACAGAACGTTCCCTGTCTTGTTTAGTTTTGAAGGATCATTTGATTCTTCGAGATGTTGTTCTTTGAAAACTAGATAACAGAAGTAATTCACATTCAATTAGTAATGCAAGATATCACGTAGTGATTCTTTTTAACGGTTAAGTTAGAAAGGGCGCACGGTGGATGCCTTGGCACTAGGAGCCGATGAAGGACGGGACGAACACCGATATGCTTCGGGGAGCTGTAAGCAAGCTTTGATCCGGAGATTTCCGAATGGGGAAACCCACCACTCGTAATGGAGTGGTATCCATATCTGAATACATAGGATATGAGAAGGCAGACCCGGGGAACTGAAACATCTAAGTACCCGGAGGAAGAGAAAGCAAATGCGATTCCCTGAGTAGCGGCGAGCGAAACGGGACCAGCCCAAACCAAGAGGCTTGCCTCTTGGGGTTGTAGGACACTCTGTACGGAGTTACAAAGGAACGAGGTAGATGAAGAGGTCTGGAAAGGCCCGCCATAGGAGGTAACAGCCCTGTAGTCAAAACTTCGTTCTCTCCTGAGTGGATCCTGAGTACGGCGGAACACGTGAAATTCCGTCGGAATCCGGGAGGACCATCTCCCAAGGCTAAATACTCCCTAGTGACCGATAGTGAACCAGTACCGTGAGGGAAAGGTGAAAAGCACCCCGGAAGGGGAGTGAAAGAGATCCTGAAACCGTGTGCCTACAAGTAGTCAGAGCCCGTTAACGGGTGATGGCGTGCCTTTTGTAGAATGAACCGGCGAGTTACGATCCCGTGCAAGGTTAAGCAGAAGATGCGGAGCCGCAGCGAAAGCGAGTCTGAATAGGGCGAATTGAGTACGTGGTCGTAGACCCGAAACCAGGTGATCTACCCATGTCCAGGGTGAAGTTCAGGTAACACTGAATGGAGGCCCGAACCCAC